>NZ_JBITYA010000006.1:0-243467 GCF_044544985.1 Streptomyces sp. NPDC053427 | reverse complement strand
CTTTGGTTAAAAATGTCATGCCCGGTTGTCCGGGGGGGGGGGGGGGGGGGGCGGGGGGGGGGGGGCGGGGCCGGGGGGGGGGGGGGGGGCAACCCCCCCCCCCACCCCTCGGAGTTTCGCCGCCGTTCCGTGCTCCGACCTCCGGAGGAATGTCGGATTCCGTTGCCAGAACGGACAGAACGTCTCGGCATTGCCGCCACCCGCAGGAAAAAACTGCCCCTAGGGCGGGTCTCCGCAGAATAATTTTCACCGGCTCCCCTTGAGTGGGCGATCCTTGGCTGGTTACGGTGTGCTCACAAGAAGATCTACCGCCGGAGGGCAGTCATGACGGAAATCCTTTCGCCTGTGGGTGTCCCGGAGGGCGCCACGACCGCAGAGCGTGTGGTCGAGCACCCGGCGTGGCCCGTCCTCAAGGACGCGGTCGAGGCCATCCGCCCGTGGCAGTCCAAGGACGGCTTGATCGACCTCGAGGCGGAGGGCGCGCCGCTCGCCGACACCGTCCGCGGCGAGGTCGAGCGCGCCATAGCGGCCGTCGGAGAGCTCGCCCCGCTGCTCCCGCACGACGCCGCCTATCACCAGGCGCTCATCGCGGACCTGCGCCGCTGGGCGGCCGAGGGCTTCGGCGTGCCGGACTTCCTCGACTCCCTGCTCGCCTTCCAGCCCGCCCGGCAGCGCGCCGACGGCCTCCAGCACCTCGTGCTGTTCCCGATGTACACCCAGAACGGCAACCCGGACCGTAACTTCGAGGCCGTCGTGCTGCGCATGGTCTGGCCCGACTGGCTCGCCGAGCTGGAGCGCACCCGTTACGACAACGCCCTCTTCTGCGGCATCACCTTCGAGGACTTCACGGCGGGCTACGACACCCACTCCGCCGTGCTCTTCCCCGAAACCATCGCGGTGCGCGAGGCCCCCGAGCGGTTCAGCTGGGGCGGCATCTTCTGCGACCGGGAGGCCGCCCGCTTCCGCCGGGTCAGCGAGGCCGCCATCGAGACGCTCGGCGTCGACCTTCCGCAGGACATCCGCGCGATGCTCGCCGACCAGGAGCGCTGCCAGGAGGCGTTCGTCCTGTGGGACATGGTGCACGACCGCACCCACAGCCACGGTGACCTGCCGTTCGACCCGTTCATGATCAAGCAGCGGCAGCCGTTCTGGATGTACGGCCTGGAGGAGCTGCGCTGCGACCTCACCGCCTTCAAGGAGGCCGTGAAGCTGGAGGCCGAGGGCTACCGCCAGGCGCGCGATGTGCAGTTCGCGGTGATCTTCGACCGGATGTTCCGCTTCCCCGTCACCGGCGACCGGGTGCGCAACTACGACGGGCTCGGCGGCCAGCTGCTCTTCGCCTACCTGCACAAGCACGGCGTCGTACGCTGGACGGACAACACACTGCACTTCGACTGGGAGCGGGCGCCCAAGGTCACCAACCAGCTGTGCGGCGAGATCGAACAGCTCTACCGCGACGGCATCGACCGGCCCAAGCTGGTCCACTGGCTCGCCGCGTACGACCTCGTCTCGACCTATCTCGCACCGCACCCGGGCTCGGTCTGGGCCAAGGGACCCGGCGCCCTCGACCTGGACCAGCCGCCGCGCAAGCTCGTGGACGACGTGCTGCCGGACGAGTTCCCGCTCAGCATGTTCTACGAGGCGCTGCGCAAGAAGCTGCGTACGGTGATCGAGTCCACCAAGGGCATCACGGCCGACAGCGGCGCGCTGGCGGCGGCGTGAGGACCGAACGGAACACCACCAGGCGGACGGCCGTCCAGGGGCAGGACGAGGAGGCGACGGAGATGGGTACTTCGACGGGCGGTCAGGGGCCGCTGGAGGGCGCGGTCATCGCGGTGGCGGGAGCGGCCGGACCGGCCGGCCGCGCCACCCTGCTGCGGCTCGCCGAGGCGGGCGCGGTGGTGGTCGGCGCCGACTCCGACCCCGAGCGCCTGGCGCAGGCCGTCGACGCGGCCCGCTACGCACACGGCGGCGCCACGGTCATAGGGGACACCGTCGACCTCCTCGACCTCGACCGGACCCGCGAATGGGCGGACCGTACGGAGAAGGAATTCGGCCGGATCGACGGCCTGGTCCACCTCGTGGGCGGCTGGCGCGGCTCGTCGACCTTCGCGGAGACCAATCTGACGGACTGGGACACGCTGCACAAGCTGCTGATCCGCACCGTCCAGCACACCTCGCTCGCCTTCTGCGACGCCCTCGAGCGCAGCGGCAACGGCCGCTACCTCCTCACCAGCGCGGCCGGCGCCTCCAAGCCCACCGGCGGCAACGCCGCCTACGCCGCCTCCAAGGCGGCCGCCGAGGCCTGGACGCTCGCGATGGCGGACGGCTTCCGCAAGTCGGGGGGCGAACAGGGCCCGCGCGCCGCGGCTGCCATCCTGGTCGTGAAGGCGCTCGTCAACGACCAGATGCGCGCCGAGCGACCGAACGCCAAGTTCGCGGGCTTCACGGACGTCACGGAGCTGGCCGAGGCCATCGCCGGGGTCTGGGGCCGGCCCGCCCAGGAAGTGAATGGACAGCGTCTGTGGCTGACCCCCGAGCCGTGAGCCGAGCCGTGACCGAAGCCGTCAGCGAGGCGGTGAGCCGGGCCGTGCCGCCGGCTGTGCAGCGGGCTCTGAGTGAAGCGATGAGCGCGACGGACGGCCGGGCGGCGAACCCGGCCGCCGGCGCCGGCGCGACCGATGCCCGGCAGCACCACGACACCCAGGTACGCGGCTTCGCCAGTGACAACTACGCGGGCGCCCACCCGGAGGTCCTCGCCGCGCTCGCCCTCGCCAACGGCGGCCATCAGGTCGCCTACGGCGAGGACGACTACACCGCGCACCTCCAGCGCATCATCCGCAGCCACTTCGGGCAGCGCGCCGAGGCGTTCCCGGTGTTCAACGGCACCGGCGCCAACGTCGTCGCCCTCCAGGCCGTCACCGACCGATGGGGCGCGGTGATCACGGCCGAGTCCGCGCACATCCACGTCGACGAGTGCGGCGCGCCCGAGCGGGTCGGCGGGCTCAAGCTGCTCACCGTACCGACCGAGGACGGCAAGCTCACCCCCGAGCTGATCGACCGGCAGGCGTTCGGCTGGGACGACGAGCACCGCGCCATGCCGCAGGTCGTCTCGATCGCCCAGAGCACCGAGCTCGGCACGGTCTACACCCCCGACGAGATCCGGGCGATCTGCGAACACGCCCATGAGCGCGGCATGCTGGTGCACCTCGACGGCTCCCGGATAGCCAACGCCGCGGCGACGCTGGACGTCCCGATGCGGGCGTTCACCAACGCCGCGGGCGTCGACATCCTCTCCTGCGGCGCCACCAAGAACGGCGCCATCTTCGGCGAGGCGGTGATCGTCCTCAACCCCGATGCCGTACGGGCCATGAAGCATCTGCGCAAGCTGTCCATGCAGCTGGCCTCGAAGATGCGCTTCGTCTCCGTCCAGCTGGAGGCGCTGCTCGCCAAGGACCTGTGGCTGCGCAACGCCCGGCACGCCAACGCCATGGCGCAGCGCCTGGCGGCCGGCGTGCGGGAGATCGACGGCATCGAGATCCTCTACCCGGTGCAGTCCAACGCGGTCTTCGCCCGCCTGCCGCACGACGTCAGCGAGCGCCTCCAGAAGCGCTACCGCTTCTACTTCTGGGACGAGGCGGCCGGCGTGGTGCGCTGGATGTGCGCGTTCGACACGGCCGAGGAGGACGTGGACGGGTTCCTCGAGGCGATCCGGGAGGAGATGGGTCGCTGACCGCCTCGGACATCAGTCTGCATAGCTATGCGCTCGACCGAAAAGTCATTGACCTTCGGTCGGGCGCATCGCTACGCTCCCCGATCATGGAGCTGATCCAGAACACTCCGGAAATCGCCGCCTACTTGGCGTCCAGTGAGGTCATCGATCATGGGCACCCGCTGGTCCGCGACACCGCAGCGAAGCTGCGCGCAGACGCCCCCGATGCATATGCATACGCCAAGGCCGCCTTCGCCTTCGTCCGTGACACCATCCCGCACAGCGCGGACTCCGGCGATATGCGGGTCACCTGGCGCGCCTCGGACGTCCTTGCGCAGCGCAACGGCATCTGCTGCGCCAAGGCGCACGCGCTCGTCGCGCTGCTGCGCGCGGAAGGCATTCCCGCCGCGCTGTGCTACCAGAAGTTCGAGGTCGTCCATGGCCTCGTCGCCGTCAAGCTGCCCGGCGAGGAACGCTGGGCCCGGCAGGATCCACGGGGCAACAAGCCGGGCATCGACGCGCAGTTCCGTCTCGACCGTGAACAGCTCGCCTTCCCCGTCCGCCCGGAGTTCAATGAACTGGACTATCCGGTGCTATTTGCTGAACCGCACCCCGCCGTGCTCCAATCGCTCCAGGAGGCCGTCGACCGGCCTCACCTCTGGCAGCTGCTCCCCACCGAACTCTGAGGCGGCACCCCGATGACCCGTCCCCTGCACATCTCCGACGAGGTGCGCGCCCTCGCGCCCGGCTTCGGGCACCTCGTCATCGAGGCCCACGGACTGACCAACGGCCCCAGCGACGAGGCCGGTTCGGCCCTGCTGGACGAGGCCACCCGCCGCCTGGTCGAGCGCCTCGACGGCCGCGCCCCGCAGGACGACCCGCACATCGCCGCCTGGCGCGCCGCCTACACCGCCTTCGGCACCAAGCCCTCGCGGACCCGCAACTCCGCCGAGGCGCTGGCCAAGCGCGCCCTCGCGGACGGCGGACTGCCCCGCATCAACCGCCTGGTCGACCTCTACAACGCCCTCAGCGTGGCCCATCTGATCCCCGTCGGGGGCGAGGACCTGGACCGCATCCAGGGAGACATGCGGCTCGTACGGGCCAGGGGGGACGAGCCGTTCGTGACGGCGGCCGGCGGCGCCGAGGTGGTCGAGCACCCCGAGCCCGGGGAGGTCGTATGGTGCGACGACCGGGGCGTCACCTGCCGTCGCTGGAACTGGCGCCAGGGTGTGCGCACCCGCCTCACCGAGGACTCGGTCAGCGCCTTGTTCCTGCTGGAGCGGATGGCCCCGATGACGCTGGAGGAGCTGACGACGGCGGGCGCCGAGCTGGCCGAAGCGCTGCAGAAGGCCTGCCCGGACGCCCGTGTCGAGATCGGTGAGGTCTGGTCGCAGTAAGCCGGCGAGGCGGTCCGGCCGCCGCCCGCGGTTACGCGCCGGGCGCCGCCGGAGCCGTACCGCCCAGGTGCGCCGGGATCCACCAGGTGTCCTCGTGGTCCTTGGGCCGTACCGGGTAGGCGCGCTGGGCCGCCTCCAGGAGGTCCTGGACGCGGGACCGCAGCCGGTCGGTGATCTTCTCGGCATGCTCGGCGGGGTCGGCCTCCACCGGCTCGCCCACCCGGATCGTGATCGGGAAGTGGTTACGGCCCAGATCGCGCCTGTGGCCCTTGGTCCACAGCCGCTGGGTGCCCCACAGCGCCAGCGGGACCAGCGGCACCCCGGCCTCCTGGGCCAGCCGCGCCGCCCCCGACTTGAAGTTCTTCAGGGTGAAGGACTCCGAGATGGTGGCCTCGGGGAAAACGCCGATGATTTCCCCCGAACGCAGGGCGCTCAGCGCATGCTTGTAGGCGTGCATGCCCTGGGCGCGGTCGACCGGTATGTGCTTCATGGCGCGCATCAGCGGCCCCGACACCTTGTGCCGGAAGACCGACTCCTTCGCCATGAAGCGCACCAGCCGCTTGGCGGGCCGCGCCGCCAGGCCGGCGAAGACGAAGTCGAGATAGCCGATGTGATTGCTCACCAGCACCGCACCGCCGCGGCGCGGAATGTTCTCCGCCCCCGAGATGTCGAACTTGAGGTCGAGCGCCTTGAAAACGGTACGGGCGGCGCCGATCACGGGCGGATAGACGAGCTCGGCCATATCGGGGGACCCCTTCTGTGTGCCTGGGGAGGGTTCTCCCGGCGAAGACTGTATACAGCTGTAACTTACGCAGCCGTAAGTGTGCGGCTTTCGGGAGATCGTGCCCGATCCCGGCCGTGGCGGCCAGCGTGCCGGCCGCCACGGCCGGGAGATCCTCGTCACGTGGGGACCGGCCGGGACCGGCCTCAGCCGGCCGCCCGACCGGCGGTTCTCCTCAGGAGAAGGTACATCTCGCAGCCCAGGCAGAGGCCGAAGACCGCGTTGAGGAACGCCGCGGCGAGGGCGCACCCGGTGGCCGCGAGGCCCAGCCACTGCGGCCCGACGAAGTAGCCCGTCAGTCCCACCACCGCGAAGAACAGCCCGACGCTCTGCGCAAAACGCGGCGGGGCGGCGGCCTCGAACTCATCGGGAGGGGACAGCCGGGGGCGCACCGCCACCTTGAACAGCCAGGCATAGGGGGAGCGTCGGACGCCGGCCACCGCGCCTATGGCGAAGACCAGTGCCTGGCAGGCGAGCAGCCATCCGCTCCCGGTGATCAGCACGGCTGCCAGGACGAGGGTGGTGAGCGCCGCGCCGAACCGCGGGCCCCGTACGTCGAGCTTGTCGAGGTTGTCGATGGGCATGGCGACACTCTGCCGCAGAAAAGTCCGTAGCCGGTGCCGGGAATCTTTGCGGTCTCATGAATGCTGAACGCTGAGATGACCGGATTCATGGTGTGCATCGCGGTGCTCGCGGCGGCGAGCGCCTTCGGCGTGTGGCACCGACGCCGCAATGGGAGGCTGACCGTGCGAGGGCGGGACGACGGGGAGCGGCTGGGCGCCGCCGAGATCGGCGCGGAGCTGGGGGAGCGGGCCACGCTCGTGCAGTTCTCCAGCGCCTTCTGTCAGCCCTGCCGCGCCACGCGGCGGACCCTGACGGAGGTCGCGGAGATCGTGGACGGCGTGGCGCATGTGGAGATCGACGCCGAGGCCCACCTGGATCTCGTCCGGAGCCTGAACATCCTGCGGACGCCCACGGTGCTGGTGCTGGACGCGCGCGGCGCGATCGTGCGCCGCGCGGCCGGTCAGCCCCGTAAGGCCGATGTCATAGCGGCCCTGGGCGCGGCCGTCCGTGACTGATCCGTGATGGATCTCCCAGATACCGGGCGCCACTTGACGCTGCGGCCCGAGCATCGTCAGTCTGACGTTATGCGGCCAGGAACCCTTCTGTACGGACGCGCGCACGTGGACCTTCTGCGGACCGCCAGCGCCCGCTGTCCCAGCGTGTGAGCAGCGACGACCTCACCGCTGCCGACAGCCGCGCCGCTGTCGGCGGCCCTGCCTCGGCTCGTACACCACACCAGAAGGACAACTCCATGACGGCCTCGCCCGACCTCGGCACGCCTCGCACCGCCACCCCCGACCTGCTGCGTTCCGTCTTCCGGCAGCACGCCGCCGGCGTCGCGGTGATCACCGCGCACGGCTCCCGCCCCGTCGGCTTCACCGCCACCTCCCTGACCTCCGTCGCCGCCGAACCCCCACTGCTCTCGTTCGGCATCGGCACCGGCGCCTCCAGCTGGCCCACCGTCGCCGAGGCCGGGCACATCGGCGTCCACATACTCGGCGAGCACCAGCAAGACCTCGCCGCCACCTTCGCCCGCAGCGGCGCGGACCGCTTCGGCCCGGCCACCTCCTGGCGCCCCGGCCCCGAGGGCGTGCCGCTCCTGGACGGCGTACTGGCCTGGCTGGTGTGCAAGGTGGTGGCCAGGGTCCCGGCCGGCGACCACCGCATCGTGCTCGCCCAGCCCGTCGTCGGCGACCCCGCCGGACCCGGCCGGCCGCTGCTCTACCACCAGGGTCGCTTCAACGCGCTGCGGGACTGAGCAGTTCCCGCGCGGCTTGGTCGTTCCCCGGTCAGGGCCGTTGGCAACGTCACATTTCAACGGCCTTGATTCGGGGCACAAGACTGGATGTACTGGCGAGTAATATGAGGGTCGGCGCGGGGATCCGTATCCGACCCGGAGCCGCCCCAACAGGCGCCTATGCTGCCAGCACAAGGCAGTTCTGAAGAGACGAAGCAGGTAGGAGAGCCGGCGTGAGCTTGAGGATCGTTGTCTGTGTGAAGTACGTGCCCGACGCCACCGGCGACCGGCACTTCGCCGAGGACCTGACCGTCGACCGCGACGACGTGGACGGCCTGCTCTCGGAGCTCGACGAGTACGCGGTCGAGCAGGCCCTGCAGATCAAGGAAGCCGCCGACGACGCGGAGATCACGGTCCTGACCGTCGGCCCCGAGGACGCCTCCGACGCGCTGCGCAAGGCGCTGTCGATGGGTGCCGACAAGGGTGTCCACGTCGAGGACGACGACCTGCACGGCACGGACGCGCTGGGCACCTCGCTCGTGCTCGCCAAGGCCATCGAGAAGACCGGCTACGACCTGGTCGTGTGCGGTATGGCCTCCACCGACGGCACGATGGGCGTACTGCCCGCGCTCCTCGCCGAGCGGCTGAACGTCCCGCAGGTGACCCAGCTCTCCGAGGTCGCCGTGGCCGACGGCAAGGTCACCGGCCGCCGCGACGGCGACAGCGCCAGCGAGCAGCTGGAGGCCTCCCTCCCGGCCGTCGTCTCCGTCACCGACCAGTCGGGCGAGGCGCGTTACCCCTCCTTCAAGGGCATCATGGCCGCCAAGAAGAAGCCGGTGGAGTCCCTGGACCTGGAGGACCTGGAGATCGAGGCGGACGAGGTCGGCCTCGAGGGTTCCTGGACCAAGGTCGAGGACGCGGCCGAGCGCCCGGCGCGCACCGCGGGCACGATCGTCAAGGACGAGGGCGAGGGCGGCAAGCAGCTCGCCGAGTTCCTCGCGGGCCAGAAGTTCATCTAAGGCCCGCCCCCTCTCAACCGCCCTCATTCTTCCCGCAGGAGTCATCCCATGGCTGAAGTTCTTGTCTACGTCGACCACGTGGACGGCGCCGTCCGCAAGCCCACCCTCGAACTGCTCACGCTGGCCCGCCGCATCGGCGAGCCGGTAGCCGTGCACCTCGGCCCGAACGCCGAGGAGGCCGCGAAGGTCCTCGGCGAGTACGGCGCGGTCAAGGTGCTGGCCGCCGACGTCCCCGAGTTCGCCGAGTACCTCGTCGCCCCCAAGGTCGACGCGCTCCAGGCCGCCTACAAGGCCGTCACGCCGGCCGCCGTGCTGGTGCCGTCCTCCGCCGAGGGCAAGGAGATCGCGGCCCGCCTGGCGGTCCGTATCGGCTCCGGCATCATCACCGACGCCGTCGACGTCGAGGCCGGCGACGAGGGCCCGGTGGCCACGCAGTCCGTCTTCGCTGCGTCCTTCACCACCAAGTCCCGGATCACCGAGGGCACCCCGGTCATCACCGTCAAGCCCAACTCCGCCGCCCCAGAGGCCGCCCCGGCCGCCGGTACGGTCGAGCAGCTCGAGGTGACCGTCGCCGACGCCTCCAAGGGCACCAAGATCGTCTCGCGCACCCCGCGCGAGTCGACCGGCCGCCCGGACCTGACCGAGGCCGCGATCGTGGTCTCCGGTGGCCGCGGCGTCAACGGCGCCGAGAACTTCCCGGTCATCGAGGCGCTCGCCGACTCCCTCGGCGCGGCCGTCGGCGCCTCCCGTGCCGCGGTGGACGCCGGCTGGTACCCGCACACCAACCAGGTCGGCCAGACCGGTAAGTCGGTCTCGCCGCAGCTGTACATCGCGGCGGGCATCTCCGGCGCGATCCAGCACCGCGCCGGCATGCAGACCTCGAAGACCATCGTCGCCATCAACAAGGACGCCGAGGCGCCGATCTTCGACCTCGTCGACTACGGCGTGGTCGGCGACCTCTTCGACGTCGTCCCGGCGCTCACCGAAGAGGTCAAGACCCGCAAGGGCTGAGCCCGCGCCGGCAGGCACCCCGCGCCGAGGCCCCGTACGCACGCCGCGTACGGGGCCTCGGCGGCGTGTCAGTCGCCCGTCGCGCCGTCGATCCGCTCCCGCAGCAGATCCGCGTGGCCGTTGTGGCGCGCGTACTCCTCGATCATGTGCACATAGATCCAGCGCAGGTTCAGCGTCTTCCCGCTGCGCTCATGGACGAAGGTCTCGTCCAGTCCGCGGCCCTTGGCCGCCGCGTCCGCGGCCTCGATCTCGGCGCGCAGCACCGCGAAGTCGGTCTCGGCCCCGGCCGCCTCGGCGTCGTCGAAATCGGCGTCGACGTTGCGTGCGAGGTCGTAGAGATCGGCGAGCTCCTCGCCGGCGAAGCGCTCGCGGAACCACGAGCGCTCGACCAGCGCCATATGGCGCACCAGCCCGAGCAGGGTGAGGGTGGAGGGCGGGGCGCTGGCCTGGAGGAGCTGCTCCGGGGTGAGGCCGGCGCACTTGGTGAACAGCGTCTCGCGGTGCCAGTCGAGCCAGCTCTGGAGCATCTCCCGTTCGCCGGCGGCGGCGGGGAGTTCACGACGGGCGATCTGTGGTGCGGTCCATGTCATGGGGGTGAGTCTGGCGGGGGCGGGGCGGCGGCGCCACGGAGTTACGGGCCCGGGCGCGGAGCCGTGACCTGCGTCCCCTCGGGTGAGGGGGTGTTGACCTCGCTACCCGACGCGGATAACTTCGCTATACGGATTGTTGATTCCGTTACGCGGAAACATAGGGGATCGCTCGATCGTCGGGCGTGAGCACCGGGAGGGTGTCGAATGGGGCAGCAGGAGACCGTGGCGACGAGCCTTGCGCACACCGTACGCGAGGGCATCGGCGCCGCTCTCGCCGAGGTGGACGCCGACCTGGCACGGCGCTACCCGGGCGACCCCGGCACCCGGCAGCCGGTCCACACGGTCTACGTCCCCGGCGATGCCTTCGCCGCCGACACCATCCGCTCCTGGGGCGACCAGGCGCTCGCCGCCCTCGACGAGCACGCCCCCGACGCCGGTGCGCTCGCCGCCGTCCTCGGCATCCCCGACGAACTGGCCGGACCGGTCCACGACCGGGTCCGCGCCAAGCTGGAGCGCGAGCCCATCGAGGACCTGCGCATCGACTTCGAGGACGGCTACGGCATCCGCCCGGACGCCGAGGAGGACGCGCACGCCGCCCGCGCCGCCGCGCTCGTCGCCGCCGCCTACCGGGACGGCACCGCCGCCCCGTACATGGGCATCCGCATGAAGTGCATGGAGGCCGCCGTCCGCGACCGCGGCATCCGCACCCTGGACATCTTCCTCACCGGCCTGATGCAGGCCGGCGGGCTGCCCGACGGCCTGGTGCTGACGCTGCCCAAGGTGACCTACGCCGAGCAGGTCACCGCCATGGTCCGGCTGCTGGAGGCCTTCGAGAAGGCGCACGGTCTGGAGAGCGGCCGGATCGGCTTCGAGATCCAGGTGGAGACCACCCAGTCGATCCTGGGCGCCGACGGCCGCGCCACCGTCGCCCGGATGATCGGGGCCGCCGAGGGCCGCGCCACCTCCCTGCACTACGGCACCTACGACTACAGCGCCTCCTGCGGCATCAGCGCCGCCCACCAGTCGCTGGACCACCCCGCCGCCGACTACGCCAAGACCGTGATGCAGGTGGCCGCCGCGGGTACCGGCGTCCGCCTCTCCGACGGCTCCACGAACATCCTGCCGGTCGGCCCGAAGGACCGGGTCCACGAGGTCTGGCGGCTGCACCACGGCCTCGTCCGCCGCTCGCTGGCCCGCGCCTACTACCAGGGCTGGGACATGCACCCCGGCCACCTGCCGACCCGTTACGCCGCGGTCTACGCCTTCTACCTCGAAGGCCTCGAGCAGGCCGCGGCACGGCTCACGGCGTATGTCGCCAAGGCCGGCGGCGATGTCGCGGACGAGCCCGCCACCGCCAAGGCCCTCGCCGGCTACCTGCTGCGCGGCCTGGACTGCGGCGCCGTCGACACCGGCGAGGTCGCCCGGCTCACCGGCCTGACCCGCGCCGACCTCGACGCGCTCGCCGGGCGTCCGGTGAAGACGGCCTGACGCACGCCGCCGCCCGGCGGCGGACAAGGACGGAAAAAGGCCGCAGGGGCCGGGCGCGACGCACCGTTCGCCCGGCCCCTGCGGCCTTCGCCTTCCCCCCGCCGGGCCGGGCGGCCGGTCAGTCCTCCTGCGGACGGATCTCCCCCGACCCCCGCGCGATCAGCCGGGTCGGCAGCTCCACCCGCCGGGGCGGCTCGGCGATGCCCTCCAGGCGGCGGAAGAGCAGCCCGGCGGCCGTCCGGCCCAGCCGGGCCGCGTCCTGGGCGACGACCGTGATCGCGGGCCGGACGAGGTCGGCCAGCTCGAAGTCGTCGAAGCCCACCAGGGCGACCGGGCGCGGGCGTTCACCCAGGACGCGTACGGCCGTGACGGTGACCCGGTTGTTGCCCGCGAAGAGCGCGGTGACCGGCTCGGGGCCGTCCAGCATGGTGGTGGCCGCGGCCCGTACCCGGTCGGGGGCGGTGGAGCCCAGCGCCACCCAGGACTCGTCGACCGGCAGCCCGGCGTCGGCCATCGCGGTGCGGTAGCCGCGCAGCCGCTCCTTCGCGGTGTGGATGCGCGGCTGGTCGCCGATGAAGCCGATCCGGCGGTGGCCGTGCGCGATGAGATGGGCCACCGCGTCCCGGGAGCCGCCGAAGCTGTCGGAGAGCACCACATCGGCGTCGATCCTGCCGGGCGGGCGGTCCACGAAGACGGTCGCGATACCCGCCGCGATCTCGGGCTCCAGATAGCGGTGGTCGTCACCGGCCGGGATGACGACCAGCCCGTCCACCCGCCGCGCGCACAGCGCGAGCACCAACTCCTGCTCCCGGGCCGGGTCCTCGGCGCTGGAGCCGTTGATCAGCAGCGCGCCGTGGTCCCGGGCGACCTCCTCGACGGCGCGGTTGAGGGGTCCGTAGAAAGGGTCGGCGAGATCCTCCAGGACCAGGCCGATGCTGGCCGTACGGCCCTTGCGCAGGATCCGGGCCGAGTCGTTGCGGCGGAAACCCAGGGCCGTGATGGCTTCCTGGACCCGTCGCTCCGTGTCGGGGGTGACGCCCGGTTCGCCGTTGACCACCCGGGAGACCGTCTTGAGGCCCACCCCGGCGCGTGCCGCGACATCCTTCATCGTGGGCCGGATGCCGTAGCGACGAGAGGTGCCCTGCGCGGTGTCCGTCACGGTGTGCGGTCCTGATTCTTTAGGGGGCTGCTGGAGGTGCGGGGGGTGCCGTCGAGCATAGACCCTGGACAACGTTGTCAGCTGAGGTAAGACTGGCGTTCTCAGCCGGGCCGACCCGCCCCGGCTTCCCGGGCCCACCAGGAGATTCGACACCGATGCAGACGGACCTCAGCGCAGCGCTCGACATTGGCGGCACCAAGATCGCTGGTGCTCTGGTGGACGGTCGCGGCAGGCTGATCGTACGGGCCGCCCGGCCCACCCCCGCCGACGAGGACGGGGCGACCGTGATGCGTGCGGTGGCCGACGTGGTCCGGGAGCTGGCCGCGGGACCCGACTGGGCGCGGGTGGCGGCCGTGGGGATCGGCAGCGCGGGCCCGGTGGACGCCTCGGCCGGCACCGTCAGCCCGGTCAACATCCCCGGCTGGCGCGACTTCCCGCTGGTCGCCGGGGTGCGGGCACTGGTCGGGGAGCGGCCGGTGGCGCTGGTCGGCGACGGCGTCGCGATGACCGCGGCCGAGCACTGGCAGGGCGCCGCGCGCGGCCACGCCAACGCCCTGTGCATGGTGGTCTCCACCGGCGTCGGCGGCGGACTCGTCCTGAACGGCCGCCTGCACCCGGGCCCCACCGGCAACGCCGGGCACATCGGCCACATCAGCGTCGACCTCGACGGCGACCCCTGCCCGTGCGGCGCCCGCGGCTGCGTCGAGCGGATCGCCAGCGGCCCCAACATCGCCCGCCGGGCGCTGGCCGAGGGCTGGCTGCCGGGCCCCGACGGCGACTCCAGTGCGGCCGCCGTCGCCGCCGCGGCACACGCCGGCGATCCCGTCGCCGTGCGCTCCTTCGAGCGGGCCGCCCAGGCGCTGGCCGCCGGGATCGCGGCCACCGCGACGCTGGTCGAGATCGACATCGCGGTCGTCGGCGGGGGAGTGGCGGGCGCCGGGGACGTCCTCTTCGTCCCGCTGCGCAAGGCCCTGCGCGACTACGCGACGCTGTCGTTCGTAGCGGACCTGACGGTCGTACCCGCCCAGATGGGGACGGATGCCGGTGTGGTGGGCGCCGCCGCGGCCGCTGCGCAACAGTCCCGTCTCGATGCCTTCGTCCCTGCGCCCTGAGGCCACCACCCGCCCCCGTGCGCCCCTTAGTCTGTTGCCGACCGCGCCGTACACCGTGAGTGACACGGCGTACCGGCAGACATACGGGTATCGAGGGGATCGGCGACGATGACACCGGGGGAGCGTGAGGTGCGCGGAGCGGACGAGCCGGGTGAGCCCAGCGGGACGGGTGGTGAGGCGGCTCCGGCGCCCGGCAACGGCGCGCCCGCCGCGGCCTCCAGGAGCGGACCCGAGCGCGGCACGGACGCCGATCTGACCGGCCGGGTGCTCGGCGGCCGCTACCGCGTCACCGGCCGGCTCGGCCGCGGCGGGATGGGCGTGGTCTGCCGCGCCGTCGACGAGGTGCTGGGCCGCGAGGTCGCCGTCAAGGTCCTGCGCGCCTATACCGACGCCTCCGCCCCGGAACTCGCCGATCTGCGCACCCGGATGCAGCGCGAGGCGCGGGCCGCCGCCCGTATCCGGCACTCCGGCGTGGTCACCGTCCACGACGTCATCGACGAGGACGGCCGCCCCGTCATCGTCATGGAGCTGGTCGACGGACCCTCGCTGGACGACGCCATCCAGCAGCAGGGCGCCCTCGACCCCCGGGAGATCGCCCGGATCGGCGCCCAGGTGATGGACGCGCTGGACGCCGCCCACCAGGTGGGCGTGCTGCACCGCGATGTGAAGCCCGGCAACGTGCTGTTGGACCGCACCGGACGCGTGGTGCTCACCGACTTCGGCATCGCCAGCATCGAAGCCCCCGGCGACGGCGCCACCACCAACATCACCCGCAGCGGCGAACTGGTCGGCTCCCTCGACTACCTGCCGCCCGAGCGGGCCCAGGGGCAGGATCCCACCCCCGCCTCGGACATCTGGTCGCTGGGCATGACGCTGTACGCGGCCGTGGAGGGCAGCGGCGCGCCGTTCCGCCGGACGTCGGTGTGGTCCACGCTGACCGCGATCGTCACCGAGCCGCTGCCGGAGCCGCAGCGGGCCGGGCCGCTCACGCCCGTGCTGCATGCGCTGATGGCCAAGAACCCGGCCGACCGGCCGTCCGCCGCCGAGGCGCGGAGCCTGCTGACGGCGGTGGCCGAGGGGCGCGAGCCGGCGGGTGTGCCGATGCCCGGTGCACCGCATCTGCCGACCGCGACGGACATCCGGCCCGTCGCGCCGCCGCCCCCGCCGCAGGAGTTCGGGCAGGCGGCGGCCGGCCAGGGCGGGGCCGCGCCCGCAGGTCCCGCGCCCGTCGCCCCGGTCAACTCCGCTGCCCCGCCCGCCAGTTGGCTGTCCGGCGGCCCGGGTTCCCCGGCCGCCGCCGGCCACCCGGCCCCGCCCGAGGCCGCCACCCCCGTCTCCGCCATCAGTCCCGGCTTCGACCCGCCCGGCGTGGTGAGCGGCCCGGCCGTCGGCAGCACGGGCATCCACCCCCATCTGCCGAACCCGTCGGACGGCGACACCGAGCGGCTGCCCGCCCGCCGTCGCCGTCGGATGCTGCTCGCCGTGGCGGCCGTGCTCGCCGTTCTCGCCACCGGCGGCGGAGTGACGTACGCGCTGGTCGGCGGCGGGCCGAGCGACACCGTCGCGCACGACGGACGGCAGTCGGCGGCACCGGCCGGGAAACCGACGCCGGCCGCCGACCCGAACCCGGACGGCAGCAAGAAGCCCGGCAAGGGGGACGGCAAGGGCCGGGAGAAGGGCGCCGGTGCGTCGCCCTCCGCGTCCCGGGGGCCCTCCGGCACCCCGACCGGCAAGAACCCCAAGCCCGGTGCCCCGGGCGGGAGTTCGGGCGGCCAGAGCGGTGGCGGGAAGACGGACGGCGGCGGTACGGACGGCGGTTCCGGCGGCTTGTTCGGCGGCGCCTCCGGTACGTCCGGCGGGACCAGCGGCGGCGGCAGCGGCAACGGCGGCAGCGGCAGTGGTGGCAGCGGCGGCGGCGAGCCCACCCCGCAGACCTCCTGCGTGTCCATCGGCGGCGGCAAGACCAACTGCGACGTCTGGCGTGCGGCCACCTCCTACACCGCGTCCTTCCAGCAGGCCGGCACGCTCAACGCGGGCACCAACTACTTCTACTGCCAGGCGAAGCTGGGCCGCCGCGAGACGTACGGGAAGTGGACGAACGTCTGGTGGGCCAAGACCGATGACGACAACGGCAACACCGGTGTCTACATCAGCGTCGTCTACCTCACCGGCGGTGAGAACGACAAGCCGGTGCCGGGGCTGCCCACCTGCTGACGGCCCCGGGGCCGCGGCTCAGCGCCGCTCGACGGAGACGCGGTAGACGGTGGTGCCGTGGGCCGGGACGGTCGCGGCGATGGCGCCCGTGGTGGCGGAGTCGCGGTGCTGCCACAGGTCGCGCAGCCGGTAGCGGTCCGCCTGCGGGAGGCCCGCGTCCCGGGCGGTGGTGGTGATCGTCTGCTCCTGGTCGGTCTCGTTGAAGAGCGCCACGGCGCGGTCACCGTTCGCCAGTTCCTTGACGAGCGTCCAGCGGCCGGACTCGGACTTCAGCACGGTGGCCTGCTTGCCCAGCGCATCCTGATCGAGGGCGATGACGTCCTTGTTGTCCAGGATCGTGAACGTCTCCGGTGTCGCCTTGCGCAGATCGGAGCCGATCAGCAGCGGGGCGGACATCATCGACCAGAGGGAGAAGTGGCTGCGGTATTCGGTGTCGGTCATGCCTCCGTTGCCGACCTCCAGCATGTCGGGATCGTTCCAGTGGCCGGGGCCGGCCGAGGCGGCCAGCGGCAGGTTCTGCTTCAGGATGTCGAGCATGCTCGACCAGCTGTCGCTGATGTCGCCGGTCGTCCGCCACAGATGTCCTACGTCCGCCGCCCACTCCCAGGGCTTGTTCTCGCCCCACTCGCAGATGCTGTAGACGACGGGCCGGCCGGTGGCCTCGAGCGCGTCCCGCATCGTGCGGTAGCGCTCCTTGGCGTCCACGCCCTGGTTGTTGCAGTTGTCGTACTTGAGGTAGTCCACGCCCCAGTCGGCGAACTGCCGGGCATCGGACGCCTCGTGCCCGAGCCCGCCCGGGAACCCGTTCTCGTTGCAGGTCTTGGTGCCCGCGCTCGTATAGATGCCGAACTTCAGGCCCTTGGCGTGGACGTAGTCGGCGACGGCCTTGATGCCGTGGGGGAAGCGCTTCGGGTCCGGCACCAGCTTGCCGTCCGCGTCCCGCGCGGGCAGCGCCCAGCAGTCGTCGAGGTTGACGTAGCGATAGCCGGCGTCCTTGAGGCCCTTGGCGAGGAAGAGGTCGGCGATGCCCTTGACCATCTCCTCGTTGAACTCCGCCCGGCACTGCGTGGAGTTCCAGTTGTTGAATCCCATCGGCGGCGTCTTGGCCAGCCCGTCGGGGAGACGGGGCGCGGGTGTGCCGGCCGCGGCGGGCAAGGCGCTCGGCCCCGCCGTGCACAGCAGCGCGGCGGCCAGCGTTCCGATGATTCTTCCGTGACCCTGCCGGCGGGTGGTGCGGATGCGAACGCGCATGATTCGCGTCCTCCGTCCTCGCGAGAGATGTGGGGAGTTGTGCGAGTGGTTACGGGGTGGTGCGTTGTGGTGTGCGCCGTGACGAGCTCATGGCGAGTCATGTACCCGTCACCGGCGAGTGATTACGGTAGGGCTTGTTGGAGTCTGTTGGAAGAGGGCGGTGGTAAGTGGTGATGATGGGTGCTCCACCCGCCAAAGCCCGTTACTGAGGCGGCTGTTCGGGGTGAGGTGCGGATGGTCGCGTTCGGTTCTGTTTGGTTCCCTCCCGTTCCGCCCCATGAGGGGCGGGACATGGTCCGGCCGACGCGCGGCGCGCGTGCCGCGCAATCGGCCGTCGACCGCGCGATGGGTCGCGGTCATATGCGACAGAGGCCGGTATGCAGGTGGGTGTTTCGGTGCAGGAGGGGCGGGGGAGCGCTTGTTTGCCGGGGGCTTCGCGGCGGGGGATGCACTGACCGGCATCCGTCTTCCCGAGCGTTTCCGTGGCAGGGTGTTGCGGGCAACTCACCTGGGTCTAGGGAAGAGGGGAAACCGTGATCGTCTGGCTGAACGGCACGTTCGGTGCGGGCAAGACCACTGCGGCGCAAGAAGTGCTCGACCTGCTTCCCGGAAGCACGCTCTACGACCCCGAACTCCTCGGCAGCGGACTGCGGTTGATGCTGCCGGCCAAGCGGTTCGAGGAGATCGACGACTATCAGGACCTGCCGTCCTGGCGGCGGATGGTCGTGGACACCGCGGCGGCGCTGCTCACCGAGGTGCCGGGGCCGTTGGTGACGCCGATGACGCTGCTGCGCCAGGAGTACCGCGATGAGATCTTCGGCTCCCTCGCGGCCCGCCGGATTCCCGTACGGCATGTTCTGCTGCATGCGGAGGAAACGATCCTGCGGGAGCGGATAGCCCGGCGTACGGAGCCCCAGGGGGACCCCGAGGCCGATGCGTCCGTGCGCCGGTGGTGTCTGGAGCATCTGGGCCCGTACGCCCGCGCGCTGGAGTGGATCAGCAACGACGCGCATGTCGTCGACACCACCCGGCTCACGCCCCGCCAGACCGCCGAACAGGTCGTCGAGGCCGTCCGTACCGGAGCCGGCGCCTGCGACATCGTGCAGACCCCCGAACCGACCGCGGCGACCCTGGCGGCCGGTGTGCTGCTCTTCGACGACCAGGACCGGGTGCTGCTCGTCGACCCGACCTACAAGCCCGGCTGGGAATTTCCCGGCGGCATCGTGGAACCGGGCGAGGCACCTGCGCACGCCGGAGTGCGCGAGGTCGCCGAGGAGCTGGGCATCCAGTTGTCCCGAGCGCTCCGGCTGCTCGTGCTCGACTGGGAAGCGCCCAAACCGCCCGGCTTCGGCGGTCTGCGGCTGCTCTTCGACGGCGGCACGCTCACCAGCGAGCGGATACGGGACCTGCTGCTGCCCGACGCGGAGCTGCGTGACTGGCGCTTCGTGACCGAGTCCGAGGCCGAGACGATGCTGCCGCCGGTGCGCTGGAACCGGCTGCGGTGGGCGCTGCGCGCCCGCGAACGCGGCTGCCCGCTCCATCTGGAAGCGGGAGTTCCGTTGGGCTGAGAGGCGAGAGGCGGGAGTCGCGGGCCGGGAGTCGCGGGCCGAGGGCGAGGTCTGAGAGCCGAGGACTGCGAGCCGAGCACGGAAGGGCGGGGCGCCGCCGGCACACGGCGCCCCGTCGCCTCAGGCCCGGGTCTCCGCGTACTGCTGCAGGAACAGCGCCTCCGCGAGCGACAGCCGCTCCAGTTCCTGCGGCGAGACGCTCTCGTTGACCGCGTGGATCTGCGCCTCCGGCTCGCTCAGCCCGATGAGCAGGATCTCCGCGTCCGGGTAGAGCCCGGCAAGCGTGTTGCACAGCGGGATCGAGCCGCCCATGCCGGACGTCTGCATCTCCTGGCCGTCGTACGCCTCCCGCAACGCCGCCGCCATCGACGCGTACGCCGGGCTGCTGGTGTCCGCGCGGAAGGGCTGCCCCTGCCCGATCTGCTCCACCGCCACCCGCGCGCCCCACGGGGCGGCACTCTCCAGATGGGCGGCCAGCAGCTTCGTCGCCTCCGCCGCGTCCGTGCCCGGCGGCACCCGCAGGCTCACCAGCGCCCGCGCGCCCGCGTGCACGGACGGGGTGGCGCCGATCACCGGCGGGCAGTCGATGCCGAGCACGGTGACCGCGGGGCGCGCCCAGAGCCGGTCCGCGACGGCGCCGTTGCCGATCAGCTCGACGCCGTCCAGGACCTTGGCGTCCTTGCGGAAGTCCTCCTCCGGGTACTGCAGGCCCTCCCAGGTCCCGTCCGCGGCCAGCCCCTGCACGGTCGTCGAACCGTCCTCGGCCCGCAGCGAGTCCAGGATCCGGATCAGCGCGGCCAGCGCGTCGGGCGCCGCGCCACCGAACAGCCCGGAGTGCAGATTGCCCTCCAGCGCATCGACCTGCACCCGCACCAGCGTCATCCCGCGCAGCGTCGCGGTCACCGTCGGCAGCCCGACTCGGAAGTTCCCGGCGTCACCGATCACGATCGCGTCGGCGGTCAGCAGCTCCGGGTGCGCCTCGGCGTACCGCTCCAGCCCGCCCGTGCCCTGCTCCTCGGAACCCTCCACGATCACCTTGACGTTGACCGGTATGCCGCCGTGCTCCTTCAGCGCGCGCAGCGCCGTCAGATGCATGATCAGGCCGCCCTTGCAGTCGGCGGCGCCGCGCCCGTACCAGCGGCCGTCGCGCTCGGTCAGCTCGAACGGCGGCGAGACCCAGGCGGCCTCGTCCAGCGGCGGCTGCACGTCGTAGTGCGCGTACAGCAGGACGGTCGGCGCACCGGCCGGACCGGGCAGAAAGCCGTAGACGGACTGGGTGCCGTCCGGGGTGTCCAGCAGCGCGACGTCCTGGAACCCGTCCGCCCGCAGCGCATCGACGATCCAGTTGGCGGCCGCCTCGCACTCGCTCTTGGGGAACTGCGCCGGATCGGCGACCGACTTGAAGGCCACCAGCTCGGCGAGTTCGGTGCGGGCGCGGGGCTGCAGCGCGGCGACGGTGTGCGCAAGCGGGCTGCCGGACCTGTCAGACATGGAACGCTCCTTGTGGGCGCGACGTTGTGTACGTAGGCCGTCCGTCCTTGTGAGCCGTACGGGCCGGACGTACGGGGATGAGTGCCCCCGATCTTCCCACAGGCCACTCACGAAACAGCGGCCCGTAGGATGCGGACGGGACGCGCAGCCAGCCATCGAACGGGAGCGAACGCACAGGTGAGCAGCGAGCACGCAGCCGAGGACAACCAGCAGGTGTGGGACGTCGTGGTGGTGGGCGCGGGGCCCGCGGGAGCCTCGGCCGCGCATGCCGCGGCCTGTACGGGACGCCGGGTGCTGCTCCTGGAGAAAGCGGAACTGCCCCGCTACAAAACCTGCGGCGGCGGCATCATCGGCCCCTCGCGTGACTCCCTGCCGCCCGGCTTCGATCTGCCGCTGCGCGACCGGGTGCATGCGGTGACGTTCTCGATGAACGGCAAGATGACCCGCACCCGCCGCTCCAAGCAGATGCTCTTCGGGCTCATCAACCGCCCCGAGTTCGACGCCGGACTGGTCGAGTCCGCGAAGGACGCGGGCGCCCGGGTCCGTACGGGCGTCACGGTCGCGCGGGTGGAACAGCACGGCGCCGAGGTGCCCGACCGCCGGACCGTCGCGGTGGTGCTGGGCGACGGCGAGGTGCTGCTGGCGCGGGCCGTGGTCGGCGCCGACGGCAGCGCGGGCCGGATAGGGGCGCATGTCGGGGTCAAGATGGAGCAGGTCGACCTCGGTCTGGAGTCGGAGATCCCGGTGCCCGAGACGGTCGCCGAGGACTGGGCGGGCCGGGTGCTCATCGACTGGGGCCCGATGCCCGGCAGCTACGGCTGGGTCTTCCCCAAGGGGGACACCCTCACCGTCGGCGTGATCTCCGCGCGCGGCGAGGGAGCGGCGACCAAGCGCTATCTGGAGGACTTCATCGGCCGGCTCGGCCTGGCGGGTTTCGAGCCGAGCATCTCGTCCGGGCATCTGACGCGCTGCCGCGCCGATGACTCGCCGCTGTCCCGCGGCCGGGTGCTGGTGTGCGGCGACGCGGCGGGGCTGCTGGAGCCGTGGACCCGGGAGGGCATCTCCTTCGCGCTGCGTTCGGGCCGGCTCGCGGGGGAGTGGGCGGTACGGGTCTCCGAGGCCCACGACGCGGTCGACGCCCGCCGGCAGGCCCTCAACTACGCCTTCGCCATCAAGGCGGGGCTGGGTGTGGAGATGGGCGTGGGGCGGCGGATGCTCGGTGCCTTCGCGCGGCGTCCGGGCATGTTCCATGCGGCGATCACGGGCTTCCGGCCGGCCTGGAACGCGTTCGCGAAGATCACTCGCGGGACGACGACGCTGGGGGAGCTGGTCCGTTCGCATCCGATGGCGCGGCGGGCGCTGGATGCCTTCGACCGCGCCGAGGCGCGGCGGGGGGAGTGACCGCGGGCGGTCGGTGGGCCGGTTGACCGGTCGGCCGCCGGGCTGATCGGCCGGTTGGCCGGCCGGTGGCCGCCGGTGCGTCACCGGCCGGCCGCCGATTGCCGCCTGCTGCCTGCTGATTGCCGTCCTGCGGTCTGCCGTCCGCCGTCGGCTGCTTCCGTGGCTTTGCCGCTCGTTGTGCGCGCTCAGGATTCGGTGATGCGGAAGACGGGGTGGCGCGGGGCCGCGGCGAGGAGTTCCTCGTCGCTGGAGTCTGCGGTGATCTCCCCGAAGTACGTCTTCACCTCCCAGCCCCAGCGTTGGAGATAGGCGCGCAGCAGCGCCGGGGTCTCGGCGGGCGGCAGCTCGACGGCGGTGAACGGCCGGGTGCGGCGGCCGATGCGCAGTTCGCCGCCGCCCGCCGCGCGCATATTGCGCACCCACTCGGAGTGGCCGCGCGCCGACACGAGATAGCGGCCGTCCTCGTACGTCATCGGGTTGACGGGGACGCGCCGCCATTCGCCGCTCTTCCGGCCGCGGACGGCGAGGTCCGCCGAGCCCGCGAGGCTGATTCCGCGCCGGGCGAGCCAGCCGATGAGGCCGTTGAGACGGACGGTGAAGCGGCGCGGCTTGAGGTAGTGGGACATGGGCGGGCCTCCGGTGACGTCGGTGGCGCGGGAAGTCCGGCTGGTCGGCGGGCCTGTTGCCCGGTGTCCGCCGCCTGCCGTGCCGTGAGCGCCACTCTAATTCGAGAGCAGTGCTCTCGCTTATGAGCAGTGTGCATGAGGGTGCCGCCCGCATGCAAGAGCACTGCTCTCTTTTTCCTGCACCGCTCTCGCATGCGATCAATGCTCTGTCCTTGGTGCACCGCTCCGCAACGTGCCAGACTGCCCCCATGACTGCGATCCGAGGGGCCAGGGAACGGGCCCGTAGCGAAATCACCGCGGCCATCAAGGACGAGGCCCGCAGACAGCTCGCCGTCGATGGCGCGGCCAAGCTCTCGCTGCGCGCCGTGGCCCGCGAACTGGGCATGGTCTCCTCGGCGCTCTACCGCTACTTCCCCAGCCGCGACGACCTGCTGACCGCGCTGATCGTCGACGCCTACAACGCCGTCGGCGAGGCCGCGGAAGCCGCCCGCGACGCCCTCACCGGGAGCGATGCCAAGCGCCCCGTCGCCCGCTGGAGCGCCGTCTGCACCGCCGTACGCACCTGGGCGCTGGCCCATCCGCACGAGTACGCGCTGATCTACGGCTCACCGGTGCCCGGCTACACCGCCCCCCGCACCACCGCCGAACCCGCCGCCCGGGTCGGCCTCGCGCTGATCGGTGTGGTCCGCGAGGCACACGTCGCGGGCGCGCTGAAGGAGCCCGCCGAGCCGCTGCCCGACGCGGTGGTGGGCGATGCGCTGGCCCTCGGCGCCGAGCTGGGCATCGAGCTGCCGGGCACGGTGCTGGCGCGGCTCGTCGGCGCCTGGGCCCAGCTGTTCGGGCTGGTGAGCTTCGAGGTCTTCGGCCAGTTCAACCGGGTGATCGAGGCCCGCGCCGAATTCTTCGAGCAGTCCGTCCTCCAGCTGGCCCGCAGCGTCGGCCTGACCACCCCGCGCTAGCCACTGCCCCCAGCCGGTACTCCCCAGGGAGTACGGCCGGTCACTGCGCCGGGCGGACGCCCCCGGGCCGGGGCGCGGTCTAGCGTTACGGGCATGGAGAATGCACGGCCGCCGTGGGTGCGGCGCTGCTTCGGGCCGGTGTGGGAGCGGTGGTCGCCGGTGCGCGCGGAACCGAAGAGCTGGGCGGGCGCCCGGCTGCCGTGGGTCTCGACGGTCGCGGTGACGGTCTTCGTCACGGTCGGCTCCGGCTTCGCGGCGCACAATCAGCCCGAGCGCGCCCCGCTCGATGCGTTCGCACGGGCGCTGCTGATCTGCGGCGGCGCCCTGCTGCTCTTCCGGCACCGGTATCCGCGGACGGTCGCCCTCGGCACCGCCGCCTCAGCCGCGGTCTACTTCGCCGCCGGATACCCGTACGGACCGGTCTTCCTCACCATCGCGCTGGGCGCCTTCGCGGCGATCCTCGCCGGGCACCGCGTCGTTGCCTGGTGCGCGCTCGGCGGCCTCTGGGCGAGTCATCTCCTCGTCGGCCACTGGCTCTACCGGTGGCTGCCGCCGCATGACGGGCCCGCCCCGTGGGGGGACGAACTGTTCGTCGCCGTCCTGATGGTGGCGGTGGTGGCCGTGTCGGAGCTGGTGCGGGTGCGCCGCGAACAGCTGGCCCGGGTGCGCGCCGAGCGGGCCGCCGCCGAGCGGCGCAGGGCCGACGAGGAACGGCTGCGGATCGCCCGCGAGCTGCATGACGTCCTCGCGCACAGCATCTCCGTCATCAACGTCCAGGCGGGCGTGGGCCTGGCGCTGCTGGACAGCGACCCCGAGCAGGCGCGGACGGCGCTGACCACCATCAAGACCGCGAGCAAGGAAGCCCTCGGCGAGGTGCGGCAGGTCCTGGACACCCTGCGCACCCGCGGCGACGCCCCGCGCTCCCCGGCCCCGGGCCTGGAGCGGCTGCCCGAACTCACCGAACAGGCCAGGAGCGCGGGGCTCGCCGTGGACGTCACCACCGAGGGCACCCGCGCCGCGCTGCCGCCGGGCACCGATCTCGCCGCCTTCCGCATCGTCCAGGAGGCGCTCACCAACATCGTCCGCCACTCCGGCTCGCGCACCGCCCGGGTCCTGCTCCGGTACCCGCCCGGCGCGCTGGAGATCCAGGTCGACGACGACGGCCCGGCGACCTCCGCCGCGGCGGAGCCGGCCGGCGGCGGCAACGGCCTGGTCGGGATGCGGGAGCGGGCCGCGGCCCTCGGCGGCACGGTCGAGGCGGGCCCCCGCCGGGACGGCGGCTTCCGGGTCCGGGCCCGTATTCCGCTGGCCGGGCCGGCGGACCCGGCGGCCGGTACGGGTACGGTGACCCCGGCCGCCACCGAGGAAGAGTCGTGATCCGGGTACTGCTCGCCGACGATCAACTGCTGGTCCGGGCCGGTTTCAAGGCCCTGCTGGACGCCCAGCCCGACATCGAGGTGGTCGCCGAGGCGTCCGACGGGCAGGAGGCGCTGGCCGCGGTCCGCGAAGGGCGCCCGGACATCGTGCTGATGGACATCCGGATGCCCGTACTGGACGGCCTGATGGCCACCCGTCAGATCACCGAGGACCCGCGGTTGTCCGGCGTCAAGGTCGTCATGCTGACCACCTTCGAGCTGGACGAGTACGTCTTCGAGGCGATCCGATCCGGCGCTTCGGGCTTTCTCGTCAAGGACACCGAACCGCAGGAGCTGTTGCGGGCCGTGCGCGCGGTCGTCGACGGCGACGCGCTGCTCTCGCCCGGCGTCACCCGCCGACTCATCGCCGAATTCGCGGCCCGCTCCAAGGAACCGGCCGCGGCCGATGCGCTGTCGGGGCTGACCGAGCGGGAGCGGGAGGTGATGGCGCTGGTGGGCATCGGTCTGTCCAACGAGGAGATCGCCCGCCGTCTGGTCGTCAGCCCCCTGACCGCCAAGACCCACGTCAGCCGCGCCATGGTGAAGCTGGGTGTCCGGGACCGCGCCCAACTGGTCGTGCTGGCCTATGAGTCGGGGCTGGTGCGCCCCGGCTGGCTGGGCTGAGCGCGCCGCAGCACCCGCACCACCCGAATCGCGAAGAGCGCCGCCCCGGCGACCCCGCTCGCCCTCAGCCACGGGCCTTCCCAGGACCTGGGCAGCGGCGCCCACAGGATCGCGCTGCCCATCGCCAGAAAGCCGATGACGCCGACGAAGATGCCGGTGACCAGCGCGAAGGAGATCTCGACGGTGAGGGTGTCGCGCTCGGCCCGGGTGCGGGTGGGAGACATGTCCCAACTCTGCCAGAGGGGGGCGCACTTCGAGCCGATCGCGTGCGGTGGCAGCGCACGGGCCGGCCGGAGGGAAGCGGGATCGCCCGGACCCCGGGCGTCCGGCCCCCGGCCCCGGCCGGACATGATCACGCCGGACGTGACGTCGCTGGACAAGCTCGCGAACCGGACCGTCAACCGGCCCTGGCGGCAACAGCATCCGGGGATGCTGCCGCAGCCGGTCGGCCTGCTGCCCAAGACGGTCTTCGGGCTCTTCGCCGTCGGCCGTGCGCGCCCCTCGCTCGGGGCGCTCGGGTCCCTCGCCGGGGCGCCTGGTTGCTCCTGGTTGCTCTTAGTTTCCGATGCCGCCGCGCTCCCGCCACAGCGCCGCCAGGGCTTCGTCGCCGGTGAACTTCAGCCCGTCCCACGGCAGGCGGTTCCACAGCGCGAGATAGAGCTCCTCGGCCGGCCCCTCGATCGTGCAGTCCGCCGAGGGCGCCGCCTCCCGCCCCTCGGCCTCGGGAGCCGGTCCGGCCGTACGGACGGTGCGCGGCGGGGCGTCGGTCAGGTGCATCGTCCACTCCGCGTCGGCGGTGTCCGTGGCGCGCACCCGTAGCGTCCTGGGCACGTCCGTGCGCAGGCGGCTGCGGTCCATGGAATGGATACCGGCCAGGAGTTCGTCGATGCCGTCGGCGGCGAAGGCGGACGGGAAGGGGGTGAGGGCGCAGCCCGCGGCCTGCTGGGCGTCCACGCGGTGTATGGAGGTCTCGTGGGCCTGCCGACGCGCCCAGAACGCGAGCGGGGACGGCGCGGGCAGGAAGGTCCAGGTCTCCAGGTCCTGCGGGGCGGTGTGCAGCGCCACGACCAGGCGGTGGTGGCTGTCCCGCAGCCAGGGCACCAGTTCGTCGTCGGTCATGTCCGGGGCCTCGGCGGGACCGCCGGTCCGGTGTGCGACAGGCTGTGTCACATACTCCGTGGCCCAGCGGTGCACCCGCCCGACGTGGGTGACCAGATCGCGCATCCGCCAGTCGGGACACGAGGGAATCGGGGCGTCGGGTCCGGCCTGCTCCGCAGCGTCGGCCAGGAGTCCTCCGTCCAGCCGCAGCGTTTCGACGAACTCAGTGATCTCCATGCCGACGAGTGTGCCACCCGCCTCTGACAACGGCTCCCCGCGGGCCCCCTCGCCCGCCGCCCGCCGCACGGTGGAGGAGCCCCAGCAGCAGCGCGTTCACGAGGGCCGCCACGGCGGTCGCCACCATCAAGTAGCCCTCGGGCGCGCCGGGTTCACCCCAGAGCGCATCCCCCGCGAGCCACAGCGGGAAGACCGTCGGGGCGGTCAGCAGCAGCGCCCAGATGCCGGAGAAGGAGGCATCGGGACGGTGCACGGCCAGCGCGTCGACGACGGCGAAGAGGACGGCGGCGAGCACCAGCGCCAGATAGCCCAGCGAGACGGGGTTGCCGAACGCCAGGCGCCCGAGCCCGCGCAGCCGGTGGGGCCGGCGCGGCTGCGGTGACCGGTCCGGCCGGCCGTGGTCATCGTCCACGTCACTCGCGTACCCGGCCCTCCGCCCGTGAATCACGCCCGCTCGTTGTGGTGCGCCCCGCGCGTCCCGTACGCGATGACCACCGCGGCCGCCGCGAGCAGGGCGACCGTCGTCAGCGCGAGGGGCAGGGAGAACGCCTCGGCCAGGAAGCCGATGACGGGCGGGCCCAGCAGCATGCCGCCGTAGCCGATGGTGGAGGCCACGGCGACCCCGCCCGCGCCTCCGGCCTCGCCGGCGCGGGCGATGGCGATGGGGAAGATGTTGGCGAGCCCGAGGCCGGCGACCGCGAAGCCGAGGCAGGCCGCCCAGGCGCTGGGTGCCAGCGCGCCGAGCAGCATGCCGGCGGTCGCCGTCGTCCCGCCCGCGATCAGCGCGCGAGCCGGTCCGAAGCGCTGCACCACGGCGGTCCCCGACAGCCGCCCGGCGGTCATCGCCAGCGCGAACACCGCATATCCGGCGGCGGCGGGACCGGGCCCGGCGGCCAGGTCCTGGGAGAGGTGCAGCGCGCCCCAGTCGGCCATCGCGCCCTCCCCGTAGGCGGTGCAGAGCGCGATGAGGCCGAAGACGCAGACGAGGCGGCCGGGGCGGCGCGGACCCGTGCGGCGCTCGGCCGCGGGCCGCCGCTCCGCTACGGGTACGGCGGGCGCCGGATGCGCGAGCAGCGAGCGCCCCGCGACGGCCGCCACCAGGAGGCCGATCAGGGCGAGCAGCAGCAGATGCACGGTGGGGGACAGGCCACCGGCGATCAGTCCGCCGAGTCCCGCGCCGAGCATGCCGCCCAGGCTGAAGGCGGCATGGAAGCCGGGCATGACGGGCCGCCGCAGGGCGCCAATCAATTCGACGGCGGCGCTGTTCATGGCGACGTTGAGCGAGCCGTACGCGGCACCGAAGACCAGCAGGACCAGGCCCAGTGCGGTCGCCGAGTGGGTGAGCGGCGGCAGGACGATGCTCAGCGCCATCGCGGCGCCGGAGGCGGCCGTGACGGCATGGCTGCCGAACCGGCGGCACAGCCGTCCGGTGATCATCATGAAGGCGACGGCGCCTGCCGACACGCCGAGCAGGGCGAGTCCGAGGGCGCCCGTGCCGGCGCCGGTGTGCGCCTTGATCGCGGGGATGCGCACGACCCAGCCGGCGAAGAGGAAGCCGTCCATGGCGAAGAATGCGGTGAGCGCCAGGCGGAGCCGGGCCAGTCGGGGGTCGGTGGGCGGGACGGGTGTGGAGCGCGTCTTACGGGTCACGGTCCCCGAAAGGGCCGTCCGTATTTTGTTTAGCGTCGGCACAAAGCCAGAATAGAGGCGTGACCCAGACTCGGACAACCAGGTTGGAGCGGGGCCGTGGCGCCCTCGGACCCGCACTGGAGCTCGTACACACCGGCCGCGCGCCCACCCGCGCCGTGCTGACCTCGGAACTCGGCGTGACCCGCGCGACCGCGGGCGCGGTGGCCGCCGAGCTCGAGGCGCTCGGCCTGATCACCGTCGACTCCCGGCCGACCGCCTCCGCGGGCTCCCAAGGGCGCCCCTCCCACCGGCTGTTCGTCGACGAACGCGGCCCCGTCGTGCTCGCCGCCCAGATCCACGCCGACGGTTTCCGCGTCGCCCTGGTCGGCCTCGGCGGCCGCATCGTGGCGACCGCCGCCGGCTGCGGCACCATCCCCGCCGACCCGGCCCATGTCCTCGCCGAGGCCGTCGCAACCGGCTCCGCCCTGCTGCGCGAGTCCGGCCGCCGCTGCCTGGGCGCCGGCCTCGCGGTGCCCTCCGCCGTCGCGGAACCGGACGGCGAGGCCCTCAACCCGCTGCACCTCGCCTGGCCCGTGGGCGCCCCCGTGCGCGCGCTGTTCCGCCGCGCGCTCGCCGACGCCGGCATCCCCGGAGTCACCGAAGCCGTCGGCTTCACCGGCAACGATGTCAACCTCGGGGCACTCGCCGAACACCGGCACGGCGCCGGCCGGGGCGCCCGCGACCTGCTCTGCGTCGCCTCCGGCCACCGGGGCGTCGGCGGCGCCCTGGTGCTCGACGGCCGTCTCCACAGCGGCAGTTCGGGCCTCGCCCTGGAGGTCGGCCATCTGACCGTCAACCCCGACGGCGCGCCCTGTCACTGCGGCAGCCGCGGCTGCCTGGACATCGAGGCGGACCCGCTCGCCTTCCTCGCCGCCGCGGGCCGCCGCCCCGGCCCCGAGGGCTCCCTCCTCCAGCAGGCCGCCGACCTCCTGCGCAACGAGGGCGCCGACCCGGGCGTCCGCGCCGCGTCCGACCTCCTCATCGACCGCCTCGGCCTCGGCATCGCCGGACTCGTCAACATCCTCAACCCCGACCGCGTCATCCTCGGCGGCCTGCACCGCGCCCTCCTGGAGGCCGACCCGGAGCGGTTGCGGGCGGTGGTCGCCGACCGCAGCCTGTGGGGCCGCAGCGGCAGCGTGCCGATCCTGCCGTGCAGCCTCGACCACAACAGCCTCGTCGGTGCGGCGGAGCTGGCCTGGCAGCCGGTGCTGGACGACCCCTTGGTGGCCGTCGGGCGGTAGGGCGCTTCTGACGGATCTCCGCGGCGTCCACGGAGATCCGTCAGAAGCGCCCCGGGGCACATCCGCCCTCGGACCGGCCGTGATCCGCCGGACGGGCCGCACGGCCCGTCCTCGGGGGGCACCGCCTAGGCTGCCGCCATGGTTCCCGAAGCGCTCGCCCGCAGCCCGTACGTCAGCCTGGTCACCCACCGCAAGAACGGCACCCCGGTGGCCACTCCCGTATGGGCGGTGGCCGACGGGGCCGAACTCCTGGTGTGGACGCGCGACGACAGCTGGAAGGTGAAGCGGCTGCGCAACGATCCCCGGGTGACCGTCACCCCGTGCGATGTGCGCGGCCGCCTCACCGAGGGCGCGCCGGCCGCGGAGGGCACCGCCCGGCTCATGGAAGGCGCCGGGGAACTCCTGCGGGTGCGCAAGGCGATGGCCGGCAAATACGGCCTGCGGTTCCGGTTGATGGACACCGGTGGCGCGCTGCTCCGCCGGGGCAAGCGGCCGCATGTGGGCATCGCCGTCACCCTGCGGACGGCGGGGCCGGCGTAGGCGCCCACCGGGCCGCGAAGGCCCGCGCCGGATTCTCCGTCAGGAACCGCGTCACCAGGTCTTCTCCCAGGGCGAGTGCGAGCCGTGCCCGGTGGCGGCGCAGCAGATGCGGCATACCGGGGCCACCGTTCACGGACCGGGCACCGGCCGTCGTGGTGTCGCCGCCGAGCACGATCCGGTCACCGAAGCCCGCATCGACGAGCGCGGCCAGGGCTTCGGGCAGCCGCCAGTCCGTCGCGTGATGCGCCCGTGAGGGGCCGTCGAAGGCCAGATAGGCCCCGGCCTCGGCGGCCGTCCGGTGCCCGACGAGGTCCGGCGCGCGGTTGAGATGGCCGAGGACCACCCGGTCCGGCGCGACCCCCAACTCGCCGCAGAGCAGATCGAGTACGTCCAGCGCGCCGGTTCCCTGCTCCAGGTGGACGCCGATGGCCGCCCCGGTGGCGCGCTGGGCCTCGGCGGCCGCGGCCATGGTGTACCGGGCGTGCCGGTCCAGGCCGTGGTAGCTCCCGGCGACCTTGATCATCCCGGCGCGCACCCCCGTCCCGCCGATCCCCTCGGTCAGCTCCGCGACGAACACCCCGGCGAGATCGGCCCGGACCCGCTCCAGCACCTCGGGCGCGTAGTGCACCGCCTGGTGCAGCCCCGTGGCGGCGACGATTTGCACCCCCGACTCCCGTGCCAGCCGCGGCAGTTCGGCGGCGCCCCGGCCCATGCCGTACGGCGTCCACTGGATCACCGACGCGCCGCCGGCCGCACGGAAGGCGGCCAACTCGGCCGCGGCGGCCGCGGCGTCGGTCAGGTCCTGGCCCGCCAGCTGCGGGCTGCGCAGGAAGAGGTGGTCGTGGGCGTCGCAGACGCCGAGTTCGGCGGGGGAGAGGTCGCCGAGGACGGTACGGATGACGGGACCGGTCGGCCGGCCCGCCGCGGCCGAGCTCACCACTGCCGCCCCGCGCCCAGCAGGCCGGCACCCGGCGCGGACAGGTGCAGCACCTGATAGCGGTCGCCCGCGCTCCGGGGGACGGCGTCCGTCCAGAGGGTGAAGTGGACCAGTTCCCAGCGGCGGGGGTCGAGCGCCAGCGCGGTGGCGTGCACGCCCTCGGTGGCGGCCAGCTCCTCGTGCCGGGCCACGGCGTCCGCGATGACGGGGGCCGGATCCGCGCCCTCGGGGACGGATTCGGTGCGTCGCGAGAAGGCGCCCGGCCGGTGGCCTGCGGCCGGGCCGGGACGGTGGAAGAGCCCCTGCCAGTGCCGGACGGCCGGCCGCCCGAAGTCGCGGATCACCCCGCGGAATCCGTCGCCCAGGAGGAAGCCGTTCATGGCCTCCGCATCCGCCCAGAGGTAGAACGGCGCGTACTGGTTGACCGGCGAGCCGTCGACCCCGCGCTCGCGGATGCCGTACGCCTTGAGGCCGAGCCCCGGGAGGTCGTCCAGGAGGTGGCCCTTGGACTCCACGCGGCGCCGGATGATCCGCATGTCGTAGTCGGCGGGAAGGGTGATCGCGTACTGCATCGCCTGCATGGCGGGCATGGTGGCTCCGTAGGGGAGGGACGGGGGCGGCTTCCGGTGGGACGGCTTCCGGTGGGGCGCTACACGCCCGGGTACTCCTGCGTGCCGACCAGCTCCGCCCACTCGGTCGTGCTGCCGTCGGCGGCGGCTTCGACGGTGGCCAGATGGGTCATGAAGGTGTCCGGCGCGGCGCCGTGCCAGTGCCGCTCGCCCGGCGCGATCCACACGGTGTCGCCGGCCCGGATCGGCTCGACGGGACCGCCCGCGCGCTGCACCAGACCGGCGCCCTCGGTGACATGCAGGACCTGGCCGTGCGGATGGGCGTGCCAGGCGGTGTGGGCGCCGGGCGCGAAGTGGACGCTGAACATCCGCAGGCGGGAGGGCGCGGGCGGGACGGCGATCTCGTCGAGCCAGACGCTGCCGGTGAAATGCTCGGCGGGGCCCCGCTGACTGGCGGGGCGCTGTCGGGTGATCTCCATGGGGCCTGAACTCCTAGTGGTGGGTGGTGGTGTGCGTACCGGAGGGGACCTGCGCCGCGAGCAGCGACAGCACGCCGCGTACGGCCGCGTCGAACGGCGCGGCGTCGTCGGCCGCCCGCGCCAGGACGTATCCGCCCTGGACGACGGCCGCCACGGCCGCCGCGGTGGCCGCCGGGTCCAGGCCCGCGGCCAGCTCGCCGCGCTCCTGCCCCTCGGCGAGGACTTCGGCGATACGGCCCTGGAGCCAGCCGAACATCTCGTCCAGCGGCCGTCGCAGCTCCGGGTCCTGCACCACGTCGCGGTCCTGCGTCATCCGCCCGATGGGGCAGCCGCGCAGTACCCGCCGCTCGCGCAACAGGTAGGCCGCGACCCGGTCGTACGCCGTACCGGGCACCGACAGGCACGCTTCGGCGGTCTCCACCATGCCCTCCGCGGTGCGCCGGACCGCCGCCAGGGCGAGATCGGACTTGCCCGTGAAGTGGTGATACATGCTGCCCTGGCCGACGCCCGCGCGGTCCAGGATCGCCTTGGGGCTGGTGCCGACGTAGCCGCGCTCCCACAGGAGCTCCTGGGTACTGCGGACCAGGCGTTCCCGGGTGCCGGGCCGTGCTTCCTGGTTGCCGGAAGGCCGTTCCTGAGTGCTGCTCATGATCGAACTGTACATACCAGTAGTTACAATTTTCAAGGCTGCTGATCGAACGGCCGTCGAGAAGTCACCGAGCGGGCCCCGGACGGACCTCGTGCGGGGCCCGCGAACGGACCCCGGGCAGCGACCTCGAATGGCCCCGGGCGACAGGCGGGAGCAGCCCCGCCCGCCCCGCCTGCTCCCCCCGTCGTATGCGCGGAGCCGCTGCCGGTACGACGACTCGCGGCGCCCGGCGGACGAGTCTCGGAGGAGACAACGAGAACCCCTTCCACCGAGGAGCTGACCCTTATGTTCGAGCTGGCGAACCCCTGGTCCGGAGGCGGCCCCGGCCCCTGGATCCTCTTCGTTCCGGTCCTCTGGGCGCTGGCCGTCCTCGGCGTGGTGACCCTGCTGCGCCGCACCGTATGGCGGCACGGCGGACCGGGCCGGCGGTTGGGCGGTCCGCAGGCCGCCGCCCGTGGCGACGCGCCCACGCCCCTCGTCGTACTCGGCCGTCGCTTTGCCGCCGGCGAGATCGACGAGGAGGAGTACTGGCGACGGCTGTCCGTCCTGGAGGAGCACTTCGGCACCGGGTCCAAGGGCGGCGCGGCATGACCGCCGCCGCCCCCACCGCACCCGCCGCCGCCCGCGTCATCGACGCGGTCAAGATCTACGGATCCGGCGATGCGCGGGTGCGGGCCCTGGACGGGGTGAGCGTCGACTTCCCGGCCGGCCGCTTCACCGCGATCATGGGCCCCTCCGGTTCCGGCAAATCCACGCTGATGCACATCGCGGCCGGCCTGGACAGCCTCACGTCCGGCTCGGCCCTCGTCGCCGGCACCGATCTGACCACCCTCGACGACCGCCGGCTGACCCGGCTGCGCCGGGACCGCATCGGCTTCGTCTTCCAGGCCTTCAACCTGCTGCCCACGCTCACCGTTGCCGAGAACATCACCCTCCCGCTGGACCTCGCCGGCAAGAAGGCCGACCCCGAGTGGATCGACGCGCTCGTCGACGTGGTGGGTCTCGGGGACCGGCTGCGCCACCGGCCGGTCGAACTCTCGGGCGGCCAGCAGCAGCGGGTGGCGGTGGCGCGTGCGCTCGCGGGCCGCCCCGAGGTGGTCTTCGCGGAGGAGCCGACCGGCAACCTGGACTCCCGCTCCGGCGAGGAGGTGCTCGGGCTGCTGGGCCGGGCCGTACGCACCATGGGCCGCACCGTCGTCATGGTCACCCACGACCCGGTGGCCGCCGCGCACGCCGACGAGGTCGTCTTCCTCGCCGACGGGCGGCTGGTGGACCGGATGGCGGAGCCGACCGCCGAGCGGGTGCTGGACCGCATCAAGGCGTTCGACACCAGGGCCCGCGGGTTCGCTACCGCGGCCCACCAGGAGGTGCCGTCATGACCGCGCTGCCCGCCCCGCTCCGCCTCGGCGCCGCCGCCCTCCGCGCCCACCCACGCCGTTTCGCCGGCACCTTCTTCGCCGTACTGCTCGGCGTCGCCTTCCTCGGCGGCACCCTCGTCATGGGCGACACCCTGCGCGGCAGCTTCGACACCATGTTCGGCAACGCCACCGGCGGCACCGCGGCCGTGGTGCGCAGCGCCGATGCCGTCACCGTCCCGGGAGCCGGCCAGGGCACCCGCCGGCCCGTCAGCACCGCGCTGGCCGACGCCGTCGAGAAGGTGCCGGGCGTGGCCGCCGCGGTGCCCGCCATCCAGGGCGAGGGGCAACTGATCGGCAGGAACGGCAAGGTGATCGGCGCGGCACAGGGACCGCCGTCACGCGGCGGCAACTGGATCACCGACCCGCAGCTGAACGCCTATCGGCTCGCCGAGGGGCACGCCCCCAGGGCCCCCGGCCAGGCGGTCATCAACCGCGGCGCGGCCGAGGCCGGGCACCTGCGGATCGGCGACCGCACCGTACTGCGCACGCCCGACCCCGTACGCATCACCATCGTCGGCATCGCCACGTTCGGCGGCGAGGACGGCATGGGGCAGAGCACCTTCACGGCGCTGACGCGGTCCGACGCGGAGAAGTACTTCACCCCGAGGCCGGGCCGGGCCGCGAGCATCCAGGTGCGCGCCGCCCCCGGCGTCTCCCAGCAGCGGCTCGTCGACGCGCTCCGGCCCACCCTGCCCAAGGGCGTGGAAGCCGTCACCGGCGCGCAGTTCACCGACGAGAGCAGCGCGGTCGCCGGTGGCTTCCTGAGCCTGTTCACCACGCTGCTGCTGGTGTTCGCGGGAATCGCGCTGCTGGTCGCGACGTTCTCCATCCACAACACCTTCGCCATCGTCGTCGCCCAGCGCACCCGCGAGAACGCCCTGCTGCGCACCCTCGGCGCCTCCCGCCGGACGATCGTCGGCGCGACCCTGATCGAGGCCGCGGCCGTCGCGCTCGCCGCCTCCGCCGTCGGGCTGCTCGCCGGTATCGGCATCGCGGCCGGACTGCAGGCCCTCTTCCCGGCGATCGGCTTCCCGTTCCCCGGTGGCCCGTTGGTCATCGGCGCCCGATCGCTGGCCCTGCCGGTCGTCGTCGGCGTCGTGGTCTGTTCGGGCTCCGCCCTGCTGCCCGCCCGACGCGCCGGGCGCACCGCCCCGATGGCCGCGCTCCGCGACGCGGCCGTGGACGCCTCGGGCGGCTCCCGCGGGCGCGCCGTGACCGGCGCCGCCCTGGGCGCGGCCGGTACGGCAATCCGCCGGTGCAGACCCGCGCCGAGTACGCCGCCACCGCCGCGAACGGCGTGGACACCTTCCTGACCCTCGTCTACGCCCTGCTCGCGCTGGCCGTGGTGATCGCCCTGCTCGGCATCGCCAACACCCTCACCCTGGCGCTGCACGAACGCACCCGGGAACTGGGCCTGCTGCGGGCCGTCGGCCAGACCCGGCCGCAGCTGCGCGCCATGGTCCGCTGGGAGTCGGTCCTGGTGGCCGGCTTCGGGACGGCCGGTGGGCTGGTCCTCGGCGGGTTCCTGGGCTGGGCGCTGGTACGGGCCGCCGACAGCGCGGGCAGCAGTGTCTTCACGCTGCCGGGCGGGCAGTTGGCGGCGATTGCGCTGACCGGGCTGGCCGCCGGGGCGGTGGCCGGGCTGCGTCCGGCGCGGCGGGCCGCGCGGCTGGACGTGCTGCGGGCGATCGCCGCCGAGTAGCGGCGCCGCCGCGACGACGGCCGCGGCTCAGCCGACCTTCGTGCCCTCGGTCCGGGGGAGGGGGTCGGCCGCCGCGGGGGCGGGCTCCAGAGGGGCCGGGCCCAGCGCGGCCGGGCTCAGCGGTACGGGCTCCCAGTGCGCGGGCGGCGCGGCGGGCTCCTGGACGGCGGTCAGGGCCGGGAGGGTGAACCAGACGACCTTTCCCTGGCCGTCGGTGTCCGGATGCATTCCCCAGCTGTCGCTGAGCGCCGCGATCAGCGACAGGCCGCGGCCGCTGGTCTCCCAGGAGTCGGCGTCGCGGATCCGCGGCAGCCGCGGATCGCGATCGTGCACCGAGACCGTCAACTGATCGAGCAGTGCGTACAGTTCGACCGTGCACTGCTTGCTCGGACGGGCGTGGCGATGGACGTTCGCGAGCAGTTCGCTCACCCCCAGCGCCGCCGGATCTATCAGGGCGTCCAGATGCCAGTAGCGCAATTGCGCCGAGACGATCCTGCGCACATGTCCGATACGGGCCGGAAGGGCCTGGAGCTCCACCGTGCAATGCCTGCTGGGCTGCCTGATCACGACCGCGACTCCCTGATGAGGCCGGGCGCCCCGGCTCCACGGCAGGGGCGAAGATCGGATCCAGCGATGCCGGCCGAACCACAGCGTCACCGCTGGTGAACCCTCAGTGATACGTGTCCAGGGTCGGGCAGCCGGTGCGGTCCCGCAACCGCACCCCGCGGCGGTCCCGGCCGATCAGGTGCGCGGTGAACGCGCCGCCTGCACGGCCTTCAGGAAGCGTTCCGGCGCCCCCAGGGTGAGCGAATAGCGGTGGCCGTTCAGAGTGGCGAGCGCCCGGTCCCGCGCCGCGAACAGCGGTTTATGGGCCTGTACGGCCCCCAGTGGCGCGCTGTCGATCTCCGTGCCGTAGCTGGTCAGCAGCGCCAGCCGGCCGTCGCTGATGACGACCTGTCCGGCGCGGGTCAGGGACCGCAGCCATCGCTCGATCCGTACGCCGGTCGCGTTGAATTCCGGCTCCGCCATGGCCACCACCTCCTCGGTGCATCGGGCAGGTGCCCTTCACCGCCCCTTCAGGGAAGTTTGCCCGCACGGCGCCCCGTACACCAGTGCCCCTGGTCGCCGACGCCCGCAACGACCCGCTCCCAGGCTTGCCTTGGGGTCTCTCAAAGTGATGTTTATGCAGGTGAGAAGCGTGCGGTGGGTGGTTATAGTCGGAAGCGGCCCGGCGTTGTGCGCGGGCTCATGAATCCCCGAGGAGTGCGCCGGTGAGCACCGCCCAGCAGCCGCAGAGCCCGCCGGACCGCGACGCGGCGGTCGCGGCCCCGATGGCGACCGTCGACGTCGACCGCACGGATCCGGACTACCGGGAATGGCTGAAAGAGGCCGTCCGTAAGGTCCAGGCGGACGCCAACCGCACCGCCGACACCCATCTCCTGCGCTTCCCGCTGCCCGAGGACTGGGGCATCGACCTCTACCTCAAGGACGAGTCGACGCACCCCACCGGCAGCCTCAAGCACCGCCTCGCCCGCTCGCTCTTCCTCTACGGCCTGTGCAACGGCTGGATCCGCCCCGGCAAGCCCGTCATCGAGTCCTCCAGCGGCTCCACGGCCGTCTCCGAGGCGTACTTCGCCTCGCTGATCGGGGTGCCGTTCATCGCGGTGATGCCGGCCACCACCAGCCGCGAGAAGACCCGGCTGATCGAGTTCCATGGCGGCAGCTGCCATCTGGTGCAGGACCCGCGGACCGTCTACGAGGTCTCCGCCCGGCTCGCGGCCGAGTCCGGCGGCCACTACATGGACCAGTTCACCTACGCCGAACGGGCCACCGACTGGCGCGGCAACAACAACATCGCCGAGTCGATCTACCAGCAGCTGCGTCTGGAGCGCTACCCCGAACCCGCCTGGATCGTGGCCACGGCCGGCACCGGCGGCACCTCCGCCACCATCGCCCGCTACGTGCACTACATGCAGCACGACACCCGCGTCTGCGTCCCCGACCCGGAGAACTCGTGTTTCTTCGACGGCTGGCGCACCGGCGACGCCACGTCCGACTGCGCCACGGCCTCCCGCATCGAGGGCATCGGCCGGCCCCGGATGGAGCCGAGCTTCGTACCCGGCGCGATCGACCGGATGATGAAGGTCCCGGACGCGGCCAGCATCGCCGCCGTACGCGCCCTGGAGACGGCGATCGGCCGCAAGGCGGGCGGCTCGACCGGCACCGGACTGTGGAGCTCGCTGAAGATCATCTCGGAGATGGTCGCCGAGGGCCGTACGGGATCCGTCGTCACCCTGCTCTGCGACCCCGGCGACCGCTATCTCGACAAGTACTACTCCGACGACTGGCTGGCCGCCCAGGGCCTGGACATCGCCCCGTACGCCCGCACCCTCGAGACCTTCCTCGCGCACGGCACCTGGACGGGCTGAGACCGGGCGGCCGCCCCGACCGCTCCGCGTCGGCTGCGCTGCGCCCTGCAACAGCTGCCGTCCGGGTCCTTTTCCTTGAGTCCTCGACGGTTGTCGCGGGGATGACGGCGGGGAGTGGTGGCTGGGAAGGCCGGCTGCCATGGGAAGGCCGGCTGCCATGGGGATGGCGGACGCCGCGGGAAGTGGCGGATGCCACGGGAAACGGCGGATGCCACGGGAAATGGCGGATGCCACGGGAATACCGCCCCGGCCCCACCGCGTTGTAGGGCCCACAGGGGGCGCTCGCACCCCCTAAGGGATGTGTTCGGCCACTCCCTAGGGCTCGCCCATCGCGGCGAGCCGGCGGTCCAGGGCCCGTACGGATTCCCGGAAGGCGCGCCCCAGACCTGGCCTGGCCAGCGTCATCACCAGCCGGAACGGCGCCGGGCCGTCTGCCGCGAACGTCCACCGCAGCCGGGTCCCGTCGCCCGCCGACGCCAGCCGCCAGTCCTCCAACAGGGCCCGCAGTCCAGGGGCGTTGGTCGTATCGACGCGGTAGGCGTAGTGCGCATCGGGCTCGGCCGCCAGGACCGTCTCGGTGAAGCGGGTGCCGCCCGCGAGCCGCACCTCGCGACCCCTGCCACCCTCCGTGGAGGCCGACTGCGAGACGCCCGTGAACCAGGACGACCAGCCCGCCACGTCGTCCGCCAGCGCGGCGTACACCGCCTTGGGCGGCGCGGCGACCTCCGCGGCGAACACCAGCCGCAGCGGAGCGGACTCGACGAAGTCGAGCTCGACGGGGCGGAGTCGGCGTGCCATGGACGAGCACCCCCTACGGGACGGTCGACGGGCCAGGTTCTCCGGGCCCGGGGCCGCACACCATAGCTGGCGATCCGTCAGATGTCTGCGTCGGCGGCTCGCGCGCCCGCCACCAGCAGCTCCGGCGGCAGCTCCGCGAACTCCGACCGCGCCCCGGCGGACAGGCCGGCATCGGTCACCAGCACATCCACCTCCTCCAGCGACGCGAACGAACTCAGCCCGACCTTGCCCCACTTGGTGTGGTCGGCGACCACCACCACCCGTCGCGCGGACCGTACGAAGTGCCGGTTGGTCTCCGCCTCCGCGAGATTCGGCGTGGACAGGCCCGCCTCCACCGATATGCCGTGCACCCCGAGGAAAAGCACATCGAAGTGCAGCGACCGGATCGCGGCGTCGGCCACCGGCCCGACCAGGGTGTCCGACGGCGTACGCACCCCGCCCGTCAGCACCACCGTCGCCGCCCCCGCGCGAGGCGCCGCCCCGCCGCTCGCCGCCGCCCGCTGGGCGTTGTAGAACACATCGGCCACCCGTACCGAATTCGTCACCACCGTCAGATCCGGCACCTCGAGCAGCTGCTGCGCCAGCGCGAACGCGGTCGTCCCGCCCGCCAGCGCGATCGAACTGCCCGGCGCCGCCATCTCGGCCGCGGCCCTGGCGATGTCCTCCTTGGCGCTCAGCTCCAGCCCCGACTTCGCCTCGAACCCGGGCTCGTGCGCACTCGGCTCACTGACGGGTACCGCGCCGCCGTGCACCTTCTCCACCATGCCCTGCCGGGCCAGCGCGTCCAGATCGCGACGGACCGTCATGTCCGACACGCTGAGCTTGCGGGTGAGCTCGTTGACTCGCACCCCGCCCCGCCGTCTGACCTCATCGAGAATCAGGGCACGCCGCTGCTCCGCGAGGAGATTCTGGTTGTCGCTCACCCCGGCCCGTCCCTTCCGCCCGATCAGCTTCCTCGGGTCGTTCTGTGCCTGCTGCCGCCTGCGATCACTGTTCCCTCATCCTCGCATGAGGCACTGACAGCGGGACCGGGCGGCGAGGGCCGAGTTTGTCGATGTCGATGTCGATGCCGTCGTCGGCTACCCGCGTAAGACGCTGCGGGCGGAGGTGCACCGCTGCGGTGCGTGCCGTCATCGGCCGGTGCATACCCGCTGTCGGTCGACGCGAGTCACCTCGCATTTCGGTGCGAATCATCCAGCCGGTCGCTCCCCCGGCCCCTCCCCCTCTCCCCCTTCGGGGGAGGGGGAGAGGGGGGCCCGGTCTGCGAGAGACGCTCGCCCACGGCGTGAAGTGACGCGGGGGGAGTGAAGCCGCCTGGGGACGGCCTGGGGCGCGTGAGGCGGCGCGAGCCGACACGGGGGGAGTGCGCCCCACCCCACCCACCCGGCGCGAAGCGAACCCGTGGCGCTCCCGGCGAAGAGCCGTGCCCCCAACGACACTTATCCACAAGGCTGATATCGAGAGATGCGCTTCCGCCGAAAATCGAGAATCCTGAAGACTCCGCACCACACCACACCACTCCGCACCACGCCGACCACACCACTCGCACCACTTCGCAGCACACCGCACCGCGCGGTGCCATCTGACAACGGGGGAACATCCGTGGAGACCGCGGACACCACACCGCCCACCCGCACACATGACAAGAAGCCCGCGCCGGTCGGGCCGTCGTTCGCCGCACCGCCCGCCGAGCCTCAACTCGCCCTGGAACTACTGGTGCACGGCGTCGGCGGCACCACGCCGGAGGAGATGCTCGGTGACCCGCGCGTCCGGCGTATCACCGGCGACGACACCGCCGCCTGCTACCGCCGTACCGAGGACGCGGACGCCGAAGCGCGCCCCGACGCCTATCTCGGCGAGCCGGTCCGCGAGGCGTACTGCTGGTCCAACCTCACCTCGGGCAACAGTGCCCGCGCCCTGTGGCTCATCCTGGTGCCCTTCATGGTGGCCAACCTCGCCCACTGGATGCGCCCCGCCGCGCCACCGGAGCACCGGGGCCAGCGGATCTACGACGTCCTCGTCCGGATCCTGGCGCTGACGTTGACCGTCCTCCTGGCCGCCGCGGCCTGCGAGGTGGCGCTCGACCTGACCGCCTGGCAGTGCGCCGGCACTCCCGTCTGCACCGAGGGCAAGTCCTGGCTGGGCTTCCTCAGCCCCGCCAACTCCGGCTGGTGGAGCGCCCCGGGCCGCCGTCTCGCGCTCGCCTCGACGGTGCCACTGCTCGTCATCGGCTTCCTGTGGTGGCTCTCGCACCGCACCTGGAGCGCCTACGAATCCGCCTCCCCGCCTCCCCGCGACCCCGGTACCTCCCGCGACACCCCCGCCCACCAGCGCACCGTTCTCAGCCAGCACGGCTTCTGGTACGGCCGGCGGCTCGTCGCCCGGCTGCGCGCCGCGCACGCCACGGCCGGTGTGCTCACCATCGCCGCCGCCCTGCGCATCGCCACCGCGCAGCTCGACCGGAGGGGAGGGCACGGCGCCGCGCTCGCCGTCACCGGCCAGGTGCTGACCGCCCTGGTCGTGCTGCTCGCCGCCGCCACCGTGGTGATCGTCTGGCGCACCGCCCGCAGCGAGGCCGCCCCCGACGATCAGTCCGACCGCCTGGTCGTACGGGCGTTGCCGTACGTCTCCCTCGGTGTCCTGGCGCTCATCGCCGTCCACACCGCCTGGTCGCGTCCGGGAGCCCACAGCCACGGTCCGCTGCCGGGCGTCGCCGCCTTCGGTGGCATCGCGGTCTTCCAGAGCCTGGTGGTCCTCGCGCTCGCGGTGACCGCCTGGGTCCTCCACCGCGCCGCCCGCGCCCGCGACGAGGACCGCAGCGCCCTCAACGGGATGGGCGGGCCCGCCGTCGCCCTGCTGGCCTGCGCCGTCGGCGGCGTGCTGTCCGGGGGAGTGGCCCAGCGCTTCGCCGACTGGATGGACGGCGACGCCACACCGGGCCAGGCGCACGCCCCCGTCCCGGGCCCGCCGGTCCTGCTGTCCTGGCAGGCCTCCGTCCTCCCCGCCCTGCTGGTCGTGGTGGCCGTCGTGGTGGCGCTGGCCGCCGTCCGCGTGCTGGTCGTCCGGGGCCAGGTCGCCAAGAACGTCCCGGGCCTGTACGACCCCCGGGAGCGCCCCGATGCGCGGCGTACCAGGCGTATCGCGGGGACCATCGCCCGTGCCGGACTGACGGACGCGGCACCCGTCCTGGTGGCGGCGATCGCCGCGGTCACCCTCGTCCTGGGGGCCGGCGCGGTGGCGGGCGCCTGGCTCACCGGTCTGGCGCCCGGCCGCGCCACCGAAGGCGCACCGCCCGTCGTCCACGCCGCCGCTCAGACCGCGGAGTCCCTCGGCTCCTGGCTGATGAGCGCCGGCGTCATCCTGCTGCTCACCATGGGGCGGCGCGCCTACCGCGACCACTCCGCCCGCCGCACCATCGGCATCCTCTGGGACGTCGGTACGTTCTGGCCCCGCGCCGCCCACCCCTTCGCGCCGCCCTGCTACGCGGAGCGCGCCGTCCCCGACCTCACCTGGCGGATGGCCACCTGGACCGAGCGCTTCGACGGCCGCCTGGTCATCTCCGGGCACTCCCAGGGCAGCGTGCTCGCCGCGGCCGCCGTCTGGCAGCTGGACCTGGTCACCCGCAGCCGGGTCGCGCTCCTGACGTACGGCAGCCCGCTGGAGCGGCTCTACGGGCGCTGGTTCCCCGCGTACTTCGGCCCGGCCATGCTGACCGGTCTGCACCGTGAGATGGACGACTGGCGCAACCTGTGGCGCTTCACCGATCCCATCGGCGGCCCGATCCGGCTCACCACCGATGACGGCCACAAGGTCGACCAGGGACCGCTGCGTGACCCGCTCGCCTTCGGCCGCACCCTCCAGAACCCGCTGCCCGCCCAGATCCTGGGCCACGGCGACTATCAGGCCGACCCGGTCTTCGGCACCGTTCGCACCGAACTGATCGCCCGGCTCGGCCCGGGAGTACCGCTCCAGCGGCCCCAGCTCGATCAGGGCAGCTCGGGCAGATCCTCCGCATAGAGCAGAGTGAGGTCGTCGGTACTCGGGTCGGTGAGCTGTGCGACCCGGCCCGCGTGCCGCTCCACCATCGACTCGAAGGTCTGCCGGGCGGTCCGGCCGTTGCCGAACGTCGGTCCCTTGGGCAGCGCGGTGAAGTACTTCAGCAGCGCCTCGCCGGCCCCGTCGGCGAGGTGGTACTCATGCTCCTCGCCCTGCTGCTCGACGATCCGCAGCAGCTCCTCCGGCGCGTAGTCGCCGAAGGTGATGGTGCGTGAGAAACGGGACGCCACACCGGGGTTGACCGCCAGAAAGCGTTGCATCTCGGCGGTGTAGCCCGCCACGATCACCACCACCGCGTCCCGGTGGTCCTCCATCAGCTTCACCAGGGTGTCGATGGCCTCCTTGCCGAAGTCCCGCCCGGAGTCCTCCGGAGAGAGGGCGTAGGCCTCGTCGATGAACAGCACTCCGCCGCGCGCCCGGTCGAAGGCCTCCTGGGTACGGATGGCCGTGGAGCCGATGTGCTCGCCCACGAGGTCGACCCGCGAGACCTCGATCAGATGCCCGCGCTCCAACACCCCCAGGGAGTGCAGGATTTCGCCGTAGAGCCGGGCCACGGTCGTCTTGCCGGTGCCGGGGGAGCCGGTGAAGACCAGGTGGCGTCGTACGGAGGCGGCCTTGAGTCCGGCCTCCTGGCGCCGCCGGCCCACCTCGATCATGTTGATCAGGCTGCGCACCTCGCGCTTGACGCTGTCCAGCCCCACGAGCGTGTCCAGTTCGCCCAGCACCTCGTCGGAGGGGCGGCTGACGACGGCCGGCGCGGTGGCGGGCGGTGCGCTCTGCGCGGGGACGGCGGGGGTGGTGGGGACATTGCCCAGCAGCCCGGCGGTCTGCGTCGCCTGCTGCACCGCGGGCGCGGTCACCGCCCCGGCGCCCGGCGCCTGCGCGGCCCGGCTCTCGTCGCTGGTGCAGTCCTGGACGGTCGGGCCGCCGCCGCTGCCGTCCCCGGGCGCGTCGGCGAACTCGTAGCCGCCGCGCGCACACCGCTCCGTACGGCAGCGCGTCAGCGTCGTACGGCAGCCGTCGATCACATGGAAGCCGAAACCCGAACTCCCCGTCACCCGGCAGTTGTTGAACGTGCCGCGGCCCTCCGCCGAGACATAGAACCCGGCCTCGGCCGGGGAGCCGACCGTGCAGCCCTCGATGGTGGGGTCCGCGCCCTTGGTGACGATCACGCCGGTCTGGGCGCCGTCGATGGTGCAGTTGGCGAGCGTGCCGTCGCTGCCGTGGTCGCGGAACCAGGCCCCGGTCGCCGCCTCCCGGATCCGGCAGTCGTCCAGCTGGACCGTCGCCCCGTCGCTCACCGACACCGCGGTGTTGCGGACCTGGGAGATATCGCTGTCGACGACGTCGGCACGGGAGCCGCGGTCGAGGACGAAGAGGGCGTCGGGGACGTCGTGCACCCGCGTGGAGTCCAGTACGGCGGTCGCGCCGTCGCTGACCCACACCGCCGGGTAGTCGCCCGTACTGTCGTGGATCTCGCACTGGTTGGCGTCCACGCGGGTGCCCGGATCCCATACGGACAGGCCGTTGCGGCCGAAGTGGCGCACCGTGCTGCGGGTCAGCGTCAGCACCGAGCGCGACCGCAGATCGATGGCGTTCTCCGGGATGTCGTGGATGTCGCAGTCGGCGAGCGTGAGGACCGCGTCGGTGTCCAGCGTGACGCCGTCGGCGGAGGTCCGGTGCACCGTGCAGTCGGTCAGATGACCGGTGGCGCGGGCGGCCACCTGGATGCCCGCCCCCTTGATCTCGTACAGCTCGCAGCCGACCGCCTCGACGGCGCTGCCCTCGCCGTTCACCGCCAGTCCGGCGCCGGAGGCGTGGTGGATCCGGCAGTTCTCCAGCCGCGGATGAGCCCCGCCGCGCACCGCGACCCCGGCCTGTCCGGCGGCCACCACCTCGCACTCCTCGAAGACCCCGCCGCCGCCGTCCAGGACGCTGATGCCCACGCCGCCCGCGTTGTCGACCGTGCACCGGCGGACCGTCGGGCGGGCGCTGCCGCGCACCTCGATCCCGGCCGCGGACCGGGTCACCACCCGCAGACCGGAAAGCTCCGGGGCACCGTCCTCCACCAGGAGCGCGGGGGAGGCGGAGTCGGTCGCCTCCAGATGCAGATCGTGAACGATGGCGGACGCACGTATGGTGAGCGCCACGCCGTCGGCCGGGGCGATCCGCACCGAGCCGCGGGCACCGTCGGGGCCGCGCAGCGTGACCGCGCGCGCCAGCACCAGGTTCTCCCGGTAGGTACCGGCCGGGACGGTGAGCACATCACCGTCCCCAGCGGCCTCCAGGGCGGCGGCGAGCGTGCTGTACTCCCCCGTACGGCGCCGCCAACGCGACGTTCCGGAGTGCGTCACCTGGACCGAGCCCTGTGCCATGGCGCTGTCGTGCCCCCACCTCGTGCGGCTGATGTCGGCAAGGCAGAATCCGTCCGCGGATGTCCGCATTCGGGTCTGCGAGGCCCCAGCCGAGAGGCTGGCTGCACCACCGTAGCGCGCCCGGCGAGCGGGAGTTGACATGGTCAGCCACCTCACCGGATACCGGAGTCAGCCGCCCGCGCCGGCCCGTCCCCAGTCCTGTCCCGCGCGCTCCCACTCCTGGTCCCAGCGCCGGAAGCGACGCACCATCAGCCGCCAGACGGCCAGCCGGCGGCCGCTCTCGATCAGCCCGCCGACGGCCGCCGCACTGCCCAGACCGGCCAGCACCGCATGGGTGCTCGCCGTGCTCGCGTCCATCGGCCGCGGCACCACCCGGCCGCGGTCGTCCGTCCAGATCCGGAACCGGTCGCCGGGGTCCACCGGGCGCCCCGTGGCGATCTGCCCAAGATGTTCGCTGCGGTCCCATGCCGTCCACCGGGCGATGACCCGGCGGTGGGCGTCACGCTGCGAAGAAGTTTCCGGATCGGGGTCGAGCGGGGCGCGGGAGACCAGCCGGTCGACCGTCGCCCACACCAGATGCCGCTGCTGATGCTGTATTCGTACGGTCTCCAGGAGCGCGTCGTTGGCGGCCTGCCCGGCCAGCAGGCCCACCGTCGTGGCGCCGACGGCGATCAGGAGAGCGGCGGCCAGCGCCGCCCAGGCCTCGAGCCGGTCCGTCCGGCGCCGCAGCGGATTGTGCCGCCAGCGCCATACGCCTCTGATCGCCCGCATCGTCGCTCCCCCCTCTCCGTGTCCGTAAATACCTCATCGGGCGCCACCCACGCCAGAGTTCCGCGAAGAGAGAGCAACATCACGCCATGTGCGGCGGCGAGGGCTCGGCGGGCGGTCAGCGCAGCCGTACGGCGACCGTCACCGTAGTGCCCGCATTGTCCCCATCTGCCGTCCCTGTCGCGGAAGTTCCGGCACACACCGCGAACCGGTCCGCCACCAGGCGCGCCAGCCACAGCCCGCGTCCCTTCGGGGCCCCGTCGAGCCCCGGCAGCAGTTCGGGAATCACCGCCTCGCTGAATCCGGGCCCCGCGTCACTGACCCGGCACTCCAGCTCGTCGTCCACCCGCAGCAGCACCAGCTGCCCCGAACCGCCCGCGTGTTCCACGGCGTTCCCGGCGATCTCGTCCACGGCCAGTACGAACTCGCCGCGCCGCGGCTCGGGCAGTCCCTCGCGGGCCGCGCACTCCTCCACCAAAAGCCGTAGCTGGGGCAGCAGCCGGGCGGTGAAGCGGCGCTGCAGCAGCCGGCGGCCGGTCTGCGGTGCCTCCGGAAGTCCGGCCGGCTCTGGACTCGTCACGGCCGTATCGCCTCCCGCGCCGCCAGCCGCGGCACCTCGTCGGCGCCGAGCCGCCGCAGCAGCCGGCGGTGCCCGGGGCCGCAGCGCACCTCGACCAGATCGTGGCCCGCGGCGTCGTGGACCAGGGCGAGCAGCCCGCAGGCGCAGCCGACCGACAGGAAATGCAGACGGGTCAGATCGACGGTCAGCCGCCGGGCCGGTGCCGTACGGGCCAGCGCGATCTCCAGTGATCTTGTGAACGAGGCCCGGTTCGCGGCGTCCGCCTCGCCGATGAAGCACACCGCGTCGTCGGCGCCGCGCACCGAGCGCAGGCTGCCCAGCCGCTCCAGAAGGGCCCGCGGATGGGCGTCCTCCATCGCGGCGACCAGCGCGCGGTCGAAGCGGCGGCGGTCATAGGCGCAGACCTCGGTGTACGGGCGCCCGGCGAACAGCGTGTCCGCATGCGTCTCGCGATGCGTCACCACGGCCAGGTCCGCGTCGAGCGCCGCCACCCAGCCCATGTCGATGAAGGCGCGCAGGCCCGTGTACCCCTCGGCCGTCGCCCGGTCCGTCTCCGCGCGCAGCCGCCCCAGCTGCCGCGCGGTGGTGAACTCCGCGTCCGGCCGGATCACCGCCCGCATGCTGCTGAGCACCAGCTGGCCGCGCTCACGCGCCGCGGCGGTGCTCCGGCTGGGGAAGTCGATCCGGGCCAGCACCTCCTCCTCGGGCACGGTCGGGCAGGGCAGGACCATGACCTTCTCGCCGCGGGCCAGCCCGAGCCGTACGAAGGCCGTGACGACGTCCCAGCGGATCTCGTCATTGCCGTAACTCACAAAGGCGTGGTCCCCGGGCCGCAGCTGCTGGACAGGGATGAGATGGCCGTTGCTGTCCCTCGCCGGCATCGACACGCAGCTCTCGGTCTCCCCCCGTGGCCTCTCCCGCCCCTCGCGCGACCGCGGCGGGCCGTCAGTCGAGTATCTCGAACCGGTCGCCGACGCGGATCGTGCCGGTGCCTCGGGGAATCAGATTCTGGCCGAAGACCAGCTGGCCACCGAAGCGGCGATGCCGGCCGAGCGTGCGCAGCGGCTCCTTTCCACGCCCGGCGGTGTGCTGGTCGGTGGTGGTGACCACGCAGCGTGCGCTGGGTTTGGCCACCTGGAAGACCACTTCGCCGATGCGCACCGTGCGCCAGTCGTCCTCCGCCCACGGCGCGGTGCCGTCCACGACCACATTGGGCCGGAAACGGTTCATGGGCAGGGGACCCTCCTCGGGGTGGTCGCCCTGCGCGATGAGGGAGTTGAGGGCGTCGAGCGACGAGGTGGTCGTCAGCAGCAGGGGGAAGCCGTCGGCGAAGGTCACCGTGTCGCCCGGCTCGGAGAACTCCGGATCGACGGGGCGGCGCATCTCCGGGGCGTCGAGATGCACCAATTCCACCTCGGTGCCCAGATATTCGCGGAACCATGCGGCCGCCGCAGGGCCCGCGGTCACCGCATCGATCTTGTCCCGGAAATGCTCGACCGGGATCGTCTCGACGGGCTCGGGCACCTCGACCGTCAGCGGCGGCATCCCGGGCGCGGTCAGCCGCAGAGCCCCCGCCGCGAGCTCCTCGGCACGGGCCAGCGCCAGCTTCGGCTGGGGCCGCTGGGTCAGCAGCTTGCGCCCGGCGTCCACCAGCATCCAGCGTCGGTCCCCGGCGAGCCCCCACGGCTCTACGACCGCCTCGCCGGGACCGGACCCCGCTATGGACTTGACCGGATAGAGATGGAGCGCTCGGACGGCAGGCTTCGGCATGGATCCATCCTGCCAGCCGCCTGTGACAGTCGGCCGAAAGGCCAGGTCAGCGCCCGCTCGGCGAGTGTTCTGCGCCCGTTCTCAGTACCCCCGCGGGTACTGCCGGCCGCCGTAAGGGTCGTCGTACGGCGTGGCCGGGCGCGGCGGCGCGGGACGAGGCGCGACCGGGGCCGCCGGCCGCATCGCCTCGTACCCCGTGCCCGGGGACGGCCGCTGGGGCTGCTGCGGCTGCTGGGACGGATAGCCGCGGACGCCGGCCTGCTGCGGGATGTACGGCGCCGGGGCGTGCTGGAGGGGTGCGACCGGCTGCGGAGCCGGACTCGGGTATCCCTGGGCCGGTGAGTGGGCGGAGGGGCCGGCCGGAAGTGCCGGCAGTCGCGAGGAGAGCGCCGGCAAATAGGACGAACCCGTGTCGTAAGGGGAGGGGTTCACCTGGATCGGGGCAATCTGCGGCGTGCCGCGCTCCGCGACGAGGCTGTCGTAGATCGGGGTGTCCGGAAAGGAAGGCGAAGCGTAGTAGCCGCCGCCGTAGGTGGAGCGGGGGGAGGTCATGCCTCATAAGTTAAGCCCACGATGTGCCGATTGGGGAGCCTGAAAAGAGGGTTGTTTTACGTGTTCTGAGTGGTCCCCGATCCCCAATGCGAGCGAACTTGCGGAAATCGGTCGCGATCGACCGTAGGAATCATGTAAAGACTGCGCTTCTCGCCGGTGAACAAGGGACGTTCGGGGTGGTCCGGGCCAAGTAGGTTGGAAGGTGCCACCGCTGACGGGGCACGGAGGACGAGAGGAAGGCGCGGCGATGTCGATGCTCAAGGGCAGCAACGTTCCGGTCCCGGCACCGGCGGTCCGGGTGGAGCTGGGCTGGCAGGCGCCGCCGGGCACCCCGGACGTGGACGCCTCCGCCCTGCTGCTGGTGTCCGGAAGAGTCCGCAGCGACGCGGACTTCGTCTTCTACAACCAGCCCGTCCATGCCTCCGGCGCCGTACGCCACGAGGGCAAGCGGCCGGCCGGCGGCGGGATGACCGACGGCCTCACCCTCGATCTCGCCGCCGTCGAGGACGCCGTCGACACGGTGGTGCTCGCCGCCTCCGCGGACGGTGGCACCTTCGGGAGCGTCCCCGGCCTGGGCATCCGCGTCCTGGACGCGGCCGGCGGCGCCGAGCTCGCCCGCTTCGACAGCCAGGACGCCACCACCGAGACCGCCTTTGTGCTCGGTGAGTTCTACCGTCGCCAGGGTGGATGGAAGTTCCGCGCGGTGGGGCAGGGGTACGCCACCGGGCTCGGGGGCCTGGCCGCGGACTTCGGCATCAGCGTGGAGGAAGAGCCGCAGACGGCCCGGGCCCCGCAAGCGCCACCGGCGCCGCAGGCCCCGCCGGCCGCCCCCGTGCCCCCGTTGCCCACCGGTCAACCGGCGGCGTCAATTCCGCCGCCCCCGGGGGCGCCCGTACCGCCCCCCGCGCCCGCCCCCGTTCATCTGACGAAAGTCACCCTCACGAAGGATTCCCCGGCCGTCTCCTTGACGAAGCAGGGCGGCACCTCCGGCGCGATGCGGGTGAACCTCAACTGGACCGGCGGCGGCGCGGGCAAGCGACTGACCAAGAAACTCGGCCGCAAGGCCATGCGGGCGCTGGGCGCCGGCGGCGCTCTGCTGCCGCAGTCCGGCGAACTCGACCTCGATCTGTGCGCGCTGTACCAACTGACCGACGGCGCGGCCGGCGTGGTGCACCCTCTCGGCGGCAATTTCGGTGCCCTGCACGCCCCGCCCTACATCGAGCTCGACGGCGACGACCGCACCGGTGCCGTGGCGGCCGGCGAGAACATGACCATCAACCTCGACCACCAGGCCCGCATCAAGCGCATCCTGATCTTCGTCACCGTCTACGCCGGCGCCCGCAGCTTCGAGGGCCTGCGCGCGACCGTCACCCTCCAGCCGCAGCACGGCGCCCCCGTCGACTTCTCGCTCGACGAGTGCACCGTGCCCTCCAATGTCTGCGCGCTGGCGATGATCACCAACACCGGCAGCGAACTCGTCGTCGAGCGCGAGGCCCGCTATCTCGTCCCCGAGCCCGGCGTCAGCCCGCAGCGCACCGTCGACCACGCCTACGGATGGGGCCTGGACTGGTCCCCGGCCAGTAAGTGACGGCACCACCGGGGGCGCAGCTCACGGCGCCCCGTACGTCCGGCCCTTCCACGCCGCCCCGCGCCCCCGGTAGTGCTGCACCGCCGAGTCCACCGTCATCAGCAGATACAGCAGCGCGGTGAACGGCAGCAGCGGCGCCGTCCACAGCGGCAGCCGGTAGTAGCGCAGCATCGGCAGATACGTCCCGCACATCACCGCCCAGGCCGCGCCGCCCAGCGCCGCCACCGCCGCGTTGCCGCCGACCGCCCCCGCCGCCAGCGCGACCGGCGGCGCGAGATACACCAGCGCCAGCCCGAGCACCGTGCCCAGCAGAAGCAACGGCCGGTGCCGCAGCTGGGCGTAGGCGCTCCGCGAGACCATCCGCCACAGCTCGGCCGCCCGCGGATACGGCCGCACGCTCGCGACCCGGTCCGCCAGCCCCAGCCAGATACGGCCACCACTGCCCTGGACCGCCCGCGCCAGCGACACATCGTCGATCACCGCGTGCCGGATCGTTTCCGGGACGCCCGCGCGCTCCGCCGCCTCGGTCCGCAGCAGCACACACCCGCCGGCCGCCGCGGCGGTCCGCGACCCGGCCCGGTTGACCCGGCGGAACGGATACAGCTGCCCGAAGAAGTACACAAAGGCCGGGACGATCAGCCGCTCCCAGAACGTCACCACCCGCAGCCGCGCCATCTGCGACACCAGATCCAGCCCCGCCGACCGGGCCGCCGCCACCAACTCCCGCAGACTGTCCGGTTCGTGCGCGATATCGGCATCGGTCAGCAGCAGATACTCCGGCGCCACCCGCTCCCGCGCCAGCGCCGTCCCGTGCCGTACGGCCCACAGCTTGCCCGTCCACCCCGGCTCGGGCTCACCGGGCGAGGACACGGTCAGCGGCAGCCCGCCCCGCGCGGCCGCCAGCTCCCGCGCCAGCGCGGCGGTCCCGTCCGTACTGCCGTCGTCGACCAGAAACACCTCGGCGCGCCCCGGATACTTCTGCGCCAGCAGCGACGGCAGGCTCTGCGGCAGCACCGCGGCCTCGTCCCGCGCCGGGACCACCACGGCGACCGACGGCCAGCGCTCCGGATCCCGGCGGGGCGGCAGCCGCACATCCGTCCGCCAGAAGAAGCCCTGCCCCAGCAACAGCCACACCCAGGCCAGCAGCGACCCGGCGCCGATCCACTCCATCGCTCCCACGGCCGCAGTCTGCCGCACCGGCCCGCCACCTGCCCGGATCCCGGCCACGGAAGCCGGTATGACAAGTCGGGCGCGCGGACCGCTAAAGTTGACCGGGTGAAGATCGCGCTCATGGACTCCGGGACCGGGCTGCTCCCCGCGGCCGCCGCCGTGCGACGACTGCGCCCGGACGCCGACCTCATCCTCTCCTGCGACCCCGACGGCATGCCCTGGGGCCCGCGCACCCCCGATGACGTCACCGCGCATGCCCTCGAGGTCGCCCGTGCCGCCGCCGCACACGCCCCCGAGGCCCTGATCGTCGCCTGCAACACCGCATCGGTGCACGCCCTGCCGGCCCTCCGCGCCGAGCTGGAGCCCACCATCCCGGTGATCGGCACGGTCCCCGCCATCAAGCCCGCCGCGGTCGGCGGTGGCCCGATCGCCATCTGGGCCACCCCCGCCACCACCGGCAGCCCCTACCAGCGCGATCTCATCGACCGCTTCGCCCGCGACGCGGCCGTCACCGGAGTGCCCTGCCCCGGCCTCGCCGACGCCGTCGAGGAGGCGGACGACGCCGCCATCGACGCCGCGATCGACGCCGCCGCGCGCCGCACCCCCCGCGACATCCGCGCGGTCGTCCTGGGCTGCACCCACTACGAGCTGCTCGCCGAACGCATCCGCACCGCCCTCCAGCAGCCCGGTGCCCCGGCCCTCGCCCTGTACGGCTCCGCCGAGGCCGTCGCCGCCCAGGCGCTGCGCCGCATCGGTGCCGAACCGGCCCCCGCGGCCGCCCCGACCGGCCGGCTGCAGGTGCTCCTCAGCGGCCGCCAGGAGGCGCTCCCGGCCGCGGCGCTGGCGTACGCGGAAGGCCGGCTGCTGGCGGAGAGCGCCGCCACCCCGGCTGCGGACGCCGCCCTGGTGGGCGACGGGGCCGGGCGCGGCTGACGCCGGCCATGACGTCGGGCCCGGCGCGGCCCGCGGGAGAAACGACCCGTCCGACGCACTGCCGTAGCGTGCGAAGGCGCGTACGCTGCGTTCCATGAGGGACCACCCCCACGAGGGGGCCGCAGCCCCCGAGGACCACGCCCGTACCGGTGGCGCCGACGGCGGCGCGCGCCCCACAGGCGGTGCCCATGCGGAGATTCCCGAGGTCTGGCACGGCAGCGCCACGAACCGCATCCAGTGGCTCCTGGCCGCCGTCGGCGTGGGCTGCCTGGCACTGGGCATCGAGCTGGCCGTCGACAGTTCCTGGGCCTCGAGCCTTACGCCCCTGGTCATGTCGGTGGTCGGCTGTGTCGCGGCCGGCCTGCTGGTGCTGTTCGGCACGCTCGCCTTTGTCCATGTCGCGGTGCGCGTCGAAAAGGACTACCTGGAAGTGCGCTGCGGCCATATAGGAGTGCCCCGCCGCCGGATTCCCCTCGATCTGGTGGTCGGCGCCGATTTCGCGCCCCGGGTCACGCCCCGCCACTGGGGCGGCTGGGGCTATCGCTGGCGCCCCGAACAGGGCACCGCGGTCGTCGTGCGCCGTGGCGAGGGCCTGGTCCTCCGGCTCGGCGACGGCCGCACCTTCACCGTCACCGTCGATGACGCCGAGGCCGCCGTCCGCTGCATCCGCGGTCGCCTGGGCCTGCCCAAGGGCACTCCGGCGGGCGCCTGAGCGGGCGGTTCCCGGACTTCGGGCGTGCGTGGGGGCCGCGCACCGCCCGGGTCCCGTAGGGTCGATGCATGGCAACCCCCGACTTCATCCGTGACCTCCGCACGTCCATCGGCCGCCAGCTCCTGTGGCTGCCGGGCGTCAGCGCGGTCGTCTTCGACGGCGAGGGCCGGGTCCTGCTCGGGAAGCGGGCGGACACCGGCGGCTGGTCGGTGATCGGCGGAATCCCGGAGCCCGGCGAGCAGCCGGCCGAGACCGCGGTACGCGAGGTGTACGAGGAGACGGCGGTACGGGTGGTGCCCGAGCGTGTCGTCCTGGTGGAGTCCCAGCCGCCGATCCGGTACCCGAACGGTGATGTCTGCCAGTTCATGGACATCACGCTGCGCTGCCGCGCGATCGGCGGCGAGGCGAAGGTCAACGACGACGAGTCGCTGGAGGTGGGCTGGTTCGCCATGGACGCTCTGCCGACGCTCAAGGACTACGCCCTGACCCGGATCAAGCGGGCGGCGGAATCCGGGCCGACGTGGTTCCAGGGGATGGGGGAGGAGCCGCAGGGGCCGGGCGGCGCGGCTTCCTAGAGCTCCTCCGTGGACGGCTCGTCCATCGGGTCGCTCGGCTGATCGGGCAGGCCCGGGAGCTGGGAGTCGTCCGGTATGCCGGGCTCCTCCGACTCGCCGGGGTCCTCCGGCCCACCGGGCTGCTGCGACTCGCCGGGGTCCTCCGGCCCGGCGGAGGCATCGGGCCCGCTGTCCTCCCCGGACGCCTCCTCCGTGTGCATCTCCAGCCGGTCCTTGCCGCAGATGCTGATCCAGGTACCGGTCGGCCCGCTCTCGTACCGGCAGAACCAGCCCCGTACGGTCAGCGAACCGGGTTTCTCGCCGTCCAGCTGTGGCGCGCGCAGGAAGAACTCCGCCATCACGTCGTGGGCCTCCCCGCAGCCCACCGTGCCGTCGGCACCGGGGTCGGCGAACAGCGCGACGCTCCTGGAATCGCCGAGCGCATCGGGGATCTCGCCGCAGCGCACCGGCTGCCCCGGGACACCGGCGGACGGTCCCGACGACGGGGGCTCGGCCTCGGGGCTACGGCCCTCACCGTGGCTGCCGCCGGACCCGGCCCCACCGTTCGGCCTCTCCCTGCTCTCGTCACCGCTGCCGCATCCCGCGGCGGTGAGGGCGAGCAGCACGGTCGGCACGGCGATGAGCCTACGCATCATCGGACTCCCTTGATCGGACTCCCCTGGTCGGACCCGCTGGTCGGACTTCCTGGTTCGGAACCCCTGATCGGGCGCCCGGACGCGGACTCCCGTGTGACAGTCGTGACGGCTGCGACGTCGGTTGTTGTGGTGACGCCCGTGGAGGCGATCCGCAGGTGACCCGCCGCGTCGATTGACGCTAGGAGGCCGACGGGGGCGCGGCGATCCGGGGCGGCCGTTCGGGTGAGGCGCTTCCGCGGGCTACCGCCCCGCCCACGGCGGCGATGACCATGCTCGGCACCGCACCGGCCGGGGAGAGAACAACCGCAGCGCGATGTCCGAATTCCGCCGGATCTTTGGGTGCGACGCGTACAGACTCGGCCCATGGGCGAGGCGACGTACACGCTGACGGGGCGGGACGGCCGGCCCTACGGAAGTGCCGTGCCGGGCTCCTTGGGCGGCTACCGGCCGGGGAAGCTGTACGGGCGGCTCGACTGTCCCTCCGCGCTGCGTGCCATCGCCCGTGGCCACTACCTACGGCATCGGGTCTTCTTCGCCGATGAAGAGACCGCCGTCGCGGCGGGCTATCGGCCGTGTGCGGTGTGCCTGCCCCGGCAGTACGCGCGGTGGAAGGCCCGGAGGGCCGGCGCAAGGTGAGGGGTGCCCGCTCGGGGCGGCCCTGGACGGAGAGAGTGAGTGCGTGACCAGTACAACCGGCAGCGAGTCGGACGTCCGGCCGGCGGAGGACGAAGCCGTCGTGGGGGAGGACGGGCTCGGGCGCTGCCTGTGGGCCGCCTCGCACCCGCTCAACCGGCAGTACCACGACACCGAGTGGGGTCTGCCCGTCCGCGGGGAACAGGCGCTGTTCGAGCGGATCACGCTCGAGGCGTTTCAGTCCGGGCTGAGCTGGCTGACGATTCTGGCCAAGCGGCCGGCCTTCCGTGCGGCGTTCGGCGGGTTCGATCCGGAGGCCGTCGCGGGGTATACGGACGGGGACGTCGAACGCCTCATGGGCGACGCCGGGATCGTCCGTAACCGCGCGAAGATCGAGGCGGCGCGCAGCAATGCCCAGGCCGTGCTGGGCCTGCGCGAGCACGGCGGGCTCGACCGGCTGATCTGGTCGCACAAGCCCGGCCGCACTCCGGTGCCCCGGACGGTCTCCGAAGTGCCGACCAAGACCGCCGAATCGAAGGCGCTGGCGGCCGAACTGCGGTCGTACGGGTTCCGGTTCGTCGGTCCCACCACGAGTTACGCGCTCATGGAGGCCATCGGCATGGTCGACACGCATCTGGTGGGATGCCATCGTCGCGGGTCGTCGGGGCAGTATGACGCCTAGTCAGGTGAGGTTCGTGCTGTCGGGCGGGCCGGGGCGCGATGTCGAGGAAGCGCGGCGCACCGGGCTCCAGGGGCAGGCTGGTGGCGCGGGCGGTGAAGCTGAAGGCGTGGTACCAACCGCACAGCATCAGCAGGTCCAGCAGCTGTTCGTGACGGAACTCCGCGGCGAGCCGCTCCCACAGGGCATCGTCGATGTCGTGGTGGGTGTGCAGGGCATCGGTCGCCTCGATGAGGAGCCGGTCGCGGTCGGCCGTCCAGCAACTGTCCGCGCTCGTGCCGTGGGTGAGGGAGGCGGTCTGCGTCGCGGTCAGCCCGGCGCGGGGAGCGAAACGCGCGAGGTGCACGCTCCACGCGTATGCGCAGCCGCAGAGGGCGCAGGTGCGGTCGATGACGATCTCCCGGTCCCGCACGCCGAGGCTCAGGTGCCGGCTGAGCTGGTACGAGCCCCAGGCATGGAGCGCTTCCGTCAGGCGCGCATTACGGGCGTATGTCCGGAAGAGGGCAAGCGGTTCCTCTCCGGCGGGCATCATGCGGCGCAGCACCGGCGCGACCTCTGAGGGGTAGGGGGCGGCGACGGGTGGGATCCGGGCGGCCATGGTGCCTTCCTTTCGTCTGCTTCGATTCCAGAAGCGCCTGAGGGGGAAGGTGGCGTTTCGGAAAGCGAAGCGCAATCCCCTGCGGAGAAGAACGGCAGGCACGATGACGGCAGCACCCGCACCTCGGCGGCCGGTCCGCGGATCCTCCACGGGCCGCCCTCTCATGGCGGCCCTCGACCTGTTCGGGCGGCGGTGGGCCTTGCGGATCCTGTGGGAACTGCGGGATCAAACCCTTGGTTTCCGGCCGCTACAACAGCGGTGCGACGGAATGTCGTCCAGCGTGCTTCAACAGCGCCTCACCGAACTGCAGGAAACCCTCCTCGTGGAGCGTGACGCCCAGGACGGCTACCGCCTGACGCCTCTCGGCAAGGGTGCCTGCGATGAACTTCGGGGCCTGCACCGATGGTCCGAACGCTGGGCCGCGGAACTCGACCGGGCGGCGCCTGACGGCCCGGACGCGAAGCCGTAGCGCCGGCCGCGGTGAGCGGCGAACGGTGGCGGGGCCGGGGCCGGGGCCGGCGGCAGTGCCGACGGCGTGCCGTCGCCCATCGGTGGCCGCACGGGGTGCCTTCCCGGCCGAATCGGTGATCGCGCCGCACGTCCCGGGTGGCGGGACGGACGCCGGTCAGGACTGCAACTCCCTTGAGAAGCGTCGTAGTTCCCCCCTGTCCGCCCGTCGCGCGATGCGGCCCACCGGTGCTCGGCGTGTCCGGCCGGAGGCGGGATCCGTGCCGTGACCTGCGGTCGCTGCGCGATCCTCCGCCGTCGGGCGCCGATGCTCCACGATGCCTGACCCGTCGCTCGGCTCGCGCCGGCCGGCCGGAATGCGGTGTCCGGCCGGGGCGTTGGGCATCGGTGACCCGGAGGGCGGTACTCCGATTTCGGCGGGCGGGCGGTGTTTTGCGCCAGTCCTGTCACAGCCTCTTGTCGGGATGGCAAACACTGTGTAGGGATATCCCTGTTTGGCTTGAAATCCTGTGGCTCGCGTTTCATTATCGCGGTGACTCCCTTTTGGGGCAGGGGAATTGAGTCCCCTTGCCGAGTGTCGGGGAGTCCAGGATCCGGGGGGAGATCTGTTCATTGGCGCTCCGTGCGCTTTCTCTGTCTGCGGCACGGCATGTGATCGCGGCGGTCGCACCTTCGGCCCTGATGGCGTTCGCGTCCATCGTCCGCTGCTGCTTTGCGGACGGCACAACGATTCCCGGCTCGCGGGGATCGAGTAGGTCCGGGGCAATTCACTCAGGAAGGGCTCGACAACAGTTATGACGAACGAACACGAGGGTCAGGTACGGGGCGGGGGGCCCACGGGGCGGACGCCCGAGACCGCTCCTACCGCCGAGTTTTCCGCGACGACGATCAGGGCGGCCGATCCGCGTTACGGAGACCTGGTGCGCGGCATGAACCAGCGCTGGGTCGGAAGGCCTGAATCCGTACGGATGGTCGATTCCACTCAGCAGGTTCAGGCCGTGGTGCAAGAGGCGGTCCGGGCAGGTAAGAAACTGACGGTCCGCGGCGGCGGGCACTGCTATGAAAACTTCGTCTTCAACGCCGACACCCAGATCGTGCTCGACATGTCGGAGATGACCTCGGTCTACTACGACGACAAGTTCTCCGCATTCGCGGTGGAGGCGGGCGCGACGCTGCTCGATGTCTATGAGCGCCTGTACAAGGTGTGGGGCGTCACCATCCCGGGCGGAATGTGTTACTCGGTGGGCGTGGGCGGCCATGTCAGCGGTGGCGGGTGGGGCATGCTCGCCCGCCGGGACGGCCTGGTCATCGACCACCTCTATGCGGTCGAGGTCGTGGTGGTCGACGCCCGGGGCGTCGCCCGTACGGTGGTCGCCACCCGCGAGGAGTCCGACCCCAACCGGGAACTGTGGTGGGCCCACACCGGGGCCGGCGGCGGCAACTTCGGCGTCATCACCCGGTATTGGTTCCGCTCCCCGAAGGCCACCGGCCGCCGGCCGGAGCAGGCGCTCATCAAGCCGCCGAGCGAGGTGCTGGTCAGCGCCATCGCCTGGCCCTGGGAGGACGTGACGAAGGAAGCCTTCGTCCGCCTCACCCGGAATTACTCGGCCTGGCACACGGCGGACGAGAACTCCGAACCGGGCAGCGCCTACAGCGGGCTGATGAGTTCGCTTCTGCTCAATCACAGGTCGAACGGTCAGATAGGCCTGGTGTCCCAGATGGATGCCACCACTCCGAATGCGGAGAAGCTGCTGGAGGCCTATATCGCCGCCGTTACCGAGGGCGTCGAAATCGAACACCGACCCGTCACCAACTCGATGGGCGAGCACAAGCCGATGCCGCAGTACCACAAACCGCAGCGGCTTCCGTGGCTGCAGGCCACGCGGTTCTTCGGCACCACCACGACCTTCCTGGTCGACCCGACACTGCGCGCGGATTACAAGTCGGCCTACAACAAGCGGGATGTGACCGACACCCAGATCGACGCCATGTATGAGCACCTTGCTCATACCGATCTCCAAAACCCGCGCGCCATGGTGCAGTTCAGTTCGTTCGGCTGCGCGGTGAACAGCGTGAAGCCGGGAGACACCGCGAGCGTGCACCGTGATTCACGTTTCAAGCTGCTCTACCAGACGTACTGGAACGACCCGGCCGACGACGCCGTGAACATCGCGTGGCTGCGGGCCTTCTACGAGGACGTCTACCAGAAGACGGGCGGCGTGCCGGTCCTCGACGACACCACCGACGGCTGCTACATCAACTACGCCGACATCGATCTCAACGCCCCGCAGCACAACACGTCCGGAGTGCCGTGGCACACCCTGTATTTCGGGAAGAACTATTCCCGCATGCAGCAGGTCAAGGCGAAGTACGACCCGGGCAACCACTTCAACCACGGTCAGTCGGTGCGCCTTCCGTAAGGGACCGCGCAGCACCGCGATGACGTCCCGGTGATGCCGTGCCGGTGGCGCCGTCCCGGTGCTGCCGTCCCACCCGGAGCTGGTTGCCCCGGGTGGGACGGCAGCGGGACCGCGGCGCGAGGGCTCAGGCGCCGAAGCCGCCGTCGATGTCCAGGCTCGCGCCGGTGACGAAGGCGGACTCGGGGCCGGCGAGGTAGGAGACCATCGCCGCTACTTCATCGGACCTGCCGAACCGGTCCAGGGCCATCCAGCTGAGCATGCTGCTGGACATGGGACCGTCCGCCGGGTTGGCATCCGTGTCGGTCGGGCCGGGCTGGACGTTGTTGACGGTGATACCGCGCGGGCCCAGCTCCCGGGAAAGACCGCGGGTCAGCCCCGCCACCGCCGCCTTGGTCATGCCGTAGACGGAACCACCGGGGAAGGGGATGCGGTCGGCGTTGATGCTGCCGATCGTGATGATGCGGCCCCCGTCCGGGAGATGCCGGAGCGCCTCCCGGATCCCGACGACCACGCCACGGATGTTGACGTTGATCATCGTGTCGATGGCGTCGAGGGGCAGATCCTGCACGGGACCGAAGGTGCCGCCCCCGGCGTTGTTCACCAGGATGTCCAAACTGCCCAGCGCCCGTACCGTCTCGTCGACGGCCGCGGCGATGTCCTCGTCCTTGGCGCTGTCGGCCTGGATGGCGTGGGCGCGCCCGCCCGTGGAGCGGATGCCGGCGACGACCTCCTCCGCGCGGTCCTTGGAGTGGGAGTAGGTCAGTGCCACGGCGGCGCCGTCGGCCGCCAGGCGCTGCGCGATCGCCGCCCCGATGCCACGGGATGCCCCGGTGACCAGGGCGACCTTGCCGTTGAGGGTGTCTGTCACGTTGTGCTTCCTCTCACAGGTATATCGATTTCTCGGTGGTGCGATGTGTTGGGCGGGGGTTCGTGGGGCGGCGGCGGTGCCGCGCGCCGGGGCGGATCAGGTTTCCGCCGGAGTGCCGCCGCGCTCGGCGGACGGCAGGAAGAGAGCGACTATCGCGCCGACCACGCAGAGGCCCAGCGTCCACCAGAACGCCGCGCCGAACGCCTCGGTGATCGGCCCGACCAGATGGGGTGAGGAGGCGACCGATGCGGCGGACCCGTTCGGGCCCAGACGGTCGGTGAGCTGCTGCTGTACGACGACGGCGAGCAGCGCCGTGCCGACCGAGCCGCCCAGCTGGATGGAGGCGATCAGGGCGCTGCTGGCCCGGCCGGTGTTCTCCGGAGGGATGCTGGTGAAGCCGGTGGACAGTGCCGGAGCGAGCGTCGTGCCCAGACCGACGCCTCGTACCAGGAGCGCGACGACGAGCAGCGCGGTGTCATCGGCGGGGTCGAACTGGGTATAGGCGACGGTGCTGATCGCCGCGAGGGCCATGCCGGCGAGTACCACGGCGCGGGGGCCGAACCGGGCGACGAGACGCCCCACGGCGGGCAGGATCAGGACCGTGCCGACGCCCTGCGGCGCGAGCAGCAGACCCGAGGTCCAGGCGTCGAACCCGCCGCCCTGCTGGAAGAAGAGCGGCAGCAGGAACATCATTCCGTAGACCGAGGCACCGAACAGGAACGAGCCCAGGGCGGCGGCGGTGAACCGGCCGGTGGCGAACAGCCGCACATCGATGAGCGGCACGCCCCGCATACGGAGCGCGTGCACCACATAGGCGATCAACAGGACCGCACCGACGCCGAACGAGACCAGGACGACCGGGGCGCCGATGCCACCGCCGGTGGCGAGCTGGGAGAAGCCGAGCAGCAGTCCCGCGAGGGCGGCGGGCAGGAGGGCCAGGCCGGTCACATCGAGCCGGGAGACGCCCCGCTCCTCGCGGGGCGGGTCGGTGGGCAGGATGCGCTGGGCCAGCACCGCGCACAGCAGGCCGAGCGGGACGTTGAACCAGAACAGCCAGCGCCAGTCGAGGTTGTCCATCAGCACACCGCCGACCATGGGGCCGAAGACGGGGGCGAGCGTGATGGGGATCTGGACCATGCTCAGCACGGTGGTGGCGCGCTTCGGTCCGGCCGCACGGGCCAGCATCGTGAGCATGATCGGCTCGAACATGGCCCCGCCGATGCCCTGGACGACGCGGGCGCCGATCAGCGAGCCGACGCTGGTGGCGACGGCAGCCAGGACACAGCCGATGAGATAGACGACGAGGGACGCCTGCCAGAGGGTCTTCTCACCGAAGCGGTCCATCGCCCAGCCGGCGATCGGGATGGCGACGGCGATGGCCAGCAGATAGGCGGTGCTCACCCACTGCACGGTGGACAGGGGCACCGTGAACACCTCGGCGAGGCGCCCCATGCCCACCGACACGATGGTGGTACTGAGGAGGGCGATGACGGCGCCCAGGGACAACGTCGAGCCGATGGGCAGCAGGCCCTTCTCGTCCTGCTTGTTTCCCTCGGAGGGCGCCTCGGCGCGCGGGGCGTTGTCGACATCCGGCGGGTGTGCCGCCGCGGTCTCTTCCATCGTTACCTTCCGTGCTGTCAATGCGTTCCGTGCCGTGCGCTCCTCGCGTGTGCGCGCGGCCGGTGGGGTGTGTGGTCCGTGTGCGGCCCTCGGGCCGGAAGGCGCTCGGACCGGTGGCGGGCCGGGGTCAGCCGGCGGGTTCTTCACCTGGCTCCCAGCCGTGGCGCGCGCCTATCTCCGCGATGCCGGGGAAGCGCTCCGGGGGCCACGGCTGGGGCTGTACGCCCGCCTGGGCGGGGTCGCCGGCTTCGAGGAAGAACTTGTCGAATCCGGCGGGGGTGAACAGGAAGACCATCTTGGCCACGTGCAGGCCGGTGTTCTTGAACCGGTGGGTCACTCCGCGGGGTATGAAGACGAAGTCACCCTGGTGAGCGGTGAACGTACGGCCCGAGTCGAGGATTTCGAGCTCACCGGAGAGCAGGTAGTACGCCTCGTCCTCCGCCCGGTGCACATGGGCGGCCGGGCCGCAGCCGGGCGGCACGGAGGCCTCCATGAAGGCCAGGCGGCCGCCGGTGTTCTCATGACTCGCCTTGATGGTGTACGTGTCGCCGTCGACCCAGACGGTCGGGCCTTCCCCGGCCGGGACGTGCAGGACGCTTCGGGGACGCTGCGGGTCGTCTTCCTTTCCCTCGGTCATCGTTGCCTCGGTCATGGGGCCTCCAGCTCGGGTGAGTGCGGAAAGAGAGTCGGTGCGACGCGGAGCGTCCGGTTCAGTGGAATGCAAAAGGGAAACACCGCCGGATCGGGAACGGTTGCATCCCGGGCCGAAAGGCGGCCCGGGATGCGTTGTCTGAGTCAGATGGCGAGGGAGCCGTCGCGGCCGAGGTGCCGGACGACGGCCCGGTCGGCGACCTGCCGCTGGGTGGCGCCGGCGGTCAGGCCGCGCCGGTCGGCCAGCGGGTCGAGCCGGCCCAGCAGCCGCAACGCCCCGCCCACCGGATCGACCTCGACCAGGTCACGGGTGCACAGCCAGCCGCCCGGGTCACGCCCGCCGTCCGCGAGGAAACGCGCCGGAGGCTCCTCCGGCGAGAGATACGGCGAGCCGGGCAGCCGTACCTGCAGTTCCCCGGAGACCAGCCGGACACGGACGCCGGGCGCCGGCACCCCGACCGTTCCCGGCCCGTGCGCCCCGGCCGCGTCGACGGCGATGATGCCGGTCTCGGTCGTCCCGTACGCCTGGCCGATCCGCACCCCGAAGCGCTCGGCGAAGCGCGTGGGGACCTGCCGCTCCAGCACGTCACCGGCGGAGATCACCGCGCGCAGCCGAGGCAGCGGCGGCGGCGCCCCGTCGTGGTGCGCCAGGGCCGCGAAGTGCCCCGGCGCACCGAGAACGGCGTCGACGTCGTGCGCCCGGCAGGCCTCGAGCACCGCCCGGGGACCGGTGTCCCGGGCGAAGACCGTGACCGCGCCGGTGTTCATGGCATGCAGCAGCCCGCCGATGAGCCCGAAGGAGTGTTCCGGCGGCGCGAGCAGCAGTGCCTTCTCACCGTCGTGGGGCATCCCGCCGATCGCACGGAAGCGCCCGAGTTCCGTGGCGAGGGACTCGGGCGTGCGGCCGATCGCCTTGGCGATGCCGGTGCTGCCGGAGGTGAACTGGACCAGGCAGTACGGGGTTTCGGCCGGGCGGCCGCCGACCAGCCGGCGGACCAGTACCTCGCACTCGTCGTGGAAGGTCCCGGCCGCCCACCCGGGGGCGTCGAAGGAGAGGTGGTACTGCGGCCGGCAGCGGTCCAGGAGGGTGCCCAGCTCCCGGCCGCGCAGACCGGGTCCCATCAGCATCACCTGGGCGCCGCACGACCACAGCGCGAGCAGCGCCCACATCTGCGTGAAGCTGCGGGCACCTTGCAGGGCGACGGTGTGGCCCGCCCCGATGCCGTACGACCTGAGGGTGTGACGTAACGACGTGACCTGGGCGCGCAGTTGGCCGTAGGTCACCGTGCTGCGGGCGATCGCCCAAGGGGCGTCGGGCGGCCGGTTCTCCAGCAGCCCGGCGCCCCACCAGTCGGTGTCCCGACGGGAAGTGAGGGACACCGTGACTCAGCCTTCCCGCTCGCGCCGCAGCTCCAGGCGCTCGTAGCCCTCGTGCCAGGGGCGGCGGCGTTCCATGGCGGCGCAGGCGGCGACGACCTGCGGCTCGTCGAAGCGCCGGGCGGCGACCTGGAGGCCGACCGGGAGCCCGGCCGGGGTGAAGCCGGCGGGGACCGTGGCGGCGGGGCTGCCGATGAAGTTGTACAGACCCGTCAGGCACCAGCCGACCAGCGGATTGACGCTCTGACCCGCGACCTCGGAGGGGCCCACGGTGGTGCGGTCGGCGGCGTTGGGTATCCGTGCCACCGACGTCACCGGGCTCACGATGAGGTCGTACTCGTCGAACACGTCCTCCAGCGAGTCGAGGAGTTCGCTGCGCAGGACGTCCTCGAGGCGGTAGTCGACGGCCGAGGGACGCCCGCCCATCTCCAGGAGTTCCAGGTAGGTGGGCGCGATGCGGTCGCGGTGGGCGAGGACGTCCACGCCGGCGCGCCGCATACGGGTGAGGAACTCGACCTGGCGGACGGCCTGCATGCGCCGCCACAGCGCGGTGAACTCCTGGTGGGGACGCGGCAGTTTGATGTCCACCTCGACGACCTCGGCACCGTCGTCGATGAGCGCCCCCAGCGATTCCCGTACGACCGCGGCCACATCGGGTTCGACGGGGAAGCCGCCGAGGTCGGGGGAGTAGGCGACGCGCAGACCGGTCAGCGGGCGCCGCAGCGCGTCCGCGAGGCGCTCGGGCGCGGCGGGCAGGGAGTAGGGGTCCCGGGGGTGCGGGCCGGCCATCACCTCGAACATCAGCACCCCGTCCTCGACGGTGCGGGTGACCGGGCCGTAGCAGACCATGGGGTTGAGCAGGCCGAACGCATTGGGCCGCACCACGGTGGGCACCCGTCCGAAGGTGCCCATCAGGGCGAACACCCCGCACAGGGAGCCCGGGACGCGCAGCGAGCCGCCCGCGTCGGACCCCTGGGCGATGGGGACCAGGCCTTCGGCGACGGCCGCGGCGGCGCCGCCGGAGGACCCGCCCGCGTTGGCGGCCAGGTCGAAGGGCGTGCTGGTGGGCCCGAACAGGAAGTTGTCGGTGATGGCCTTGTGGCCGAACTCCGGGGTGTTGGTCTTGCCGATGACGATGGCCCCGGCCTGCTGGAGCCGTTCGGCGCTCACGCCGTTCGCCTCGGGCACCGTGTCCTGGAAGGCGTACGACGCCTGGGTGGTGCGGATGCCCGCCACCGGGTCGAGGTCCTTGATACCGATGGGCAGACCGTGCAGCGGCGGCAGCGGGGCGCCGGTGAGCACCTCGCGCTCCGCACGCCGGGCGGCGTCCAGGGCCTCGTCGGCGCAGACGGTGACGAAGGCGTTGACGGCGGGGTTGCGGCGTTCGATGCGGTCGAGACAGGCCTGGACCAGTTCGACCGGGGACAGTTCACGGCGGCGGATCATCCCGGCCAGGCGGGCGGCCGGCTGATAGGCGAGTTCATCCATGGTGCGACTTCCCTCCACTTCGCGCGCGGCCGGCCCGGGCGCCCCCGTACGGGCCCTGGGAGACGGCCCGTACAGTGGGCGCCCGAGCCGGCGCGCCGGCCTACTTCTCGACGCAGAACTCGCCTACCGGCCAGCCGACATGGCGCTGGTCGGTCGCGAGGTAGCCCATGAGCTTCTCGCCCTTCTTGAGCTCGGTGACGTTGCGCACCGCGTCCCCGGGGCCGAGGACCCGTACGTGCCAGTCGTCCTGGACGGCGAGGCTCACCAGGGTGCCGTCGTCGGCGCGGGTCTTGATCGTCAGCAGCGGGCGCGATTCGAGCTTGACGCGGCCGACCACGACGCGGCGGGTGCGCCCGGTGGTGCTGACGGCCAGGACGGTGTCGCCGGCGCCGAGTTCGCTCAGGTAGTTGGTGCGGTTGTCGGTGCCGAGCACGTACGACTGGAGGGCACCGGCGTTGACGCGGAACGGCCGGGTCGGCATGTAGGGCAGCGGATGCGTCTCGCTGGAGCACAGGATGAACCCGTGGGAGTACGAGCCGACCAGGATGCCCTCGTCCTTGTGCAGATAGCTGCAGGTGTCGACGCACACCCGGTCGCCGAGCCCGCTGTGCTCGATGGACTCCACCGTCAGCTCGGTCAGCTGGAGCGGCGGGGTGTCGGTCTGGAGGAGCTCGGCGAGCTCCAGCACCTCGGCGACGGAGGTGGGCGCGAGGAGGATGCCCTCCGAGCCCTTCTCCAGCACATCGAGGATGATCTTGGCTTCCTCCAGGGAGTCCGCCCGGCAGATCAGCTGGCCGGGGGCCTTGTCGGCCGCGGCGATCACGATCTCCAGCGGGATCTTGGTGGGGTCCTTGAAGGTGACCGCGGTGTAGGGCAGGGCCCGTGCGGCCGAGCACGCCAGGGTGAGCGTGGCGTCGTCGTCGACCGGTACGTGGGCGGCGACGGAGTCCTGGCCCTCCAGCGCCCGGCCCTGCAGCACAGAGAGGCCGGCGTTGTCCGTGACGTCGGTGAGCAGTACGTCGTAGCCGTCCCAGCCCGCGGCGGCCCCGTCGCCGGGCCCCTTGGCGACCAGTACCTTGCGCACGGTCGGGGGGAGGGTGGCCAGGATCTCCGGTCCGTCGTCGACGATGCCGTCGATCCGGGCGTGCACGGCCGCCTCGACCAGCGCCACACGCTGCTCGGCGGAAACGGAACGAATGTCAATCCAGGCAAACTTCACATCGCACCTGCCAGTTCGGGTAGGGAGCTTGAATTCGGGGCGGTTTCCGGTCGTGGTTCGTGGACGGCGGCGGCCAGCGTGCGGACCGCCTCCGCCGGGTCGGGACTGTGGAACACGCGGCGGCCGACCGCGAGTCCGCGGCAGCCGGCGTCCATCGCGAAGTGCGCGAAGTCGGTGAGGCCACGGCCGTCGCCCGAGCCGCCGGCCACGACGACCGGGACCGGGGTCTTGGCGACGATGCCCGCCATGTCCTCCGCCGAGCCCGCGGCGACGGTCTTCACCAGGTCGGCGCCGAGGTCGACGGCGATGCTCACCACATGCGCGAGGAGCGCGGGGTCGCGGGGGTCCTGGATGCGCGGCCCGCGTGCGTACATCATCGCCAGCAGCGGCATCCCCCAGCGGTCGCAGCCCGCCGCGATCGCGCCGAGGTCGGCGAGCTGGCGCTTCTCGGTGTCCGAGCCGATGTTGATATGCACGCTGACCGCGTCCGCCCCGGCGCGTACGGCTTCCTCGACACCGCCGACGAGGACCTTGGCGTCGCCGTCGGGTGCGTGCGGAGTACTGGCGCTGAGGTGGACGATCAGGGCGGCGCCGTTCAGCAGGCCCGGTTCGATGGTGCGGGCGCGCCCCTTGTGCACGACGATGGCGTCGGCACCGGCGGTCACCACCTCACCGACGATCCGGCTGAACCCCGCGGCGTCGGCAATGGGGCCGTCGGCCACGGAATGGTCCATGGGTACGATGAGAAATTTTCCGTCGCCGGGCCTGGAAAGCCGGGTAAGGCGCAGCGATTTTCCGCTCAGGGGTAGTAGGGGCACAGGACCCTCCGTAAGCACGGGTGATACGGGAACCGTCAGTCGGAACTGCGGATTGATAAAGACCCGGAGAATGATGAACTCTTGGGTAACGGGCCGAACCAGGCCGGGCGAAAGACTTTTGGAGCGCTCCGGCTTCAGCCCGTGTACGTTCCCGCCGGAGACAGATTCTTATGGCCCGGCGGCGTCCTGAGCAACATCCTCGGGGCTCCGGCGCCGAATGGCGAAGAAGTTGACGGCTACAGCGGTACTTCGCCGGCCGGCAGAGGCCAATTTCCCTGAGAACGCAACCGAGTTGCGCTCTTCGGTGTTCTGCGGATGACCGTGCCCGAAGGGGCACCGCGCCTGTAGAGGAGGGGCCGATGGGGAAGGACACGCCGCCACGCATCGCTGTGGTCGGAGGAGGGCTGGCGGGTCTGACGCTCGCGCTCGCGTTGCACCGGGCCGGGCTGGAGTGCCGGGTGTATGAGCAGGCGCCCCGGTTGGGGGAGGTGGGAGCGGGGCTGCAGCTGGCGCCGAGCGCCACCAGACTGCTGCACCGTCTGGGGCTGGAGCCGGCGCTGCGGTCGTCGGCGGTGACGCCCGAGGCCATGGAGTTCCGCCGCTGGGCGGACAGTTCGGTCATCAGCCGTGGGCTCCTGGGGGAGTACTGCGAGAAGCGGTACGGCGCCCCGTACTACGCGCTGCACCGCGCCGATCTGCACCGCGCGCTGGTGGAGGCGCTGCCGCCGGGCATGGTGCGGCTGAACGCCCGGTGCACGGTGGCCGAGGAGGGCGCGGACGAGGTCGTGCTGCGGTTCGCGGACGGCTCCGAGGCGGTGGCGGACGCCGTCGTCGGCGCGGACGGCATCCATTCCGTGCTGCGTCAGGCCCTGGTGGCCGACCGGCCGCGGTTCTCCGGTCAGTCCGTCTACCGCGGGCTGGTCGACAGCCGGCGCGTCCCCGCCCTGGTGGCGGAGCCGCGGGTGCAGCTGTGGCTGGGGCCGGGGCGGCATTGCGTGTGCTATCCGGTGTCGGGCGGGAGGCTGGTCAACTTCGTGGCGACGGTGCCCACCAGCGGTTCCGAGGGCGAGTCGTGGTCGCGCCGGGGCCGGGTGGCGGATGTGGCCGCGGCGTACGAGGGGTGGTGCGAGGACGTCACTTCGCTCATCGGCGCGGCGGACCAGGTGAGCCTGTGGGCGCTGCACGACCGCGATCCGATCGAGCGGTGGAGCACCGGCCGCGTCACGCTGCTGGGCGACTCGGCGCATCCGATGCTGCCGTTCATGGGCCAGGGCGCCAACCAGGCCATCGAGGACGCGGTGGCCCTGGCGGCCTGTCTGCGCGACGCCGCGCCGGGGGAGTTCCCCGATGCGCTGCAGCGCTACGAGTCGCTGCGCAGGCCGCGGACCACGCTGGTGCAGGAGCGTTCCCGGGGCAACAGCACGGCGTTCCATCTGCCGGACGGCGATGCACAGCGCGAGCGCGACGCGGCGATGGGCACTCCCGCGCCGGACCGGCAGGACTGGCTCCACAGCTACGACGTCGAGAGCTCCCTGGCGAGCCATCAGCCGGTCTGATCCCCGGCACGATCTCCCGGCCCCCTGGACGGCACCTGGCCTCCGGGGGGCCGTGTTTTTCCGCGGAGCCGCCGCGCGATTTCCTCACTGCGCCCCGTTGAATGTGGCCGGAATCCATCCGATCAGCTCATGGCCCGTCAGGTCACCCGGAAGGCGTTTTCCGCGGTGTTCCCTGAGGTCGGATCCCACGTGCCGTTCCGTGGATCTCCGATGCCAATTCTCCGCCCTGCGCCTATGGAACACCGCGGCGCGCCGAAAGGTTGCGGAAGGCCCGCTTCAGGAACGGCATTCGAGTCAAACCGACCAGCTTGATCGTTTTTCCGGTCCGGGCAGTTCTCTGCCCGTTACGTCACCAGAAGGCCGTCCACCTGCGTGCATGGTGCAGGGGATCGCCACTGAAGATCTCTTTCCATGGTGCACGCTTTACCTTTCTTTGGGTTAGCTTTTAGTTGCCGAGTCTTCGGCCTGTGAGGTTCGCTGGGGTTGGTCCGGAAAGTGCGCAGGGGGCGCCTTCGTGCGATCGGGAAACAAACTGACCGAAAAGTTTGTTTCTCTCGCCGGCCGGGCCATGCGTAGTAGCGGGGGGTTCACGACGCGACTGGGCCGGAGCAACCGGGCTTCGGGCGACTGCATATGCGCGCTCGCAGATACCGGAAGGCATCTGTCCGTTTTCTTGATGCCCTCTCAGCGTTATTCACCCCACCTGGAATGAAGCACGTACCGCGCCAGAGCAGGCGCGTGGCCATACGGCCGCGCGCCCGACGGAGGAGCTCTAGTGATCGTTACCGAGTGCGCTACCAGACCGACGGGCATCGCATTACCGACCGCAATACCTGACGCATTACCGACCGCGGAGAGCGTTCCGCACACGCCGTCCGACGAGGCGGCCGTCCGCATACCGCCCTCGCTGCCCGCGGACAGCGGCTGGGAACCGCCCGCCGCCGGCGGCCCGGCTCCCCGTGCCGACGACGGCCGGCTGAACATGGTCCTCGCCGAACTGGGGGAGCGGATCGGCCCGCTCTTCGCCCGCCCCGAACCGCGGGCGCAGGCGATGCAGTACGCGCTGGGCCTGCTCGCCGACGGCGGCCGCAGCAACACCTGGCAGCTCGCCCAACGGGTCGGCGACTCCTCGCCCTGGCGGATGCAGCGCCTGCTCACCCGAGCCCGCTGGGACGCCGACGCCGTCCAGGCCACCGTCCGCGGCTATCTCTCCGAAAACCTGGGCCATCCCGAGGCGATGCTCGTCCTCGGACAGACCGACGCCCTGAAGAAGGGCGCCAAGACCGTCGCCGCGGCCCGCCAGTACACCGAGCTCACCCGGCGCGTCGAGAACTGCCAGACCGCGGTCATGACCGCCTACATCTCTCCGCACGGCCGCGCCCTGATGGACCGTGAACTGCTGCTGCCGGAGTCCTGGACCGACGACCCGCAGCGCTGCATCAAGGCCGGCGTCCCCGAGGAGCGCCTTGCGTACCGGACCAAACCCGAGCTGGCCCGGACGATGATCGAGCGCGTCAGGGACGCGTCCGTACCCTTCCGGTGGGTGTGCGGCGGGCAGGACTACGGCCAGGACGAGGCGCTGCGCGGCTGGCTGGAGGAGCAGGGCATCGGCTATGTGCTCGCCGTGCCGGCCAGGCGGCTCGGCGCCGCCTCGGCCGCCGCGGCCATCCCCAAGCAGCGCTGGTGGCCGTCCCCGGGGGGCCCTGGCGAGCCCGGCGCCATCCCCGGCAGATGGGCGCGGCTGACGGTGCCGAACACCTCGCACTGGGGGCCCGCGCCGCCCCCCTGCGACGGTTTCACCCGCTCGCTGCTGCTGCACCGCCGGCCCGACGCACCACGGACCGACTGCTATCTGGTCCATGCCCCCCGGGGCACCAACGGCCACGCCATGGTCACCGCCGCCGCGGCCCGGTGCCATGCCCGGCGCCACCTGGACGAGGCCCGGCTGCACACCGGGCTCGACCGGCACGAGATCCGCACCTGGACCGCCTGGTACCGGCACATCACGCTCTCGCTCCTGGCCATGGCGGCCCATACGGTGGCGCTCGGCCGGGCCGGCTGACAGCGGCCGGCCCGCGCTTCTCGCCCTGCGGGCGAATTCGCCTGCGCGTCCTCCCGGTTCGACGCCCCATGGCGCCGCGCCGGGATGACGCCTGCCCGAAGTCGGAAGGCTCCTATTTCTTTTGTGGCGGCCCCGTCCACTGGATTGCGCATGAGCGAACGGTGAACTGTCAGGGGCGCGTCAGTAACTATCGGAAGGTTCCGCCGAAACGCGGTCTCCGCCCCTCGCGAAATCTCCAAGTACCGCAGTAGGACCGCACTCCCAAAGGTTCCTTGCCCGGCCCCCGCGGCGGATGGTGTCCTGAGGATGAGAACGACCCGCTTCGCCCCCATGGGCAATACACACCCCAGCGGCCGTCAATTCGGAAATTCATTCCGGAGGAGCGTGCACACACTGCCATGAGTATTTCCGCCAACTCCCTGACCAACGGGAATACAGAATTCCGCGACGAGGAATTCACCGCGCTCGATCTCGACGCGTCTCCGGGGCTGCGTCTCGCGCTCGCCTCGTTGCAGACGCAGGCGCAGGAGCTGAACCGGCTGGTGACCGCCACGGTCGACGCCATGGCCCGGCCCCGCGAGAGCCTGTCCCCGCACTCCGCGGCCTTCGCCGAGATCGCCGCCCGGACGATCCCGCGCTGGCACTTCGCCATGCTCAACGACACCGAACGCAACGACGCCCTCATCGTGGCGCTGGAGCGCCGCATCCCGGCCGGCTCCCATGTCCTGGACATCGGCACCGGCACCGGCCTGCTCGCCATGGCCGCCGCCCGGGCCGGCGCCGGACGGGTCGTCACCTGCGAAGAGAACCCGCTGCTCGCCGAGATCGCCCGTCAGATCGTCGCCGAGCACGGGATGTCCGATGTCATCACCGTCGTCAACAAGCGCTCCACCCACCTGGAGATGGGCAGCGACCTGGAGCGCCCGGTCGACGTTCTCATCTCCGAGATCGTCGACTGCGGACTGATCGGCGAAGGGCTGCTGCCCACCATGCGCCACGCCCGTACGCACCTCCTCGCCCCGGGCGGAATCCTGATCCCGGGCGCGGCGCGGGTGTACGGCCAGCTCATCCACAGCGAGGTGGCGGACGGCCTCAACCGGGTGGGCAACGCCGGCGGATTCGACGTATCGCTGATGAACGCGGCGTCGACCCGCGGACACTTCCCCGTACGGCTGCACACCTGGCCGCACGAGATGCTCTCCGGCCCCGTCGAGCTGCTCGACTTCGATCTGCTCACCGACCCGCTGGAGGCCGGCAGCCGGGTGATCCCGGTGCCCGTCACCACCGCGGGGCAGGCCACCGCGCTGGTCGCCTGGTTCGAACTCGACCTCGGCTCCGGGGTCGTACTGCGCAACTCGCCCGACAACGTCGGGTCCCACTGGATGCAGGCACTGATCCCGTTCGACAAGCCCGTCCCGGTCAGCCCGGGAGAGCGGCTGGACGTGGAGCTGCACTGGACGGACTACAGCCTCTCCGCACGCTGAGCCACCGCACCCACCTCACAGGAAGGCCGACCTGATCCGATGAGCCACACTCCGTTCCCCTACGAACCGTTCGAGCTGCACGGCCAGGAACTGCGCGACGCGGTCGTCCGTTACGCCAGCAACCCCATCTACCTCGACAACGAGGAGTGGCAGAACAGCGACAACCCCTACCGCCGCCAGCTGCGCCCGCAGGTGCTGCGGCATCTGGACCTCGACCGGGTCCCCGGCCGCGACGAGATACTGGACTACAGCAGCCTGGCCGTACAGCGCCTGCTCACCAGCATCTACGAGGCCGACCTGGTCTTCCTGCCCAAGGGCGGCCTCAAGGGCGAGGGCAAGTGGGAGGACTTCAAGCGCTTCTACAGCCCCACCAACCGGGTGCTCGGCGAGATGATCCGGCCCGCGCTGGAGCGGTATGCCTTCGGCTTCCTCGACAAGGAGGTCGAGACCTCCGGGACCTGGACGTCCGAGAGCCTGGAGACCTACCTCGAATCCCTCAACGCCCATGAACCGGCCGGACCTTCCCTCTCCGAGAAGGCCATCACCAACTCCACCGACCGCGAGCGCGCGGCCCGCATGTGGCTCATCCAGTTCGCCCCGGACTTCCTCTCCGAGGCGTCGCCGATGATCCGCAATGTGCTCGGCTACTACGGCGCCGCCCAGTCCGAGTGGTTCAAGATCGTCATCGATGAGTACGGCTACGGGGTCCACGACACCAAGCACAGCCAGCTCTTCGAGCGCACCCTGGAGTCGGTCGGGCTCGAGACCGACGTCCACCGGTACTGGCAGTACTACCTCAACAGCAGCCTGCTGATGAACAATTACTTCCACTACCTGGGCAAGAACCACGAACTGTTCTTCCGCTACGTGGGCGCGCTCTACTACACCGAGGCCACGCTGGTGGACTTCTGCCGCCGGGCCACCGCCCTGCTCAAGGACGTCTTCGGCGACCGCGTCGACGCCCAGTACTTCACCGAACACGTCCACATCGACCAGCACCACGGCCGGATGGCCCTGGAGAAGCTGATCCGCCCGCTCGTCGCCGAGCACGGCGAGCAGATCATCCCGGAGATCGTCCGCGGCATCGAGGAGTACCGCCGCATCCAGGACCTCGCCGACGAGGACTTCGCCACCCAGATCGCCTGGATGGACAACGGCCCCGAGTTCAAGAAGCTGCACGCGCCGGTGTGGGACGCCCTCTCCAGCGGCCGTGTCACCGCCCCGGTCGCCGACATCGTCGAGCCGTACGGCGAACTCTCCAACACCCACTGCCACGACGGCGACGAGCTGTGCCACATCGTGTCCGGCACGATGAAGTTCGTCTCCGGCTTCGACTCGCACCAGATCCTCGAAGCCGGTGAAGGCACCGTCATCCAGCGCAACCGGCTGCACGGGGCGATCATCGAGTCCGAGGAATGCGTCTACCAGATCCACTCGGTGGGGGATTACAAGAAGTGCATGTAGTGACGTTCTCCGTGGCCGGCCGGAACAACTGCGCGGTGGTGGCCGGCCAGCCGTATGTGTATGCGCGGACCGACGAAGGCTCCTTCGTGATGCGGGCCCGCTGTCCGCACCGCGGCGGCCCGCTGCACCTGGCCGAACTGGCCCCCGAGGGCAACCGGCTGGTGTGCCCGTGGCACGAGCGCAAGACGTCGCTGATCCGGCTGCGGCAGGAGATCCCCGCCGTACGCAGCGGCGACACCGTCACCGCGGTCTTCCCCGGGCTGCCCGAGGCCGAGGTCAGCTTCGGGCACCGGCCGCTGTCGGCGGACCTGGCGGGCTGACCGCGCAGTGCGGCCGGGGCCCCCGTGGTCCCGGCCGCCGCTGACCGACCCCGGCCCCGAGCCCTCCCACCACCGAGCGGACAAGGAACACCAGCTGTGTCTCCGTATCCTTCCGGCAGCCCCGCCGTCGTCGTCGATCCGTTCTCCTCCGGTGGCCTGTACGCCCCGGCATTCCGTGCCGCGGGCGTGCCGACGGTGGCGGTCGTGTCGTATCCGGAGATCCCGCAGGCCTACGCCGGGTCCTTCCGGCCGGAGGACTTCGACGAGATCCTGACCCTGAGCGGGGACGAGGCCCCGCTGGTGGAACGGCTGCGGGCGCTGCGGCCGCGCTGCGTCCTGCCGGGCGCCGAGATCGGCGTGGAACTCGCCGACCTGCTGGCGGCCCGGACCGTGCCCGAGGTGGCGAACGTCCCCGAACTGGCGGCGGCCCGCCGCCACAAATACGCGATGGCGCAAGCCGTCTCCGCGGCCGGGCTGCCGGTGATCCGGCAGCTGTGCACCGCCGATCCGGACGAGGTCGCCGCCTGGCTCGACGCAGAGCGGCTGACCGGCCACGACCTGGTGGTCAAGCCGCCGAAGAGCGCCAGCACCGACGGCGTGACCCGGATCGCCGGGGGGCTCGGCTGGCGCCGGGAGTTCGAGGCCCAGCTCGGGCAGCTCAACCAGTGGGGGATCCGTAACGACCAGATGCTCGTGCAGGAGTACGCGACCGGCACCGAGTACGTCGTCGACGTCTTCAGCCACGGGGGCAGCCACACCGTCACGGACGTGTGCCGCTACCGCAAGGTCGACAGCGGCGGGCAGATGGCGGTGTACGAATCCATGGACTGGGTCCCCGAGGACCGCCCCGAGGTGCCGGAACTCGTCGGCTACACCCGCGGTGTGCTGGACGCGGTCGGCTTCCGGTGGGGCGCCGCGCACGTCGAGGTGATGATGACTGCCGACGGACCGCGGCTGATCGAGGTCAACGCCCGGCCGCACGGCGGCGGCCACCCCCGCTTCTGCCGCGCCGCGACCGGCGACAGCCAGGTCGACCGGGCGGTGGCGTACTTCACCGGCCGTCGCTCCGTGCCGTCCGGCTACGAGCTGCGCCGACGGGTCCGGGTGGTGTTCCTGATCAGCCGGTCCTCCGGAGTGGTGCGCAATGCCGAGGTGCTGGACGGCATAAGGGAGGTGAAGAGCCATCATGTCTCGGCCGTGCCGGTGCGCAACGGCGACCGGATCGCCCCGACCAAGGACCTGCTGGGCACGCTCTCGCTCGGCTTTGTCGTGCTCGCCCACGAGGACCCGGAGCAGCTCGACGCCGATCATGCCGAGGTCCGGCGGATCGAATCGCTGCTGACGGTGGACCCGGAGGCGGCCGCGGAATGAGCCCACCGCCCCCAGGAACCACCGCCACCGGGCGCTGCCGGAGCCACCCATGATCAGCGGGTGGTTCCTGGGCAGTTCCCTGCTGGTGATCACGACCCCGGGCCCGGACGCGGCGCTGGTCGCCCAACTGGTGCTGCGCACCGGGCGGCGCGCGCCCGCGCTCGCCGCGGCGGCCGGCATGGTGACGGCGGGGGCCGCCCATGCGGTGCTCGCCATCAGCGGGGTATCCCTCGTACTGGCCGGCCGGCCCGAACTGTTCACCGCCGTCCGCTGGTGCGGTGCGGCCCTCATGCTGCTGTGGGGCCTACGGGCCCTGCGCTCCGCGCTGCGTCGCCCACCGCCGCACGAGCCGGGCACCGACCCCGGGCAGCCGCCCCCGGTGTCCCTGCGGCGCTGCTGGCTGCAGGGCCTGCTGTGCACCGGAGCAAACCCCAAAGTCGGGCTGTTCCTGCTGGCGTTCCTGCCGCAGTTCGTGCCGCCCGGTGATCCCCCGGGGCGCACCATGGCCGTGCTGGCCGCGGTCCATCTGTCGCTGGCATCGCTGTGGCTGGTCCTGCTGAGCGGTGCCGTGCATCTGCTGCGCCGCTGGGTGGCCGCGCGCCGGCCCGACGCGGGCGCCGGAGCGGCGCGCGTGGTCGAGGCGGTCGTGGGGACCGTGTTCATCGGCTTCGCCGTACGGCTGGGCCTCGGCGGATGAGCGGACGCCTCACCGGGTCAGCTCCGACATTCCAGGGCGAGCAGGAAGCGCTTGGCCTGGACGCCGCCCGCATATCCCGTCGGCCGCCCCGAGGCGCCGACGACGCGGTGGCAGGGCAGTACGACGCACAACGGGTTGGCGCCCAGCGCCTTGCCCACCGCCCGCGCGGATCCGGGACGGTGCACCGCCGCGGCGAGCTCACCGTAGGTGGCCGTCCCTCCGTACGGAACATGCTCCGCGACCGCCAGCACGACCTCTTTGCTGAACGGTGTGGCCAGGCTCGGGTCCAGCGGCACGGAGAACGAGCGCCGCTTCCCCGCGAGGAAGTCGTCGAGCTGACCGCGCGCCTCGCGCATCACCTCCAACCGGTCCGGACCGGCACCGTCCTCGTCCAGGCACTCCCGCGCCCCCGCCGTCAGCCGTTGCCGAACGGTCTCCGACGGGAAGAAGCCGCAGTAGAGCAGGGCTTCCTCCGTGGCGGCGAGCGTCAGACGACCGATCGGCGTGTGGTGCTCCGCGACGACCACGGCACCCACCACTTCGTTCACGGCCCCCCGGCTTCTGGCATGCATGACGTCTTCCTCCCCGCTGGGTGACATGACTGGGTGTCCCTTGTTGCGCGGCTCATGGCACGCCGCTGTCTCCCGCCTGGCGCGAGGGACTTCACGCCGCAACCGGCCTCACTTCGCGGCGGAGCTCATTCCGCCGCGCGGCCTCATGCCGCTATGGGCCGGCAGCTCTTGCAGGCGCGGTATCCCGCCGCGCGTGCGGCTCGCGCCGAGCGGAACGGCACCTGGTGCGGCGGGGTGATCCGCCGTGCGTGGGCACAGGTCGGATGGCAGTAGATCCGTGTGGTGTCGCTGCCGAGGAACACCGTCCCCGCACGCGACAGCCCCACCAGCGCGTCGTCGATGCCCTCGGCGCCGCGCAGCACCGCGCCCACTGTGGGCCCGTACCGCAGATCGCAGGGTCCGCCCTCGTCGAACGTGACCCGGTGGCAAGGGATCAGCAGCGGCACCGGATTGACCACCAGGGCCTCGGTGACGGCGGCATTGTCGGGGAGCGCGGCCTCCCGCGCGACCCAGGCGAGCGGCCGCAGCTGCCCGCGTGGAATGGTGCGTACCGCATCGAGCGCGGCACGCTCGGCTTCGGTGAGCTCCGGCAGATCGATCTGCAGATTCTTGGCACGCCCGGTGCGCAGCGCGGTCCGCAGCCCCGGCAGGGGCCGCGTCGTGGGGATCGCGCTCCGTCCCGTGCGGGCGAGGTGTGCCTCCTCGAACGCCCGGGGGCCGGGCAGCGTTCTGCCCAGCGCGGCTCCGGTCACGCCGTGCGCCCCGTACGCGACGTACAGCCCGCCGGCGGGCGCGTCGAGGTGCAGATACATGTCGTACCGGTCCCTCGGGATCCCGACCCGCTGCAGCACCCTGGCCGCGAAGTCCCCCGGAGCGGGACCCGCAAGCCCCGCCAGGGCGGCCTCCACTGCGCTCTTTGGCTGTGTGGTCCATTCCCCACCTCGGTTCACATCGTCACCTCCCTCAGCAACGCGACTTCTGGTTCCAGTAATTCACGCAGGGTGCCGAGCCCTCTCGACACCTGGGCCTTGACCGTACCGACCGGGCATCCCTGCACCTCGGCCACTTCGGCGTAGCTCATGCCGACCACATGCCGCAGCACCACCGCCTCCCGGGCCCGCTCGGGTAATCGAGCGAGCGCCGCGACCAGCAGCGCCCGGTCGGCGGCCGTCTCCGCCCGCTCCTGCGGCCCCGGTCCTTCGGCCGGCCAGCTCTCGCAGGAATCCTCCACACGAGCGGTGGCGACGGGCCGGCGGACACAGGAGCGCACATGGTTGCGCCACACGTTCGCGGCGATCGTCATCAGCCACGCACGGGGACGCAGCGCACGGCGCCGTTCCGCGGAGTACCCCTGCAGTGCCGTATAGGCACGCAGGAATGTCTCCTGGCCCAGGTCGTCCGCCTCCGCGGTGTTTCCCGTCACCCGGAGCAGGAAGGCATGGACCGCTGAGGCGTGGACCCGGACAAGTTCCGTAAAACCGTTGTCCAGATCCGTCGCCAGGCGTTCGCAGAGTGGCTCGGCTGTCTCGTCCATCACTCACAAAAACACCGAAGGGCCTCCGATGGTTGCACGGGCCCGTCGGAGCGCATTCCGCGGGAGCGGATCCATGGCGTCGCGCCGCTGCGGCGAGCGGGCCCGCCCGCGGCCGAGGGAGCCGTTCACCGCGGCCCGCTGGGCCCGTGTCGCCCCCGCGTCGGCCTCCCTGCGGCCCCGATGGGCGACCGCATGGCCGTCGCCCTCGCGCGCGGCTCGGCGCAGGTCCACGACCAGCGACGACGGGCCCTCACCTGTCCGGTCGGCGGCCGGGCGGGTGAATTCGTGCCCTGGGCTGTGATCCCCGGGGGCCGGGCGCCTTTAACACACCGATGGCACCTACGACCCGGCTCGCCGTCAGAAGCGGCAGGAGCCGGGGGAGCCGACGTCATCCCCCGTGCCACATGCCACCCGTGCCACTTGCCACCACCTCGTGCCACATGCCACCAGGAGCCCCGAATGCCCCACGCCCCGCGCGGCGTTCCCCGTTTCTCCCGCCGCGCACGCGCGACGCCCGAACGTCGGACTGCCGTCGCCGTCGCCGTCGCCGTCGCGGCCGCGGCTACGGACGGGCCGGACGACCGCCCCCGACCGGCCCGCTCCGCCCGCCCGCCGCGGACCGCCGCCGGCCGGGCCGCCCGCCACGGCGGCGGATTCCTGCCGGTTGCCGTGCGCTGAACGGCCGGGCCGTCCCCTCCCCTCACCCGCCCCCACCACCCCTACCCCTCCAGAACAGAGCGGCATGACCTCCTCCTCCACCCCCTCGGCCCCCACCCCCGCGCAGCTGTGTGCGGACCTTCCCGACCCCACGGCGCTCGGCCTGGTCACGTCGGGAAGCGCCGCCGGCGCCTCGGTGGCCAGCGCCTTCACCGGCCGGCGACTCGCCACCATCCCGGTGTCCGTTCCCACCGACGTCCACCTGGCCGCGGGGCGGGCCCGAGCCGCCCAACAGCTCTGGCACACCGTTCCGTTGTCGAGGAGAATCGGCATTCTGCGGGAGCTGCGGGCCCGGTTCCGGGCGGAGCGCGCCCTGCTGTTCCCGGCCCTGGTGCACGGCTGCGGCCTCGGCTCGGCCGACACCATGACGGAACTGCACACGGCCGACCGCTACTTCCCGGCCTGTGAGGCCGCCGCCCGCGCACACTTCCGCCGCTACCGCCTGCCCCGGCCGCACCTGAGCGGGCGCGTCGCCGCACGGACCGCCCCGGGGCACGCGGTGGTGACGTCCTGCACCGATGACGCCCACCCGCTGATGTCCCTCCTGGAAGGCGCCCTGCCCGCCCTGCTGTCCGGAAGCGCCGTCATCACCAGGCTGAGCGCCTGTACCGCGGTAGCCGCGCTACGGATGGCGCAGCACGCCCGGGCCGCCGGACTCCCGGACGGCGTCTGGCAGTTCGTCCTGCCGCAGAGCCGGACCGCCACCTGGGCCCTGCATGCCCTCCTCGCCGAGCACTGCGACGCGCGCGCCCCGCAATGCTGCCCGGCCACGCCCCGGCCGGACGGCGAAACCCTCGCCCCGCCGGGCCTGTTGATCGTGCGGCACGACGCCTCCGTCCCCGCGGCCGTGCGCGCGGCCGTCCCGTCCTGCTTCGGGCGCGCCGGCCGCACCTGCGCGGCGACGTCCCTCATCGCCGTGCACCAGAGCGTCTGGTCCCCGTTCGAGAGCGCCTTCACCAGGGCGGCGCTCCATTACGCGGCCCACCCCGCCAGCCGCACCGCCCTCCCCGTCGCCCATGCCGAACGCGGCGCCGCATGGGCGCGGGCCGCCCGCGCCTGCGGCGCCCGGCCGGTGCTCGGCACACCCCAGCGGTTCGCGCCCCGCCCGGACGCGCTCTGGCACCCCACGGTGCTGGCCGCGTCCTCCTGGGACGGCGCACCCATCCCGGCCGTCCCGCGGGCCCCGCTCGCGCTGCTGGTCCGCTTCACGGCCTGGTCCGAGGTCCTGGATCTGGCCCGGTACAGCAGCCACCACCTGGGGATGTTCACCCGTACCCGGTTGTCCCAGTTCCTGCCGCAGTTCGCCGGCCTCCCCGCCGAGCACCTCAGCCTCAACGCCGCACCGCGGTCGGGACTGTCCCCCCGGCAGGCGCTGCACGTCCTGCAGCGTCCGTCCGGCCCCTGCGGCTGAGCGCGGAGCGCCGAGCGCGGCCGCGCCGCCCGAGGACGGCGACGGCGTTCCGCCGGTGACGACGACGGCGGTCTTCGCCGCCCTCCTGGCCGCCGCGGCCCGCCCCGCCGTGCCGGGCCGCGCGATTCGCAGGGCCGCCGGACCCGAAGCGCGAGACGACGACCTCCCCGGACACCCCGGGCCCGTCGTCGCCGACGTGCACCGTGACCGCCCCGGCCTCCGCCGGCCACGCGAGGGTGGTCGTGGGTACGGCGTACCGGTGGGCGAGGTCTCGGTGAGGTCGCCGCGCGCCGTCACGAAGACCACCGGGGCGGCGATCCCCGCACCGCGCACGGCCCGGCACACAGCGTGCCGTCCGGGTCCGGCGGCCCGAGGCCGAAGCGCCACCGTGTCCACGGCCCCGTGCCCGGCCCGATTCCGGCCTCCCCGCCGGGTCGTCTACAGTGATGTAGACCATCGCCGCGCGGTAGCCACCGGGGCCCGCCGTACGCCCCCGCGGCCCACCAGGAGAGGACCCGACGACCAGGACGCCCGCCCCCCCGACCAGCGGCTCCGCCCACCCACCAGGACTCCCCGTCACCGGCCCGGGCTGCTCTGGCATCCTCACAGCGGTACGATCCTGCGTCCGTCGCCGTACGGCGGACCACCGGCCCGCACCGTGCGCCGGGCGGCCGCGGAACCCGCCCCGGCAGCATCCGGGCGACGCACCCCAGGCCCACCGCCCACGCCCACCGCCCGCACCCTCCCCAGAACTGGACCCCATGAGCGCGATCAACATCGGCCAAGCCCTCGTCCTCGGAGCCATCGAGGGGGTGACGGAGTTCCTCCCTGTCTCCTCCACCGGCCACCTCAAGATCGCCGAGGGGCTGATGGGAATCCCCGTCGACGAAAAGGCCGTCGTGGGCTTCTCCGCCGTCATCCAGGTCGGCGCGATCGCCGCGGCGCTCGTCTACTTCTTCAAGGACATCGTGCGCATCGTGGGCGCCTGGTTCCGCGGTCTGCGCAACCGCGAGGAGCGCTACCACCACGACTACAAGTTCGCCTGGTGGGTCATCTACGCCACCCTTCCGATCGTCGTCGTCGGCCTGGCCGCCAAGCCCCTGATCGAGGGCCCGCTCGCCTCCCTGTGGGTGGTGGCCGGTTCGCTGATCATCGGCAGTGGTGTGATGTGGGCGGCGGACCAGATGGGCCGGCACAAGCGCGGTGAGGACGACACCTCCCTCAAGGACGCCATGTGGGTCGGCTGCTCCCAGATCCTCGCCCTCCTCTTCCCCGGCTTCTCCCGCTCCGGCGCCACCATGTCCACCGCGCTCATCCTCGACCTGGAGCGCGTCGCGGCCACCCGGCTGTCCTTCTTCCTCGGCATTCCCGCCCTCACCGGAGCCGGTATCTACGAGCTGAAGGACGCCGTCGGCTCGGGCGCCTCCATCGCCCCGCTGGCCGTCGGCACGGTCGTCTCCTTCGGCGTCGCCTACGCCTCGATCGCCTGGCTGCTGAAGTTCGTGGCCAAGCACTCCTTCAACTCGTTCGTCATCTACCGGATCGTCATCGGTGTGCTGCTGTTCGGCCTGCTGGGCGCGGGGCTGGTGGGCTGACGCCGCGGGCCGGGGCGGCGGCCGACGAAGCGGCCGGCTCCGGCGCGATGCCCTGGGTCGGACGCGGACGACGGCGGGCCGGTCCGCTCCGGCCGAGGTCCCGGTCCGGCTACCACTCGCACCCGACGCCGTCCCCGTCCCGGTCGAGGTGGCGGCCGTAGCCGGGCTCTCCTCGCACGATGCGGGACTTGCCCGCGGCGTGCACGGCGGCGCAGTTCTTGTAGGAGGTGCCGCCGCCGGAGGAGCCGCCGGTGACCGCACCGTGGGTGCGCGAATTTGATCAGCGGGAGCCCACACACACTGTTGGCGTGTGATCGCTGACAGTTCCAGCCGATCGAGACGCCCAACGCCCCACGCCCAGGGCGGAGTTCGGCCCGGGATGTCGGCCCCGGAGATCGGCCCGGCCCGGCGGCCGGCCCGCTTCTCCGGGACGCGCCGTACGACACCCGTCGCACGCCGCCGAACTCCCTACGCGGGAACCGCCGCCGACGCGGCCCAAGCGGCCGGGAGGCGGCTGAGGCTCTGGGTCCGCAGCCGGGCGTAACCGGGGCGGATGATCTGGTGGATCAGCGCGAGGCGCTCGTCGAAGGGGATGAACGCGGATTTCATCGCGTTCACGGTGAACCACTCCATCTCGTCCAGGCCATAGCCGAAGGTGTCGGTCAGGTGCTGGAACTCCCGCGTCATCGTGGTGCCGCTGACCAGACGGTTGTCGGTGTTGACGCAGACCCGGAACTTCAGGCGGCGCAGCAGGTCGATGGGGTGCTCGGCGTACGAGGAGGCCGCGCCGGTCTGGAGGTTGGACGTGGGGCACACTTCGAGCGCGATGCGGTGGTCGCGCACGTAGGAGGCGAGCCGGCCGAGCGTGACCGAGCCGTCGTCGGCGACGGTGATGTCGTCCGTGATGCGGACGCCGTGGCCGATCCGATGGGCGCCGCAGCGCTGCACCGCCTCCTGGATGGAGGGCAGGCCCACGACCTCGCCGGCGTGGATGGTGATGTGGCTGCCGGCGGCTCTGAGGTGGTCGAAGGCGTCGACGTGGCGCTCGGGCGGGTTGCCGGCCTCGGCTCCGGCGATGTCGAAGCCGACGACGCCGGCATCACGGTAGGCGACGGCCAGTTCGGCGATCTCGCGGGAGCGGTCGGCGTGCCGCATGGCGGTCAGCAGGGTGCCGACGCGGATCGTGCGCCCGTCGGCCGCCGCGCGCCGTTCGCCCTCGCGGAAGCCGTCGTTGACCGCCTCGATGACCTGTTCCAGGGTGAGGCCGCGCTCGAGGTGCTGCTCGGGCGCGTAACGGATCTCGGCGTAGACGACGCCGTCGGCGGCCAGGTCCTCGGCGGCCTCCGCGGCGACCCGGTGCAGCGCCTCGCGGGTCTGCATCACGCCGCAGGTGTGCGCGAAGGTCTCCAGGTACCGCTCGAGGGAGCCGGAGTCGGCGGCGTCGCGGAACCATGCGCCGAGCCGGGCGGGGTCGGTGGTGGGCAGCGCGCCGTAGTGCGCGTCGCGGGCGAGTTCGACGACGGTGGCGGGGCGCAGGCCGCCGTCCAGGTGGTCGTGCAGCAGGACCTTGGGAGCCTGCTGGATCTGTTCGCGGTCGAGGGCGCCGGTGCCGAGGCCCGTGCCGCCGGGGGTACCGGGTACGTCGACCGCATCGGGAGAGAGGTTGTCTGACAAGTACATGGGGTGGCAGTGTAGCCGCGCGTTCCGGTGACCGGAACGGGGGTCGCTCCGGACGGATTCGGCCGCCGCATGCGCCTGCCACATGTCCGCGTTCGTCCTCGTCCGCCACCCTTGTTCCGTGCGTCGCGCCCGCACCCCGCGCCGCATCCGTCCGTTCAGCGCGATTGCCAGACGGGGAGCGCCGGGGCCCCGGTGGGCAGCATGTACTTGGCCGCCAGGACGGGGGTCCGCCCCGCGTGGACGACCTGGGTCACCAGAACGGCCGGGGTGTCCGCGGGCCGGTCGAACTGCTCGCCGCGGCGGCGGCCGAGCATGGTGGCGACCATCGTCGAGGAGCCCTTCAGGGGCATTCCGCGCCCCGCCTCCAGCAGCAGCCGGAGCATCGTCGAGGGCGCGCCCTGGGGGTTGTCGAGGGCCATCGCGGGCATGAGGCCGAGCCCGGCGAGGGTCTCTTCGGTGGCCGCCCACTCGTGCGCCAGGCAGGACGGCAGCCCGTTGACCTCGATCATGCTCTCCCAGAACCGGACTTCGCCATGAGCGGGAAGCAGCAGATGCTGCGCGGAGAAGTCGGTCGGCTCCTCCAGGGTGTGCGCCAGCCGGGCGGTGCGGACGGCCTGCCCCGCGCCGAGCAGTTCCTCCATGGGCTTCAGGGTCTCGAAGCCGCGCCGCGGCGGGTGGTGGTTGACGGTACGGCCCACCCCGCGCCGTACCGTGATGACCCCGTCCTCCTGGAGCAGGATCAGCGCCTCGCGCAGCGCGGGCCGGCTCACGCCCAGGTCGGCGGCGAGGCGGGGTTCGGTCGGCAGCTGCGACCCGGGCGGGTAGACGCCCTGATGGATCGCTTCCACGATCCGCTCGTACAGCACGACGACCGGGCGTCGCTGCTGTTGTCTGTCAGCCATTGCCATCTCCTGAGGGTGCCGTCGGACTGCCGCTGACCGGCGGTCCAGCCTACGCATGTGGCGGCCGGAGCGCGGGGGCGCCGCCGGTGTACGGGAGTTCGTGCGGCGTGCGGCGAGCAGTGGCGGGGCGCCAGGAACCGGCAAGGAATCCTTGACAGCTCTTCGAATGCGGCGGTAGACCAGTTCCTCACCACTTCTTGTCAGACAAGTAGCGATCGGGCCGTCCCACTCAATGGCGTTCCGAGCGTCGTTGTCTCCCTCGGCGCGCCAACCGCCGCAACGCCGCGTACATCGGCGGAGCCGGCCGACAACGGCGGACAGCGACGAGCGGACAGCCGCCCGCGGCGTACCACCCCGACCCCTCTCCCCTTAGGAGCCGCCATGTCGACGTGCTCTGACCGCACCGCGAAGCCGCGGTCCGACAGCCGTCCCGGCATGCTCGTGGCGCTGGCGCTGGCCGTGCTCGGCTACCAGCTCAACGCCACCATGCTCAGCCCGGCCCTCCCTGACGTCATCCGTCGCCTGCACACCACCAGCGGGCTCGTAGGGCTCTCGCAGACGCTGTTCTTCCTGTTCGCGGCGGTCGGGCAGGTCACCCTGGCCCGCCTCAGCGACTACCGCGGCCGCAAGCCGATGATGCTGCTGGGCTGTCTGCTGGTGATCGCGGGCGACCTCGCCTGCGCCGCCGCCCCGGACATCGGCGTCTTCCTCGTGGGGCGCGTTCTGCAGGGCTTCTCCGCCGCCCTGTTCACCCTGGCGTTCCTGACCCTGAACGACACCCTGTCGCCCAAGGGCTTCGGCCGTGCCGCGGGCATCATCACCGCGGTCAACGGCGGATTCGCCGGTGTGGACGCCGTCTTCGGCGGCCGGCTCGCGGACACCGTCGGCTTCCGCGGCATCTTCCTGGCCGGCCTCGTGGTGTCGGTGGCGGGCACCCTCGCCGTACTCAAGACCGTCCCCGCCGCGCCCCCGACGGCGGTCGGCCGCATGGACTGGCGCGGTACGTGCCTCCTCGGCGCCGGCCTGACCGGGGTGCTGATCGGGCTGGCACAGGGGGAGTCGTGGGGCTGGCTGTCTGCGCCGACCGCGGGCTGTGTGCTGGTCGGCCTCCTCTGTCTGGTCGTGTTCGTCCAGGTCGGCAGGGGCAACCCGGACGCCATCATCGACACCGGGCTGCTCGCCTCGCGCCGCGCCTGGCCGCTGCTGGCCACGACCGTGCTGACCCTCGCCGGAGCCTTCGGGGCGCTCACCCTCACCGTGCCGCTGTTCACCCAGGACCCGCATGCCGGTTACGGCCTGAGCGCGACGCAGTCGGCGCTGCTGTTCGCCACCCCCGCCCAGGCCATCGGCGTGATCGGCGCTCCGCTCGCGGGCATTCTCGGACCGCGGATCGGCTGGCGCCGCAGCGTGGTCATCGGCTCCGCCGGCTCGCTGATCGCCTTCGCCGTCGCGGTGCCGTTCATGACCTCGCAGTGGGTCCTGGTGGCTGCGCTCGCGGTGCTCGGCATCACGTACAACGGCCTGAGCATCACCGCCCTCAACGCCCTGGCCGTGGTCTCGGCCCCCAAGGATCAAAAGGGCGCCCTGCCCGGTCTGAACGGTGCCTGCTTCGGCATCGGTGCCTCCCTCGGGACCGCGCTCGCCTCCGCCGTGATCACGACCGCGGGGAGCGTCGGTGCCCGGGGCCCGGACCTGTACGCGACCGCCATGTGGGCCTCGTTGGGGCTGCTGGCCGCGGCGATGGTGACAACGGTCGCCCTCAAGGCGGTGCCGAGGGAGGCCACGGAGCCGGAGGGGGCCGGTGTGGCCGTACCTGCCCTGCACATGTGAGCGCTCGACGGACGAGCCGTCGATACCCCGATCGCCGCCCGGACGTCGTTGAGGTCCGCGACCCGCGAGGTCGTCCGCGCCGATGCGTGCGGATGCGGGAGCGGGTGCGGGAGCGGGTGCGGACGGCGGGACACTCCGCCGCCGTCCGCACCCGTCCGCCCTGTCGTCGTGGCGGGCGACAAGGCCCGCCCGGTCTACGGCCGGAGCCGCACCGGAAGGGAGTTGAGCCGCCAGCTGCCGGGCAGTTGCGGGCGCTCGAGACGGTCGGGCCCGACGGCCAGCGATACGTCGGGGTAGTGCGCGAACAGTTTGCCCAGGGCGACCTCGCCCTCCTGGCGGGCGAGGGAGGCGCCCAGGCAATAGTGCATGCCATGGCCGAAGCCGACGTGGTTCTCGGCGTGGCCGGCCGGGTGGCGGGTGAGGTCCAGGCGGTTCGGGTCGTCGTAGTGGCGGGGGTCGAAGTTGGCGGAGACCAGGACGAGTTGGACGGCATCGCCCTTGCGGATCGGGGTGCCGGCGAGGTCGAGGTCCTCGGAGGCGTAGCGCAGTTGGGTCATGTGGACCGGACCGCACCAGCGCATCAGCTCGTGGACGGCGCGAGGCTGCAGGCTCGGGTCCGAGGTGAACAGGCTCAGCTGGTCGGGGTGGGTGAGGAGGGCGGCCGTGCCGTTGCCTATGAGGTGGGCGGTGGTTTCGTGACCGGCGAAGACCAGGGTGAGGACCAGGGTGACCATCTCGACGTCGCTGAGCCGGCCGCCGTCGTCGTCGTGCGTCCGGATCAGTTCGCTGAGCAGGTCGTCGGTCAGTGCGCTGCGGCGTACCCGGATCAGTTCGTGGATGTGGTCGACCATCGCCGGGATCGTGGTGCCGAGGCGTCCCGGAATCAGCGATACGAGGTCGGAGCCCCATTGCCGCCATTGCGGGCGGTCCGCTTCCGGAATGCCGACCAGTTCGCAGATGACGGTGATGGGGAGGGGATAGGCGAAGTGCTCGATGAGGTCGACGACGCCGTTCTCGGCGTGCTCGGGGAGCCGGGCCAGGAGGTCGTCGGTGATCTGCTCCACGCGCGGACGCAGATCGGTGATCTTGCGCGCGGTGAAGGCGCGGGACACCAGACGCCGGAGGCGGGTGTGATCGGGGGCGTCGACGTTGAGGATCGATCCGAGGAGGTAGGGGCGGAACTCCTCGGGAAGGCCCATGGTGTCCATCAGGCGGGTCACCGGGCCGTCGTCCGCGCCGCCGGCGGAGGAGGCCGGGTTGTTGACGAAACGCTGGTCGCGTAAGACCTCGCGTACGTCGTCGAAGCGGGTGACGAACCATACGGGTGTGTCGTCCAGGAAACGGCCGCGGACCACGGGGCCTTGCTCGCGCACCTCGCCGTAGCCCTTGAACGGGTCGGTCAGCAGCACCGGGTCCATCTCGTTGAGTTCGCCCGGGTGCTTACCGACGTGTTCGGCCAACGGGTTGGTGGTGGTTTCCGACATCGTCTGTTCTCCTCCGCATGGGGATGTGGTGCCGGTCGGTTTCGTTGTCAGTCGCGCAGCTGCCGACGCATTTCCTGTGAGCTGCGCTCCTCCAAGTGCTCGTAGAGCGCGATGATCTCGGGTGCGGCGGCGGTCGCCGCCGCGAGCGCACGCCGGGCGGCGGAGGCGGCGGCATCGGGATCCGGTGCGACCGGGAATTCCAGTGCGCCCCGGAGCGTGTGGGCCAGGATGTCGATCCGTTCCTCCGGCGCGGCGGGGGCGACCGGGGAGTCGGGGGCGCCGGTGCCGAGCGCTTCGGTCATGAAGAACCCGGCGGCCACCGCCATCATGGCGTAGTGCTGGTGGGCGACGGTGACGTCCTCACGTACCAGGCCGTGTGTGCGCAGCACTTGGAGGTGGCGGCGCAGGACATGGTCGCCGTACGTCATCAGTTCCGCGAGCTCCTGCTTGGCGGTGTCGTTGAGGCGGCCGAGAATGTCGGAGTCGTCGGTCTGGACGGCGCGCAGCACCGGGTCGGCCAGGTAGTCGCGGTAGAGCCCGCACATCATCCGGCTCGCCAGGACCTCCAGGGGATCGGCACGCATGCGGTCCAGCTGGTGGCGCAGACTCTGCGCTTTGGCGTTGACCACGACGGCCAGGAGCAGGGCGTCCTTGGTCTTCCAGTGGAGATAGACCGTGCCCTTGCCGACCTTGGCGCGGCGGGCGATCTCGTCGATGGTCACCCGCCGGTATCCCCAGGCGAGCAGGAGCTCGCCGGCGACCTCCAGGATGCGTTCACCGCGCTGCGTCTGTTCCACGACCTGTGCCTCTTCTGGTGCGGGTGCGACTGCGTGACCAATTTTCACATCTGGTCATGCGGTCAAAGGTAGGTGGGGTGGAGGACGGGAGGCAAGGGGTGAATCCGGTCAGATGTGGGGGTGGGAGCCGGTGGCGCAGTGGCGCATACGCGAGCTACGGGACTGCGGGGATCTCCGTCGGGGACGCGCGCCGAGGGATCGATCGAACCCTCTCAACCCTGCTGGTCCATAAGGGAGTTGGCGCCACCCGACCCGCTGGGGCCCTCTGGACCGACCCGGCCGAACTGCCATAGCGTCGGGCAGCACCCGCAGGCGCACCATCGCCCGGGCCCGATCGCCGGAGCCCGGTCACCGATCCTGTTCCTGCTCCTGATCATGCTCCTGCTCAGGGAAGCCGAGGACGCGTCGTGACCACGATTCCGCAGCCGCCCGACATCCTCTCCCCGGAATTCGAAGCCGATCCCTACTCCGCCTATCGCGTCCTGCGGGAGCACTACCCGCTGTTTCATGATCCGGGCACCGGAAGCTATCTGATCTCCCGGTACGAGGACGTCCAACGGGCCTTCCGCGAGCCGGTGTTCACCAGCGACAACTACGAGTGGCAGATGGAGCCGGTGCACGGCGGCCGGACCCTGCCGCAGATGAGCGGGCGCGAACACGCCGTACGCCGCGCGCTGGTGGCGCCCGCCTTCCGGGGCCGCGAGCTGCGCGAGAAGTTCCTGCCGGTGATCGAGCGCAATGCCCGGGAGCTGATCGACGGCTTTCGGGAGGCCGACGAAGCCGACCTCGTGTCGCGCTTCGCGACCCGCTTCCCGATCAACGTCATCGTCGACATGCTCGGCCTGGACCGGGCCGACCACGACCGCTTCCACACCTGGTACGGGGCGGTCGTCGCGTTCCTGGCCAACCTCGCCCAGGACCCGGCCGTCACGGCCACCGGCCTGCGGACCAGCGAGGAGCTGGCCGCGTACCTGCTGCCCCTCATCCAGGAACGCCGCGCCGCGCCCGGCGACGATCTCCTGTCCACCCTGTGCACCGCCGAGATCGACGGCACCCGGATGAACGACCAGGACATCACCGCGTTCGTCAGCCTGCTGCTCGCGGCCGGCGGCGAGACCACGGACAAGGCCATCGCCGGCATCTTCCGCAACCTCCTCGCCCACCCCGACCAGCTCGCCGCCGTGCGGGCGGACCGCAGCCTCGTACCGGCGGCCTTCGCCGAAAGCCTGCGCTACAGCCCGCCCGTCCAGATGATCATGCGGCAGCCCGCCGAGGACGTCGCCCTCAGCGGTGGCACCGTACCCGCGGGTTCCACCGTCACCTGCCTGATCGGTGCCGCCAACCGCGACGAGCGGCGCTACGCCCACCCCGAGACCTTCGATGTCTTCCGTACCGAGATCGCGGCGGCCAGCGCCTTCAGCGCCGCCGCCGACCATGTGGCCTTCGGGCTCGGGCGCCACTTCTGTGTGGGCGCGCTGCTGGCCAAGGCCGAGGTGGAGGTCGGCGTGAACCAGCTGCTGGACGCCTTCCCCGCGATGGCCTTCGCGGACGGCGCCGCGCCCGCCGAGGCGGGGGTCTTCACCCGGGGGCCGGGGCGGCTGTCGGTGCGCCTCACGCCCAGTGGCGGCCGGGAAGACGGCCAGGGGGCCGGCCGGGGATAGCGGTACGTGGTCGGGGACGGGGCGCGCGCCGGCGGACCGCCCCGTTCCGCAATGCCCGGTCGATGCGGTGCGCTGTGGCCCGTCCGGTGTCAGACTTGAAAGACCGCACTGGCTGCCGGCGGCCGGTGGCCCCTGGCACCAAGGGGGAGCCATGACCTGGGCATCTTGGACCACGATCGGGATCTACGCGCGGCCCGGGGTGGTGCGCACCGAGGAGATCGGCGTGATCGACGGTGACCTGAGCGTGCATACGACCTGGTCGGAGGGCCAGGCGCATGTGGCGGTGCAGTACACGGGTGCCACGGACTGGTTCACCATGGCCGGCAGCCCGGTCCCCTGTGACTCGGAGGAGGACAGCCGCAGCTTCCACCAAGCGGTGGTCGAAGCGATGCGGGACGGAGAAGAGGCCGAGCCTTCCCTCCGGGAGCTGTTCCCTCAGTAGGGGGCAGCGCAATCACCGGGAGTGGCCGCGGAACCCGTCGCCGGAACAGCTTCGGACGAGGACCGGGTTGCCGTGGATGATGGCCGCGTAGAGGTGGCAGCCGTGGTGGTGGCCGCGAGGGTGGTCGTGGTGACCGCCGGCGAGGGCGGTGGTGGCGCTGCCGAGGACAACGGTAGCGGCCAGGACACTGGCTGCGATCGCGGCGCGGATGCGCATGATTGCTCCTCAAAGGGGTTCGGGTGGTGATTCCGGCCCTCTCAGGGATCACCTTGGCGACAGAACTCCAAACGCGGTTTCGGCCGATCGCGTGAGGCGGCGCCGACGGCGGCGCGACGCTCTCGCGAGACCGTGTGACCGAGCGTCAACTGCCCAGCAGCGCAATCGGGTTGCGCTACCCGGCCTGCGGGACCAGGTGTCTGGTGAACCAGTCCTGCGCCAGGTCGGCGACCGCGGCCAGCGCTCCCGGCTCCTCGAAGAGGTGCGTGGCATGCGGCACGACCTCGAGCTGGTTCTCGCAGCGCAGCTCCTCCAGGGCCTGCCGGTTGAGATCGAGGACCAGGGTGTCGCTGCCGCCCACGATCAGCAGCGTCGGCGCCCGTACGTCGCCGAGATGCGGCCCGGCGAGGTCGGGGCGGCCACCGCGGGAGACCACGGCTCCGATGTCGACCTCGGTGACCGCGGCGGCCCGCAGCGCGGCCGCGGCTCCGGTGCTCGCCCCGAAATAGCCGATCGGGATCGGCAACCGGCCGTGCAGCCAGTGGGTGGCGTCGGCCAGCCTCCCGGCCAGCGTCTCGATGTCGAAGACATTCGCCCGATCGGCCTCTTCGGCCGGTGTGAGCAGGTCGAAGAGGAGGGTGCCCAGGCCGGCCTCGTTCAGGACCGTGGCCACCATCCGGTTGCGGGGACTGTGGCGGCTGCTCCCCGACCCGTGGGCGAACATCACCACCGCCTCGGCGCCCTCCGGGAGGGCGAGGTCCCCGGCCAGCCGTACCGCGCCCGCGTCCACCTCCACCGGCTCTTCGACCACCGACCCGTGGGCCGGAACCGGCGGGTCGCTCACCGGGCGGGCCGCCGCCTCGGTCAGCAGGGCGATGACCTCCTCGTCCGGGGTCTGGGAGAAGTCCTGGTACCACTCGCCGACGGCGGAGAACGAGGCCGGCGTGGACAGGCACACCACCTCGTCCGCCTTGGTGCGCAGCCAGGCGGCGGCGTCCGGCGGCGCCACCGGGACGGCCAGCACCACCCGGGCCGCGCCCTGGGCCCGTACGACTTCGCAGGCGGCCGCAGCCGTCGCGCCGGTCGCGATCCCGTCGTCCACCAGGATCGCCGTGCGGCCCTTGAGGGAGAGCCGGGTCCGGCCGGCGCGGAAGCGCCGCGCCTGACGCGCGAGCTCCGCCTCCTCGGCGCGTTCGACGGACTGGAGGTCCGCCTGCCGGATCCGGCCGCGGCGGACGATGTCCTCGCTGATCACCCGCACGCCGCCCTCGCCGATGGCGCCGAAGCCCAGCTCACGGTGGTAGGGGACGCCCAGCTTGCGGACGACGATCACATCGAGGGGTGCCCCCAGGGCCTGCGCCACCTGGTAGGCGACGGGGACTCCGCCGCGGGGCAGCCCGAGGACGAGGGGATCTTCCCCGGCGAGGTGGCGTAGCGCTTCGGCGAGACGGTGCCCCGCGTCCGTACGATCGGTGAACAGCACAATCGAACACCCCCTACCCAGGGGAGACAGAAGCCGCGTCCACACCTACTTCGAAACAACCCCATGCGCGGGCGTTTCGCAAGTCGGGAGCGGATCCGTTTCCGCGGGGGGCGGGTCGTGGTTACGGTCGGGGTATGGCACGGAGCGGCACAGGGCCGAGCGGTCGCATCAGGGCGGTCCTGATCGATATCGACGGTGTGCTCACGGTGTCCTGGAAGCCGCTGCCGGGTGCCGTGGCGGCCATGGCGCGGCTGCGTGCCGCCGGGCTTCCGCTGGCCTTGGTCACCAACAACACCTCGCGGACCCGCGCGGTGATCGCCGGGAGGCTGGCCGGGGCGGGGTTCCCGGTCGCCGCCGACGACATCCTCACCGCACCCGCCGTCACCGCCGGATATCTGCGCGAGCGCCACCCGGGTGCCCGCTGCCTGCTGATCAACTCCGGTGATGTGCGCGAGGATCTCGAGGGCGTGACGCTCGTCGACGAGGGGGCGGACGAGGCCCCGGATGTGATCGTCTTCGGGGGCGCGGGCAGCGCATTCGACTACCCGGCCCTCAACGCCGCCTTCCGCCATCTCCAGCGCGGCGCCCGTATGGTGGCCATGCACCGCAATCTGTACTGGCGCACGGCGGAGGGGCTCGACCTGGACACCGGGGCCTTTCTTCTGGGGCTGGAGCGGGCCGCCCGGGTCGAGGCGGTGGTCACCGGCAAGCCCGCCGAGGCGTTCTTCGCCACCGCCCTGGAGCACCTCGGGGCCTCGCCGGACGAGACCCTGATGGTGGGGGACGACATCGCCTCCGATGTGCTGGCGGCCCAGCGCAGCGGCATCGCCGGCGTACTCGTCAAGACCGGGAAGTACCTGCCCGAAACGCACCGCGCGGCCGACGGCACGCCCGATCACGTCATCGATTCCTTCGCCGACCTGCCGGACCTTCTGGGGCTTTCGGCCCCGCCGGCGGGCCGGGAGAACCGCTCTCGGTGACCAGCGCCTCGATCTCCGCGACCGGCCACCGTCCCGCCGCCCCCGGGCACCCGGCCAGATACTCGGCCGTCCGCCGCGCGCTCCAATGGTGTGCGGCGATGATGCCCGCCGCGATGTGGCGGAGGTAGGCGGCGGAGGGGGCGTTCAACGGGACATCGGTGCTGCGCCACGGGGCCGTGAAGGTCAGTACGGGGGATCCGTCGAGGTGGTCGGCCCGGACCAGCGTTTCATAGCGGCCGGATCCGAGGGCCGCCCGTCCCCGGTGGAGGACGTCCGTCAGATCGAGGTCCTTGCCGGGCCTGCGGAGCATCTCCTGGGCCGCGATGTCGGAGAACTGGCCGAGCGTCAGAAGATAGGCGCGGGCCGGGAGCCGCCCGTCGCCGTCGGGGTCGTAGAAGGCTCTGCCGCCCGTCCACGTCAGGGATTCGGTGGCGAAGTAGAGCAGGCCCGGCAGCATGACCGGCTCGGCGCGCGCGGGCGGGCGGGGGTCCCGGCAGCCGGGGTGGCCGAGCCGCGCGCCAGGTGGGCGGCCGCCTTCGAGGTAGGCGGTCAGCCGGTCGAGGTGCATGTTGGAGCCGTACGCCGCGTACCAGACCTGGCGGGCGCTGGGGCGGTGCGGCGTGGTCAACGGGCTGTCCCCTTCACCGGCTGTCCCTTTCACGGGCTGTCCCCTTCACGCGCGGGCCGCTTCCGGGCGCATGGGCGGTACGTCGACACCCGGCAGGCCGCTCGCGCCCTCATCCCTCGCGCCCTCATCCCTCGCCCCTCATTCCCTCGTGCTCTCGCGCCCTTGTTCCTTCGGCTCTCCTCGTACCCTCTGGTTCCCCCTGAATTCTTCTGGTTCTCCTGACTCCTCTGATTCTCCTCGTTCGCCGCAATTGGCGCATGCGCTGCATGCGTCTCGTCGGCGGCGCTGTTTCCGGTGAACTCGGCGGTCGGTCCCGCGAATTGGCAGGCATGCGGCGGTGACGGGGAAGGTTTTACGGGGTGTGGTCTGGAGAGGCGCGGTGTGCGGGGGTGGTGTGGCGACGGACGGAGGCGGCGTGGCGGATGAACCGGGCAGGACGGGCGGGCCGGACGGGGCGAACGACGCGGGCGGGGCGAGCCGCCGGGGGGTTCTCGCGGCCACCGCGGCGGCCGGCCTCGGCCTCCTCGCGGCCTGCGGCGAACCGGTCGTTCGGGACGACCCCGCGAACGGGGCGCCGCCGCCCGAGCGGCGGACGAAGCCGCCGCGCACCCCGGCCGCCCGTCCGACCGGGCACCGGCCACGCCCCCGTCCCGAACTCCCGCGTGGCGGCCGGGAGTTGTTTCCCCGATACCGCCTGGTGGGTTTCTGCGGACTCCCCGGTGCCGCCGCGCTCGGCCGGCTCGGCACGGGCGACCCCGGCGCCCGCGCCGCCGAGATCGAGAAGGTGGCGCACAGGTACGCCGCGGGGCGCGAGCCGCTGCCCGTACTGGAACTCCTGGCGGTGGTCGCGAATGCCGCACCCGGGCCCGACGGGGCCTACCGTTCGCGGACGCCGGCCGCCACGATCCGCCGCTTCCATGAACTCGCGCGTGCGCGCCGTGCGCTGCTTCTGCTGAATATCCAGCCCGGCCGCGCGGCGCCGCTGGACGAGGTGAAGGCGCTGCGCGAATGGCTGGTGCATCCCGATGTCGGGATCGCGCTCGATCCGGAATGGGAGATGGGTCCGGGCGAGGTGCCGGGGCGGAAATTCGGCCACACCAGCGGGCGGGAAGTGACCGGCGTCGCCCGTTATCTATCCGGCCTGGTCGGCGAGCACGATCTGCCGGTGAAGCCGCTGGTCTTTCACCAGGTCGCCTCCTCCGTACTGCGTGCGGAATCCGCGCTGCGGCCGCAGCCCGGTGTGGCGGTGATCAAGTGCGCCGACGGGATCGGCTCTCCGGGCCTGAAGCGGGGCACCTGGCGCAGGCTCGTCTCCCGAATACCCCAGGACGTGCACACCGGCTTCAAGCTGTTCTACGAGGAGGATGCCGAGGTCGGCCGGCTGATGACCCCGAAGGAGGTCCTGGCGCTGACGCCTCGGCCGGATTACGTGATGTACGAGTAGCCGGAGTACGTCAGGTACGGGTGGGCGAGCGCCCTGGGCGAGCACCTAGGAGCCGGCTGCCCTGCTGATGAGGCGTTCCGTCGCCGAGCGGGCCGCGGTCAGGGCCTGCCGGCGGTCGGTGCCGCGCTGGCCGAGGACGACGCGGGTGCTCAACCCGTCCAGCAGCGCCAGGAGTTCGGAGGCGCGCGCGGGGATGTCCATCGGGGCGAACCTGCCGCGCTGCACGCCCTTGGCGAGCAGCGCCTCCAGGTCGTCCTGCCAGCCCTGATCCATCTCTTCCTGGGCCCGGTGCAGCGGCTCGTTCGACGGGGTGCGGGCCCAGAGCTCGATCCACAGCGTCCAGCGCGCGTCGCGCGGGCCACGCGGCAGATACAGCTCCAGGAACAGGTCGAGTTTGCGTTCCGCGGTCAGCCGGCGGGCCAGGAGCGCGTGCCGCTCCTCGGCGAGGGTGGCCTCGCTCCAGCGCAGCGCCTCCAGGAGCAGCAGGTCCTTGCTGCCGAAGTAGTACAGGATGTGGCCGCCGCTGGTGCCCAGTCGCTCGGCGAGTGCGGACATGGTGAGCGTGGCCAGGCCGTTCTCGGCGATGGCCGTCATGGCCTCCTCGAGCATCCGTTCCTGGGTGAGGTGCCCATCGCGCCGTCGTGCCGCCCGTGCCACCCGTATCGCCCCCGCTCTTCGCTCTCGTGCCGTGGCGTCGCTGCGCCTTCGCCGCGGCGTCCATGCCGTCGCGGCGTCTGCCTCCCCGACCTTATCCGCGAATTTTCGCAGGGGTCTTGACGGGCGGGGGAGCGGTCGCACATCTTGAATGCCGTTCTAGAAGTTAGAACGACATTCAAGATCGTGAGCGTGGAAGGGCGGTGCACGGATGGCAGGGCGGCAGCCGGAAGCAGAGAGCACGGCGAGAGAGATCCCGGGCGCGGGGCGCGCGGAGGCGGCGGGGCAGGCTCCCGATGGCGCCGCATCCGCCGGCACCGCGGCCGGTCCGGACAGCGATGAGGTGTTCCGGGTCGAGACCCACGGCATCGACCCGATCCCCGACGACGAGCGGCACGGCAGCGCCAAGGACCTGTTCTGGCTCTGGTTCGGCTCCAACCTCACCTTCACCTACGTGATCAACGGAGCCCTCGCGGTCGGCTTCGGCCTCTCCTTCTGGCAGGCGACCGCGGTCGTGGTCATCGGCGGGCTGGCGTTCTTCGCGATCAGCGCGGCGGGCCTGAGCGGTATCCGTACCGGAACCGCCACCCTGGTGATCTCCCGCGCCGCCTTCGGCGTGCGCGGGAACTGGCCCGCCGGACTGCTCAACTGGGTGGTCAGCATCGGCTACACCATCGTGAACACGGTCGTCGGAACCCTCGCCCTCGAGGCCTTCTTCGCCGACCTGGGCTGGGCCGGCGGCAACCTCGCCCGCGCCCTTGCGCTGCTGGTCACCCTCGCACTCACCTTCGCGGTGGCGATGTGGGGCCACGCCACCGTCCAGTTCGCCGAACGCTGGATGGCCTACGTCCTGGCCGTCGGCTTCGCCGCGCTGCTGGTCTTCGTCCTGCCCGGCGCACACACCACCGGCCACGCATCGGCCCCCGGCGCCACCGGCTGGAGCCTGGCCTTCGTGGTCATGCTGGCCGGACCGTTCTCGTACGTGCCGATGCCCGCCGACTACACCCGCTATCTGCCGAAGGCGACCTCGCTGCGCGCCCTCACCTGGAGCGGCGCGCTCGGCGGGTTCCTCTCGTCCGTCGCGCTCGGCGTCATCGGCGTGGCCGCGGCGAGCCGTACGGACATGACGGACGCCGTGGCCGGGACGGAGAAGCTGCTGCCCGGATGGTTCCAGCCGGCCTTCCTCGCCCTGGTCCTGCTCGGCTCGGTCACCAACTCGATCATCACGCTCTACTCGTCGTCGCTGAACCTCCAGGTCCTCGGCATCCCCTGGAGCCGTTCCAAGGCGATCATCATCAGCGCCGCCGTCACCGCCCTCGGCTCGCTCGGCGCGCTCTTCTACGCCGACTTCACCGAGTCGCTGCTGTCCTTCCTCTCCCTGCTGATCATCGTCTTCGCCCCCTGGGGCGGCGTTTTCCTCGCGGACATGGTGCTGCGCCGCTGCCGGTACGACACCGAGGCCCTGCATTCCGGGCGCGCGGGCGCGTACTGGTACCGCTCCGGCTACCACCCGGCGGGCATGACCGCGCTGGTCGCCGGCATGCTCTTCGCGGCCCTGACCTGCGACTCCGAGCTATGGACCGGCCCCCTGGTCGCGCCGCTCGGCGGCGCCGACCTCACCCTGCTCGGCTCGGTCGTCTCCGGCCTCGTCTACTGGGCGCTCGCCCGGCGCGGCGTCGCCGCCACCACACCGGGCGCCTGACGCCCCCCGCGCACGCCGACGCGACACGTCCCACTCGCCCTCCGTACCACTCAGGAGCCCCTCCTCATGACCCGCACCGCCCCGGCCGGTCCCGCCGACCTCGTCCTCACCGGCGCCCGTATCCACACCGTCGACCCCGACCTGCCCGAGGCGCAGGCGCTCGCCGTACGTGACGGCCGGATCGTCTGGCTCGGTGCGGACGCCGACGCCGGGCAGTGGACCGGACCGGACACCGAGCGCATCGACGCCGGCGGCCGGCTGGTGCTGCCCGGGTTCATCGACGCCCACAACCACGTCCGGCTCGGCTCCGACGACGCCTGCGTCCAGCTCGCCGGCGTCCGCACCCTCGACGCGATCCACGAGCGGATCCGCACCTGGCGCGAGGCCCATCCGGACGCCGAGTGGATCGAGGCCGAGGCCTTCGACTACTCCGCGATCCCCGGCGGCCGGATGCCGCGCGCGAGCGACCTCGACCCCGTCACCGGCGACACCCCCGCCTTCGTCCTCAGCTACGACGTCCACACCGCCTGGCTGAACACCGCCGCGCTGCGCCGCCTGGGCATCGACCGGGACCGTACGAGCCTGCCCTTCGGCGAGGCGGAGACCGACCCGGAGACCGGCGAACCCACCGGCTTCGTCAAGGACTTCGCCGTCAAGGGACTCTCCCGCGACGGGCACCGCGCCCTGAAGGACCTCGGCGTGCCGTGGGCCTCCGCCGACCGCCAGTACGGGCGCCTGGCCCAGAGCCTCGACGACGCCATCCGCTTCGGCATCACCACCGTCGTCGAACCGCAGAACTCCCTCGACGACCTCGCCCTCTTCGAGCGGGCCCGCGCCGAGGGCCGGCTCCGGTCGCGGATCGTCGCGGCGCTCTTCCACCCGCGCGGCACCACCGACGCCGACCTCGACGATTTCGCGGCGGCCGCGCGGCGCCACGCCGACGACCGGCTGCGGGTCGGCCCGCTCAAGCTGTACATCGACGATGTCGTCGAGCCGCGGACGGCCGCGCTGCTGGAGCCCTACGCGGGCTGCGGCCACCACCGGGGCGAGACGTTCTACCCCGCCGCCGACTTCGGCGAGCTGCTCACCGAGCTGGACGCCCGCGGCTTCCAGTGCTTCGTCCACGCCACCGGCGACCGCGGCATCCGCACCGTCCTCGACGCCGTCGAGCGGGCCCGTGCCGTCAACGGCCCGCGCGACGCCCGCCACCAGGTCGTCCACGTCGAATGCCTCGACCCCAGGGACACCCCGCGCTTCGCCGAACTGGGCGTGGTGGCCTGTATGCAGCCGCGGCACTGCGCCCCGGAGATCGCCGGGCCCGGCCAGGACTGGGCCGAGAACGTCGGTCCGGACCGCTGGCACAAGGCCTGGCCGATGCGCAGCCTGCACACCGCGGGCGCCGTACTGGCCTTCTCCAGCGACTGGAACGTCGCCGAGATGGACCCGATGGTCGGCATCTACACCGCCCTCACCCGCAAGCCGCTGGCCGGCGGCGAGGCCTGGCAGCCGGAGGAGACGGTGAGCGTCGAGACCGCGGTGCACGCATACACGATGGGCTCGGCCTACGCCAACTTCCTCGAGGACGAACGCGGTTCGCTGACCGTCGGGAAGCTCGCCGACTTCGTGGTGCTCTCCCGGGACATCCTGCGTTCCGCGCCCGAGGACATTCCGGGGACGGTCGCGGAGACGGTCGTCGTCGGCGGCGAGATCGTGCAGCGGAGCTGACGGCCGGTACGGGGGTTCCAGGAAGGCAGGCAGGCCACCGCGGCGCCCGTCCGGGAGCGCGGACGGCGCCGCGGGCGCACCATGGCCCTATGCTGCTGGCCGCTCTCGCACAGGTCTCCGCGGACGTCGCCGCGGCCTCCGCGCGGTCGCGGAAGATCGCGCTGCTGGCCGGGCTGTTCCGGGCCGCCGAGCCACCGGACGTACCGATCGTCCTCCCGTACCTCGCCGGGCGGCTGCCGCAGGGGCGGATCGGCATCGGCTGGAGCGTCCTGCGCGAGCCGGTGTCCCCGGCCGAGCGCGCCACGCTCACCGTGCGCGAGGCGGACGCGGCGCTGAGCGTCCTGGCCCGGGTCGGCGGCGCCGGAGCGCAGGGCGAGCGCCGCCGGCTGGTACGGGAGCTGATGGCCGCGGCGACCGGGCAGGAGCAGCGGTTCCTCTTCGGGCTGCTGACCGGGGAGGTACGGCAGGGCGCGCTGGACGCCCTTGCCGTGGAAGGGCTCGCGGCGGCGACGGAGGTGCCCGCGGCGGACGTACGGCGGGCCGTGATGCTGGCCGGGTCGCTGCCGGACGTGGGGCGGGCGCTGCTGGCGCAGGGGCGGCCGGCGCTGGCGGAATTCCGGCTCACGGTGGGCCGCCCCGTCGGCCCGATGCTCGCGCACAGCGCCACGTCGGTGGCCGAGGCCATCGACAAGCTGGGCGCCTGCGCGGTGGAGCAGAAGCTGGACGGCATCCGGGTGCAGGTCCACCGGGACGGCGACGACATACGGATCTACACCCGCACCCTGGACGAGGTCACCGACCGGCTGCCCGAGGTCGCCGCCCTGGCACGGGACCTCCCCGCCGAGCGCTTCATCCTGGACGGCGAGGTGATCGCGCTGGACCGGGACGGGCGGCCGGTGCCGTTCCAGCGGGTCGCGGGGCGGTTCGGCTCGCGGGTGGACGTCACCGCCGCGCGGGCCGCGCTGCCGCTGTCGCCGGTCTTCTTCGACGTGCTCCTGTGCGACGGCCGCGACCTGCTGGAACGGCCCGTCGCGGACCGGCACGCGGAGCTGGCGCGGCTGGTTCCACGGGAGGCGCGGGTGCGGCGCCAGGTGGTGCCCGACCCGCAGGACGCGGCGGGCCGGGCGGCCGCCGAGGACTTCTGGATGCGGACCCTGCGCGACGGCCACGAGGGCGTCGTCGTCAAGGCCCTGGGCGCCCCGTACAGTGCGGGCCGCCGCGGCGCCTCCTGGCTCAAGGTGAAGCCGGTGCACACCCTCGACCTGGTCGTGCTCGCGGCGGAATGGGGCCACGGCCGGCGCACCGGAAAGCTCTCCAACCTCCACCTGGGGGCGCGCGGCCCGGACGGCGGGTTCGTCATGCTCGGCAAGACCTTCAAGGGCCTCACCGACGCCACCCTGGCCTGGCAGACCGAACGGCTCCAGGAGCTGGCGGTGGCGGAGCGGGGGCACGTCGTCACCGTGCGGCCGGAACTCGTCGTGGAGGTCGCGTACGACGGGCTGCAGACGTCCACGCGCTATCCGGCGGGCGTGACGCTGCGCTTCGCGCGCGTGGTGCGCTACCGCGAGGACAAGACGGCGGCCGAGGCGGACACGGTCGAGACCGTGCTCGCCGCGCACGCCGGTGCGGAGACGTAGCGGCCGTGGCGGGGAAGCGGAGCGCCGGGCTGCTCCTGTACCGACGGCGTGCGGACGGCGTCGAGGTGCTGCTGGCGCACATGGGCGGGCCGTTGTGGGCCCGGCGGGACGAGGGCGCCTGGTCGGTGCCGAAGGGGGAGTACCTACCGCCGGAGGAGGCGCGGGACGCGGCCCGGCGGGAGTTCGAGGAGGAGCTGGGGATGCCGCCGCCGGACGGGCCGTACCTGCCCCTGGGGGAGGCCCGCCAGGCGGGCGGCAAGGTGGTGACCGTCTGGGCCGTCCGCAGCGATCTCGATCCGGAGCGGATCGTGCCCGGCACCTTCGAGATGGAGTGGCCGCGGGGGTCGGGCGTGACCCGTGGCTTTCCGGAGATCGACCGGGTGGCGTGGTTCACTCCGCGGGAGGCGGCGGAGCGGGTGGTGAAGGGGCAGCGGGTGTTCCTGGAGCGGCTGGCGGAGCGACTGGCCGAGGACGGCGACGGGGCCGGGGACGGCGACGCGTACGGGGAAAGGGGCGGGGACGGCGGCTGACGGCCCGCCCCGCCGTCCTTTGGGCAGGGCTCGCCCTGGACACCCACCCCGCCACCGGGCAGGCTGTCCGCGGGGAGTTCAGGGGGCCTTGGGGACGGGGTCATGAGCATGCCGCGGGGGCCGCATGTTGCGTATCCATTTCGACGAGCGGGACATCGCGCGCGTACAGCTCGCGGCCGAACCGGACCCGCTGTGGGAAACGGTGCTGGCGATGCATCAGCTGACGGCGCCCGGCAACGGCGTGCCGGTGTACGCCGCCTGGCGGGCCCGCGCCCGCGCCGAACTGGCGGAGCACGGACTGACCCGGGCCGCCCGGCTGATCACCGCGCTGGCGCCGGGCGACGCCCGCTACTTCCCGGACTTCCTGACACCCGACGCGGGACGCCACGGCCTGGCGGCGGGGCTGACGGCGCTGCGGGAGACGCCCAGGGCCCGGCTGACCGCGGAACTGCGCCGGGCCGCGCTCCCGGCCCGGCTGCCGCGCTGGGCCGGAGCGGTGGCCAAGGGCAGCCGGCAGCCCCTGGACGAACTGGCCGCCGCGTTCCAGGCGGTGCACGCGGCGGTGATCGCTCCGGACTGGACGGAGGCGGCCGCGACGGCCGACCGCGACCGGGCCGCCCGCGCCCGCACGCTGTGCCACGGCGGAGTCGACCGCATGCTCGACTCCTTCCGCCCGCATCTGCGCTGGGATCCGCCGGTCCTCCACGTCGACTACCCCCGCGACCGCGATCTGTGGCTGCACGGCCGCGGACTGCGGCTGATCCCCTCCCACTTCTGCTGGCGGCGGCCCATCGCCCTCGCCGACCCGGGCCTGCCACCGGTCCTGGTCCACCCCGTCGAGCACTCCACGGCCTGGGCCCCCGCCGCCACCCGCGCCTGCCGTCCGCAGGCCCTGTCGGCGCTGCTCGGCCGCACCCGGGCCCGCGTCCTCACCGCCCTAGACGAGCCCGCCACCACCGGCGAACTGGCCCGTCGGCTACGGGTCTCCGCCCCCTCGGCAAGCGAGCATGTGAGCGCGCTGCGCGAGGCCGATCTGGCCCACAGCCGCCGCGACGGCGGGAGCGTCGTGCACGCCCTCACCCCGCTCGGCGCGGCGCTGCTGCACGGCGAGCTGGCGCCCGTACGCGTGCCGAACTGACCCCGCGGCCCACCGGCTCACGGGCTCACGGCCGCACCTGGATCTTCCGGCCCCGGCCCGCCTTGAAGCGGTCCAGCGCCGTCGCGTACTCCGCCAGCGGCAGCCGGTCGCTGATGAAGACCTCCGGGTCCAGGGTGCCCGCCGCGAACAGCTCGGCGGCGCGTTCGTAGCTGTGCAGTACGGCCATCGAGCCGGTGATGGTGATCTCCTGGTTGTAGATGCGGTACGGCTCGATGACGGCGCGGGCGGCGTAGTCGGCGACCCCGAACTGGAGGAAGGTGCCGCCCTTGCCGACCCGGCCCAGCGCGTCCTGGATGGCGCGTTCGCTGCCGGTCGCGTCGATGACGACGTCCCAGCCGCGCGGACGGTCGATCTCGTCGGGTGAGGCGGCCGCGTGGGTGCAGCCCAGGGTGCGGGCGGTCGCCAGCCGGTCCGGGTTGATGTCGACCACGTCCACGCCCGCCGCGCCGGTGCGCTTGGCCAGTTCGAGCATCATCAGGCCCATCGTCCCGGAGCCGTAGATCAGGACCCGGGTGCCCAGCTGCTGGGAGCGCAGGATGTCGTAGCCGCGTACGGCGCAGGAGAGCGGCTCGATCAGGGCCGCGTCCTCGGTGCGTACGTGGTCGGGCAGCTTGATGCAGTTGGCGACGGGCGCGACGGCGAACTCGGCGGCGCCGCCGGCCGTGGTCACCCCGATCGCCGCCCAGCGCTCGCAGAGGTTGTTGCGGCCGATGCGGCAGTAGTGGCACTCGTGGCAGGGCAGGGACGGGTCGACCGCCACCCGGTCGCCCTCGGCGAGTTCGGTGACCGCGCTGCCGGTGGCGACGACCGTACCGGCGAATTCGTGGCCGGGAACGACGGGCAGGGTGGGCGCGAACTCGCCCTGGAGGATGTGCAGATCGGTGCCGCACAGCCCGCAGGCGGCGACCGAGACCACGACCTGGCGCGGCCCGGGGGTGGGGTCCTCGACGGTGGTGACCTCGACCTGGCCGGGTGCGCTGATCACTGCGGCTTTCATTTCACGGCTCCGAGGGAGAGGCCCTGGACGAGCTTGTCCTGGGCGGCGAATCCGGCGATGAGGACGGGGAGGGAGATGACGGTGGCGGCGGCGCACACCTTGGCCAGGAACAGACCCTGGCTGGTGACCAGCCCGGTCAGGAACACCGGAGCGCTACCGGCCACGACGCCGGTCAGGACCCGGGCGAAGAGCAGTTCGTTCCAGCTGAAGATGAAGGAGATCAGGGCCGTGGCGGCGATGCCGGGCAGGGCGACCGGCGCGACGATCCGGAGCAGGGTGGTGGTCAGGCCCGCGCCGTCGATGGACGCGGCCTCCAGCATCTCCACCGGGACCTCGGCGAGGAACGAGCGCATCATCCACACCGCGATCGGCAGATTCATCGAGGTGTAGAGGATGACCAGCAGCCAGATGTTGTCCAGCATCCCCGCGTTCTGCGCGACCAGATAGATCGGCAGCAGCCCCGCCACCAGCGGCAGCATCTTCGTGGAGAGGAAGAAGAACAGGACGTCGCTCCACTTGCGCACCGGCTTGATGGACAGGGCGTAGGCCGCGGGAACGGCCAGGGCGAGGACCAGGAGCGTGGAGACGACGGACGCGGTGAGGGAGTTGATCAGGGGCGGCCAGGGACTGATGCCGCTGCCCTCGCCGAAGAACTCGCGGTAGCCGTGCAGGCTGAGCGGGGCGGCGATGCTGGGTGGGTTGGTCGCCGCGTCCGTCTCGCCGTGGAAGGAGGTCAGCACCATCCAGGCGACGGGCAGGAAGAAGGCGATTCCGCACAGCCAGGCGGCCAGGCCCAGCAGCCCGTTCGTCCGCCGCCGGCGCCGCAGGGGCAGGGGTGCGCTGTTCATCGGGTGACCTCCTCGCGGAGCAGGGACGAGACGGTGCGCAGCGCGAAGGTGGCCACGAGCAGCGAGCACAGCACCACGACCACGCCCTGTGCGGACGCCCGTCCGTAGTCATGGGCCTGGTAGAAGGTCTGGTAGAGGGTGTACGGGAGGTTGGCGGTGCCCAGGCCGCCGGAGGTGATGGTGAAGACCGCGTCGAAGTTCTGCACGACGTAGACGGTCCCGAGCAGGGCGGCGAGTTCGAGGTAGCGGCGCAGGTGGGGGAGGGTCAGGTAGCGGAAGATGTCGAAGGCGGAGGCGCCGTCCATCCGGGCCGCCTCGATGGCGTCCGTGGCGCGGCTCTGCAGCCCCGCCAGCAGGATCAGCATCATGAACGGCGTCCACTGCCAGATCAGCGACACCTCCACGGCGGCCAGCGGCGAGTCGGTCATCCAGTCCGGCTGCGGCGGGTTGTCGCTGCCGAAGAGCCGCCAGATCCAGGTCAGCGAACCGTTGAGCAGCCCGTACGAGGCGTTGTACAGCGCGTGCTTCCACAGCAGCGCGGAGGCGACCGGCACGACGAGGAACGGCGTGATGAGCAGGGTGCGGACGATGCCGCGGCCGCGGAAGCCGCGGTCGAGCAGCAGGGCCAGGACCAGCCCCAGCAGCAGGCTCACCAACACCACGGTCACCGTCAGCAGCACCGTCGTGCCCACCGAGGCGCGCAGCGCGGGATCGGTGAAGACGGCCCGGTAGTTGTCGAAGGCGGCGAAGCCGCGGTTGTCGGGGGCGAGCGCGTTCCAGCGCATGAAGGAAATCAACACCGTTGCCAGGAACGGGAGTTGGGTGACGACGACGAGGAAGACGAGGGCGGGGAGGAGGGGCGCGCGGCGGGCCCAGTCCCTCGCCCGCCGCGTGCGGTGGGCCGCGGTTCGTCCGGGAGCGGTGGCGACGGCCTCGACGGGCCGGGCCGGCTCAGTGGTCTGCGTACGCATCGGACACCTCCTGCGCCAGTCGCCGGCTCTTCCTGAGGGCCTCGGCGACGCTCTGCTTGCCGGCGATGGCCGAGCTGATCTCGTGGGAGACCTTGGTGCCCAGGTCGGAGAATTCGGGAATGCCGACGAACTGGATCCCGGGCGCCGGGCGGGGCTGAACCCCGGGATCGTCGGGCCGGGCCGAGGCGATCGCGTGCTCGGTCGCGCCCGCGAACGCACCGGCCGACCTGAGGTACTGCGGATCGCGGTAGAGCGAGGCCCGCTTGCCGCCCGGCACCCGCGGCCAGCCCAGCTCCCGGCCCACCAGCCGCTCGTAGGACGCGCTCGACGCCCAGCGGATGAACTTCCAGGCCGCCTCCTGATGCGTACTGGCCTTCTGCAGACCCCAGGCCCAGGTGTAGAGCCAGCCCGAGGCGGCGGTCCGCTCCACCGGCGCCGGCGCGTAGCCGACCCTGCCCGCAACCTTGGAACCGCCGCCCTCCAGCGAACCGGCCCCGGCCGTCGCGTCGTACCACATCGCGACCTTGCCCTGCTGCATATCGTTGAGGCACTCCGTGTAGCCCGCCTGCGGGGCACCCGCCTCACCGTGCCGGCGCACCAGATCCACATAGAACCGGGTGGCCCTGGCGAACTGCGGGCTGTCGACCTCCGCCCGCCAGTCCTTGGTGAACCATGTGCCGCCGAAGGTGTTGACCACCGTCGTCAGCGGGGCGATCAACTGCCCCCAGCCCGGCTGCCCGCGCAGACAGATCCCCTTCATCCCCTTGCGGAAGCCGTCCAACGTGGCCGCCAGAGCGGCCACTTGGCGCCAGGTGGGGCGGGCGGGCATGGTCAGCCCCGCGGCCTTGAAGAGGTCCTTGCGGTACATCAGGAACGAGGACTCGCCGTAGAACGGCTGGGCGTAGACCTTCCCGTCGGCGGCCGTCAGGGACTTGCGGACCGGAGGGAGGATGTCGCCCTGGTCGAAGGCGCGGTCCTTCGCGGCGCGCGCACCCAGATCGGTCAGCCAGCCGTTGCGGGCATAGATCGGCGTCTCGTAATTGCTCAGACTGGCCACGTCGTACTGCCCGGCCTGACTGGAGAAGTCCTGGCTCATCTTGTCGCGCAGATCGTCCTCCGGCAGCACCGTGAAATCGACCTTGATGCCGGTCTCCTCGGTGAAGTGCTCGGCGGTCAGCCGCTGCAGATCCACCATCTGCGGGTTGTTCACCATCAGCACATTGATGGTGTGCGCGGCGTCGTTGCCCGCGTCACCGGCGCCGCGATAGCAGGCGGTGGCGGACAGCGACAGGGCCAGGGCGAGCGAGGTCAGCCCGATGGCGCGGCCGGTGCGACGGCGCCCGGGGGACGGGTGTCCTGGGGACGGGTTTCCGGGGGATCGTGCTCTCACGGCTCGTACCTTTCTGGGGACGTGGGGCGGGTGCCGCACCGGGTGCGGGGGACCGCTGCGGGCAGGCCGGAACGGCCGTCCGACGGCCAGGGGAAGCGGGGCCTTCGGCGGTGAGCCGGGGAGGTGTCGTACGGGGCCGGTTGTCCGGGCGGCCGCCGGCCCGGTCAGACCCGGAGCACCTGCGGCCCCAGGAGGGAGTAGCGATGGGCCTCCGGCGCGGAGAGCCCGACGTCGGTGACGACCGTGTCGAAGTCGCTCACCTCGGCGAACCGGCAGAAGCTGCTGGCCCCGAACTTGCTGTGCACCCCGACCAGTACCCGGCGCCGCGAGGACCGCACGGCCTGCGCCTTCACCTCGGCGACGGACGGGTCGGGGGTGGTCAGGCCGTGCTCGCGGGAGATGCCGTTCGCGCCGATGAACGCCAGGTCGATGACGAACCCGGCGAGCATGTCCCGGGCCCAGGAACCCACCGTCGCCTGCGTCCCGGCACGGACCCGGCCGCCGGCCAGCAGGACGGTGGTGGAGTCGGACGCGGAGACCAGGGACGCGGTGCGCAGCGAGGCGGTGAGCACGGTCAGCGGACGGTCGGTGGGCAGCAGCGTGGCGACCAGCTCGGGGGTGTAGCCCTCGTCCACGAACACCGTCTCCGCCGCCCCCACCAACTGCGCCGCGGCCGCCGCGATCCGGCGTTTCTCCGCGACCTGCAGGGTCTCCCGCCGCGCCAGCGTGGTCTCGAAACCGGCGCTCTCGACCGGGTAGGCCGCGCCGTGCGTCCGCCGGATCAGGCCGCGCCGCTCCAGTTCGCTCAGATCGCGCCGTACGGTCTCCCGGGCGACTCCGAACTCGACCGCGGCATCGGCGACCTCGACCCGGCCCGACTGCCGGGCGAGCACGAGGAGGCGGTGCTGACGTTCCTCGGCCCTCATGGTGGCCTCCTGCCCGTGGCGTCGTTGCTTTTCGGTTACGGGCCCGGTCGGTGGTGCTGTCCGGTGGTGCCCTTCGGCTGCCCGTATGCGGTGTTCCGGAACGGTCGTCCGAAACGGTGTTCCGTTCGGTCACGGGCCTGCCCGTTTCTGCCCGCCCGAGGTTTATAGCAACCGCAGAACGCCGGACGTATGCCCGTAACGGCGCAAAATCCGCCCGTTTCTGCCCGCGCCGGACCCCCTCCGACCTGGCCGGATGCCCGCCCCCGGTGCCCGCGCGGCCCCGCGGGACGCTCCGTCCGCCTGCCCGCGGGGATGCGGGCGAGCCGGGTACGACTTCGGTGCAACCCGCGTACACCGGTCGCCGTGTCGATGATGCGGTCGAAAAGGGCGCTTAGTCTGGACGCCATGAGTGCGGAGATGCGGTCCTTGGCGGTCACGGCGATCGTCGAGGCGGAGGAGTGCGCGGTGCTGCGGGTCAGCGGGGAGCTCGATCTCCGTACCGAGCAGGCCTTTCTCGAGGAGGCCCGGTCCATCGTGTCGGCCGGCCACCGCTTCCTGGTGCTCGATCTGACCGCCCTGCGCTTCTGCGACTCGCGCGGGCTGAGCTGCCTGCTCGCCCTGGAGTGGCTGTGCCGGCGCCTGGAGGGCCGGCTGTTCCTGGCCTCGCTCGGCGTACGGATGCTGCGGCTGCTGGTCGGCACCCAGTCGCTGGGGGTCTTCTCCTGCTACCCGACCGTCGGCCACGCACTGGCGGCCGTCCCCGACAGCGCGCGCCCGGCCTGGCCGCCCGCGGTGGAAGAGCCGCCGTTGGCGAGCGATGACCCGTTCGTGTGACGTGGCGCGGCATCGGGGTGACGGCCACGACGGCGGTCACGCGGCCGGGCAGCCGGCCCCCAGCCAGGCGCCGTCGAACCGCGCGAAGACGATCCGCTGGTACGGCCCCGACTCGTAGAGCAGCCCGAACGTGCCGTCCTTCAGGCGGGTCAGGGTCGAGTACGCCGCCGGGCCGGGGGTGACGACCCGGGAGACGGGCCAGGTCCGTCCGTCGTCGCAGGACAGCCGCACGGTGAGGTTCTGCCGGGCGGTGGCGCTGGCCGTATTGCTGAACAGCAGCCAGTGCGCCCGCGCACGGTCCGGCCCGAGGGTGGGGTCGTAGCGCAGGAGCGAGGCGTTGTTGACCGGGTCGACCAGTGCGTCGTCGGCGACCGGGGAGCTGTAGGTCAGCCCGCCGTCCCCGGAGTACGCGACCAGCCGCTTCGTGGTGCTGCCGGTGCGGCTGTTGAGCATGATGCGGCCATCGGCCAGCTCGACGGTCTTGTTCTCGTCCATCAGCGGCCCGACGGGCGTCCCCAGCCGCCAGGTCGCCCCGTGGTCGTCGCTGTAGGCGCTGGCCGCCCACATGCTGCCGTCCGCCTTACGGAACGCGTATTGCTGCAGCAGCCTCCCGGTGGAGAGCTGGATGCCGGTGCCGGACGAGGCGAAGATGCCGAGCCAGGACGGGTCCTTGAGGTCATGGGTGAGGCGGCGGGCCTGCCAGCTGCGGCCGCCGTCGTCGGAGTAGTGGTAGTCGGTGTGCAGGATCGTGGTGCTGTCGTGGTCGTTTCCGGGGCCCGCGTTGCGGAAGCCGATGCCCTTGGGGCCGTACGCGTGGAAGAGGAAGAGGCGGCCGGTGTGCCGGTCGGCGAGCAGGCTGGGATCGCCGGCGCCCGCACCGCCGTCGTAGTCGGCGACCGCCTGCGGAGCGCTCCAGGTCCGCCCGTTGTCGACGCTGCGCCGCACCATCACATCCACGTTGCCGGGCAGGTCGGCGGCGCTGTCGTTGCGCCGGTCGTAGGCGGCGACGAGGGTGCCGTCGGGGAGCGTCTCCAGGGCCGGGATGCGATAGGTGTGCGCGCCCTGGCCGGCGACCGCGACATCGGTGGACTCGTACAGCGGGGTGGGTTCGTGCATCGGGGTGGGCCCGTACAGCGGCGAGGGGTCGCGCCGGGGCGGCGGTTCGGCGGCGGGCGCCGCGCGGACGGCCGTCGTCAGGGCGGTGCCGGCCGCGAGCAGGACGGCCAGCGACAGGGAACGGGCGGCTCTCACCGGCACCTCCAGGACGGGGCAGGACGCGACGGACCGGGCGACGCATGCGGAGGCACCGGACAGGGGACGTCGGATGTTCCCCGAGCCTCGACGCCAAGGTAATCCGAGCCGACGGGCCGCGCCGCGGCACGCGTTGGCCGCCGGGCCGCCCCTCGCGCTACGGCGCGGCGCCCTCGTGCAGCGCGGCGATCAGCGCCTCGACCGACGGCCGCTGCCGCGCGGCGGCGCCGACCGCGACCACGATGTGCCGCTCGACCACATCCGCCAGCGGCACCGGCACGACCCCCTCGGACCGCAGCCGCAGCATCAGCTCCGTCAGCGGCGCGACCCCCAGCCCCGCCCCGACCATCGCCAGCGACGTGGCGGTATCGGTCACCTCGTGCACCACCCGCGGTTCGAACCCGGCCCGGCGGCAGGCGGCCCGTATCGCCCGCCCGTAGTACGAACCGGGCGCGGGCAGGATCCAGTCGAACCCGGCGGCCTCCGCGAGACGCAGCGGCCGCCGCCCGGTCACCCGCCCGGCCGCCACGGCCAGCCCGAACCGCTCCGACCGCAGCCGGATCAGCTCCACCGCGCCGTCCAGCGCGAGCGGCGCGTCCGGGTAGTCCAGGCCCAGCGCCAGATCCACCCGGCCGGCGCAGACCTCCGTGTACGCCTGGTCCACCTCCACCTCGCGGCTCGCCACGCACACTCCCGGATGCCGCGCCCGCAGCCGGTCCAGCGCGGGCGGCAGCAGCACGGCCGCCGCCGTACCGAACACCCCCAGCCGCAGCCGCGCCGCGACCTCGCCGCGGCCGCGCTCCAGGGCCGCCACGGCCTCGGCCTGCGCGGCCAGGATCCCCGCGGCGTGCGCGGCGAGCGTGTGCCCGGCGTCCGTCAGCTCCACCCGCCGCCCCAGCCGCCGCACCAGCTCCGTCCCCGTGACCCGCTCCAGCGCCGCGATCTGCTGGGACACCGCGCCCGGCGTATAGCCCAGGGCCGCGGCCGCCGCCGTCATGGTGCCGCTGCGGGTCAGCTCCAGCAGCGCCCTCAGCTGGACCCCCGGCAGTTCCATGCCGGGACCCTACCCAGCGCTCCCGATGGCCAGAACCTCTGAAAGATCGCGTCCAGCAACTGTGCATGGACGCGGGACGCCCCACCCGCCACCATCAAAAGTGACCCGCTCGACGGCGAACGGGCCCCGCACGACGACGGGAAGGCGGCCCCGATGGCTCCCACTGCGGCTTCTGTCCCCCTCCCCGACCAGGCCGACGTCGTGATCATCGGCGGCGGTGTCATCGGAGCGAGCATCGCCTTCCACCTCGCCGAGGCGGGCGTCCGCAGGGTGCTGCTGCTGGAGCGCGACCGCCCCGCCTCCGGCTCGTCCGGCAAACCCATCGGCGGCGTCCGCGCCCAGTTCTCCGACCCGCTCAACATCCGCCTCGGCCTGCGCAGCCTGGACGCCTGGCGCGCCTTCGCCCGCCGCCCCGGCGCCGACATCGGGCTGGAGTCCGTCGGCTATCTCTTCCTCCTCGGCGACGCCACCGAACTGGCCTCCTTCGCCGGGGGAGTGGAGACCCAGAACGCCCTCGGCCTGCCCAGCCGCATCATCACCCCGCGCGAGGCCGCCGAACTGTGCCCCTACCTCGACCCCCGCGGCATCGTCGCCGCCGCCTACTCACCCACCGACGGCTACGCCCTGCCCAAGGCCGCCGTCACCGGCTATCTCCGCGCGGCCCGCAGGCTCGGCGTCACCGTACGCACCCGCTGCCCGGTCACCGCCATCGACACCACCGACGGCGCGCTCCGGGCCGTCCGCACCCCGCACGGCACCGTGCACACAGCCACCGTGATCTGCTGCGCCGGCGCCTGGTCCGCCGCCGTCGGGGCGATGGCCGGCGTCGACCTCCCCGTCACCCCGTTGCGCCGCCAGATCGCCCTCACCGGACCGCTGCGCCCGGCCCCGCCCCGCATCCCCTTCACCCTCGACTTCGCCTCCACCCTCTACTTCCACAACGACACCGCGGACGGCCTCCTCCTGGGGCTGTCCGACCCGGACCAACAGCCGGGATTCGGGCGGCGGTTCACCCGCGAATGGCTGGGCCCGTTCCGTGCCGCGGCCGCCCGCCGGGCACCCGAACTCGCCCGGCTGCCGGTCACCGGCGGCTGGGCCGGCCTCTACGAGATGACCCCCGACCGCAACGCGCTGATAGGCGAGGCCGACACCCCCGGCCGCTTCCTCTACGCCACCGGCTTCTCCGGCCACGGCTTCCTCCAGGCCCCCGCCGTGGGCGAAATCGTCCGCGACCTCTATCTCGGCCGCGCACCGTTCCTCGACATCGCCCCGCTCACCGCCACCCGCTTCGACGGCCACGCCACCCGCCGCGAGGCCCACATCATCTGACGCCCCACGTCCCGGAGCCTCCCATGGTCCCCACCTGGCGGCTACGCGCCGCATTCGCCCGTCGGCTGTCCGCCATGTACGGCACCGAAGTGCCCGCCTACACCACGCTCCTGGAGGTGGCCGGGCGGGTCAACGACGAGGTCGCGGGTCGGGACCCGGACGCGGAACGGCTCGGCAGCCTCACCCGGGTCACCGCCGAACGCCACGGCGCCATCCGCGTCGGCACCGAAGCGGAACTGCGCCGGGCCGCCCAGATCTTCGCCGCCCTCGGGATGCGTCCGGTGGGCTTCTACGACCTGCGGGACGGCGAGGTCGGCGCCGTACCGGTCGTCTCCACCGCCTTCCGGCCCACCGGCACCGAAGAACTGGAGCGCAACCCCTTCCGTGTCTTCACCTCCCTCCTCACCACCTCCGACCGCCGCTTCTTCGACGCCGACCTGGAATCCCGGCTCGACGCCTTCCTCGCCCGCCGCCGCCTCTTCCCCCCGGAACTCCTCCAGCTCGCCGAGAAGGCGGAGGAGCCGGCGGGCCTCCCGGAGGCCGACGCCGAGCGCTTCCTCACCCTCGCGGTGGCCGCCTTCGAACTCTCCCCCGAGCCCGTCGACCGCGCCTGGTACGCCGAACTGGAACGCGTCTCCGCCGTCGCCGCCGACATCGGCGGGGTGGCCGCCACCCATATCAACCACCTCACCCCCCGCGTCCTGGACATCGACGCCCTCTACCGCCGCATGGGGGAGCGCGGCATCGCCATGATCGACCGGATCCAGGGGCCCCCGCGCTGGGACGGCCCCGACGTCCTCCTGCGCCAGACGTCCTTCCGCGCCCTTGCCGAGCCGCGGCGCTTCCGCGAGCCCGACGGCCGCATCACCGGCGGCTCGCTACGGGTCCGCTTCGGCGAGGTCGAGGCCCGCGGCATCGCCCTGACCCGCGCCGGCCGGGCCCGCTACGACGCGCTGATGGCCGCGACGGACCGCCATCTGGCCCAGGACCCGGACGCCGACCGGCAGGAGACCGCCCGCGCCCTGTGGCACCGCACCTTTCCCCGTACCGAACACCGACTCGCCGCGGAACACCTGGCGTTCTTCACCTACCGCCCGGCGACCGGGCGGCCCCACGACGGCCGACGGCCGCCCGCCGACCTCGCCGGACTCCTCGACGGCGGCTGGCTCACCGCCCACCCGATCGTCTACGAGGACTTCCTGCCCCGCTCCGCCGCCGGCATCTTCCGCTCCAACCTCACCGGCGAAGGCATCCGGTGCGCCGCCCTGACCGGCACCCCCTTCGACGCCCACCGCCTCTCCGAAGTCATCGGCCGCCCCGTGCTCGACCCGTTCACCCTCTACGCCGCGCAGCAGGACCGCTCCCTGCGCCAGGCGCTGTCCACCCTGCGGGCGGGCGCGGCGCTCCGCGCCCTGGACGCCGCCGAGGGCCACCCGACACCCGACACCGGACGCCCCGCCACCGGCCCCACGACAGGCCCACCCGCCGACCCCACCACCCCCTGACCCCACCCGCCTCCGCCGCCCCGAGGAGCCCGCCATGACCGCCACCCCGCCCGCCGCGACCCCACCCACCGGCCCCCGCTTCCCCACCGCCGACGCCCTGCGCGCCCGCGCGGCAACGGCCCTGCGCCACTGCGGCGTGGACCTCGACGCGTACGACGCGCCCGGGACGACCGCCGCCACCGTCCTCGCCCGCACCCCCCTGACCGGCGCCACCCTCGCCCGCCTCCCCGCCACCACCCCCGAACAGGCCGCCCGGGCCATCCACGAGTCCCACCGCACCTTCCACCAGTGGCGCACCGTCCCGGCCCCCCGCCGCGGCGCCCTGGTCAAGCGGCTCGGCGAACTCCTCGCCGCCCATAAGGACGACCTCGCCGACCTGGTCACCCTCGAAGCGGGGAAGATCCGCTCCGAGGCGCTCGGCGAGGTCCAGGAAATGATCGACATCTGCGACTTCGCGGTCGGCCTGTCCCGGCAGCTCTACGGCCGCACCATCGCCGGCGAACGCCCCGGCCACCGCCTCTCCGAGACCTGGCACCCGCTCGGCGTGGTAGGCGTCGTCTCCGCCTTCAACTTCCCCGTCGCCGTCTGGTCCTGGAACACCGCCGTCGCCCTGGTCTGCGGCGACACCGTCGTCTGGAAGCCGTCCGAACTCACCCCGCTCACCGCGCTGGCCTGCGACGGCCTGCTCGCCCGGGCCGCCGCCGAGGTCGCTGCGCCGCCCGGCGTGCACCGGCTGCTGCTCGGGGCCCGCGAGTGCGGTGAGCTGCTGGTCGACGACCCGCGGGTGGCGCTGGTCAGCGCGACCGGATCGGTACGGATGGGCCGGCAGGTCGGCCCGCGGGTGGCCGCCCGCTTCGGCCGCTGCCTCCTGGAGCTCGGCGGCAACAACGCCGCCGTCGTCACCCCCTCCGCCGACCTCGACCTCACCGTCCGCGGGGTCGTCTTCTCCGCCGCGGGCACCGCCGGCCAGCGTTGTACGACGCTGCGCCGCCTGATCGTCCACGAAGACCTCGCGGACCGCCTCACCGCACGCATGGTGCACGCCTACGGCCAACTGCCGCTCGGTAACCCCTTCGACGACGCGACGCTCGTCGGCCCGCTCATCACCACGGCCGCCCATACGGCCATGGCCGACGCCCTGGCCACCGCGCAGCGCGACGGCGGCAAGCTGCTGACCGGCGGGGACCGCTGCTTCACGGCCGAGGCGCCGGACGCCGCCTATGTCCGCCCGGCCCTCGTCCGGATGCCGGAGCAGACCGAGATCGTCCGCGCCGAGACCTTCGCCCCGATCCTGTACGTCCTGACCTACCGCACCCTCGACGAGGCCATCGCCCTGCACAACGACGTCCCCCAGGGCCTGTCGTCCAGCATCTTCACCCAGGACCAGCGGGAGGCCGAGCGCTTCCTCGCCGCCGACGGTTCCGACTGCGGCATCGCCAACGTCAACATCGGCACGTCGGGGGCGGAGATCGGCGGCGCGTTCGGCGGCGAGAAGGAGACCGGCGGCGGCCGCGAATCCGGCTCCGACGCCTGGCGCGCCTATATGCGCCGGGCCACCAACACGGTGAACTACTCCGCGGACCTCCCCCTCGCCCAAGGAGTCAACTTCCTCTGAAATACGCTCAGTTGACTCGGCCGAGGTCCCGGACGAGGGTGCGTGACGGCCGCGGGATCTCCCCGAAGTCCTCGTCGTCGGCCTCCACCACGAGCCGGTTGATCACGTTCTCCAGGGCCGTCGGCAGGGTCGGGGCGAGTCCGCTGTGCCACTGGACGAGGAGGTTGTGCCGGGCCGCGTCCGGCAGCAACTGCCTCTCATCGAACGCGGCCACCGCCGGACGTTCCTCGTCCGGGGCGTGCGCGGCCTGCCCGCGCCAGTAGTCGGCATCCCGGTACTCCCCGTTGCGCCGGTGCGAGAGATAGAGGCAGTACGCCGCGGTCCGGCTGCCCGCGCCCGCGCCGAAGTGCCACCAGAAGTGCGCCGCGTCGAAGCGCCCGGTGATGTGCAGCAGACAGGCGAAGACCAGCGCCCCCTCGGGGTCGATGCGATGGTCGTCGACCAGCCGCTCCAGGCTGGCCGCGGCCGCCGCGGCGTTGACCACCAGCGCACAGGCCAGCTCCAGTTCATGGGTGGCCTCGTCGCGGGCGCTGGGGTAGGCGCTGGGCGCGCCGTGGTCGGCGCGGGCCGGGCGGGGTCCGTCGGCGTTCCGAGCTGCCACGGCCCCCGTACGGCACTCCGTCGCCGTGAACGCCTCGAAGCAGCCCAGGCCGTCGAGCGTGCCCGCGTCATCGAGAGCGCAGAAGCCGGCGAGGCCGTCGATTCCGGCCACCGCCGCGGCGGCGCTCAGCAGCGTCTCGACGGTGTCCCGACGCCCGGAGTGATCGGTGTGCCGGGCGTGATAGGTGGACGACATGGTCAGTTCCCCCCTGCTGAAGCGTTGTGGTGATTCCTTGCCGTGGTGCCCTGGTCGATGCCGAGCGCCGCGGCGAGCTTGCGTTTGCCGCGGCTCGCGTAGGAGCGGACGGTGACTTCGTCGACGTCGAGCAGCGCGGCGATCTGCGCGTCGTCGTACCCGATGACATGCCGCAGCACGATCACATCGCACTGCCGCTCGGGCAGCCGTGAGATCGCCGAGTACAGCCCCAACTGGCTCTCCAGCAGGGCGAACCGCTGCTGGCACTCGCGCAGCAGGGCATGCGTGACGACCGCGAAGGCGGCGGTCTCGGTGAGCGCGGTGGGCTGCTGGTGGTCGTACAGCCACTCCACCACGCACTCCTTGAGGACCGACCATGCGAACGCCTCCACCGACGCCTGCCGCAGCGCATGCGGCCACAGCCGGCCCAGCCGCCGGAAGGCGGACCGGGTCACCTCGTGGGCCGCGCTCTCGTTGCCGGTGTGCAGATAGGCGTACGTCACCCACTTGCAGGCGTGCGTGGCGTGGAAGGCCTCCAGGGCTATGGACAGCTGACGGGCCGCAGGGTCCGCCGAACCCGGTGGTCCGGCCGGGTCGGAGGGGAGTCGGCGGGGGAGCGCGGCTAACTCCGCTCTGGGCCCGCGCGCCTCCGCGCACGCCGGCAGAAGTCGGTCCCGGTTTGCGCCCACGAGCCGTCCTCGTTCCGTTCGCCGTGCACCGCTGCTGCCGCACCGACGATGCCGGCGGCAACGGAAGGACTGGCTGCCCTCACCTCTAATGAACAGGAAAGTGCGCCCTTTTGTGGCACCGGGGCGCAAGAAATCTTCCGCTGCGTATTCATATGACTACGCATGCCACGGGCAAGTTCGTCCGGCACGTCGGCGTGCTGGGCGTGCGCTGGGCGTGCGCCGGGGCGCACAGGGCATCCGCGGCATGATCGGGAGCGTATCGGGCATGGGTCCAACTGCCGTGCGGGCGGCGGCATTCGGGGCGCCGCGGAGGCGCGGCGGCCGTACTGGGGAGGCAGCGCACGATGAGCGACCGCAATGAGCCCGTGGTGGACCTACAGCTCGACCGGGCCCATTCCTCCCGGATCTACGACTACTTCCTCGGCGGCAAGACCAACTTCCTGGCCGACCGGATGGCGGCCGGCGGCGTCCTGTCCGTCTTCCCCGCCGCGCTGGTCGCCGCCCGCATCAACCGCGAGTTCATGCACCGCGCCACCCGCTTCCTCGCACGGTCGGGCCTGCGCCAGTTCCTCGACATCGGCACGGGCATCCCCACCTCGCCGAACCTGCACGACATCGCCCAGGACATCGCCCCCGACGCCCGCGTGGTCTACACGGACAACGACCCCATCGTCCTCGCACACGCCGCGGCCCTGCTCCTGAGCACCGCCGAGGGACGGACCGCGTACGTACAGGCCGACGTCAACGACCCCGAGGGGATCCTCGCGGCGCCGCAGCTCCTCGACACCCTCGACCTGCGCAAGCCGGTCGCGCTCAGCCTGAACGCCCTGATGCACTTCGTCACCGACGACGGCGGGCACCGCGCGCACGCCATCGTCGAGACCCTCAAGTCCGCCCTGCCCAGCGGCAGCACGCTCGCCATGACCCATGCGACACCGGACTTCGCCCCCGAAGCGATGCACAAGATCATCGAGGTGTACCGCGGCGCCGGCACCACCCTCCAGTTCCGCTCCCGCGCCGCATTCCTCCGCTTCTTCGACGGCTGGGAGCTGCTGGAGCCGGGCGTCACCCTCTCCCACCAGTGGCGCCCCGACCACCCCGGGGACGCCACCCACGTCACCGACGCCGAGGCGGCCTGCTACGCGGCCATCGCCCGCAAGCCCTGAGCGGCCGTCGCGCGCCCCTCACTCCTTCCGGTAGCCGTACGCCTCCCCGGCCGCTGCCGCCACCGCGTCCAGATCCGCGCCGGCCGAGGCGGCGACCACCGCGGCCACCGCCCCCTCCACGAACGGCGCATCCACCAGCCGTGCGCCCTCGGGGAGTTCGTCCCCCTCCGCCACCATGGCTTTCACGGTCAGTACGGCGCTGCCCAGGTCGGCCAGGACCGCCACCCCGGCGCCCCGGTCCACCTCCCGCGCCGCCGCCGCGATCAGCTCCGCACTCGTGCCGAGCCCGCCGTCGGGCGTACCGCCCGCCGCGGCCACCGGTGCCGTGCCGCCGCCTCCGGCCAGCCCGACCGCCATCGCCGCGACCGACTCGGCCACCGGCCCGCTGTGCGACACCAGCACGATCCCCACCAGCGAGGCACCCCCGGTCACTTCGCCACCTCCGCGAGGGCCGCGAACAGCAACGCCGACGAGGTCGCCCCCGGGTCCTGATGCCCGATGCTGCGTTCCCCCAGATAGCTCGCCCGGCCCTTCTTGGCCAGCAGCGGCACGGTCGCCAGCGCGCCCCGCTCCGCCGCCGCGGCCGCCGCCTCGAACGACGTGTCCAGCGCCTCGACCGCCGGGACCAGCGCATCCAGCATCGTCTTGTCCCCCGGCGCCGCGCCGCCCAACTGCGCCACCGCCTCCACCCCCGCCTGGAGCCCGGCCCGCAACTCCTGCCTCGACACCTGCGCCGCCTCACCCAGCGCCTTGCCGCTGCGCCGCAGCAGCGAGCCGTACAACGGGCCGGACGCACCCCCCACGCTGGAGATCAACTGCCGCCCCGCGGCGGCCAGCACCTCCCCGGGCGCCGCGGGCCCGCCGGCCTGCAGCATCTTCGCCACGGCAACGAACCCCCGTTGCATATTGCTCCCGTGATCGGCGTCCCCGATGGCGGAATCCAGTTCGGTCAGCCGGTCGGCCTCCCGCTCCACGGCGGCGGCCGCCGCCGTCATCCACCGGACGAAGAACGCGGTATCCAAGACGGTGTCCGACACGTCGTACTCCTCTGCTCTGTGCACTGGCTGATGTGTGGGGTCCGGGTACGGACGGCGGGCCGGGCTCACCGCCCCCAGCGCAGCCCCGCCGTCTCCACCGGCGCGTCCCACAGTCGCAGAAGCTCCCCGTCCACCTGGCACAACGACACCGAGCACCCCGCCATGTCCAGGGATGTCACATAGTTCCCGACGAGCGTACGAGCCACCGCCACCCCGCGTTCGTCCAGCACCCGCCGCACCTCCGCGTTGAATCCGTACAGCTCCAGCAGCGGCGTCGCGCCCATCCCGTTGACCAGCACCAGGACCGGCAACCTCGGCTGCAGATCCTCCAGAATCGCGTCCACCGCGAAGTCCGCGATCTCCCGCGAGGTCATCATCGCGCGCCGCTCCCGCCCCGGCTCGCCGTGGATGCCCACCCCCAACTCCAGCTCCCCGGCCGGAAGGTCGAACGTCGGACTGCCCTTCGCCGGCGTCGTGCAGGCAGCGAGCGCCACCCCGAAACTGCGCGAGGACTCCACCACCTGCCGGGCGAGCGCCTCGACCCGCTCCAGCGGCATGCCCTCCTCGGCCGCCGCCCCGGCGATCTTCTCGACGAAGAGCGTGGCCCCGGTGCCCCGCCGCCCGGCCGTGAAGGTCGAGTCGGTCACCGCCACATCGTCATTGACGAGCACGCTGGCGACCTGCACGCCTTCGTCCTCGGCCAGCTCCGCCGCCATCTGGAAATTGAGCACATCGCCGGTGTAGTTCTTGACGACGAACAGCACGCCGCGCCCGCTGTCGACCGCCGCGGCGGCCCGCACCATCTGATCCGGCACCGGCGATGTGAACACCTCCCCGGGACACGCGGCATCCAGCATCCCCGGTCCCACGAACCCGCCGTGCAGCGGCTCATGCCCGCTCCCGCCCCCGGACACCAGCGCCACCTTCTCCGCCACCGGCGCATCCCGCCGCACGATCACCCGGTTCTCCGCATCCACCACCAGTTCGGGATGCGCCGCCGCCATACCCCGCAGCGCGTCCGCCACGACGGTCTCGGCGACATTGATGAGCATCTTCATGGGGGTACCTCCTGGTGAGCTGAGCGGTCGGAGTTCCGGCGGCGGGCTCCGGCGGGGCCGATGCCGACCTGATACCGACTCTACTGATGGCGTGTCAGGCGCATTCCGAGGGTCTGTGCGGTGCCGAGGTGCGGCGGGTCCAGTATCGGACGGTGGCGGGTGGTCGGCACCGCCGCGCGCCGGTGTCGTCGTGCCGGTTCGGGACGGTCGCCGGATCCGGTGCACCGCGTCGCCCGCATGGCGCAGACGGAGCCGCCGCTACGGACGGTGTGCGGGCTCCACCGGCGTGCCGGACAGCCCGGCACCCGGCCGCTCCCCGCACGGCGGTCGTGAACCCATGGCCGCATCGTTCCCTACGGTCAACGCCGCTGCCGGTAGGCCGAGTTGGCGGCTCCGGCCGCGGCGGCGCCGCGCGTGCCGCCGGCGTGGGCGCGAGATTCCCTGCATGCCCCCCAGTCGTATTCATCGCAAGGGTGGGGTGTGGCTTGAACTTATACCCCTAGGGGGTATGGTGGGGGTCGTTGGCCGCCCCTCTCGAGCGGCCCTTGAGAAGGGAGTGCGCATGCACACCGGACTGAAGGTCGGTGCCTTCGCCGCCGTGCTCGCCGCGGTGTTCGGCACCGCCTACGGCGTCGGGGCCGCGGTCGATCCCGTGGTGTCGCAGACCGGTACGGCGAAGCACGGCGGCCACGGTCCCCGGGCCGCGAAGGCGCCGGGCGGGCTGCAGGTCGCCGAGCGCGGCTACACGCTCGATCTGAAGACCCCGCGCCTCAAGGCAGGCGTCCCGGCCGAACTGCGCTTCGCGGTGGTCGAGGACAGCACCTCGCGACCGGTCACCGCGTACGCACGCGGACACGGCAAGGAACTGCACCTCATCGTGGCCTCCCGCGACCTCACCGTGTACCGGCACCTCCATCCGGAGCGCGCCGCCGACGGAACGTGGTCCGCGCCGGTCGAACTGCCCGAGGCCGGCGGCTACCGCGTCTTCGCCGACTTCAGCCCCAAGGGGGCGAAGGAGGGGCTGACGCTCGGCTCGGATCTGGCGGCGACCGGCCCGTACGAGGCGGCAGAACTGCCGAAGCCCGCCACGGAGGCGCTGGTCGACGGCTATCGGGTGCGTCTCGAAGGCGAGTTGACCCCGGGGAGGCCGAGCGACCTGACCCTTGGCGTCACCAAGGACGGCAGGCCGGTCAGGGACCTGCAGCCCTACCTCGGCGCGTACGGACACCTCGTCGCCCTGCGCTCCGGCGACCTCGCCTACCTGCACGTCCACCCCAACGGCGAGCCGGGCGACGGCAGGACGAAGCCCGGACCGGACGTGTCGTTCACGGCGACCGCGCCGAGCAAGGGCAGGTACCGCCTCTTCCTGGACTTCCGGCACGAGGGCACGGTCCGCACGGCGGCCTTCACCGTGGCCACGGCCGACGGCGCGGCCGCGAAGGACAAGGAGGCGGCGGACGGGCACCAGGCGGAGAACGGCCACCGGCACTGACGGGCCCGGAGGATCACCCGCCGCCGCGGATCGGCGAGGGCGGGGCCCGGCGCCCAGCAGCGCCGCCGCGGCGTGCACGTCCCCGGCCCCTCCTCGGCCGCCTCGCTCCCGTTACGCGGGGCGGACCGGCGTGCGGGTGCAGGTCACGATGCGGTGGATCAGCCGGGCCCCGGCCCGTGCCGTGCGATGGTCGATGTCGAGCTGCGGGTTCAGCTCGGCGACGTCGCACACCGCGAGCTTCCGGCTCGCCGCCACCTTCGTGCAGACCCGCTCGACGACCTCCATCTGCACCCCGTAGGCGGCGGGCGCACTGACGCCGGGCGCCGCACCGGCGGGCAGCACATCGAGGTCGATGCTGAGATGCACGACATCGCAGCCGGCGAGGAACTCGTCGAGGAAGGCGTCGACGCGCTCGACGTCGAGCGGACCGCACTCGGTGTCGGCCAGGTAGCGCACGCCGAGCTCGTCCGCGGTGTGGAACAGCCGCTCCGTGTTGCTCGGCTGGCTCACACCGAGCACCCGGTAGTTCAGCCGCCGCCCGCGCTCCTCCTCGCTCCGTGCCATCTGGAGGAAGGGCGTGCCGGAGCTGGGCCGGGCATCGTCGCGCAGATCGAAGTGGGCGTCGAGGTTCAGCACCCCCAGGCGGCCGCCCTCGCGCAGTGCCCGGCTGTCGGCCAGCCCGAGGTAACTGCCGTACGCGACCTCATGGCCGCCGCCCAGTACCACCACCAACCGGCCGCCGTCGACGAGCGAGGCGACGGCCCGGCCCAGCCGGTGCTGCCCGTCCTCCAGGTCCCCGTCGCCCACCTCGACGTCGCCGACGTCCAGCGCCCGCACCGGTGCCGGCAGCGCCATCGACGCGAGGGCGCCGCGCAGGGCCCGCGGCCCGTCCGCCGCGCCGGGTCGGCCCTTGTTGCGCCGGACTCCTTCATCGCTGCGGAAGCCGACGAAGGCGACCTCGCAGGGCCCGGCACGGTCCTCGTCGAGGCCGACCGCATGGTGCCAGCGCAGGTTGCCCGGCCCGTGCCCGTCGTCCCGGCCCGTCCAGGGATCGGGGGCCCTGTCCACGGCCGTCGTCGCGGTCGTCACTTGGTCTCGTCCTCCGTCATCGGGACGCGCACCCCGCGCTGCTGCGCCACGGACGCGGCGTGCTCGTAGCCGGCGTCCACGTGGCGGATGACGCCCATACCGGGGTCGTTGGTCAGCACGCGGGACAGCTTCTGCGCGGCGAGCTCGGTGCCGTCGGCGATGCAGACCTGGCCGGCGTGGATCGAGCGGCCCATGCCGACGCCCCCGCCGTGGTGGATCGAGACCCAGGACGCGCCGGACGAGGTGTTCACCAGGGCGTTGAGCAGCGGCCAGTCGGCGATCGCGTCCGACCCGTCGAGCATCGACTCCGTCTCGCGGTACGGCGACGCCACGGAGCCCGAGTCCAGGTGGTCGCGGCCGATGGCGAGCGGCGCGGACAGCTCACCGGACCCGACCATCTCGTTGAACCGCAGACCGGCGCGGTGCCGCTCGCCGTAGCCGAGCCAGCAGATACGGGCCGGCAGGCCCTCGAAGACCACCCGCTCGCCGGCCATCTTGATCCACCGGTGCAGGTGCTCGTTGTCGGGGAACAGCTCCAGGATGGCCCTGTCGGTGGCCTCGATGTCCTTGGGGTCGCCGGACAGCGCGGCCCAGCGGAACGGGCCGAGGCCCTCCTCGAACAGCGGGCGGATGTAGGCCGGGACGAAGCCGGGGAAGTCGAACGCCCGCTGGTAGCCGGCCTTGCGGGCCTCGTCGCGGAGGGAGTTGCCGTAGTCGAAGACCTCGGCGCCGGCGTCGAGGAAGCCGACCATCGCCTCGACGTGCCGTGCCATGGACACGCGGGAGCGCTCGGTGAAGTCGGCGGGGTCCTTACGGGCCTGCTCGTGCCACTCCGCCACGCTCACCCCGACGGGGAGGTAGGACAGCGGGTCGTGCGCCGAGGTCTGGTCGGTCACGATGTCGATGGGCGCGCCGATCTCCAGCAGCCTCGGGAAGACCTCCGCGGCATTGCCGGCGAGCCCGATGGACAGCGGCTTGCGGGCGTCGCGGGCCTCGATGGCGAGCCGGAGCGCGTGGTCCAGGTCGTCCGCGGCGACGTCGAGGTAGCGGCGCTCGATGCGGCGCTCGATGCGGGTGGGGTCGACATCGACGCAGAGGGCGACGCCGTCGTTCATCGTCACGGCGAGCGGCTGGGCGCCGCCCATGCCGCCGAGTCCGGCGGTGAGGGTGATGGTGCCGGCGAGGGTCCCGTCGAACTTCTTACGGGCGACCGCGCCGAACGTCTCGTACGTGCCCTGCAGGATTCCCTGGCTGCCGATGTAGATCCAGGAACCGGCGGTCATCTGCCCGTACATGGTCAGCCCCCGGGCCTCCAGGGACCGGAACTCCTCCCAATTGGCCCAGTCGCCGACCAGGTTGGAGTTGGCGAGCAGCACCCGCGGTGCCCACTCATGGGTCCGCATGACGCCGACCGGCTTGCCGGACTGCACCAGCAGCGTCTCGTCGTCCTTGAGCGTCCTGAGCGTGCGGACGATGGCGTCGTAGGCGGCCCAGTTGCGGGCGGCCTTGCCGGTGCCGCCGTAGACGACCAGGTCCTGCGGGTGCTCGGCGACCTCGGGGTCGAGGTTGTTCATGAGCATGCGCAGGGCGCCTTCCTGCTGCCAGCCCAGGCAGTTCAGTTCGGAGCCGCGGGGGGCGCGGATGCCACGGGCGTCCGGGACGGTGCTGGTCATGCTGCCTCCTGAGGAGTCGGGTCTGCTCGCGTCCCATGACAGGCGACGGGAAGGACGGCAGCCAGGCACACCGGCTCTGTTTCTCGGATCCGAGAACGATTCGTCCGGGACCTCCGCCACGGGGACGCCCTGCGCCCCGCGGGACCCCGCGTCGCTCAGCCGGCCGTCCGCCGGGCCGGGGCGCGCCCGGACACCGCGGCCGTCAGCCGCGCCGCGCCCTGTTGCAGCACCTCGCGCACATGATCGGGGTCGTGCCGGCAGTGGTGCCGCTGCCATGTGCTGCTGAGCGCCGCCACCGGCCGCTCGTTGTGATCGAAAGCGGCCACACCCAGCGAACGCAGCCCCTCGGACACCAGCTCGATCTCCTCCGACCAGCCGCGCTCACGGTCCCGCGCCAGCTGACTGCGCAGCTCGGCCAGCGACCGCGGGCCCTTGCCGGTGCGGGTGATCAGGTCGCCCGGCCGCGGAAACAGCGCCCGTAGCTGCGCGTCCGTGGCATGGGCGAGGATCGCGCAGCCGTTGGCCGTCAGATGCGCCGGCAGCCGGACGCCGATGTCGGTGACGAGGGCGACGTCGACGTCACCGGACCGCGCCGTGGACGGCCGCTCCTTCAGCAGGTACACCGTCTCCGCGCCGTGCAGGATGCCCAGGTGGACCGTCTGGCCGAGCCGGTTCGAGAGGCTGCGCAGGATGGGGCGGGCGCGCCGTTCCAGCGGCTCGTGCCGGAGATACGCGGAGCCGATCTCGAAGGACGCGACGCCCAGCCCGTACGCCTGCTCCTTCGGGACGTAGGTGACGAAACCGCGGTCCACCAGCACCGAGAGGATGTGATAGGCGGAGGACCGCGGGATGCCCAGGTCCCGGGCCAGCGCTCCGGCCTGCACCAGACCGGAGCGGCCGGCGAGGTGCAGCAGGATGTCCAGCGCCCGCCCGACGGCGGGCGAGGTGCTCGAAATCGTCTCGCGTTCACTCATGGAGTCGTCCCTGGCAGAGCCGTACATACAGGAATATACAAGTCGACATTCAGCGATCGTCCCGCCCCGCCCCGTAGGACATCGCGGCGGGCCGGCCCCGCCCGCCGATGCGCCGGCTGAGCTCACGCGCGGTCCGGGCCACCTGCGCGGCGGCGGGAACCATGGACATGGCGCGAGCGTAGATCCCGGCCGCGGACCCCCGGCGCACGCCGCCGACGACGTCTGGGATACGAGACGGATTGCGGCTGCGGGGCCCGGCGGAAGCGCTCCGGCCCGGTGCTTCATGGACCGCGGCGCACGGCAGAGGTCGCGGCCGCCGCATTCCGTCAAACAATCAGCCGTGTGGGGATGTTCGCGGCTTCGGACACAACTCACCCACATGCGGGGCGCTTTAAGTGAGTACTGCGCACATCACACGCTTATGCGGTGAGGTGATCCGCGGCGGGGGAGGCATCGCCGCGCCGGACGGTGAGCGGCACCGTCCGGCGCGGCGAGAGGAATGTGCCTGTGCCCCGTAACGGTGGCGGCCCGCGGGGCCCGATGCGTCCGGTCGCCGCTGCGGTCGGCCGCGCGACCGCAGTGATCACCGCCTGCCTGCTCATGCTTCCGCTCGCCGCCCCGGCCACAGCCGGAGCCGTCGCCGGGGCGAGGGAGGGGCACGGCGTGATCCGGGCCCGCGCATTACGTCACGTCGTCGAGCGCACCAACGGCGCCCGGAGGACGGTCCATTGCCCGGCAGTCAGGCAGGACGCGCGGCTCGACCGGGCGGCCCGGCAGCACGCCGCGTACCTCGCCCGCACCGGCCGGCTCACCCACCAAGGTGCCGGGGGCACCACCACGGGGCAGCGGGCCCGCCGCAACGGATACCGATGGACGGCGGTGGGGGAGGCCATCGCCCAGGGCTACCCCGATGCCGCGGCCGTGGTCGACGCCTGGATGAGCAGCCCGCCGCACCGGCACCTCCTCGTCACCTGCGGCTATCGCGACACAGGAGTGGGCGTCGCCCAACGCAACGGAAGAACGTGGTGGGTTCAGGTCCTGGCCACCCCAGCGGGCGCCTGAGGGCACCGCGGGCCGACGACGTTCACGTGGGTGGCGAGGCCGATGACGCGTCCGCCCGTGCGGGGAAGGCGGGCCTGTCGGGGTGGTCAGCCCGCCCGGCGGCGGGACCTGCCTGCCGTCTTCTTCGCCTCGGTCGTCTTGGCGGCCGCGGATTTCTTCGCGGTGCCCGTGGACTTCCTGGCGCTGCCGTTCTCGGCCGTACGGGCGGCCGTCTTCTTCGCCGCCTTGCCGGTGGACTTCTCGGCGTCCGCCGACCGGGTGCCGGCCTGCTTGGTGGCCGTCTTCTTCGTGGCGCTCTTCTTCGCGGCGGTCTTCTTCGCGGCGCTCTTCTGCGCCGGGCGGCCGGCCAGCGACGTCACGGTGGCGTGCTCGGCGTCGTCGCCCGTGCCGCCGCCCTCGCCGCGCGACTGCTTCGCGGCTCGGACGCTGTCCTGCAAGGCCGCCATCAGGTCCATCACCTGGGCCGCGGGCTCCTCGCCGGGCGCCTCGAAGTCCGGCTCGCGGTGCGCCAGCTTCGCCGCCACGATCTCTTCGAGCGCCTCGCGGTAATGATCGTGTACGTCGTCCTCCGACAGCTCGCCGTAGGAGTCCATCAGGCTCTCGGCGGCCGCCACCTCCTTGGTGCCGAGATCCATCCCGCCCTCGGGCAGCACGCCCTCCATCGGGCGGATCTGGTCCGGCCACAGCAGGACCTGCATCACGAGGGTGTCCGCGACCGGACGGATCATGGCGAGCGACTCCCGGCCGTGCAGCGCGACCTTGCCGAGACCGACGCGCCGGTGGCGTTCCATGGCCTCGCGCAGCAGGACGTACGGCTTGGCCGCGGCGCTGCCGTCGGCGCTCAGGTAATAGCCCTTGCCCATCTGGAGGGGGTCGATGTCACCGCCGTCGACGAACGCCAGGATCGTCAGCGTCTTCGCGGTCGGCAGCGGCAGCGCCGCAAGATCCTCGTCGCTCAGGGGTACGACCGTATCGCCGTCGACCTTGTATCCCCGGCCGATCTCGTCCTCCGTGACCTCGACGCCGTCCAGCGAGCACACCGGTTGATTGCGCACCCGCCCGCCGTCCGCGGTGTGGATGCGCACGAAGCTGACCGACGCGGTGGTGTCCGTGGCGGAGTAGGCGGCCACGGGGATCGTGACCAGTCCGAAGCTGAGGGAGAACTTCGCCGTGGGGCGCATGGGGGCCGCTTTCATCGGTGCCTGTCGGCGGGCCGGCGGATCGGCGGATCGGGGGGTCGGCGTCGAAAGCCATGGTAGGTGGGTCGGCCGGGGTGTACATCTTCGCCGTGGGGCCGGACCGGCGGATCGGACCGACCGGGCCGGCAGCCGATCGGGTGCTTGAGCGAAGCGAGCGGAGAGAGTTCGTCGACGCCGTCCGCCACCGGGTGTGCGGCCTCCGGGAGGAGGGCGGGAGGGAGGCGGTACCGGTTTCCGTATCCCCGGCCCGGTGGTACGGAACCGATGCGGATTCTGGCGCAGACACCGACCCGGTCGACCGACGGAGGACATCGCGTGGCCGCAACCGAAGCGAGGGATACGGGGGAGGACGTCGGAGAGGGCCTCCCCGAGGACTTCGCCGGCTCGCAGGCCGGCGGCCGGCCATGAGCGGCGACGGCGAACAGCGCGCCCTCGCCCGGGCCCTGCTGGACCGGCATGGCGAGACCTACGCCGCACAATGCGGCATCGCGGTGCGCAACACTCCGCAGCCGCTGTATCAGGTCCTGGTGCTGGCAGACCTGCTCAGTACGCGGATCCGGGCATCGGTGGCGGTCGCGTCGGCGCGGGCCCTGTTCGACGCCGGTATGAGCACCCCGCGCCGCATGCTGGACGCCACGTGGCAACAGCGCGTCGATGCGCTCGGCGAGGGCGGTTACCGGCGCTACGACGAGAGCACCGCCACCCGGCTCGGCGAGGGTGCCGCGCTGCTGCTGGACACCTACGGCGGCGATCTCCGGCGGATGCGGCAGGCGGCCGACGGCGATGCCGGCCTGCTGCGCCGGGCCCTCGAGGAGCTGCCGGGCGTCGGGCCCACGGGATCCGCGATCTTCCTGCGCGAGGTGCAGGGGGTCTGGCCGGAGTACGCCCCGTTTCTCGACCCGAAGGCCGTACAGGGCGCGGAGCGGCTGGGGCTGCCGGGCGACAGCACGAAGCTGGCGCGGCTGGTCACGGCGGACGAGTCGGCCGCGTTCGCCTCGGCGCTGGTGCGTGCGGCGCTGGACCGGGGCATCGCCGAGGAGGTGCGGGAGGCCGCGGCGGGATCCGGCTGACACCGCGCCCGGTACGGCCGTCACGATGCCGAGGGCCGGCCGGGCGCACTGCCCACCGGGACGTGCCCGCCCCCGCCCTCACCCGGTCCAGGTCCAGTCCGCCACCTCCGGAAGATCCGTCCCGTGCTCGCGGATCCAGGCGTGATGGCGGGTCCGGACATCCGCCATCGCCTGGCGCAGCGCGATGGCCCGGACGCCGAGGCCGGGGACGCGGTCCACGACGTCCATCACCAGGCGGTAGCGGTCGAGGTCGTTGCGCACGACCATGTCGAAGGGCGTGGTCGTGGTGCCCTCCTCCTTGTAGCCGCGCACGTGCAGGTTGTCGTGGCCGGTGCGGCGGTAGGTGAGGCGGTGGATCAGCCAGGGGTAGCCGTGGTAGGCGAAGATGACCGGCTTGTCGGGCGTGAAGAGGGCGTCGTATGCGAAGTCCGGCATGCCGTGGGGGTGTTCTCCCGGGGGCAGCAGCCGGGTCATGTCGACGACGTTGACGACCCGGACGGCCAGTTCGGGCAGGTGGCGGCGGAGCAGGCCGGCGGCGGCCAGAATTTCCTGGGTGGGGACGTCTCCGGCGCAGGCCAGGACGACGTCCGGGGTGCGACCGCCGTTCTCGGTGCCCGCCCAGGTCCAGGCGCCGGCGCCGCGGGCGCAGTGGGCGCGGGCCTCGTCGAGGGTGAGCCAGTCGAAGCTCGGCTGCTTGCCGGCCACGATCACATTGACGTAGTCGCGGCTGCGCAGCGCATGATCGGCCACCGAGAGCAGGGTGTTGGCGTCCGGCGGCAGATAGACGCGCACGACTTCGGGGCTCTTGTTGAGGATGTGGTCGACGAAGCCGGGGTCCTGGTGGGAGAAGCCGTTGTGGTCCTGGCGCCAGACGTGCGAGGTGAGGAGGTAGTTGAGGGACGCGATGGGGCGGCGCCAGGGGAGCCGGCGGGCGGTGCGCAGCCATTTGATGTGCTGGTTGACCATCGAGTCGACGATATGGGCGAACGCCTCGTAACTGGAGAAGAGGCCGTGCCGCCCGGTGAGGAGATAGCCCTCCAGCCAGCCCTGGCACAGATGCTCGGAGAGCACCTCCATGACGCGGCCGTCGCGCGCCAGATGCTCGTCGGTGCCCACGGTCTCGGCCTGCCAGGCCTTGCCGGTGGCCTCGTAGAGGGCCTCCAGGCGGTTGGAGGCGGTCTCGTCGGGGCCGACGACGCGGAAGTCACGGCGCTCCGCGGTGGCCGCCATGACCGCGCGCAGCATGCCACCGAGCACCCGGGTCGGCTCGTGCAGCACGGTGCCGGGCTTGGCGACGTCCACCGCGTGCCGTTCCAGGGGCGGGATCGGCAGGTCGTGGAGCAGGAGCCCGCCGTTGGCGTGCGGGGAGGCGCCCAGCCGCCGGGACCCCTCCGGCACACAGGCCAGGACGTCCGGCCGGGGCGCACCCGACGCGTCGAAGAGCTCCTCCGGGCGGTACGAGCGCAGCCAGGCCTCCAGCTGATGGCGGTGGTCGGCGTGGTCGCGTACGCCGGCCAGCGGCACCTGGTGCGAGCGCCAGGTGCCCTCGACGGGGACGCCGTCGACCTCGCGCGGACCGGTCCAGCCCTTGGGCGTGCGCAGCACGATCACCGGCCAGGACGGCCGCTCCGTCCCGCCTCCGGAGCGGGCGCGGCGCTGGATGTCGCCGATCCGGTCCAGCGCCCGGTCCATGGCGGCGGCCAGCGCGTCGTGCACCGGGGCGGGGTCGTTGCCGACGACGTACATCGGCTCATGGCCGTAGCCGCGCAGCAGGGCATCCAGCTCGTCGTGCGGGATCCGGGCGAGCACCGCCGGGTTGGCGATCTTGTAGCCGTTGAGGTGCAGGATCGGCAGAACGGCGCCGTCGTGCACCGGGTCGAGGAATTTGGTGGCGTGCCAGGACGCGGCGAGCGGCCCGGTCTCCGCCTCGCCGTCCCCGATCACACACGCGACCAGCAGCCCGGGGTTGTCGAACGCCGCTCCGTAGGCATGGGTGAGGGAGTAGCCGAGCTCGCCGCCCTCATGGATGGAGCCCGGTGTCTCCGGCGCGACGTGGCTGGGGACACCGCCGGGGAAGGAGAACTGATGGAACAGCCGCTCCATGCCCGCACGGTCCCGGCTCACATCCGGGTAGGTCTCGCTGTACGTGCCGTCGAGCCAGGAGTTCGCCAGTACGGCGGGACCTCCGTGGCCCGGCCCCCAGACGCACAGCGCATCCAGATCGCGGGCCTTGATGACGCGGTTGAGGTGGGTGTGCACCAGGTTCAGGCCCGGTGAGGTGCCCCAGTGGCCCAGCAGCCGCGGCTTGATGTGCTCGGGGCGCAGCGGCTCGGTCAGCAGAGCGTTGGCCATCAGATAGATCTGGCCGGCGGACAGGTAGTTGGCGGCACGCCAGTGGGCGTCCAGGGCGCGCAGTTCGGCGGGGTCGAGGTGGGTCGGCGCGGGCCGCGTCGATGCGTCGCGCATGCTCATCTCCTCGCGAGAAGGCGCTCCGCCGCGCGGACCGCCTCGCAGGCGGTGCGGCGGCCCGTCAGTACGCACAGGGTGTAGGCGACATCCTCCAGCTGCCGGCGCCGGGCCGCGTCATGGGGCTCGGCGTGCACCAGGTCCTCCCACATCCGGTAGCGCCGCAGATGTGAAGCGAGCACAGTTCTGTCCGGCAGCAGCATGCTGTCTTCTCCCGCGTGGTGATCGCTTCCCGAGGCCCGTCGAGCCCGTCCCGCATCAGGGGTGGGATGTCCACGGTGCGTCCGTCACCCTGCGCTCGCAAGCGGAGACGTACTGCACGGGGGCGGGCCGGGCCGCGCGGGACGTCCGGCCGGAAGGGCGCCGGCCGGACGGGGGCGCCGGCGCGGGCGTCGGTCAGTCGGGTGGTTCGGGAGCCGGGTGCTCGTCCGGTCCGGTACCCGGCGGTTCGGCCGGGCGCGGGCCCGGCTCGTCCGGCTCCGGCTCGGCCGGGCGGGGCTCGTGCGGCACGGGCTCCGGCGCGCTCGGCACGGGGCCCGGCCCGTCGGGAATCGGCTCAGTGGTCATGGCGGCCCTCCTTCTTCTCCATGGTGCGCGCGTCCCTCCGGGCGCGCCGTCCACGGTTCGGCTGTCCGGCCCCCCGGACAGCAAACCCCGAGGCGACCTCGCCTTCACCTTGAGAACCCCGAACGCCGATCGGCGCGCTGCTACGTTCACTCCATGGATGAACGCACGCGCGACGGCAGCGCCGGGGACGTCGACTACGGCTCGGTGGGCGGCGGATACGCCGACCACCGGCGGCCCGACGACCGCATCGCCGCCCGCGTCGCGGAAGCCCTCGGCGCCGCCCGCACGGTCGTCAACGTCGGCGCCGGCGCCGGTTCGTACGAATCCCGCACGCTCGACGTCACCCCCGTCGAGCCGTCGGCCACCATGCGCGCCCAGCGACCCGCCCACCTCCCTCCGGCGGTCGACGCCGTCGCCGAACGACTCCCCTTCCCCGACGGCTCGTTCGACGCCGCGATGACGACCTTCAGCGTGCATCAGTGGAGCGACGCCGCCGCCGGGCTGCGCGAGATGCGGCGGGTGGCACGCGGCCCCGTCGTGGTGCTGACCTGCGACCCCGACCTGGTACGGGACTTCTGGCTGTACGCCTACGCGCCCGAGGTCCTGGACACCGAGGCGCGGCGCTACCCGCCGATCGCCGAACTGGCCGGCGCGCTGGGCGGCCGCACCACCGTGCAGCCGGTGCCCGTGCCGCTCGACTGCTCGGACGGCTTCAACGAGGCGTACTACGGCCGCCCGGAACGCCTCCTCGACCCCGGCGCGCGGCAGGCGTGTTCGGCATGGAGCTTCGTGGACGAGGACACCCGGACGCGGTACGCCGCGGAACTGCGCCGCGACCTGGAGAGCGGCGCATGGGACGAACGCTTCGGCGCGCTGCGCCAACAGCCCACCTACGAAGGCTCGTTGGTGCTGCTGCGCTCGGTACCGGACTGAGGCCGCCGAGGCGCTCGGTACACATCCCGTCCACACCCCATCGCGGCGGCGAGCCGCCCGCCGTACCCGCCGGCCACGCCCTCACACCAGGTCCGACAGCGGCACCCCGGGGTCCGCGAGACGGCCCGTGTCGACCGTCCGCCCACTGGTCACCAGCGCCCGGATCGGCTCCACCACGTCCCAGATGTTGACGTTCATACCGGCCAGCACCCGGCCGCCGGAGAGCCAGAAGGCGAGGAACTCGCGGCTGCCGGTGTCCCCCCGGAAGACGACGCGGTCGTAGCCGCCGGGTACGACATGGCCGGTGTACTCCATCCCCAGGTCGTACTGATCGGTGAAGAAGTACGGCAGCCGGTCGTAGGCCACGTCCTGGCCGAGCATCGCCTTCGCCGCGGTCACCGGCTGGTGGAGGGCGTTGGCCCAGTGCTCGACGCGCAGGTGCGTGCCCAGCAGGGGATGGAAGGCATGCGCGACATCCCCGGCGGCGTGGATGTCCGGATGCGAGGAGCGCAGCTGCGCATCCACCCGGACGCCGTCGTCCACCTCGAGCCCGGCGTCCTCGGCCAACCCGCTGTTGGGTGTGACGCCGATGCCGACGATCACCGCGTCCGCCGGGACATGCGTGCCGTCCGTCAGCTGCACCCCGTCCGCGTGGCCGAGCGTGCCGGTGATCTCCGCGACCTCGACGCCGCACCGGATCTCGACCCCGTGAGCGGTGTGCAGATCCGCGAAGATCTGGGCGACCTCGCGGCCCAGCACCTTGAGCAGCGGGAGCTCGGCCGCCTCCAGTACGGTCACCTCGACGCCGGCGGCACGGGCGGCGGCCGTCGTCTCCAGCCCGATCCAGCCGCCGCCGATCACCGCGATGCGGGTGGCGTGCCGGAAGGTCTCCTTGAGCTCGTCGCTGTCCGCCAGCTGCCGCAGACAGTGCACCCCGTCGAGCTCCGCGCCCGGCACCGACAGCCTGCGCGGCGTGGCCCCCGTGGCCAGCAGCAGCTTCGCGTAGCCCTGGCGGCTCCCGTCGGCGAGGGTCAGCTCATGGGCCGCGGGATCGATGGCGGTGACCGCCGTACCCAGCCGCAGATCGACGTCGTGCTCGCCGTACCAGCGGCTCGGATGCACATACACCTTCTCCCGCTCCGAGGCGCCCAGCAGATACCCCTTGGACAGCGGCGGCCGCTCGTACGGCCGCTCGCGCTCGTCCCCCAGCAGCACCAGCGGCCCGTCGAACCCCTCCTCCCGCAGCGCCTCCGCCGCCTTCGCCCCGGCCAGCCCCGCTCCCGCGATGACCAGCGCATTGCTCGTGCCCATTCCGCTCAGCTCCCTCTGTCCCGTACTTCAGGCCACAGGTACCCACTGGGCGGCCGGGCGGATCCCGCCGATGGTGTTGCCGGGGCGGGATCCGCGAGCTCAACGGGCCGCGAGCGTCGAGAGCCGCGCCCTCAGCCCTCCCCGCCCATCCGCTCCAACTGACCCCGCAGCGCCCGCGCCGTCAGATCGCGGTCATCCCCGAGGACGAACGCCGTGACGCCGTCGGCGCGCCATTGCGCGCGGCGTTCCGGGGTGGTGGACAAGGCGCAGAAGGGGACGGAGTGCCGGGCGCAGGCCGCGCGCACGGCACGCACCGCCTCCTGGACGCGGGGGTGGCGGACCTGCCAGGGGACCCCGTAGGACTGCGAGAGGTCGCCGGGCCCGGGCAGGACGAGGTCGACACCACCGGGAGCCAGGATCTCGTCGATCGCGGCGACGCCCTCGGCGTCCTCGATCAGCGGGACGAGCATGATCTCGGCGTTGGCCCGCCGGATGTAGTCGGTGAGGTCGATCCGGCCGAAGCCGGGGCCGCGGCCGCCGTTGAGGGAACGCATGCCCTCGGGGGCGTAGCGGGCGGCCCGGATCGCGGCGTCCACGTCCGCGCGGGTGCGCACGTGCGGGACGACGATGCCCATGGCCCCGGCGTCCAGGGCGCGCAGCACGGCACCGGGGTCCGCCTCGGGGACGCGGACGAACGGCGTGAGGCCGTTGGCCTCGGCGGCCCGGATGAGGTGTTCCAGCTGCTGCGGGTCGACCAGCGTGTGTTCGGTGTCCAGGATCACGAAGTCGTACCCGGCGCAGCCGATCATTTCGACCACGGCGGGGTCCGGGAGCGTGCTGAACAGGCCGTGGACCTCCTGGCCCGCGGCGAGCTTCCGGCGGACCTGGTTGGGACGGAGCATGTCAGGCGGCCTCGCCTTCCGCGGCGCCGCCCGGACCCGTCGCGGCACCTTCCGCACCGGCGCCCTCCGAGGCGCCCAGGAAGTGGAACCCCGGGCGCGGGTGCATCAGAAAATCGTGGTGCGAGATGTTCCAGGCATACGCCCCGGCCACCCCGAACACCACCCGGTCACCGGCCCGCAGCCCCGGCGCCGCGACCTCGCGGGCGAGCACGTCCTTGGGCGTGCACAGCTGGCCGGTCAGCGTCACCCGGTCGCCCGTCGCCGCCGAGCGGGGCCAGGCGTGCGGCCAGGGTTCCTCGGACGGCAGCACCGTGCACGGCTGGTCGTGGCCCTTGGTGGCCGGGGTACGCAGATGGTGGGTGCCGCCGCGGACCACGGCGAACTCCTCGCCGTGACTGCCCTTCACATCCAGCACCTCGGTGGCGTACCAGCCGCAGTACGCGGTGAGCGCGCGGCCCGGCTCGATGCGCAGCGTGACGCCGGGGTGCGCGGCGGCGAGCCGGGCCAGGCCCGCACCGTAGGCCGCCCAGTCGAAACGGGCATCCGGCGCGGCATAGTCGACGGCCATACCGCCACCGATCGTCACCTCGGACAGCGGGACGCCGTGGCGTTCGGCCAGCCGCGCCGCCCAGGTCACGATCGACTCGGCGACGGCGAGCTGCTCGGGCGCCTCCAGGCCGCTCGCCAAATGGGCGTGGACACCGCGCAGTTCGAGCTGCGGGTAGGTGCCGTCCGTCAGCAGGGCGACCACCTCATCGGCCTGCGCGGGGTCCAGACCGAACGGGGTCGGACGGCCGCCCATGGCCAGCGAGCTGCCGTCCAGGGCGCCGCCGCCCACGGGAAGGTTGAAACGCGGCAGCACGGCGAGGCGCCGGCCCGCGCCGTGCCGGGCGGCCAGCTCGGCCAGCATATGGAGCTCGTAGACGCTCTCCACATGGAAGCGCGCGACGCCCAGCTCCAGCGCCCGGACGATTTCCGCCGGCGTCTTGCCGGGACCGCCGAAGGCCAGGGGAGCACCCGGTACGGCCGCGCCGACATGCGCCAGCTCGCCGCCCGAGGAGACCTCGTAGCCGTCGACGTACGGGCGCAGCGCGGCCAGGATCTCCGGCTCCGGGTTGGCCTTGGCCGCGTAGTACAGCTCGACGGCGGAAGGGAGGGCGGCGCGGACATGGGACACGTGGTCCCGCAGCGCCGTCAGGTCGTACAGGTAGGCCGGGAGTTCGTCGGAGCGCAGACTGCGGGCGCGTTCGCGGACCAGGGGAGTGGGAGCGGTCATCGGGCGTTCCAAGGGGTGGTGTCGTCGGTGCGTACGGTGCCGGTCAGAACGGACTCGGCCAGCGGCGAGGGCAGCGGGACATAGCCGGCCTCGCGGTCGGCCTTGCGCTCCCAGCGGGTGAGGAGATTCGCCTTTGCCGGCAGCGGGACGCCGGCGAGCAGGGCCGCCAGCCGGGGCGGGCAGCCGAACCGGTCGGCATGCGTCTGCAGGGTGCGCCGGACCTGCGCCCACAGGTCGGCCTCGGCGTCCGGGTGCAGATCGGCGAGCGCCGCGAGCATCTCGGAGACGTGGTTGACCAGCAGGCAGTAGACGACGCGGTCCCAGCCGCGCTGCGCGTCGTACGACATCGGCGCCGCGACCGCGTCGGGCAGGGAGGCGAGCAGCTCGGCGTGCTGCTCGGGGACGAGCTTGGTGCCCTCCAGGTCACGGAAGAGGACCTGGGCGGGCATGCCGTCGCCGTCGACGCAGACCAGGACGTTCTGAAGGTGCGGTTCCAGCACCACGCCGTGGTCGAAGTAGGCGGCGAGCACGGGCGGGACGAGGAGGTTGAGGTAGGCGGCCCACCAGTCGAGTGCCGCCCGCGGGCCGGCGCCGTCCAGAAGGCGGGAGATGTGGGCCGCGCTGTGCGGGTACTCGTCGGCGACCGCGGCGGCCAGAAGCGGAGTGGTGCCGGGCAGCAGCCGCTGGGACAGGCCCTCGCGGATGATCACGCCGAACCCTTCGAGCAGCTCGTTGTCGGGCCGGCCGTCCGGACCGGGCAGGGCCAGGCTGCGGTAGGCGGGCTCGCGCAGCACCGCACTGCCCGGGAAGCGGGTGGCCAGGTCGGCGAGGACCGGCTCCAGCAGCCGGGTGAGGGCGACCGCCCCGGACAACTCGTAACTGGCGTTCTTCCGCAGGCAGTTGGTGATCCGGACGTTCAGGCTGAACTTGAGGAAGGACGCGCCGTCGTAGAGCGTACGGACGGAAGCCGTGGCGGCGAACGGGGTCCGGCCGCTGCCCAGGATGCGGATGTCGCCGCGATCCAGCGCCTCCTTCAGACCGGGGTGGTCGCGCAGCATCTCGTACTGCCACGGGTGGGCGGGCAGCAGCCGGTAGCCGTCCGGGACCTCGGGGTGCAGCGCGTCCAGGGGCGCGGCGTCGCCGGGCGCGGCCGACTCCTCGGCGATCAGCTCCTCGCGCACGGCGAGCAGCAGCAGCGGGAAGGACGCCCCGGACTCCGGCGCGTACGACTGCCAGGAGACGGGGTCGCCGGTGCGGGCCTTGGGGGTGGGGTGGAAGCGGTGACCGAGGACCAGGGACTGCTCGGAGTCCAGGTAGCGGGCCAGCCAGTCGTCGGCGTCGGCGTCGGAGGCCGGACGCGGCACCGTACGGTCGGCGAGCGCGGCCGAGACGGCCTGATGACTGGAGGAGAGCTGGGCCAGGAACTCGTCGTTGTCCACACCGGTCCGCAGCGACAGCTCGGCGTGGACGTACTCGGCCAGCCGGCGCCAGCCGACCTCGGCCCAGCCGCCGTCGGTCTCCTCGCTCACCGGGCCGGTGAACCGGTGCGCGCCGATCAGCGACGTACGGCGCAGCGCGACGCGCAGCAGCACCCCGCGGCGCGGCAGCCGCAGCAGCAGATGGCCGGTGTCGACGGCCGTCTGGTGCTCGGGCCCGGAGACCTCGCGCAGCAGACAGTTCAGGAGGGTGTGCGCGACGGCCTGGTCGGCGGTGGGCGGACCGGCGGGCGCGGCGGCCGGGGCGGACCCGGGGGCCGGGATGGTGTCGGGGGAATCGGTCAGCGGGGGCATCGAGGGCTCCTGCGGGTGCGGGGGAGACGGGACAGCAGAGCAGGGGTGACGGTCGCGAGCACGGTGACCAGGGCCATCGCGGTACCGATCAAGAGCGGCGCGGCGGGCCCGAACACGTCGTTGCCGGCCGCCGCGGCCAGACCGGCGGCTACGGCACCGGCCTTGGAGAAGAATTCGATGGAGCCGAACAGCCCGCCGGGGGCCCGGCCCTTGGCGCAGTCGGCGGCCATGACGGACAGACAGACCAGGCCCATGGTGAGACCGGCGCCGAGGACGAGGCGGACCGCGATGAAGGCGGTGAGCGAGTCGGCGACACCATGGCCGGCCAGACCGAGCGCTATACAGCCGAAGCCGAGCGCGATACCGAGCCGGGGACGGGTGCGGAACAGCCCGTGCACCGCCATCGCCGCGACCAGATAGCACATGTGCGGCAGCGCGAACAGCACGCCGGACACCAGCGGGCCGGTACCCGGTATTCGCTCCTTGATCAGCGAGATCAGATACGGGAAGGAGATCACGGTCGAGAAGACGAAGGCGAACTCCAGCGCGTAGAGCGTGCGCAGGGAGGCGGCCGGCGCGCGTCCGGACGGCTCGGCCGCGGCGGCGTCCACGGCCGTCGCCTCGACCTCGGCACCCGGGGGACGGGTGGCCGACTCCAGCCGCGGCGGCTCGGGGAGCGCCGCCAGCATCAGCGCGGCGGCCAGCGGCAGTACGGCCAGCAGGGCGTACTGGCGGTGCGGGGAGAGCCAGGGCGTCAGCGCGCCGACGACGATCGGCGCGAAGACCAGCGCCGCGCGGGCGCTGCCCTGCATCACCGTCAGCGCCCGGGACAGCGCGCCGCCCTCGAGCGCCGCGCCCAGATACCCGTTCGACGCGGCGAAAGTGCCGCCCAGCACGCCCTGGAGGACCAGCGCCGCGGCGAACGTACCGAGCGAGTCCGCCCAGCCGGCCAGCAGGAACGCCGCGGCGAGCCCCAACTGCGCGCGCAACAGCAGCCGTTTTCGGCCGAAGCGGTCGGCGAGGCGGCCCCACAGCGGGGCGCCGATGGCGCCGAAAATGGTCGGGACGATGTAGAGCAGGCCCGCCCAGCGGGCCGCGCGGTCGCCCAGCTCGGGCAGGATCTCGGTGAGATACGGCGGCAGGCCGAGCGCGGCGAACGACGCCACGAAGTAGCAGCCGGCCACCGCGTACACCTGACGGCGCGGCAGGCCCGGCCGGACCTTGGTTTCGACGGCGGCCGCGGAAACCCGCTGCGACCGCTCGCCAGCGGCGCCGCGCTCGTCTCCGGCACGTCGCGGGCCACCGGCACCTTGCCCGGCTCCGGTCCCCGGCTCGCCACCGGCGGCCTTCCGCGGTCCGGCAACTCTCTGTGACCCGGCGGTGTTCTGTGAGGTAGCGGCGTTCTCCGAGGCGGAGATGCCCTTGGGCGTGGAGGTGATCGGTGAGGTGGCGGCGTCGGACGAAGTGGAGGTGGCCATCAGGAAATCCCCATCGGCAGCCGAGAGCTCCGGGGCGAAGAGTTCGCCGGCAGAGCGTCCGGCAGCAGGTAGTTGGGACCGCTGGCGTAGTGCTTGTTGATGTCGACCGCGCCCGAACGCTCCTTGGAGAGCAGCGTCCCGGCGCTGACCATGGCCTTTATCGGGAGTTCGGGCGCGTCCAGGACGGCCGCGCGCAGCGCGGCGCCCGGCTGCCCCGCCCCGGTGCCCAGCCGCTCGACGGCCTCGGCGAGCCGGTCGCGGACCAGGCCCAGCACCCGCCCGAGTGGCGCCCGGCCGTGCCGGGCGAGCCCGAAGGCGTACGAGCCGGCGCAGAGGTGGAGGGTGATGGTCGTGAACAGGTCCAGCACCGGTCCGTCGCCGTCGGCGAAGATCCGGGGGTCGGCGAAGTCCTCGGGGTCCGGGGCGTCCGCGCCCAGCGTGTCCCGCAGCCGTGCGGTGTTGATGCGCGGCGCGTCGTTGTCCTTGAACAGCAGCCGCAGCCGGGTGCCGCCGGCCGCCCGGTCCAGCACGAGCGAGATGTTCTGCTGATGGGACTCCAGCCCGATCCCGTAGCCGAAGAGGGTGGTCTGCCAGTCGAAGAGCAGAGCGAGGCAGGCGTCCAGCAGGGCGAGCGGATCGCCGTCGTAGTAACGGTCGGCGAGGTGGTCCATCACCAGCCGCCCGCCCGGCGCCCGGCTCAGCAGTGCGGCCATCGGCACGACGGTGCTGCCCTCGAGACCGGCCGGGTAGCGGCGGCAGAGCGCGGCCAGCAGCTCATGACCGGCATGCGCATGGATCGTCTCGTCGGCCTGAAGGATCGACTGGGCGAAGCGCGGCTCGCGGGCGATCACCTTCTCCAGCAACCGCTGGCCCTCGGCGCCGTCGACGAGCGTGCGGGGCTTGATGGTGCGCCGGTTGCGCAGGCCCAGGGTCGCGGTGGCCAGCGGCAGCTTCAGATGCAGCGCCGGGTCGGCGGCCACCGCCACGGTCCGCATCGACAGCGTCGGTACGACCGGGAGCAGGCTGGACTCCGACAGCACCGCCTCGCCCTCCAGCCCGCTCTCGCGCAGCGCCTCGTGCAGCGCATTGCCGAGCGTCAACGGATGGACGGGGAGCGGGACATGGCTGCCTTCGAGATGCGGCAGGCCCAGCTCCGTCGGAGTCGGCCAGCAGGCGGGCAGCGCCGCCTCGCCGCCCGCCACGGTGACCGCGGCGCGCGGCAGGGCGAGCCAGCGCAGCGCGAAGTCCGGCCGGAATTCGGGGGCGTACGCGCGCAGCTGAGCCTCGTCCAGACCGGCGCGGCCACGGGACGTCGGATAGACGGGATGGTCGAGACGGGCGGCCAGCGCCTCGTACCCCAGACCGCCGTCCAGCCCCAGCCAGGCGCCGGGGTCCTCGCCGTGACGCTTCGACAGTTCCGCTTCCGCCTCGTCCCGCGTACGGGCGTGCAGCCGCATCGTCGCCAGGGTCTGGCGGCACTCCTCGGCGAAGGCGTCGAAGCCCTCGTGGTCCACGGGGTCGGCGAGCGCGCGCAGCGCGGTGAGTGCGCCGTCGACCGTGCTCAGCCGGGCGCCGTCGGACTCGCGGACCAGCAGCGGCAGCCGGGCGGTGTACGCGCTCTGATAGCCGTCCGCGGCGAGCGGCAGCAGCAGAGCGCCGGCCGCCTCGTCCGCGGGCAGCCGCAGCCAGGGGCCGTCCGGGCGTTCCAGCACGGTGCCACGGGTACGCAGCCCGACGACGTCCTCGCGCAGCAGGGCGCCCAGGACCCGTATCAGCAGCTCCGACTCCTCGGCCCGGCCCGAGGCGTCCCCGTCCCGACCACCGGTGGTCTTCAGTGCGACGCTCATCGCGAGATCTCCCAGCGCTCGGCGGCGAAGAAGCCGTCCACGGCCCGGTTCACCGCGCCCTGGTCGGTGCCGATGGCCCGTACGACGCCGAGGTAGTCGCGGTTGGTGCGGTAGTGGGGGTGGTTGGTGCCCACCGCGCGCAGCGGCCGATAGGCCAGCCGTACGCCGTCCACGGTCCGGTCCACGGCCTCGGGCGCTTCGGTGAGCGTCCCGGCCCGGTCGGCGAGGGCGTACTCCACGCGGGCCGCACCGTCCTTGCGGGCGCCGAGGTCGGCGGGCAGCGGCTCTCCCGCATGCGTCCGCAGAATGTGCTCGAACAGCGGAATGTCCAGCACCTGCGCGAGCAGCAGATCGCACTGGTCGCCGATGGCCCGGTAGTTCACCTCGATGAGCCGCGCCCGGCCCTCGTGCACCACGAACTCCGTGTGACAGGCGCCGAACCCGACACCCAGCGCATCGAGTTGGGCCAGCACCTGCTCGCGCACGGACTCCGGGTGGGCGGCGACGAACTCGTGCCGCTCCTCGATGAAGGTGGGCGGCGCGGAGAGGACGGAGTGGAACCCGCCCAGGACGTGCCGCAGCCGGCCGTCGCCGAGAGTCTCCAGCGTGTACAGCTCGCCGGCCAGGAACTCCTCGGCAACCAGCGCGGCTTCCGGCCGCCGCGCCCGGATCTCCTTGGCCCGCATGACGAGTTCCTCCGGCTCGCCGACCAGCATCACGTCCTCGCTGGCCACGCCCTCACGGGGCTTGACGACACACGGATAGGGCAGGTCGGCGGCGGCCAGCGCCGTCGGGTCCTGGCCGGGGCCGAGCTCCACGGACCGCACGGTGTCCACGCCCACGGCCGCCAGATGGCGCCGCATCTCGGCCTTGTTCTTGGCGCGCAGCGTGGCCCGCCAGTCCTTGCCGGGCAGCCCGAAGTAGGCGGCGGCCAGCGCCGCTTGGGTCTGCAGGTGATCGCTGTTGGTGAAGATCACGTCGGCCGGACGGTGCCGGGCTATACAGGTGATGACGGCGCGGAAGTCATGGACGTCGCACTCCAGGACCTCGGTCTGGGGGTGGCGGCGCCGGTGCGCTTCGGGCTGGTCGGTCAGGACCGTGACATCGAGACCGAGGCGGGCGGCGGCGGGCAGAAATCCCTCGGTGACCGAGTCGGTGGGGTTGAGGGCGAGCAAATACATCCGCATGAGCGGGACCCCTTCGGGATCATGGGTGGTGCGGGGGGACAACGGGTGGCGGGCCGAGGCGCGGCACAAGCCGCACCTCATCACCCACCGCCCGGAACTAATTACTCTCCGTAGTCGTTGCCGGGAGAGAAGGAGGCGTCACGAGGCGCAAAGGCGTCACAAGGCGATACGCGACGCAAGGCGCATCGGCGCCACGAGGCGAGCGGAGACGCGAGACGCACGCGAGACGCACGCGAGACGCATAGGCCTCACGAGGCGAGCGGAAGACAGCAAGTGCCTCACGAGGTGCCCAAGGCAGGGGCACCAGCCCTCCACCCCGCGCCCCCCTGGGCGGCCGCCCCTTCGACGGACGGCCCACCCTCGCGAGGGGCGGCCCCACCTCGACGGGCGCCCACCGGGGACGGGCCCGCCAAGGACGGCCCGCTCGCCGCCGAAGGGCGGCCACCCTCGCGGAGGATGGCCCACCCCCTTCGACCTCCGGCCTTCGACCTCCGGCCTTCGACCTCCGGCCTTCGACCTCCGGCCTTCGACCTCCGGCCTTCGACCTCCGGTCAGGCCTTCGGCAGCGGCACGCCGGTGGCCTTCGCCACGTCGGCGAGCATGTGCTCGGCGGCCTGGATGCCGATGCCGGACATCCAGGTCTCGTCCGGAACGTCGAAGACCTTGTGGTTCTTGACGGCGGGCAGCGCCTTCCAGACCGGGTTGGACGTGACGTCCTTCTTCTGCGTCTTGTCGGGCAGATCCGCGGCGGTGACGAAGACCAGGTCGGCGTCGGCCTTGTCGATCTGCTCGGGGCTGACGTCGAGCATGGTCTTGACCGGGTCGGTGGAGCTCTGCGACTTCGGGCGGGCCAGGCCGATGTCGTCCAGGACGACGCCGCTGTAGGAGGACTTCTGGTAGAGGCGGGTCGGGCCGGCGACGAAGCGGACCACGGACGCCGACGGCATCTCGCCGTGGTACTTCTTCTTGATCTCCGCGCCCAGCGCCTTGGCCCGCGCCTCGTACGCCTTGAGCTTCTGGTCGGCCTGCTTCTCCAGGCCCAGGGCCTTGGCGTGGACCTTCAGGTTGGCCTTCCAGGGGCCGCCGGTGGTCTCGGTGAAGACGGTCGGCGCGATGCCCTTGAGCTTGTCGTAGATGTTCCCGTGCCGGACCTTGGAGGACAGGATCAGGTCGGGCTTGAGGCCGATGATCTTCTCGAGGTTGGGCTCGAGCAGCGGGCCGACGTCCTTGACGCCGCCGATCTCGCTCTTGAGGTAGGAGGGGAAGCCGCCCTCGGTCTTCATGTGCGGGGAGACCGCGCCGACCGGCTTGATGCCGAGCGTGGTGACGTCATCCAGCTCACCGGTGTCCAGCACGACGACGCGCTTGGGCTTTGCCGGAATCGCTACGTCGCCCATGGCGGTCTTGAGGGTGCGCGGGAAGCCGGTGCCGGCCTTGCCCTTCGCCGAGTCGTCGTCGGTGGACTTGTCGCCCCCGCAGGCGGTGAGGGCGGCGGCGCCCACGACGACGGCGAGCAGCGCGGCCGGTACCCGGCGGATGCTGCGGGAGCTACGGGAGTTATCGGAGGCGGCTCTGGTGAACATGGGGGTTCGACGTCCTTAGGGGGAGCGGAGAAGGGGAGAGGAGAAGAAAAGGAGAGGAGAAGAAAGAGGGAGTGGAGCGGAAGGGGGTGCTCGTGGGGGAGAGCGGGCGGGTCAGGCGGTCACGGCGGTGTGCCGTTTCGCGCTGCCCCTGGGGACGACCAGCGGGGTGCCGGTCTCGGGGTCGGGGATGACCCGGCAGTCCACGTCGAACACGGACTTGACCAGCTCCGCGTCGAGTACGTCCGCCGGGGCGCCGGCCGCCGCCAGCTGCCCGTCCTTGAGGACCACGAGGTGATCCGCGTAACGGGCGGCCTGCCCGAGATCGTGCAGCACCATCACCACGGTGCGGCCCGCCTCGGAGTGCAATTCGGCGACCAGATCGAGGACATCGAGCTGGTGCCGCAGATCGAGGAAGGTGGTGGGCTCGTCGAGCAGCAGCAGATCGGTGTCCTGGGCCAGCGCCAGGGCGATCCAGGCGCGTTGCCGCTGCCCGCCGGAGAGCTGGTCGACGGGCTGGTCGCGCAGCGCGGTGGTCCCGGTGCGCTCCAGCGCGTCGTCCACGGCCCGCTGGTCGGCCGCCGACCAGGGGCTCAGCAACTTCTGGTGCGGATAGCGGCCGAGCCGTACGAGCGCCTCGACGGTGATCGCGTCGGGGGTGACCGGCTGCTGGGGGAGCAGTCCCATCCGCAGGGCCAGCGCGCGGGCCGGCATCCGGTGGATGTCCGCGCCGTCCAGCGCGACGGTGCCCGCGGCGGGCGCCAGCAGCCGGGTCAGCCCGCGCAACAGGGTGGACTTGCCGCAGGCGTTGGGGCCGACGACCGCGGTGACGGCGCCGCCGGGGAGGACCAGGTCGAGGCCGCCGACGATCAGCCGGTCGCCGTAGCGCAGATCGAGCCCGTGGGTGGAGAGCTGGTTGGCGGTCATCAAACACTCCTGTTCACGGAACTGCTCTGACGGATCATCAGCACCAGCAGCCAGGGCGCGCCCAGGGTGGCGGTGACCACCCCGACCGGCAGCCCGCTGACGGGCAGCAGATGCTGCGCCACCAGGTCGGAGGCGAGCAGCAGTACGGCACCGGCGAGGCCGGACAGCGCCAGCGTCCCGGCGGTGGGCGGGCCGGCCAGGAACCGCACCATGTGCGGGACGGCCAGCGCGACGAAGGCGACCGGGCCGGTGAGCGCGGCGGCCAGCGAGGCCAGCACGATCGCGGTCACCAGGACCTGGAGGCGGGCGGCGTCGGTGTTCAGACCGAGCGCGCCGGCCGAGTCGTCGCCCAGGTCGAGTACGGCCAGCCGGCGGTGCAGCGCGAAGGCGAGGGCCAGCGCCGCGGCCACCGCGCCGCCCGCGGCCCACACCTCGGTCCAGGTGCGTCCGTACACCGAGCCGGTCGTCCACTGCAGGGCGGATCCGGCCAGTTCGGTGGGGAAGCGGACGACCATGAAGTTCACCGCGGCGGTCAGCCCGGCCTGTACGGCGAGGCCGACCAGTACCAGCCGGGTCACGCTGGCGCCCGAGCGCCAGCCGAGCACCCCGAGCAGCACCGCGGCGAGCAGCCCGCCACCGAGCGCGGCCAGCGGCATCAGCGCCTGCGAGGCACCGGTGGCCAGCATCACCACCGCACCGAATGACGCGCCGCCGGTCACCCCCATCACATCGGGCGAGGCGAGCGGGTTGCGGAACAGCCGCTGCAGCAGCGCACCGGCCACCGCCAGCCCGGCGCCCGCGATGATCGCGGCGGCCATCCGCGGGGCGCGGAACTCCTGGACGATCAGGACCGTGGCCGTATCGCCCTGCCCGAACAGCCCGCCCAGCGCATCGAAGGGCGGCAGCGGCACGTCGCCGGTGGACACCGACACGGTGACGAGGACGAGCAGCACCACGACGGTGGCGAGGGTGAGCAGCGGGGTGCGGCGGACGGCGCGACGGCGCGCGGAGGTCTGCGAGGCGGGAGTCGTGGGGCGCAGGACGTCGGTCATCGGGCCACCTTCCGGGCCAGCAGCGCCAGCAGCGGGGCGCCGAGGAAGGCGCTGATGATGCCGACCTGGAGCTCGGACGGGCGGATGACGAGCCGTCCGAGGATGTCGGCGGCGAGCAGCAGCAGCGGTCCGGCGATCAGGCAGCCGGGGATGAGGATGCGGTGGTCGGAGGTGCGGAACAGCTGCCGTACGAGGTGCGGGGCGGCCAGCCCGATGAAGGCGAGCGGACCCGCGACCGCGACGGCCGAGGCGGCGAGCAGTACCACGGCGAGGCCGCCGGCCATCCGGATCCGGGTCACCGGCACGCCGAGCGCCTGCGCCGAATCGTCGCCCAGTGCCAGGGCGTTGAGCGCCGGGGCGATGGCCAGCGCGAGGACCAGCCCGATCACCAGGGTCGGCAGCACCGGCCAGAGCACCGACAGCGGGCGCTCGGCCAGCGATCCGGCCATCCAGAACCGGGCCTCGTCCAGTGACCGCTTGCTGGCCAGCATCACCGTCGACGTCCAGGACAGCAGCACGAGTTGAAGGACCGTGCCGCCCAGCGCGAGCCGTACGGGGTCGAGGTCGCCGGCCCGCCGGGCGAGCGTCTGGGCGAACACCGCGGCGGCCGCGGCGCCCGCGAAGGCGAACCAGAGGTATTCGATGGGGCGGGTCAGATGGAACGCGTAGATGGCGGTGACCACGGCGAAACCGGCGCCGTGGTTGATGCCGAGGGTGGTCGGCGACGCGAGCGGGTTGCGGGTGATGCCCTGGACGACCGCGCCGGCGACGCCGAGCGCCGCGCCGACCGCGAGTCCGACGAGGGTGCGCGGCAGCCGAAGCCCCGTCACCACGATGGCGTCCCGCCCGTGTCCGGTGCCGGACAGGGCGTCGAGCACCGTGGACAGCGGTACGGAACGGGCGCCCAGCGCGAGGCTCAGCGCCGCACAGACCGCCAGCGCGCACAGCCCGGCCACGAACAGCGGGATACGCCGCCAGGTCCGCGCGGCGGGGCGCGGTGTGGGCACAGGGGGTGCGGTGGCAGGTGGTTTGGTCGTCGACACGCGTCGTTACATTAGGTTAGGCATACCTAAATCTGCAAGCGCAAGGACTGGATGCGATCAACTGTCCTTTTTGTCGGTGAAGTTGGGCTGGAGCCTGCCTTTCGAAGGTCTCTGCCTGGGGGTGGTGTCCCCGAGGAATCGCCCCGGTTCAAAAGTGTAGTGATTGCACTTTCTTAGTGGTTGTGCTTTTCTGTAGTCATGACCACCACCCCGCGTATCGCGATCATCGGCGGCGGCCCCGGCGGGCTGACCTGCGCCCGGGTCCTCCAGCGGCACGGCATCGCGGTCACCGTCTTCGACCGCGATGCGTACGCCGAAGACCGCCCCCAGGGCGGCACGCTCGACATGCACGAAGCCACCGGCCAGGCCGCCTTGCGCGCGGCGGGTCTGGACAAGGAGTTCTTCGCCCTCGCCCGCCCGGAGGGCCAGGAGATGCGGCTGCTGGACCACGCCGCCACCGTGCTCTTCCGGCACGCGCCGGAGGCCGACGAGCAGGGCAGCCCCGAGATCGACCGCGGCGAACTGCGCCGCCTCCTCCTGGACTCCCTCGCCCCCGGCACCGTCCGCTGGGGCCGCTATCTGCGTACCCTCCACCCCCTCGGGGACGGCACGCACAGGGCCGAGTTCGACGACGGCCCGGCCGAGACCTTCGACCTGGTCATCGGCGCCGACGGGGCCTGGTCCCGGGTACGGCCGCTGCTCTCGGACGGCTCGCCCCACTATGCGGGCGTCACCTTCGTCGAGACCGGATTCGACGACGTCGACGCCCGCCATCCGGCCGTCGCCCGACTCGTCGGCGACGGCAGCATGATGGCTGCCCACCGCAACAAGGCCCTGATCGCCCAGCGCAACGGCCTGGCCCGCATCCGCGTGTACGCGGCCTTCCGGGGATCCCGGGACTGGGCGCTGGAGCACGGCGTGGACCTCGCCGAACCGGAGGCGGTACGCGCCGCACTGCTGGAGCGGTTCGCCGGCTGGGACGACCGGCTGCTGGCACTGCTACGGGAGAGCGACGGCGGGTTCGTCAACCGGCCGCTGTACGCCCTGCCGGTGCCCCACACCTGGACCCACACCCCCGGCCTGACCCTGCTGGGCGACGCCGCGCATCTGATGACGCCGTTCTCGGGAATGGGCGCCAACCTCGCCATGCTCGACGGCAGTGAACTCGCCCGGTCCCTCGGCCGGCACGACGATGTGGACGAGGCGGTGCGCGCGTACGAGGCCACCATGCTGCCCCGCGCCGCCCGGGCGGCCGAGGCCGCCGCCCGCGGCCTGGACAACGCCATCGCCCCCGACGCCCCGCAGGGGTCCCTGCGCCATCTGCGCACCTTCCGCTGACCGGCCGCCGGCCCGAACCGGCGGTCCACCCGTACCGACTCCACTTTCCGAGTCGCTCAACCCTGAGAGTTAGTCTGACGTGATGACTCAGCCGACGACCGGCCGCCGCGAACGCAAGAAGGCCCAGACCCGCAAGGCGCTGGCGGACGCCGCCCTCCGGCTGTTCCTGGAGCGTGGCTACGACCAGGTGGGCGTCAAGGATGTGGCCGAGGCCGCCGATGTGTCGGTGACCACCTTGTTCAAGCACTTCAGCGGCAAAGAGGCGCTGGTGTTCGACCAGGACGCCGAGCGGGGCGAGGCGTTGGTCGCGGCGGTCCGCGACCGCGGGCCGGGCCGGACCGTCCTGGACGGACTGCACGACCACCTGCGGGAGACGGTGCTCAAGGTCCATGACGCGCCGGAGTTCCGCAGGTTCCGGGAGCTGATCGACGGCACCCCGGTGCTCAGGGAGTACGCGCATCGCATGTGGATGCGGCACGAGACGGCCCTGGCCGGTGCGATCGCGGCGGAGATCGGCGCCGACGCGGACGAGGTGACGGTCCGCGCGCTGGCCCACTATGCGCTGGCCGCGCCCCGGCTGGCCGGTGACAGCGAGGATCCCGGGGCGGCGATGGACCGCATCTTCACCCTTCTGCGGCACGGCTGGGGTGACCTGGGGGCCTGACGGGACGAATCATCATTTCGTCACACGAACAGCTCCTCGATCGTCGTTGCGTCGCCGAATTCTTGTGATTTATGCGTAATGTCCACTTCGCGCCAATGGTGGCATTGCGCGTCAAGAACAGGAGAACCATATGTCCACGACCGACATCTTCGGGGGCCGAGGCAAGCGGCTGGCGGCCGGTGCGGGCGCACTGACCGCGGCCCTCACCCTCGGTGCGACGCTGCTTGCTGCGGCTCCCGCTCAGGCGGCGCCCCCCGCGCCCCCCTCACCGCCGCAGGGCGCGGCCGCGAAGCCGTACGGCACGATCACCGCCAGCCGGGGCCTGACCCTTCGTCAGGACCCCAGCACGGACGCTCTTGTGCGGGGCTATGTCCGCCACCAGGCGCGCATCGGCCTGCAGTGCAAGGTCCGTGCGCAGAACATCGAGGGGAACAGCATCTGGTACCTGGTCCGTGACACCCGCGACAGCTGGATCTCGGCGAAGCATGTGAACAACAGCGGAGCCGTCAAGTTCTGCAAGGACCTCTCGCACAACAAGGTCGCGCCGCCGAACATGCCGCCGAAGCACGCCAAGGGCTGACCGGCCCGAGATGAGGCCCGGTCCGGTACCTCCGAGGTGCCGGGCCGGGCCTTCCTGTGTGCCGAAAGGCGGCGTGTCAGGCCAGGCCGTCCCAGCCCCACCGGGGGGTGGGGCCCGGGTTGCCGAGGTCGGTGCCGGCCGGGTCGGCGGACACCTCGCGGGCGATCGTGGTGCCCCAGTCGAAGTACGCGACGACCTGCCGGCGCAGCTCCTCGTCGGGCGGCAGCTCCTTCTCGACGGCGCCGGTCATCAGCTCCATCCAGCGCAGCCGCTGCTCCTCGGTGATCTCCAGGCCGAGGTGGGCGCGCAACAGGGCCTGATGGCCGCCCAGTTCATCGGTGAAGGCGGTGTCCCCGCCGAAGACCTCCGCCAGCCAGACGGCGACATGCTCGATATGGGTGCGGGTGAAGTCCGCGAACACCGGCGCCAGCACGGGGTCGGCGAGCACCGCCTCGTAGAAGGTGTTGCTCAGGCGGCGCAGCGCCTCGATGCCGCCGGTCGCCTCCAGCAGCGTATGCGGTCGCTCGGTCATGGATCCGGGTCCCTCCGTTGGTATCACCGCATCGGTGATCGTCCGGCGAGAGTAGAGCCGGCGGCCGGTGCCGAGAGGCTCTTCCGTATTACTGGAACAAGTTCTACTGTGCCCTTCGGTCCGGTGGCCGACGGACCGTCAGGATCGGCCGCGCGCCATCGGAACGGACGACCGGACCGGACGAACTGGAGGGGCCGTGCACCTCGAATACACCCCCGAGCAGGAGCAGTTGCGGGCCGAGCTGCGGACGTACTTCGCCGGACTGGTGCCGGACAACGCCTACGCCCGGTACGCCGACCCCGCCGCCCAGAAGCGCTTCTACCGCGAGACCGTGCGCCGCCTCGGCGCCGACGGCTGGCTCGGCGTCGGCTGGCCCAAGGAGTTCGGCGGGCGCGGCATGACCCCGATGGAACAGTTCATCTTCTTCGACGAGGCCGCGCAGGCGGGCGTGCCGCTGCCGCTGATGGCGCTGAACACCGTCGGCCCGACGATCATGCAGTTCGGCACCGACGAGCAGAAGGCCTACTTCCTGCCCCGGATCCTCTCCGGCGAGATCGACTTCGCCATCGGCTACAGCGAACCGGACGCCGGCACGGATCTGGCCGCGCTCAAGACCCGCGCCGTACGGGAAGGGGACGAGGACAGCGGCCACTACGTCGTCAACGGGCAGAAGATCTGGACGACCAACGGCGACACCGCCGACTGGGTCTGGCTGGCGGTCCGGACCGATCCCGACGCCCCGCCCCACAAGGGCATCACCATGCTCCTGGTCCCCACCAGCGACCCCGGCTACTCCTGCACCCTGATCAACACCCTCGCCTCGCACGACACCACCGCCAGCTACTACGAGAACATCACCGTCCCCGCCTCCCGCCGCGTCGGCCAGGAGAACAAGGGCTGGCGGATCATCACCAACCAGCTCAACCACGAGCGGGTCACCCTCGCCGCGCACGGCACCATGGCCATCCGCGCGCTGCACAACGTCCAGCGCTGGGCGTCCCGGACGAAGCTCGCCGACGGCCGCCGCGTCATCGACCTGGGCTGGGTCCGTGGACGGCTGGCCCGCACCCACGCCAAACTGGATGCGATGAAGCTGCTGAACTGGCAGATGGTCGACGCGCTCCACCAGGGCACGCTCAGCCCCCAGGACGCCTCCGCGGTCAAGGTCTACGGCTCCGAGGCCCGGCGGGACGCCTACGCCTGGCTGATGGAGATCGTCGGCGCCGCGGGCCCGCTCAAGGAGGGCTCGGCCGGCGCCGTACTGCACGGCGAACTGGAACGCGGCTACCGCTCCGCCGTGATCTTCACCTTCGGCGGCGGCAACAATGAGATCCAGCGCGAGATCATCTCGTGGATCGGCCTCGGGATGCCCCGCGTACGGCGCTGACCTGCGGCGGAGGTGTGGTGATGGCAGGCGACCCCGGGCTCTTCGGGCCCCGTTCGGTGACCTGGCAGATGCACGGCGATCCCATGATGTGGATCGCGGGCATCCGCGCGCTGTACCTCCAGGCGCTGCACCCCCGCGCGGTGGCCGGCGTCATACAGAACTCCGCAGCTTTCCAACCGAACAAGAGGGGCAGGAGGGACGCCTGGGGCCGGCTGATGCGTACCGCGAACTTCGTCGGCACCCTCACCTACGGCACCACCGACGCCGCCGAACGGGCCGGCGCCACGGTCCGCGGCATCCACCGCCGGCTGTCCGCCACCGACCCGGCCACCGGCGAGCGCTACCGCATCGACGACCCGGACCTGCTGCTGTGGGTCCACTGCGCCGAGGTGGACTCCTACCTCCACGTCCTGCGCCGCTCCGGGTTTCCGCTCAGCGACGCCCAGGCCGACACCTACCTGGACGAGCACCGCGTCAGCGCCCGCCTCGTCGGCCTCGACCCGGCCGCGGTCCCCGGCGACCGGGCAGCGCTCGCCGCCTACTTCGCGGCCGTACGGCCCGACCTCGCGCTCACCCCCGGGGCCCGGCAGGTCGACGACTTCCTCCGCAGGCCGCCGACCCCCGCCCCGCTCGTCCCCGCCCGCGCGCTCCTGTGGCACCGGGTGGCGCGACTCGCCTACGGCGCATTGCCCGCATTCGCCCACGAGCTGTACGGCCGCCCGGCGCCGCCGCCCGCCACCGTCACCCGCCGGCTGCGCGCCACCGGCCGGGCCCTGCGCACCATTCCCCCCGCCCTGCGCTGGCAACTTCCCCCGAAACACATCCTGCGCGCCGTCGAGCGGCTCGGCCCCGACGCCCGCCCAGCGCCCTACAAGCTGCGCCGGTCCGCCGCCATACTGGACGGGCAGGAGGACCCGCAGGGGGAGCTGCACGACTGAACGCGGGGCGTGAACGGGGGCGGCGATACGCGATGACCGAAGACCGGCTGATCCAGGGGCGCTACCGGCTGCTCGACATCATCGGGCGCGGCGGGATGGGCGAGGTCTGGCGGGCCCGCGACGAATCGCTGGGCCGCCAGGTCGCCGTCAAATGCCTCAAGCCCATGGGGCCGCGGCACGAGCCGGGGTTCCTCACGGTGCTGCGCGAGCGCTTCCGCCGCGAGGCGCGGGCCGCCGCCGGCCTCCAGCACCGCGGCATCACCGTCGTCCACGACTTCGGCGAGGACGCCGGCACCCTCTTCCTCGTCATGGAACTGCTGACCGGACGCAACCTCAGCCAGCTGCTGGACGACAACCGGCGCCAGCCGCTGCCCGTCCAGGACGTCATCGACATCGCCGAGCAGATCGCTGCCGCGCTCGCCTACACCCATGCGCAGGTCATCGTGCACCGCGATCTCAAGCCGGCGAACATCGTGCGCACCCTCGACGGCACGGTGAAGATCTGCGACTTCGGCATCGCCCGGCTCGGCCACGACATCGGCTTCACCGCCCGGCTGACCGGCACCGGTGTCGCCATGGGCAGCCCGCAGTACATGTCGCCCGAGCAGATCGGCGCGGACCTCGTCGACCACCGCAGCGATCTGTACTCGCTCGGCTGCGTGCTGTACGAGATCGCCACCGGCGCCCCGCCGTTCGGCACCGGCGACGCCTGGGCGGTGCTCGTCGGGCATCGCGACACCGCCCCGGAACCCCCGCGCAGGCGCCGCCCCGACCTGCCCGGGCCCTATGAGCGGATCATCCTGGACCTGCTCGCCAAGGACCCGGAGGACCGCCCTCAGGACGCCGATGAGCTGGCCAAACGCCTTGCCGACGCCCGTCAGGGGAGGTCCGGCCGGGCGGCCCTGGCGGGCGACGAGGTCACCGTGCCCACCCCGCGCGGACCCTCCTGGACCCGCGGTATGACCATCGGCTCCCCGGCGGGTACGCCCCGCCGTCACCCCTTCGACCGGGCCACCGCCGTCCTCACCGACACCTGGACCGGCGGCGGCACCCAGCGCCGCGAGGCCTCCCCGGCCGCCGGCGTCGCCCGGCCGGCGCTGCCCGGCGACGACCCCGACGCCCTCACCGCCCGCCTGGAGACCGGCTTGGCGCTGGGCAGGCTCGGCCGGCACTTCGAGGCGCAGCAGGTGTGCGCCGCGGTGCTGGCCGGCCGGGAACGCGTCCTGGGCCCCGACCACCCCGATACGCTCGGCTGCCGCCATCACCTCGCGTTCGGACTCGCCCGTCTGGGCCGGCTCGAGGACTGCTACGCCATGGCCTGCGAGGTCGCCGACGCGCGCGCCAGGGTGCTCGGCACGCGGCACCCCGACACCCTCGTCACCCGTTACGAGAGCGCCTATGTGATGGGGCAGCTGGGAAAGTGGCAGGAGGCGCTGCGGACCTACCAGGAGGTGGCGGCGGCGCGCGCCGAGACGCTCGGCCCCGACCACCCCGACACCCTCGCCGCCCGTTACGAGACCGGCATCGGCCTCGGCCGTCTGGGCCGCGGCGCCGAGGCCCTGGCGCTCTACCGCGACCTGGTGGCCGTCCGCAGCCGCGCACAGGGCGCCGACGACCCGGAGACGCTGCGCGCCCGGCACGGACTGGGCGTCAACCTCGGGCGGCTGGGCCGCTGGGAAGAGGCGCTGGCCGAGGCCCGCGAGGTGGCGGCGGCGCGCGGGCGGGTGCTCGGCCCCGACCATCCCGACACCCTCGTCAGCCGCCGGGAGGTCGCCGTCGCGCTGGGCTGGCTGGGCCGCTGGCCCGAGGCGCTCGGCGACTACCGCCGGGTCGCCGACGCCCGCGAACGGGTCCTGGGCGCCGACCACCTCGACGCGCTGGCCAGCCGTACGGACGAGGCCCAGTGCCTGGAGCAGCTGGGCCGCGCGGACGAGGCGGCCGCCCTCTACCGCCGGGTCGCCGCGCTGCGCCAGGAGCGCGCCGCGCGGCGGTAGCGGGCGGTTGCCCGCCGGCGGCCCGGCCGGGTCAGCGCGCGGTGACCCGGTAGAGCACGGTGCCGTGCGCCGGCACGTCCTGCGCGACGATGGCCCCGTCGCTCTGCCCGACGCGCCCGGTGACCAGATCGCGCAGCCGGTACGAGGACGCCTCCGGCAGCCCCGCCGCGGCCGCCGTGGTGGACACCGTCCGCGGCGTATCACCCGAGTTGAACAGCGCCACCGCCCGCTGGCCGTGCCGGAGCGGCTTGGACATCACCGTGAAGCCGTCGTTCTGCTCGATGACCTTGCCCTGCTTGCCCAGCGGGTCCTGGTCGACGGCGATGATCTCCTCGTTCCCCAGCACCTCGCGTGCCTCCGGGGAGAGCTTGCCGAGATCCGTACTGGAGATCAGCGGCGCGGCCATCATCGCCCACAGCGACATCTGGCTCTGCATCTCGTGCCGGTTGAGGCCCGTGTCACCCGCGAGCAGGAAGTCCGGGTCGTTCCAGCGCCCGGGCCGCTGGAGCTGCGCCAGCCCCGCGTTGTAGCGGAAGTTGTAGACGATGGAGGACCACTTCGTGGCCGGGCTCTGCTGCTCCAGGGCGATGTCCCGCCCGCCCCGCCACAGATTGCCCACCCGGGCGGACCAGTCGATGACCTGGTGCCAGACGCTGTCGCCGTCGTACTGGAAATAGGCCGGCGCGGACACCGAGAAGGTGATGGGCCGGCCGGTGGCCTCCAGCGCCTGGCTCTGCTGCTCGTACACCTCGCGGTAGATCTGCTCCTTGGTGCGGCCGGCCGGCCGCGGCACATTGCAGCCGTCCGCCTTGAGGTAGTCGACCCCCCAACGGGCGAACTGCCGCGCATCCTCCTTGAAATGGCCGTAACTTCCCGGGTATTTGCCGCAGGTGAGCGTGCCGACGTCCTCGTAGATGCCGAATTTCAGCCCCATCCGGTGCAGTTCCCTCCCGATGTGGGCCATGCCGTGCGGGAACTTGTCCTTGTCCGGAACCAGCTCGCCCTGGGGGCCGCGCTGCTTGGCCATCCAGCAGTCGTCGACGGTGACCGTGTCGTAGCCCTTGTTCGCAAGCCCGGTCCGCACCAGCGCCCGCGCGTTGTCCAGGACGACCTTCTCGTTGATGTCGCACATGTAGTACGACCAGTTGTTCCAGCCCATCGGCGGGGTCGGGGCCAGATTCGGATACGGGACGGAGGCGCGCTGGCGGGCGGCCGTGCGCGTCGCGTCGTCGCCGGCCGTGGCGCCGGCCGTGGCGGAGGCCGGGTCGGGGGCGGCGGAGGCGGGACCGGAGGCCGCGAGCAGCCCGGCCGAGCAGGCGGCGACGGCGGTCAGTGCGGCGAAGGCGCGGCCGGTGCGGGGAACCTGACGGTGGGACACGGGTCACCTCACGGGATGGGTGGGACGGCCGGAGCGCTGCACCGTCGGCGGAAGCCGTGCGGCGCACGGCCGGACGCTAGAAGTCGGCCCCCGCCCGGTCAAGAAGCCGCACCGACCCGCCCGGAGGTTTCAGCCGCCTGCGCCTGGCGAACCGAGATCACCGCGTGCTATTCCAAGGGCATGCCGGAACGGACTTCGTATGACGCGGTCATCGTCGGCGGCGGGCACAACGGACTGGTTGCCGCCGCTTATCTCGCACGTGCCGGGCGCAGCGTGCTGGTGCTGGAGCGGTTGGACCACACGGGTGGTGCGGCCGTGTCGACGCGGGCCTTTGCCGGGGTCGACGCCCGGCTGTCCCGCTACTCCTACCTCGTCAGCCTGCTGCCGCCGAAGATCGTGCGGGACCTCGGGCTGCGCTTTGCGGTCCGCAAACGCACCGTCTCCTCCTACACCCCCGCCGTACGCAACGGCCGACCCACCGGCCTCCTGGTGGGCGGCGGCGAGGCCCGCACCCGTACCTCTTTCGCCGAACTCACCGGATCCGACCGGGAGTTCACTGCCTGGCAGCGCTTCTACGCCACCACCCACCGTCTCGCCGAGCGCGTCTTCCCCACCCTCACCGAGCCGCTGCCCAGCCGCGCCGCACTGCGCGCCCGAATCGACGACGACGCCACCTGGCATGCCCTCTTCGAACGCCCCCTCGGCGAGCTGGTCGAGGCGACCTTCTCCGACGACCTGGTCCGCGGGGTCGTCCTCACCGACGCCCTGATCGGCACCTTCGCCACCGCCCACGACCCCTCCCTCCGTCAGAACCGCTGCTTCCTCTACCACGTCATCGGCGGCGGCACCGGCGACTGGGACGTCCCCATCGGCGGCATGGGCGCGCTCACCGACTCCCTGGCCGACGCCGCCCGCCGGGCCGGGGCGGAGATCATCACCGACTGCCCGGTCACGGCCGTCGCCACGGACGGCCGCACCGCCGAGGTGACGTGCGTCCAGGGCACCGTCGGCGCCCGCCGGGTGCTGGTCAACGCGGCGCCCCGCGAGCTGGCCCGGCTGCTCGGCGAGGACCCGCCACCATCCGCGGAAGGCGCCCAGCTCAAGGTCAATATGCTGCTCACCCGCCTGCCGCGGCTACGGGACACCGGCGTCGACCCCCGGGAGGCCTTCTCCGGCACCTTCCACATCGCGGAGGGGTACGGCCAACTGGAGGCGGCCTACCAGCAGGCGGCATCCGGGGCGCTGCCCGCCGCCCCGCCCTCCGAGATCTACTGCCACTCGCTCACCGACCCCTCCATCCTCGGCGGCGACCTCGTCCGCCGCGGCTACCAGACCCTCACCCTCTTCGGACTGCACGCCCCCGCCCGGTTGTTCGCCGCCGACACCGCCGACAAAGCGGCCACCCGCGAACGGCTGCTGGCCGCCACCCTCGCCGAACTCGACACCCACCTGGCCGAACCGCTCGCCGACTGCCTGGCCCGCGACGCCGAGGGCCGCCCCTGCATCGAGGCCCGCAGCCCGCTCGACCTCGACCGGGAGCTGGGGCTGCCGGGCGGCAACATCTTCCACCGGGACCTGGCGTTCCCCTACGCGGACGAGGAGGCCGCCGAGGCCACCGCGCCCGGCCGCTGGGGCGTGGCGACCGCGCACGCCAATGTGCTGCTGTGCGGGGCGGGCGCCGTGCGCGGCGGGGGAGTGAGCGGGATCCCGGGGCACAATGCGGCGATGGCGGTGCTGGAGGAGGACTGAGGGCCGTTCGGCGGCTCGGCGCCCGCTCAGGGGCGCGCCCCCGCGGACCAGGCGTCCGGGACGCTGCCGAGGGCGTCGGTGCCGCCCCACCGTATGCGCCGGTCCGCCGTCCGCGGGGGACCGTGCAGCCGTGTCCGGGCGTCCCCGCAGGCCCTCGGCACAACGACGTTCTCGCCTCGCAGCTCGCCTCGAAGGTCCATGCTCGAAAGCGTAGACGCGACCACTGACAATCCCGCCGGAGAAGACGATCGGGACCGCCACCCCGACGATCGGGACCGCCACCTCGGATCAAGATCCGCACCCCACCGAGTTTCTGACGCAGCATCAGAAAATCTCTTCCTTCCCACGCCCCGCTGCGGCATCCTGCGCCCATGCAGACGGAGCTGAGCAACACGCTGGGCGTCGAGCACGCCGTCTTCGGATTCACCCCCTTCCCCGCCGTCGCCGCGGCGATCACCCGGGCGGGCGGCTTCGGGGTGCTCGGCGCGGTCCGCTACACCGCGCCCGACGAGCTGGCCCGCGATCTCGACTGGATGCAGGACCACACCGACGGACTGCCCTACGGCCTCGACGTCGTGATGCCCGCCACGAAGGTGGAAGGCGTCACCGAGGCCGACGTGGAGGCGATGATCCCCGACGAACACCGCCGGTTCGTCACCGGGATCCTCGACAAGTACCACGTGCCGCAGCTCGCCGACGGGGAAGCCTCCGGCTGGCGGATCACCGGCTGGATGGAGCAGGTCGCCCGCACCCAGCTCGACGTCGCCTTCGACTACCCGATCAAGCTCCTCGCCAACGCCCTCGGCTCGCCGCCCCCCGACATCATCCAGCGCGCCCACGACCACGGCGTCCTCGTCGCCGCACTGGCCGGCAGCCCGCGCCACGCCCGGCACCACAAGGCGGCCGGTATCGACATCGTCGTCGCCCAGGGCTACGAGGCCGGCGGGCACACCGGCGAGATCGCCACCATGGTCCTCACCCCCGAAGTGGTCGCCGCCGTCGACCCGTTGCCCGTACTGGCCGCCGGCGGCATCGGCACCGGCGAGCAGATCGCCGCCGGGCTGGCCCTCGGCGCCCAGGGCGTCTGGCTCGGCTCGATCTGGCTGACCACCGAGGAGGCCGAGCTGCACTCCCGCCGACTGACCGCCAAACTGCTCGCCGCCGGCCCCGGCGACACCGTCCGCTCCCGCGCCCTGACCGGCAAACCCGCCCGCCAGCTGCGCACCGAATGGACCGACGCCTGGGACGACCCCGACGGGCCCGGCACGCTCCCCATGCCGCTGCAAGGACTGCTGGTCGCCGAGGCCAACTCCCGTATCCAGCGGCACGAGGTCGAGCCGCTGTTGGGCACCCCCGTAGGCCAGATCGTCGGCCGGATGACCAGCGAACGCAGCGTCCGGGCCGTCTTCGACGACCTCACCCGAGGCTTCGAGCGGGCCATCGACCGCATCAACCGCATCGCCGGAAGGAGCCCTCAGTGAGCCAGCCCCCCAACGGGTTCTGGGCCCAGGCCACCGCCGACCCGGACCGCACCGTCCTGATCGCCCCGGACGGCGAGGAGTGGACCGCGGGCCGCCTGCACGCCGCCGTCAACCAGCTCGTCCACGGCCTGCGCGCGGCGGGCCTGGAGCGCGGCGACGCCTTCGCCGTCGTCCTTCCCAACGGCGTCGAGTTCCTCACCGCCTACCTGGCCGCCTCCCAGGCCGGGTTCTACCTCGTCCCCGTCAACCACCACCTGGTCGGCCCCGAGATCGCCTGGATCGTCGCCGACTCCGGCGCGAAGGTGCTGATCGCCCACGAGCGGTACGGCGCCGCCGCGCGCCAGGCCGCCGACGAGGCGGAACTCCCGGCCGACCGACGGTACGCCGTGGGCGCGGTCGACGGCTTCCGCCCGTACGGCCGACTCCTGGCCGGACGACCCGATTCCGCGCCCGCCGACCGCACCCTGGGCTGGGTCATGAACTACACCTCGGGCACCACCGGTCGCCCCCGCGGCATCCGCCGCCCGCTGCCCGGCAAACCTCCCGAGGAGACCTACCTCGGCGGGTTCCTCGCCATCTTCGGCATCAAGCCGTTCGACGACAACGTCCACCTCGTCTGCTCGCCGCTCTACCACACGGCCGTGCTCCAGTTCGCCGGTGCCTCCCTGCACATCGGCCACCGCCTCGTCCTGATGGACAAGTGGACCCCGGAGGAAATGCTGGCCCTGATCGACCGGCACCGCTGCACCCACACCCACATGGTGCCCACCCAGTTCCACCGCCTCCTCGCCCTCCCCGAAGCGGTGCGCACGTCCTACGACGTCACCTCCATGCGGCACGCCATCCACGGTGCCGCGCCCTGCCCCGACCACGTCAAACGCGCCATGATCGACTGGTGGGGCGGCTGCGTCGAGGAGTACTACGCGGCAAGCGAGGGCGGCGGCGCCTTCGCCACCGCCGAGGACTGGCTCAAGAAGCCCGGTACGGTCGGAAAGCCCTGGCCGATCAGCGAGCTGGCGGTCTTCGACGACGACGGCAACCGGCTGCCGCCCGGCGAACTGGGCACCGTCTACATGAAGATGTCCACCGGCGGCTTCAGCTATCACAAGGACGAGAGCAAGACGAAGAAGAACCGCATCGGCGACTTCTTCACCGTCGGCGACCTCGGGTATCTGGACGAGGACGGCTATCTCTTCCTTCGCGACCGCAAGATCGACATGATCATCTCGGGCGGCGTCAACATCTACCCCGCCGAGATCGAGTCCGCCCTGCTGGGCCACCCCGCCGTCGCCGACGCGGCCGCCTTCGGCATCCCGCACGACGACTGGGGCGAGGAGGTCAAGGCCGTCGTCGAGCCGGCCGACGGGTACGAGGCGGGGCCCGCGCTCGCCGACGAGATCCTCGCCCACTGCGAGCGCCGGCTGGCGGGCTACAAACGCCCCCGCTCCGTCGACTTCGTCGCCACCCTGCCCCGCGACCCCAACGGCAAGCTCTACAAGCGACGGCTTCGCGACCCGTACTGGGAGGGCCGGGAGCGGGCCGTGTAGGGCGCCCGACCCGCACTGTTCCGTAGCGGCGCCGGCGGACGCGTGCGGCCTGCAATGCGACCCGCGCTACGCCCCGCGCTACGACCCGCCGCTCGCACCAGGCCCATGCACGCCGTATGCGTCCCGCTGTCCGCGTCCCGCCGTACGCGTCCCGCCGTACGTGTCCGGCCGTTCGCGTCCGGCCGTTCGCGTCCCGCTGCTCGTGTCCCGCTGCTCGTGTTCCGCCGTTCGCGTCCCGGTGCCAGGGTCCCCACCAGACCCGCCCACCCCCCGAAGGGGGGTGGGCGGCGGGGAAACAACAACACCGGGGTGGGCGGCGGGGAAACAACCCAGGGGCGCGCCGGGCCGACCCGGCGGCGCTCCGTCCACAAGGCTTGACCCGGCATCGGCCGCGCCCGAGGATCACGCCATGACGCAAGCGCGGAGCAACACGGTGGACTCGGTCCTGCGGCGCAGCGCGCGGCGGGTACCCGGGCGGACGGCGGTCCGGTATGCGCAGCGGGCGTGGACCTACCGCGAGCTGGACGAGGCGGTGACGGCCGCGGCCCGGGTGCTGTTGGCGGAGGGACTGAACCCCGGCGACCGGGTCGCCTCGTACGGGCACAACTCCGACGCGTACCTGATCGGCTTCCTGGCCTGCGCCCGCGCCGGCCTGGTCCATGTGCCGGTCAATCACGGCCTCACCGGCGATGACCTGCGCTACATCCTGGAGCAGTCCGGCAGCGTGCTCGCCCTCACCGACCCCGCCCTCGCGCACCGGTTGCCCGCCTCCGTACGCGCCATGCCGCTGCACGACGCCCCCGACGGGCTGCTGGAGCGGCTGGCCTCGAGCGCGCAGGCGGCCGACGGGACGGACGGTGCGGACGAGGCGGGCCTTCCGCCGGCGGCGGACGACGAGGCGCTCGTCCAGCTGCTCTACACCTCGGGAACCACCGCCCTCCCCAAGGGCGCGATGATGACGCACCGCGCGCTGGTGCACGAATACACCAGCGCCATCGTCGCCCTGGACCTGGAGGAGAGCGACCGGCCGCTGCACTCCCTGCCGCTCTACCACTCCGCGCAGATGCACGTCTTCCTGCTGCCCTATCTGGCGGTGGGCGCGGAGAACATCATCCTGGACGGCCCCGATCCGGGGCGGATCTTCGAGCTGGTCGAAGCGGGCCTGGCGGACAGCCTGTTCGCGCCGCCGACCGTATGGATCGCGCTCGCGAACCACCCGGACTTCGCGGTGCGGGAGCTCAGCGGCCTGCGCAAGGCGTACTACGGCGCCTCGATCATGCCCGTACCGGTCCTGGAGCGGCTGCGTGCCCGGCTGCCGTCCCTCGCCTTCTACAACTGCTTCGGACAGAGCGAGATCGGCCCGCTGGCCACCGTGCTCGGCCCGGACGAACACGAGGGCCGGATGGACTCCTGCGGGCGCCCGGTGCTGTTCGTGGAGGCGCGCGTGGTCGACGAGGCGGGCCGGGAGGTGCCGGACGGCAGCCGCGGCGAGGTCGTCTACCGCTCACCGCAGCTGTGCACGGGCTACTGGGACAAGCCCGAGGAGACCGCCGAGGCGTTCCGGGACGGCTGGTTCCGCTCCGGCGACCTCGCCGTACGGGACGCGGAGGGCTACTTCACGGTGGTCGACCGGGTCAAGGACGTCATCAACTCCGGCGGCGTACTGATCGCTTCGCGCCAGGTGGAGGACGTGCTCTACGAGCATCCGGAGGTGGCCGAGGTCGCGGTCATCGGGCTGCCGGACGAGCGGTGGGTCGAGGCGGTGACCGCCGTGGTGGTACGGCGTACGACGGCCGACGGCGGCAGCGGCGGCGAGCGCGCCGGCGGCGAGCTGAGCGAACAGGAGCTGATCGACGCCGCCCGCACCCGCCTCGCTCCGTTCAAGGCGCCCAAGCGGGTGATGTTCGTGGACGCGCTGCCGCGCAATGCCAGCGGCAAGGTCCTCAAGCGAGAGCTGCGGAGCCGCTTCGGCGCGCCCTGAGCGGCGCGCGAAGGTTGACTGTCAGTGCCGCCTGCCATGCTGAGTGTGACCGGAATTGCGGTCGTGCCGATCACGCGCACGACCATGATCGGCAAGCTGCAGCGCACAGGAGGAGCGATCATGCTGACGACCCATTACGTCCCCGGCACACCGAACTGGCTCGACCTCGGAACGCCCGACATCGACGCCGCCGCCGAGTTCTACAACGGTGTCCTCGGCTGGACCTTGCAGTCGGCGGGCCCGGAGGGCGGCGGCTACGGTTTCTTCCAGCTCGACGGCCGGACCGTCGGCGCCGTCGGTCCACTGACGCAGGACGGCGCGAGCCCCGCCTGGACGGCGTACTTCCACACCTCCGACGCGGATGCCACGGCCAAGGCCGTGGAGCAGGCGGGCGGCGTGGTCCGCGTCCCGCCGATGGATGTCTTCACCGCCGGACGGCTGGCCGCCTTCACCGACCCGACGGGCGCCGAGTTCGCCGTATGGCAGCCCGGTGACACCGAGGGCCTGGAGACGGTCATGGAAGCGAACACCCTGTGCTGGACCGAGCTGTACACCACCGATTCGGCCGCCGCGAAGAACTTCTACGCCTCGGTCTTCTCCTGGGACTACCAGGACATGCCGATGGGCGGCGACATGGTGTACTCCGTCGTCTCCTCGCCCGGCGGCGGCAAGGCGGGGGACACCGGGCAGGGCGGGATCATGCAGCTCCCGAAGGAAAACCTCCAGGCCGGCTCGACGCCCGAATGGCACCCGTACTTCGGCGTCACCGACTGCGACGCCACGTTCGCCGCGGCCACCTCCCGCGGTGCCACGGTCCTGATTCCCCCGAGCGACGCACCGGGCGTCGGCCGGCTGGCCATGCTCAAGGACCCCGCGGGCGCGCAGTTCGCCCTGATCAAGGGCGACCCGAGCACGGCCTGAGGCGATCCGCGGCACGGAGGGGGGACGCCCATGACCCTGTTGAGGTGTACCGGCACGCTCCCGCCTGGCGCGACGGGAGGGTGCGGGCTCGCCCTGGGAAGTGTCCGACGGGAAAGGCGGTGGAGGTCACCCGGTGAGGGTCACGCACGGCAGGCCGACGCTCGCGCCGTCGCGGAAGCCTTCCGCGCACAGCCTGGTGCCCGCCGGGAAGTGGCGCTGTGGGTAGGCCTGGTCGCGGTAGGTCCGGAACGTGGCGACGTCCTCGGACTTCGTAGGGGCGGACCACCCGTTGGTGGTCCACACCCGCGCGGAAATCCTGTGGGGCTGGTTGGTGTTGGTGACCGACACCTCCACCCTGCCGAGGTAGGTCCCGTGGTCGTAGGTCTCGATGCAGACGGAGTGGTTGCACCACTTGCCGTCGGCCGTTGCAGGCGGCCCAGCGGCGAGGACGATACCGACAGCGGCGGCCGTCGCCCCGATACCTGTGACGATCTTCCTCATTGCAGTCATGCCTCGATCAACGACCGCGCCGATCCCTTGTCACGTGCCCCCTGCCACCACACGGGTGGGCATGCGGCGGGGAAGCGCCCGGGCCGTCCGGCGGGCCCTGTCGCCCGACCCGCCGGACCCGACCTAGGACTCGCCCCGCGGCCGCGCGTCCACGATGCGCTTGATCTTGCCGACCGAGCGCTCGAGCGTCTCGGGGTCGACGATCTCGACCGCGACCGAGACCCCGATGCCGTCCTTGACGCTCCGCACGATCCGCCCGACGGCCGCAGCGCGGTCCTCGGGAGTCGCATCCGGCCGGGCCTCCGCGCGTACGGTCAGATGGTCCATCCGGCCCTCGCGGGTCAGCCTCAGCTGGAAGTGCGGGGCGACGCCCGGCGTGCGCAGCACGATCTCCTCGATCTGCGCGGGGAAGAGATTGACGCCGCGCAGAATGATCATGTCGTCGCTGCGCCCGGTGATCTTCTCCATCCGGCGGAAGGCGGCCCGGGCGGTGCCGGGCAGCAGCCGGGTCAGATCGCGGGTGCGGTAGCGGATGACCGGCATGGCTTCCTTGGTGAGCGAGGTGAAGACGAGCTCGCCGTGCTCGCCGTCCGGCAGCACCTCGCCGGTGAACGGATCGACCACCTCCGGATAGAAGTGGTCCTCCCAGATGTGCAGCCCGTCCTTGGTCTCCAGGCATTCCTGGGCGACGCCCGGACCCATGACCTCCGACAGGCCGTAGATGTCCACGGCGTCGATCGCGAACCGTTCCTCGATCTCCCGGCGCATCTCCTGCGTCCAGGGCTCGGCGCCGAAGATGCCCACCTTGAGGGAGGTGGTACGGGGGTCGATGCCCTGCCGCTCGAACTCGTCCAGGAGGGTGAGCATGTACGACGGTGTCACCATGATGATCTCGGGGCGGAAGTCCTGGATGATCTGCACCTGGCGACTGGTCATCCCGCCGGAAGCCGGCACGACCGTACAGCCGAGCCGCTCCGCGCCGTAGTGCGCGCCGAGGCCGCCGGTGAACAGGCCGTATCCGTAGGCGATATGGACGGTGTGACCGGGGCGCCCGCCGGCCGCGTGGATCGAGCGGGCGACGACATCCGCCCAGTGGGAGAGGTCGCGCTCGGTGTAGCCGACGACCGTCGGGCGGCCGGTGGTGCCGCTGGAGGCGTGGATGCGGCGCACCTCCTCCTTCGGGACGGCGAACATGCCGAAGGGGTACTGGGTGCGCAGATCGTCCTTGACGGTGAACGGGAAGCGGGCGAGATCGGCGAGCGAGCGGCAGTCGTCGGGGTGCACTCCGGCGCGGTCGAACGACTCCCGGTAGAACGGGACGTGGTCGTACGCATGCCGCAACGAGGCGCGGAGCCGGGTCAGTTGCAGCGCGTGCAAAGCGTCCGTGGAGAGCCGTTCCGCGTCGTCGAACGTCTCGCGCGCGCCGCCGCCCGGAGCGCCCGCAGACATGTCCGTAACGGATTCCGGAGCCGTTTCCGGCATGGAGTGTCACCGCCTCGTCTCCCTACCGATCATTCGGTAGCTGAATGCGGATCCAAGTAATCAGCGCGCGGCGAACACGTCAAGGGGCGTGCCGCAGACAGCTCGCGGGTCGCGTCCCTCGCATGAGTGACGTCCAGAACGTGCAGGTCGGTGAGGTCCGGCTGGCATACCGGATGTGGGGTGAGCCCGACGCGCCCCCGGCCGTGCTGCTGCACCGCCTCGGGGAGGGCGGCGAGGACTGGCGTGGCGTGGTCGGCCGGCTCGCCGGCACGCACCGTGTCTTCGCCCTCGACCAGCGGGGCCACGGGCACAGCGACTGGCCCGGGGAGTACGGCTTTGCGCGCCGGCGGGACGACGCGATCGGTTTTGTGAGCGCCCTAGGCCTGGAGCGGGTCGTCCTCATCGGGCACTCGCTCGGCGCCGTGGCCGCGCTGCTGATGGCCGCGGACCGCCCGGAGCTGGTGGACAGGCTTGTCCTGGAGGAAGCCCCGCCGCCGCTGCCGGCCGATCCCCCGCAGGAGGTGCCCGAGCGGCCGGAGGGGCCGCTGCCGTTCGACTGGCGCGCCGAGACCGCGGTGGTGGCGGAGCGCAACACCCCCGACCCCCTCTGGTGGGACGCCCTGGAGAAGATCGGCGCGCCCACCCTCGTCATCGCCGGCGGCTCCGCCGGCCATGTCCCGCAGCACCTCCTCGCCGAGAGGGCCGACCGGATCCCCGATGCCCGTCTGGTGACCGTCGAGGGCGGCGGCCATCTCGTCCACGAGGAGCGCCCCGGGGAATTCCTCGCCGCGGTGACCGGCTTCCTGGGAGCGCGGTCGTGACCCATCGCGGGGTCGTCACCGAGGTCACCCGGGTGCCCGGGAAGATCACCGCCTCCCTCTGCGGCGTCCGCGAGGACGGCGCCGACCGGGCGTCGGACGACGTCGTCTGCGACGGCGCCGACCGGCCCGGTGAACTCCTGGCGGTGGTCCGGGATCCGGGGGCGTGGTGCGGCCGCAGCTCGTCCGGTCGTTGGCCGGCGACCTGACCGAAGCCCATATCGCCCTGGGCGGCGGCATTTTTCTGCTGCTCGTCGCGGTGTCGACCGCCGCGGCGGGAGCGGCCGTGCAGCGGAGCCTCGTCCGCGCCCGCCGGGCCGCGGCCACCGGTCCGCCGGGCGGCCGCATACCGGGTGCAGTACGGTGACATGACCAGCCAACTCTCCACCCCCCGCAGTGCATTCCGTTGCGAGAAAGGCCGCATGTGCAGCCGACCAGCCCGATGCGCCGCGCGCTGATCGCCGGTGCCACCGCGACCCTCCTGTTCGCCGGTGCCGGCGGTGCCGTGGCCGCACCCGCGCACCCGGACGCGGTCTCCGCGCCCGCCGCCGGACCCACGGCCTTCGTGCCCACCGCCTCCCCCTACGGCCGGCTCCGCCCCCTCGCCGCGCTGTCCGCCGAGCGGCTGGCCACCGGCGACCTGGTGGCCGCGGCGAAGTGGGGCACCGGGAGCCCGATCGACGATCCGGCCCGTGAGCAGGTGGTACTGGAGTCGGTGGCGGCCCAGGCGCGGCAGCTGGGCGCCGATCCCGAGGCGACGGTGCGGATCTTCCGGGACCAGATCGAGGCGAACAAGGTCGTCCAGCGCGGGCTGTACCGCCAATGGGACGCGGACCCCGCACAGGCGCCCACCGAGCGGCCGGACCTGAACAAGGTGCGGGCGGAGATCAATCGCGTCAACGGGGAGCTGGTGCGGGCCCTCGCCGCCTCCTCGCACGCCCGCTCCGCGCCGTACTGCGGTCCGCTGGAGGCGCTGGCCGCCGCCCAGGTGCGGTACGAGCGGCATCTGGACGCACTGCACACCGGGGCGCTGGCCCGCTCGCTGCGCTCGGTCTGCGACCCCGGCTGACCTCGGCGGGGGCCGGCTCGCCGTACGGCCGGTGGCCGGGCCGCCGTTACGATCGGCGCCCGGCCCGCCCCCTCACCCGGTCGGCCCGCCCGCCACCACGGCCTTCGCCCAGCGGTAGTCCGCCTTCCCGCTGGGCGAGCGCTGGATGCGGTCGGTGAAGACGACGGCCCGCGGGATCTTGTACCCGGCCAGCCGGGTACGGCAGTGGGCCTGGATGCCGGCAAGGTCCAACGGAGCCGCACCGGCACGGAGTTGGACGACCGCCGCGACCCGGTTGCCCCATCGCTCGTCCGGCACGCCCGCCACCAGTGCGTCGTACACATCGGGATGGGCCTTGAGCGCCTGCTCGACCTCCTCCGGATAGATCTTCTCGCCGCCGGAGTTGATGCACTGCGACCCCCGCCCGAGGACGGTGACGATGCCCTCGGGATCGACGGTCGCCATGTCCCCGAGCAGCACCCACCGGTCCCCGCCCGCCTCGAAGAACGTCTCGGCGGTCTTCTTCGGGTCGTTGTAGTAGCCCAGCGGTACGTGTCCGCGCAGCGCGAGACGGCCCGGCTCGCCCACCCCGACCGGCTCATGGCTGGCCGGATCCACCACGGCGGTACGGGAGTTGACCCGCAGCCGGAATCCCGACTCCGGCCCCGAGTCCTCCGTCGCGGTGCCGTTGAAACCGGACTCCGAGGAGCCGAAGTTGTTGAGCAGCATGGCGTTCGGGACCAGGGCGCTGAACTGCGACCGCACGGTCTCGGAGAGGATCGCACCGGAGCTGCTGACGCTGAAGAGGGACGAGCAGTCGGTGCCCCGCATCGGCCCGTCGAGCGCATCCACGAGCGGGCGCAGCATCGCATCGCCGACCAGCGACACGCTGGTGACCTTCTCGCGTGCGACGGTGCGCAGCACCTCCTCCGGCACGTACTTGCGGTGAATGACGACCTTCTGGCCGAAGTGGAAGGCGATGAACGCGGTGAGGGTGGAGGTGCCGTGCATCAGCGGGGGCGTGGGGAAGAAGACGATGCCCTCGCCGCCGGCCGCGACGCGCTCGGCCAGTTCCTGCGGCCGCTTCACCGGCTCGCCGGTCGGTGCGCCGCCGCCCATTCCGGAGAAGAAGATGTCTTCGTGGCGCCACATCACGCCCTTGGGCATCCCGGTGGTGCCGCCGGTGTAGATGACGATCTGGTCGTCGGCGGAGCGCGGGCCGAAGCCGCGGGCGGGTGATCCCGAGGCCTCGGCGTCCGCCAGGGCGATGGGTGCGATCGACGGCTCCGGGGCATCGGCGGGCGGGGTGCCGACCCGTACCAGGTGCCGCAGCTCGGGCGCCTGGGGGAGGGCGGCGGCCACGCGCTCGGTGAACTCCGCCTCGAAGACCAGGCCCACCAGGTCCGCATCACGGTAGAGGTAGACCAACTCCTCTTCCACATAGCGGTAGTTGACGTTGACCGGTACGGCGCGGATCTTCAGGCAGGCGTAGACGGCCTGGAGATATTCGATGCCGTTGTACAGATGCAGTCCGACGTGCTGGCCGGGGCCGATGCCGTGGTCGCTCAGGTGGTGGGCGAGGCGGTTGGCGGCCCGGTCCAGTTCCGCGTAGGTGAGGCGGCGTTCGGCGCCGGTTCCCGGGTGGTCGACGTACACCAGCGCCTCGCGGTCGGGCACCGTGTCGACGATCGACTCGAAGAGGTCGGCAAGGTTGTACTCCACGTCTCCTCCAGACCGGGCGGGCATCGACTCGGTCCGGTCCGCCGGACCGGACCTCGGCGGTCATTAGAGCGCCGGGGAGGGGAGCAGGGAAGGGGCACGGCCAAGAAATCTGACTGAGTGTCAGAAAAGCCTTGAAGTCACCGTGCGGCTACTGCAACCTGTTCTACGTCGCGAGACGGGAGGACGGAATGGGCGGTACGGACGAAATGGGCAGCGCGAACGCAGCGGACGGTATGAGCGACTCGGGCGGCGCGGACGGGACAGGCGGCGCAGACGGGACAGGGACGGGCGGCACGGAGCATCTGACGGTGGCGCGCGTCGGCGCGACACTGGTGCTCACCCTCAACCGGCCCGAGGCGAAGAACGCCCTCTCGCTGCCGATGCTGGTGGGCCTGTACGACGGCTGGGTCGCGGCCGACGAGGACGACGACATCCGCTCCGTCGTCCTCACCGGCGCCGGCGGCACCTTCTGCGCCGGGATGGATCTCAAGGCCCTGGCCGGAAAGGGCATGGCGGGCCGGCAGTACCGCGACCGCCTGCGCGCCGACCCCGACCTGCACTGGAAGGCGATGCTGCGGCATCACCGCCCGCGCAAACCGGTGATCGCCGCCGTCGAGGGCCACTGCGTCGCCGGCGGCACGGAGATCCTCCAGGGCACCGACATCCGCGTCGCCGGCGAGAGCGCCACCTTCGGACTCTTCGAGGTCAAGCGCGGACTGTTCCCCATCGGCGGCTCCACCGTCCGCCTGCCCCGGCAGATCCCCCGTACCCACGCCCTCGAAATGCTGCTCACCGGCCGCCCGTACCCGGCAGCCGAGGCCGAACGCATCGGCCTGATCGGCCATGTCGTCCCCGACGGCACCGCGCTGGAGAAGGCGCTGGAGATCGCCGGACAGATCAACGCGTGCGGGCCGCTCGCCGTCGAGGCCGTCAAGGCATCCGTCTACGAGGCCGCCGAGATGACCGAGACCGACGGGCTCAAGGCCGAACTCGCCCGCGGCTGGCCGATTTTCGACACCGCCGACGCCAAGGAGGGCTCCCGGGCCTTCGCCGAGAAGCGCCCGCCCGTCTACCGGCGCGCCTGACACCTACGGAGCCCCGCATGCCAGAAGTCCTCAAGGCGCCCCTCGTCGTCGAATTCCCCTTCACCCGCTCGCTCGGCCCCGTACAGAGCGCCTTCCTCACCGGGCTGCGCGAACGCACCGTCCTCGGTGTCACGGCGAGCGACGGCCGGGTCGTCGTCCCGCCCACCGAATACGACCCGGTGACCGCCGAGGAGATCCGCGATCTGGTCGAGGTCGGCCCCGGCGGCACCGTCACCACCTGGGCCTGGAACCCGGCCCCGCGCCGCGGCCAGCCCCTGCAGACTCCCTTCGCCTGGGTCCTGGTCCGGCTCGACGGCGCCGACACCGCGCTGCTGCACGCCCTGGACGCACCCGGCCCCGACGCCGTACGCACCGGCATGCGGGTCACTGTCCGCTGGGCCGCCGAACGCACCGGCGCGATCACCGACATCGCCTGCTTCGAACCGTCCGGCGCAGACGAGCGCACCACCGGACCGACGCCGCACAGCGGCGAGTTCGCCGACGCCGTCACCGGCATCACCGCCCCCGCCCGCCTCGACTACACCTACTCGCCCGGCGCCGCCCAGTCCCGCTACATCCAGGCGCTCGGGGGCCGCAGGACCATCGGGGAACGCTGCCCCTCCTGCCGCAAGGTGTACGTCCCGCCCCGCGGCGCCTGCCCCACCTGCGGCGTCGCCACCGACACCCAGGTCGAGGTCGGCCCCCGCGGCACCGTCACCACCTTCTGCATCGTCAACATCAAAGCCAAGAACCTCGACATCGAAGTCCCCTACGTCTACGCCCATATCGCCCTCGACGGCGCCGACCTGGCCCTGCACGCCCGGATCGGCGGCATCCCGTACGACCAGGTCCGCATGGGCCTGCGCGTCGAGCCGGTGTGGACCGAGGGCGGCCGGTTCCCCGACCACTACCGCCCCACCGGCGAACCCGACGCCGACTACGACAGCTACAAGGAGCTGATCTGATGCCCGAGCCAGTGCGGGATCCGGTGGGCGGCCCGGTGCGCGGCCCGGTGCGCGAGGTCGCCATCGTCGCCTTCGGGCAGAGCGCTCACGTCCGCGACAGCGCGGCGGCCTCCGAGGTCGAAATGCTGATGCCGGTGCTCCACGACGTCCTGGCCCGGACCGGCCTCAAGGCCAGCGACATCGACTTCACCTGCTCCGGCTCCAGCGACTACCTCGCGGGCCGCGCCTTCTCCTTCACCATGGCGCTGGACGGCGTCGGCGCCTGGCCGCCGATCTCCGAATCCCATGTCGAGATGGACGGCGCCTGGGCGCTGTACGAGGCCTGGGTCAAGCTCCTCACCGGCGAGGCCGAGACCGCGCTGGTCTACGCCTACGGCAAGTCCTCGCCCGGCGACGTCCGCGAGGTCCTCACCCGCCAGCTCGACCCCTACTACGTGGCGCCGCTGTGGCCCGACTCCATCGCGCTGGCCGCCCTCCAGGCCCAGGCCCTGATCGACGCGGGCCTGACCGACGAGCGCCGACTGGCCGGTATCGCGGCCCGCAGCCGCACCGCCGCCGAGTCCAACCCGCACGCCCAGCTGCGCGGCGCCCTGCCCTCCGGCGCCCCCGTCGTCGCCCCGCTGCGCACCGGCGACTGCCCGCCCGTAAGCGACGGCGCGGCCGCCGTCATCCTCGCCGCGGGCGACACGGCCCGGCGCCTGTGCGACCGCCCCGCCTGGATCCGCGGTCTCGATCACCGCATCGAGGCCCACAGCCTGGGCGTCCGCGACCTCACCGACTCCCCGTCCACCCGCCTCGCCGCCGAACGCGCCGGAGCCTTCGCCCGGCCGGTCGACACGGCCGAGCTGCACGCCCCCTTCACGTCCCAGGAGGTGGTCCTGCGCCGCGCCCTCGCACTCGACGCGCCCGGCTCCACCGTCCGGATCAATCCGTCCGGGGGCGCCCTGGCCGCCAACCCCGTCATGGCAGCCGGCCTCATCCGCCTCGGCGAGGCCGCTGCCGGTATCCAGCGCGGGGAGTCCGACCGCGCCCTCGCGCACGCCACCTCGGGGCCGTGCCTGCAGCAGAACCTGGTCGCCGTCCTGGAAGGGGAGTGAGGAGCCTCATGAACGCCATGAGCGTCCCGAGCAAGGCCGCGACGGCGAAAGAGCCGGTGGCCGTCGTCGGCATCGGCCAGACCAAACACGTCGCCGCCCGGCGTGACGTCTCGATCGCGGGGCTCGTCCGCGAGGCGGCCCAACGGGCGCTGGAGGACGCCCAGTTGACCTGGGCCGATATCGACGCCGTCGTCATCGGCAAGGCCCCCGACTTCTTCGAGGGCGTGATGATGCCGGAGCTCTACCTCGCCGATGCCCTCGGCGCCGTCGGCAAGCGGATGCTGCGCGTGCACACCGCGGGCTCCGTCGGCGGCTCCACCGCCCTGGTCGCCGCCAACCTCGTCGCCGCCCGGGTCCACCGCACGGTCCTGACCCTCGCCTTCGAGAAGCAGTCCGAGTCCAACGCCATGTGGGGCCTGTCGCTGCCCATCCCCTTCCAGCAGCCGCTGCTGGCCGGCGCGGGCGGCTTCTTCGCCCCGCACGTCCGCGCCTACATGCGCCGCACGGGCGCCCCGGACGCCATCGGCTCCCTCGTCGCCTACAAGGACCGCCGCAACGCCCTGAAGAACCCCTACGCCCACCTCCACGAGACCGGCCTCACCCTCGAAAAGGTCCAGGCGTCCCCCATGCTCTGGGACCCGATCCGCTACTCCGAGACCTGCCCCTCCTCCGACGGCGCCTGCGCCATGATCCTCACCGACCGCACCGGCGCCGCGCGCGCACCCCACCCTCCCGCCTGGGTGCACGGCGGCGCGATGCGCAGCGAACCCACCCTCTTCGCCGGCAAGGACTTCGTCTCCCCGCAGGCAGGCAAGGACTGCGCCGCCGATGTCTACCGGCAGGCCGGTATCACCGACCCCCGCCGCGAGATCGACGCCGTCGAGATGTACGTGCCGTTCTCCTGGTACGAGCCGATGTGGCTGGAGAACCTCGGCTTCGCCGACGAGGGCGAGGGCTGGAAGCTCACCGAGTCCGGCGTCACCGAACTGGACGGCGACCTCCCGGTCAACCCCTCCGGCGGCGTGCTGTCCACCAACCCCATCGGCGCCTCCGGAATGATCCGCTTCGCCGAGGCCGCGCTCCAGGTACGCGGCCGGGCCGGCGAACATCAAGTCGACGGAGCACGGCGGGCGTTGGGGCACGCGTACGGAGGCGGCGCCCAGTTCTTCTCCATGTGGCTGGTCGGCGCCGAACCCCCGCCCGGCTAGATCGCCCCCGGGGCCGGTCGCACCCTGTCCGTCCCCGGGCCCGGTCACTACGCTGACGCCGGACGACCAACCGGGAGGAGCGGCAACGTGGCCGAAAGCATCACCGAGCAGCGGCTGACGGGCGAGAGCGCGCCCGCACTCGACCTGACCGACGTCGAATGGCAGTCGAGCAGCCAGGGCGTGGGTGACGTCCAGATCGCCTTCGTCGAGGGCTATATCGCGATGCGCAACGGCCGCAGTCCGGAGATCCCGGCGCTGATCTTCACCCCTGCCGAGTGGCGGGCGTTCGTGCTGGGGGCGCGGGAGGGGGAGTTCGACCTCACCTGAGGGCTGTCCGGGCAGCACGCCTCAAGCCCCCGGCGGCCCCCGCCGCCGGGGGCGCGCCACCACGACGCGGACGGTGTCCTTCGACGCCCTCGTCAACTCCGGTTCCAGGGCGCTGAAACCCTCGTGAAACCGCGCTGAATGCGCCCTGCCGCACCCTCTGCGGCATGACGACAACGACATCGCCCCCACTCGCCATCGCGGCCAAGGGGCTGCGCAAGGCCTACGGGGACAGGACGGTCCTCGACGGCATCGACCTGGCGGTGCCGGCCGGCACCGTCTTCTCCCTGCTCGGCCCGAACGGCGCCGGCAAGACCACCGCCGTCAAGATCCTCTCCACCCTCATCGGCGCCGACGGCGGCGACCTGCACGTCGCCGGCCACGACCTGGCCGCCGACCCGCAGGCCGTGCGGGCCGCGATCGGCGTCACCGGGCAGTTCTCCGCGGTCGACGGCCTGATCACCGGCGAGGAGAACATGCTCCTCATGGCGGATCTGCACCACCTCTCCCGCCGCGAGGGCCGCCGCACCGCCGCCGAACTGCTGGAGCGCTTCGACCTGGTGGAGGCCGCGAAGAGGCCCGCCGCCGGCTACTCAGGCGGCATGAAGCGCCGCCTCGACATCGCCATGACGCTGGTGGGCGCCCCGCGGATCATCTTCCTCGACGAACCGACCACCGGCCTCGACCCGCGCAGCCGCCACACCATGTGGGGGATCATCCGCGAGCTGGTCTCCGGCGGCGTCACCGTCTTCCTCACCACCCAGTACCTGGAGGAGGCCGACGAACTCGCCGACCGCATCGCCGTGCTGAGCGACGGCAGGATCGCCGCCGAGGGAAGCGCCGACGAGCTGAAGCGGCTCATCCCGGGCGGGCACGTGCGCCTGCGGTTCGCCGACCCGGCCGCGTACCGGTCCGCCGTCTTCGCCCTGCCCGAGGCCGTCAGCGACGACGAGGCGCTGTCGCTGCAGATCCCCAGCGACGGCAGCCAGCGCGAGCTGCGCGCCCTCCTCGACCGGCTGGACTCGGCCGGTATCGAGGCGGACGAGCTGAGCGTGCACACCCCCGACCTCGACGACGTGTTCTTCGCGCTGACCGGCGGCGCCGGCGGCCCCCGTGTCACCGACCAGCCCAAGGAGGCCGTCCGTTGAGCTCCCTCTCCCTCGCCGTACGCGACTCGTCCACGATGCTGCGCCGCAACCTCCTGCACGCCCGCCGCTACCCGTCGCTCACCCTGAACATCCTGCTGATGCCGATCGTCCTGCTGCTGCTCTTCGTCTATGTCTTCGGTGACGTGATGAGCGCGGGCATCGGTGGCGGCGGCGCCGATCGCTCCGCGTACCTCGCCTATCTCGTCCCGGGCATCCTGCTGATGACCATCGGCGCCACCCCGGCGGGGACCGCGGTGTCCGTCTCCATGGACATGACCGAGGGCATCATCGCCCGCTTCCGTACGATGGCGATCCACCGCGGCTCCGTGCTCATCGGGCACGTCGTCGGCAGCGTGCTGCAGGCGGTCATCAGCGTGGTCCTCGTCGGCGCCGTCGCCGTGGCCATCGGCTTCCGGTCCACCGACGCCACGGCCCTCGAATGGCTGGCGGCGTTCGGGCTGCTCACGCTGGTCGCCACGGCGTTCACCTGGATCGCGGTCGGGTTGGGAATGGCCAGCCCCAACGCCGAGGCGGCCAGCAACAACGCGCTGCCGCTGGTGATCCTGCCGCTCATCTCGAGCGCCTTCGTCCCGGTCGACGCGATGCCGGGCTGGTTCCGGCCGATCGCCGAGTACCAGCCGTTCACACCCGCCATCGAGACCCTGCGCGGCCTGCTGCTCGGCAGCGAGATCGGCGACAACTGGTGGATCACGATCGTCTGGTGCCTGGGCCTGACCGTGCTCGGCTACTCCTGGTCGAAGTCGCTGTTCCACCGCGACCCGAAATAAGCGCTCGGGCCGCCTCCCAAAGCTCGTCCCGCCCCAGGGCGGCGTACCCCGACACCGCGTCGGCGTACGCCGCGCTGTCGGCGTCCTCGGCCGCCTGCCGGGCGCGGGCCGCCGACATCGTCGGCTGGAACTCCCGCAGCACCCGCAGCCGTCCGGCCAGCGCGAGCATCCGTACGGCACCGGCGTCCCCGGACGCGAGCCCCGCCATGCCGAGCGCATGCAGCACCGTCCCGACGACAGGGAGCTCCATGGGCGTGCGGGACGGCCCGGAGAGCAGGGTCCACAGCCGCCGCCGCAGCCGATCGGCCGGCTCCGCGACGAGGTCGGGACGGCCGGCGTGCGCATGCGCCGTCACCGCGGCCGACTGGATCTCCAGCGCCCACGGGTCGAGCCAGGGATCGCCGCCGTGCACCGAGTGGGCGGCCTCCGACAGCCGCTCCACGGCACTGCGCCACACGCCGAGCCCGACCTCCGTCCGCCCGCGGGAGAGCGCGATCTCGGCGCGCACACCGAGGTCGGGGCTGTAGAAAGCATCCTGCCGCGGGGCGTCGTCGTCCGCCGCCTGCCGCAGCCAGTACTCGGCCTCGTCGGGGTCGCCGCGCTGCAGGCAGGCAAGGGCGAGCCCCGAGCGGATGCCGATGTAGTCGTGCGCGTCGCCGAGCCGCTGCAGCACCTCCAGCGCGGCCTTCAGGTACCCGTACGCGGCCTCGCCCTGCCCCGTCTTGAGGCACAGCTCGCTCAGCCGGGAGTGGCTCAGGACCTGCAGGGACGGGTTGTCGATCGGCGCCAGTGCGGCGACCGAACGGCGAGCCGAGGCGAGCGCGCGGTCGATGTCGTGCTCGTACTCCCAGATGTAGGTGGCGACGCACTCGGCGATGCCGGCGACCAGCGGCCGCTCGCTGTCGCAGAGCTTCTGCAGCTCGTCGTAGTCCGGAGGCAGCATCTCGGGCACCGCGCTCAGCACCACCGCGGTGGCGCGCAGCAGCGTGTCCGGCGGGGCCGGGGGCAGCCGCCGGAGGATGACGAGCTGGCGTACGACGTGCGGGCCGTAGCCCGTGAACAGGCTCGTCGTGCACAACACCGCGGCGGCGCGGGCGACTTCGACGTACTCGGGCTCGGGGTAGTAGTGCGACAGCGGCGGTCCGGTTTCGGCGGCGAGGGCGGCGAGGCGGGGGTAGTGGGAGTCGGTGGACCACAGAGCGGCGAGGACGGCGGTGACGGCGGCGGTGGTGGGGCCGTCCGTACGGGCCAGGGCGTGCCGCAGGGCCACCACGAGATTGTCCTGCTCGGCCTTGATCCGCTCCGAGGCGGCCAGGGGCTCCGGGCCGAGGAGCACCTCGTGGTACGCGACCCCGAAGTCCCGCGCCCAGCCGAGGAACCGGCCGATGACCTCCTCTTCCTCGCCCGCCTCCGCGCGCCGGGCCGCGCTGAACTCCCGTACGGTCTCCAGCATCCGGAACCGCACGCCGACCGGGGTGTCGGCGACGGTGAGCAGCGACTGACCGGCCAACTGCTCCAGCAGCAACAGCGCATCCTCGCCCAGCACCCGCTCCGCCGCCTCGCCGGAGAAGCCGCCGGGGAAGACGCACAGCGTGCGCAGCGCCGCCCTGCCGTCCTCCGCGAGCAGGTTCCAGCTCCACTCCACGACCGCGTGCAGCGTGCGGTGGCGCTCCGGGGTGTCCCGCGCCCCGCCACGCAGCAGCGCGAACCGGTCGCCGAGGCGGCGGGCGATCTCCGGCACGGACAGCACCCGCACCCGCGCCGCGGCCAGCTCCACGGCGAGCGGCAGCCCGTCGAGCTGGCGGCACAGCCCGGCCACCGCCTCCGCCGGCAGCTCCACGCCGGGCCGGGCGGCCCGGGCCCGCTGCGCGAACAGCTCGACCGACGTGTCGAGGCCGAGCTCCGGCAGCGCGTACAACGCCTCCGAGGTGAGGCCCAGCGGGGCCCGGCCGGTGGCGAGCACCCGCAGGTCCTTCGAGGACGCGACCAGGGCCCGTACGAGATCGGCGGCGCCCCGGACGACCTGCTCGCAGTTGTCCAGGACCAGCAGTGCGGGTCCGGAGCCGAGCACGCCGCGGATCCCGGACACCGGGTCGACCGGGGTGTGGCCGCTCACGGCGCCGTGCCGCCCCTCTCCCGCGCCGAGCGCGGAGGCCACCTCCGCGGCCACGTCCTCGTCCGCGGTGACGCCGACCAGCGGCACGAAGTGCACCACGCGCTGCTCGTTCCCCAAGCTCTCGGCTTCGCTCGGGCAGGGGAGACCCCAATGGCGGCTGACGGCGTGCGCGAGCCGGGTCTTGCCGAGGCCGCCGGGGCCGACGACGGTGACAGCGCGGGAGGCGCGCAACAGCCGCTCCACCGCCGCGATGTCCTCGTCCCGTCCCAGCAGCTGGTTCGGCTCGTGCGGCACGCCGTGCCGGACCACCGGCGGCCCGCCGCGCAACAGTTCCTGCTGTACGGCCTTGAGCCCGGCGCCCGGATCTGTGCCGAGCTCGTCGCGCAGCGCACGGCGGTAGGCCTCGTACCGCGTCAGCGCCGCGGACGGGCCCGCCGTCGCCGCCTCGCCGCGCAGCACCTCGGCGAGCACCTCCTCGTCGCGCGGATGCCCCGCGGCGGCCGCGGCCAGCGGCCCGGCCGCCTCCGCGTGCCGCCCCAGCCGGGCGAGCGCGAGCGCCTGCGCGCGGACGAGCGTGCCGCGGACGGAGGCGCGCTCGGTGCGCAACGCGGCGACGGAGTCGTGGGCGGTGCCGCCCTCGTCGGGTGTGCCCTCCCACAGCGCCAGCCCGGCCTCGGCCGCGGCCAGCGATCCCGCGTGGTCGCCGGCCCTGGCCCGCTCCGCGCTCGCGGCGGCGTGCAGCAGCAGGGCGGAGCTGTCGACCTGATCCTCGGCGAGGGTGAGCCGGTATCCGGTCGGCGTGCTGGCGATGACGTCGGCGCCCAGCCGCGCCCGCGCCCTGGACACCAGGACCTGCACCGCCTTTCCCGGCCGCTCCGGCAACGCGTCCGGCCACAGCCCCGCCACGAGCCGCTCGGTGCTGCAGCCCGTGCGCAGCTCGCCCGCGAGCAGCGCGAGGAGACCGCGGAGCCGGGGCGCGGTGACCTCCCGTCCGCGGTAGGCGACACGCGGCAGCAGGGTCAGGTCGGTGGTCACCCGTGCAGGTTAGCCAAGGCCACCGCCCGCCCGACCGCGCGCGGGCAGAACCCCCGATTCCCCGCCACGACGGAACCACGCCACCCCGTCAGGTGAGAACCACGCACCCCTTTTCCCGCAGTGCCACGACCGGTTCCGCGGTGTCCGCCACCGCGTTCCACCGCACATCCAGCTTTTCCAGCGACGGCAGCTCGGTGATCCACGGCGGCAATGCCCCGATCCGGTTCCCCCGCAGGTCGATGCGGCGCAGCAGCGGCAGCGTACGCAGCGCATCGGGGACGCGGGGCAGGGCGTTGTCGCGGAGCTCCAGCAGCCGCAGGGCGCGCAACGCCGCGACGGTCTCGGGCAGCCCGGTCAGCGCATTGCCGCCCAGCCACACCTCCCGTAGCCGGCCGAGTTCTCCCACCGACGCCGGCAATGTCGTCAACTGGACGTGCTGTGCGCGCAGTTCGACCAGACCGGCCATCCGGCCGATCTCCTCCGGCAACCGGCCCAGCGGATTGTCCCCGACGTTGAGATAGCCGAGCCGGTCCAGCGCGCACAGCCCGTCCGGCAGCCGGGCCAGCCGATTGTCGTGCAGATACAGGTACCGGGTCAGCCCGGCCGCCAACTCGCCGATCCCCTCCGGCACTTCGGTCAGTGCGTTGTGGCCCAGGTCGAGGGTGTGCAGCGAACGGAGGCGGCCGAGGGCGGGCGGGAGTTCGGTGAGGTGGTTGTCGGCGAGGATCAGGACCTCGCAGTCCTCGTGCCGCCAGACCTCGGGCGGGACCGAACGCAGGCCCGCCTTCCAGTAGTTGAGACGGGCCCCCGTCACGGTCGGACGGTTCCGCCGCGCGGCCCGCCCGTCACGGCCACAGCAGTTCCTTCGTCCAGACGTCGGCCTCGCCCTTGCGCCGGTAGGCGAGGCGGGTGTGCTTGCGGTCCCGGTCGCCCTGCCAGAACTCCACGGACTCGGCGCGCACGGTGAACAGCTGCCACCCCGGCGCGACCAGGCCGGGCTCGCGGGCCAGACGGGCCGCCGACTCCGCGACCGCGGCGTCCCGTTCGGACAGGTCGGCCAGCGGTTGGCTCTGCCGGCCGAGCAGCGCCTCGGCGCGTGCGCCCGCGCCCCGTGCCAGGAAGTCCTGGGCCGCCCGCTCGGCGCTCTCGCGCACCACCGGTCCCCGGACCCGGATCTGGCGGGCGAGGGGCTGCCAGTAGAACGTCAGCGCGGCATACGGGCGGCCCGCCAGCTCCCGCCCCTTGACGCTGTCGGCGTGCGCGGCGAACCGCCAGCCGTCCGCGTCGATGTCCTTGAGGATCAGCGTCCGGGCGGACGGATTGCCGTCGGCGTCGGCCGTCGAGACGGTCATCGCATGGGGCTCCGGGACCTGCGCCCGTACGGCGTCAAGGAGCCAGTTGGCGAACAGCGCCACCGGTTCGTCGGGGGTCCCGGCGGGGTCGAAGGCCGGCAGCTCGCCCGCGAACACCGGGAGATCGCGCAGGAGTTGACGTAGATCGGTCATTGTCCCCCTCCATGATTAATGTCTGCCAGTGAAGCTACCATTAGTCGCATGACCGCAACACGGCTCGCCCTCGACCTCGCCGTCACCATCCGTCACGACGGACACGGCGGCGTCGCCGACGACCTCGCCGATACGGCCGGACTCACGGCCTGGCTGCGGGAGCGGGCCACCGTCCTGGACGGCGCCCCGGACGCCTGCGCGGACCAGTCCCTGCTCGCCGCCGTACGGGAGGTGCGCGCCGCCACCCGGGCCCTGTTCGCCCGCGCCGTCCGGCCGGGGCCGCCCAGCCGCGCGGACGCCCACCGGCTGCTCCCCGAGGGCGAGGCGATCCGCCGGCTGAACGCCGCCGCGGCCCTGGTCCCGACCGTGCCGCGGCTCGCCTGGCCGCCGGGTGCACCGCCGGAGACGGACCACCGTCCGGCCGGTGAGCCGCCCGCCGCCGACCGGCTCACCGCCGCGCTCGCCCGCGCCGTCATCGCCTTCCTCGACGGCCCCGACCGCCCGCTCCTGCGAGCCTGCCCCGCCCCTCGCTGCGTCCGCTATTTCGTCAAGGACCACGCCCGCCAGGAGTGGTGCACCCCCTCCTGCGGCAACCGCGCCCGGGTGGCCCGCCACCATGAACGGCGCCGGGAAGGGCGCGCGGAAGGGCGGGGCGCCGCATGACGGGCGAGCGCGATCTCCAGGTGCTGCTGAGGAGCATGCGGCCCCAGCTGCACGAGGGGCGCTATGTCTTCACCACCGTGCCGGGCGCGGTCCCCGAGGGCCTGAAACCGGTGGTCACGGTCGCGGAGGAGGAGGGCACCACGCTCGTCGTCCGGCAGGAGGACGCGGACCGGGCGGGCCTGGCCTACGACTACGTGGCCGCCCGCCTCACCCTGCGGGTGCACTCCGCACTGGATGCCGTCGGGCTGACCGCCGCCGTCGCCGCCGAGCTGGCCGCCGCGGGGCTCAGCTGCAACGTCGTCGCCGGGTACTTCCATGATCACCTCTTTGTGCCGTACGGCGCGGCCGACGAGGCGGTCCGGCTGCTCACCGCGCTGGCCGAGCGGGCGTGAGCGGAGGCCGTGAGCGAGCGGGCGAGCGCGGAAAACCGCCCCCGCCGCGGCCCGCGCGCACCCGCCGCCACTTGCCCCGATGTCCGCGCGGCGAGCGCGGCCCGGACACGTACGATGGCGGCATGTCCTTCCTCCGCCGCCGTAGCGCAGCCACGCCCGCTGGTCCTGACTTCGACGTCCTCGCGATGGACCCCGGGGACTGGCCGGGCAACCTCGGTGCCGGGCTGCTGCCCGCGCCCGACGGCACCTGCCAGGGTGTCTTTCTGCGCTACGACCTGTTCGGCGGCCGCGGCCCCGCGATGATCATCGGCAATCTGCCGGAGGGCTCCCCGGCCCGCGACCTCGCGGACGACGAGGTGCCCTTCGAGGTGGCCCAGCTGCTCGCGGCGCTCGGCAACGACGAGCCGGTGACGGTCGTCGAGAGCGAGGACACCCCCGTGATGCACGAGGACAACCTGCTCATCGTCAAGCGCATCAAGTGCTCCGAGAGCCGGATCTCCTGCGCCCAGTTCGACCGCAGCGACGGCGTGCTGGTCACCATCGCCAGCTGGGACCGCCCGATCACCGACGATCTCTACGCGCTGCTCAAGCCGCTGCCCGCGGAGCTCTTCCAGCAGGGCTGAGGCCGGAGCGGACATCGTGGCGCCCGGCGGACGGCAGGACCGTCCGCCGGGCGCCACGCTTGCTGTCACACGACCGGCGCCGAACCGCCGGCCCGGTCAACGCGGCCCCCGCGGCCGCTCCGGCCCATACGGCCGTACGCGACGGTGGACCGCGCTGCCGAGGCGCCCGCTACGCGTCCGAGCGTCGGATGTCCACATCCTCCGCCCGCACATAGCCGACCCGGTGCCCCAGCTGGATCTCGTAGTACACGTCGTCGCCGCGCACGACCGCGTGCTGCGAGACATCGAACGTCGGCGCGTAGAAGTAGTCGCCGCGCATCCGGTCGCCGACCGCGTACTTCTGGCCGGCCAAGATCTTGTACGGCAGCGGGGTGACCTCCTGGTACGGCACTCCGGCCGGGTAGGCCTCCTTCTCCGGGTACGCCCGGCCGTACACCGGGATCTCCGCCCGGCCGTCCTTCGGCGTGGCGACCAGGCCCCTCGAATTCGACGCCGTCCGGGCGTCCACCGGGTTGCGGAACCACGCCTTCTGCCCGAGGTACCAGATGGCCGTCCAGTCACCGGAACGCTCCGCCACCGCGAACCGCTGCCCGGTGGAGGCCCGGGCACCGGTGTCATTGACATCGATGGTCGAATCGCCGCCGTCCGGGCGCAGCCCGATGTCCTTGACCAGCGGGGCGTGCTCGTCCGGCGCGGTGTACAGCCGGACCGCCGTCGAACCGTGCGGCGGGCACGGCTCGCCGGGCTTCGTGCAACCGGTGTACTCCGGCCGGTTCCGGCCGTAGTCGGGGCGGATGGTCACCAGCCCGCCGCGCGGGCCCGCAGTGGGCGTGAACGGCGCACCCAGCAGGGTGAAGTAGTGGTCCCAGTCCCAGTACGGCCCCGGGTCGGTGTGCATGCCCTTGATCGTCGCCGGGGTCGTGCCGGGCACATTGTCGTGGCCCACGATGTGCTGCCGGTCGAGCGGCACGTCGTACTTCCGGCTCAGATACCGCACCAGCCGGGCCGACGTGCGGTACATCGCCTCCGTGTACCAGGCGTCCGGCGACGCCAGGAAGCCCTCGTGCTCGATGCCGACGGAGTGCGAGTTGATGTACCAGTTCCCGGCGTGCCAGGCGACGTCCTTGGTCGGCACATGCTGCGCGATCAGCCCGTCGGAGGAGCGGATCGTGTAGTGCCAGGACACATACGCCGGGTCCTTGATCAGCTTCAGGGTGGTCTCCCACGACCCCTCGGTGTCATGGATGACGATCGTGCTGATGCGCTGGTCCCGGGGGCGGTCCGCCAGGTCGTGGTTGCCGTAGTCGTGGTCGCCGAACTCCTCGTACGGCGCCGGGACCGACTCGCAGGCCACGCTCCACGGGCACTCCAGCTCGGGCTCCGTGCCCCGGTCCGACTGCAGGCCGGCGCGGTTCGCCTGCCCGGAGTCGACGTGCAGGCCGGGCGCGGCGGCCAGCGTGACCCGCTGCCCGGCGTCGGTCGTGCGGGCCTGGCCGCGCCGCATCACCTCGTACACATCGTTGGCGAACGCCCGGCCGGCCGCGGCGTTGTCCTCGCCCGCGTAGCGCGCCACCGCCGCGTACCACTGGGCCGGGTCGGCGCTGCCGGCCGCCCCCAGTCGACGCTGCTCCGCGGCGAGCAGCGCCGCGCCGCCGAGTACGTTGGCCGCCGGGTCCGTGCGCAGCTTCTCGGGCGACAGTCCCGTCAGCCCGGCGGCCGTGCGCAAGGTCCGCAGCCGGGCGGGGAGTTCGGCGGGCAGCGCCGCCCGCTTCGCCCCCTGGCCGGGCACGGCCTTACGGGCGCGCGAGCCGTCCCCGCGGGCGTCCGCGGCCGGCTCGCTGAACTCCGGCTCCGACGCCAGGGCCGTCCGGGCGTCGGTCAGATGCATCGGCCCGTAGCCGCCGGAGACGCTGGGCGCGCCGCCGTGACCGTCCCAGCGGGACTCCAGATACGAGACGCCGAGCAGCACGCTGCGCGGTACGTGATAGCGCGCGGCGGCTTCGGTGAAGGCGTGCTGCAGAGCGTCCCGGCCGGGTTTGCCGGCACCCGCGGACGGAGTGGCCGAGAGCAGCGGCAGCAACAGCACCGCGGCGGCGACGGCGGTGGCGGACCTGCGCAGGGCGGGACGGGGGGTTCTCTTGTCGTCTTCCGGGGCGGATCCTCGCAAAACAGCCTCCTCAAGCCGGCCCGAGCCGACGCGATGTGACGGTTGATGCGCAAACGGCCGTACGAAGCGGGGACCCGAGACTAAAGCCACCGGTCGGCCCAGAGCCAGGGGTATGCCGACGCTCCGTCAATCGCCACGCCCCATCCGGATTTCGCATGTCAGGGCATCTCCCCGGGATCCTTCCCGGACCGGGCGCCGGGCCTGCGGGGCGTCAGTGGAATGGACCAATGGGCCGGTGCCCCACACATGGGTGAGCGGCGCGCCCCGTCCCGGGCGCGCCGCTCACTTTCCCCCTCGCCTGAACGGCGCGGGGCCCTCCTCGGTCAGCGCGTGCCGACCGCCGCCCGCACCGCACGCCGCGCCATCTGGCAGTCGTCGTGCAGCCGGCGCAGGAGCAGCCGCTGCTCCTCGCCCGCCGCGGGTACCCCGGGCTGTCCCGTTCCCGGTGTGCCCGCGGGCGCGGGCTCGCGCATCGTCCGCTGCACCGCCGTTTCATAGCGCCGGATCTCGCGGGTCAGCACCAGCATCAGATTCACCAGGAAGGCGTCCCGCGACGCCGGCCCCGCGGACTGCGCGAGCTGGCTGATCTGACGGCGCGCCACCGGGGCGTCACCGAGCACCGACCACAGCGTCGCCAGGTCGTAGCCCGGCAGGTACCAGCCCGCGTTGTCCCAGTCCAGCACCACCGGCCCGGCGGGCGACAGCAGCACGTTGTTCAGCAGCGCGTCGCCGTGGCAGAACTGCCCTTGGGTGTGCGCCAGACCGTGCAGCAGCTTCTGCAGATCCCCCAGGTCCCGGTCGGTGAGCAGCCCCAGGTCGTGATACCGGCCGATCCGGCCCGCGTAGTCCAGCGGAGCGTCGAACAGCCCGGCCGGCGGTCGCCAGAGGTTGATCCGGCAGATCGCGCCGAGCGCGGCCCGTACGTCCGCGCGGGGAGGCGCCTCGGACGGATGCCGCGCCGCGGCCGCGACCCGGCCCGGCATGCGCTCGACAACCAGCGTGCAGTTGTCGGGATCGGCCGCCACCAGCCGCGGCACTCGTACCGGCGGGCGATGCCGGACGAATGCGCGGTAAGCAGCTATTTCCTGCCGGAACCGCTCGGACCACGCGGGGGAGTGGTCCAGTAAACACTTCGCGACCGCGCTCGTCCGGCCCGTCGTGCCCACCAGGAGGACGGATTTGCCGCTGCGACGCAGCACCTGGACCGGGTTGAACTCCGGACAGATGCGGTGCACCGAAGCGACGGCGGCGCGCAGCTGAGCGCCCTGAGGGCCGGACAAATCGAGTCTCCCGCTGAGCGGTTGGTTGCCCGTCCCCTGTGGCCGCCGGGTACGTCCGCCGGAGAGGCCGACGACACCCCCCGCGGAGGGGGAGGGGTCGAGATACGGCCCGCTGCCGGAGGGGTGCGGGCGGTACGGCCGGGCGGTGGCGGTCACGGCGGACGATGCTGCATACATGGGTGAAACAGATCCCTTCGTGCGCCGACGAGTTGCGTGCGCCCCCGGCCCGATGGTGGGAACCCGGTGAACGGGCCCGCAGAAGGAGGCCGATCCAGGGTCCCTGTGAAGGGCGCGCACCCTGGGGAATGCGGTCCCGCCACCGGGCCGGGGGCTGCACACCTACCGAACACGGGGCTATGGGTGGCAGACCATCTGGCGCACCCTGGCGAACCCTGGCGAATGGTCGCAGCGCCCGTCACCGGCCGTTACTGTCAACTCAGTCGAGGAACCTGGGGGCTTGACGTGGACAGGCAGCCGAACACCCGTCTCGCGGACCTTTTCGGCCTGGCCGGCTGGTCCAAGGGAGAGCTGGCGAGACTGGTCAACCGGCAAGCGGCGGCCATGGGGCATCCGCAGCTGGCGACCGACACCTCGCGAGTACGGCGCTGGATCGACATGGGGGAGACGCCCCGCGACCCGGTGCCCAAGGTCCTGGCTTCTTTGTTCACCGAGCGCCTCGGCCGTGTCGTAACCATCGAGGACCTCGGGTTCGCCAGAACCGGTCGCTCGGGGAAGCGGCAGGCCATGGACGGTCTGCCGTGGGCTCCCGAACGGACCGCTGCGGTCCTCACGGAATTCACGGGAATGGACCTCATGCTCAACCGACGCGGCTTGGTGGGTGCGGGCGCGGCGCTCGCCGCGGGATCCGCACTCACCGGCGCCATGCACGACTGGCTCCACACCGACCCCGCCCTGACCGCCGACGCCCCACGCCACGACGATCCGTTCGCCGCCGACTCCCTCGACCAACTCGATCAGATCGGCCTCGACCGCTACGAGGCGGCCCCCGTGGGGTCCCAGGAGATCGACGCGCTGGAGCGCTCGGTCGAAGTGTTCCGCGCCTGGGACGCGAACCGCGGTGGCGGACTCCAGCGCAAGGCAGTGGTCGGACAGCTCAACGAGGTCGGCGGCATGCTCGCCTACCGCCACCCCGACCATCTCCAGCGCAGGCTGTGGGGCGTGGCGGCCAACCTCGCCGTGCTGGCCGGCTGGATGTCCCACGACGTGGGGCTGGAGCCCACCGCCCAGAAGTACTTCGTCATCGCCGCCCATGCCGCGCGCGAGGGCGGCGACCGCCCCCGGGCCGGCGAGGCGCTCTCCCGTGCGGCCCGTCAGATGGTCCATCTGGGTCGCCCGGACGACGCCCTGGACCTGATGAAGCTGGCCAAGTCCGGTTCCGGCGAGCAGACCCTGCCACGGACCCGCGCCATGCTGCACACCATCGAGGCTTGGGCGCAGGCCGCCAAGGGCAACGGTCAGGCGATGCGCCGCACCCTGGGCGAGGCGGAGGAGCTGTTCGTCTCGGACAAGGGCGATGTGCCGCCGCCCAGTTGGATGCAGATGTTCGACGAGGCGGATCTGCACGGCATGCAGGCGCTGGCCTTCCGTACGCTCGCCGATCACGACCCCTCCGTCGCCAAGATCGCCCAGAACCACGCCAAGCAGGCGCTGCGGCTGCGGAACTCGGGCTTCCAGCGCTCCCAGATCTTCGACTACATCTCGATGGCCTCGGCCTGCTTCCTCGGCGACGACCCGGAGCAGGCCGACCGCTACGCCCGGCTGGCGCTGGTGTCCATCGGGGAGAACTCCTCCCATCGCACCTGGGACCGGCTGCGCGAGATGTTCCGACTCACCAACCAGTACACCAACTACGCCAAGATCCAGGACCTGCGCGAGGAGATCCAGCATGTCCTGCCGAAGGCGAAGACCAGGCCGAAGGGCGGCGGTTCCGGGCTCGGCCCAGGGCTCGGATCAGCGAGCCTGGGTCCCAACTTCGCCGTATGAAAGGGCACATGGCGCACCTCGCCGGTATGACGGAGCGCCATATGGCGCCTCGTCAGGCACGGTTCGGCACGGCAGTAAGTCGGGTGCTGAGGCGCCACCTGAAGATAGGTCACATGACGCCTTCGGTGACGCCGTTGCCCTGACGTCCGCCTCGCCGCCGTCCGACGCCGGGTCCGTGCCGTGTGTCAGTCGCCGATCCTGGCGATCAGCACACATGCGTCGTCCTCGCGCTCGGTGCTGCCGAACTCCTCGACGACGATACGGACGCTGTCCTGCGCGCTACGGGCCGCGGCGAACCGTGGTGCCAGCGCGAGCAGCCGCTCGGCTCCCTCGTGGGCGTCGGCGGAGGGACTGCGGCGGGGCACCAGGCCGTCGGTGTGCAGAACGAGCAGATCGCCCGGCTCGAGCTGTTCGGTGCGCTGGGTGTAGGTCGCGCCCGCGGTCGCGCCGAGCAGCACGCCCTCGGGCGGGTCCAGCGCGCGCCCCGTGCCGCCGCGGAACAGCAGCGGTGCGGGGTGCCCGGCCTGGGCCCATTCCAGCCGGCGGGTGTCGGGGTCGAAGCGGCAGCACACCGCGCTGCCCAGGGCCGGCTGGGCGGTGGTGTCCAGAAGCTGGTTGAGGAAGCCCATCAGCGGTCCGGGCTGCTGCCCGGCGACGGCCATCCCGCGCAGCGCGCCGAGCACCATCGCCATCCCGGACGTGGCGGTGACGCCGTGCCCCGTGAGATCGCCGACGCTCAACAGCGTTTTGCCGTCCGGGAGTTGCAGCGCGTCGTACCAGTCGCCGCCGATCAGCGCGCTGGTGCCGGACGGGAAGTAGCGCCCGGCGAAGTCGAGGGCGACCGGGCCGCCCTGCGGGAAGCGCAGCGAATCGCGCCACTGCGGCAGCACGGACTCCTGGAGCTCGACCGCCAGGCGGTGCTCGGTCTGTGCGACATGCCGCTCGCGCTGGAGCGAGTCCACGCTGTCGCGCACCGCGGCCTGGCTGCGCCGCAGCTCGCTGACGTCGCGCAGCACGGCCCACATACATGCCGTACTGCCGTCCGTGTCGAGCACCGGCTCGCCCACCATATGGACCGTGCGCAGGCTCGCGTCCGCGCGCACGATCCGGAACTCGCCGTCGATCGGCTTGCCGTCCACCAAACAGTCCGTGACCATCGCGGCCAGCCCCTCCTGGTCCTCGGCGAGCACCAGGGACGGCAGCTCGTCGAGGGTCAGCGGGCCGTCCGAGGGCTTCCGGCCGAACATCGCGAAGAGCTCGTCGGACCAGCTCGCCTCGTCGGTGAGGAGATTCCACTCGGCGCTGCCCACCCGGCGCAGCAGCGAGCCGTGCTCATGCGGCGCGGGCTCGGGCGGTGCCTCCGGCAGTGCGGCGTACGGCGACTCGTCCTCGTCGTCCTCCGCCGGCAGCCCCTCTCTCAGCTGGTCGAGATGACCGCCGAGGTCGTCGAGGTGGTGGACGGCGAGGTCGCACAGCGCCCGCTGCCAGCGCAGCTGGGGGTCGGTGGCGAGGCCGGTGTCCACCGCCGCGGACTCCCGGCGCACCGCGTCCAGGCCACCGCGCAGGCGGCGGGCCTGCGTGATGAGTGCCTCGACGGTGTCGCGCTCGGGAGACCGGTCGGCTGGGTGATCCGCGAAGAGAGGGGACGGCATGACGTACTCCGTGATCAGGCGGCGCCGGGGTCAGGTCTGACGGAAGGGGCCGGTAACGACTCTTGCACAGGCTGCGACCGTCCGTAAGGGATTTGGCATTACCCGATACGGTGGTGCACCTGGCATATGCCACAGGCGTTCCGTGGCAACCCTGGGTCGAATCGGCGGAATAACAGCTTCCAGGCTAGGCTTCCGCCGCCGTAGCGCTGTCGTGCCCGCCGATCCATGGTGGGAACGACGCATACAGCCCGCAGTCACCGGCAAGAATGCCGGTCAGCGGAAATCCCGTTGCCAGCCTGCCCCTCGCCCCGGATGCTGACCTCATGTTCGATCCAGACATAGCGCCCAGCGGCACCCTGCTCGGCCTCCTTCAACGAGGCCGCGGCGACGGGACCCTGCATGCCCTCGCGGCGCCGCGAGCCGAGGCGCTCGCGGCGCTCAACGACAGCGTGCTGCGTGACCCCAGGCGCGACTGGCAGATCGAGAACCGCTCGCTCTACTACGCGCGCCTCTACATGCAGCTCGACGGCGGACTCGAAGAGATCGAGCGGCACCTCTTCCACCCCGACGACCTCGTCGACACCGGCGAGGAGCGCACCGGCCTCGCCCTCGCCGTACTCGGCCACCTCGCCGCGTACGGCAAGGACGCCGCCCGCCTGCTGCTGCGCAGCTACGCCGCGGCCGGCAGCAACTGGCGCTGGGCCCTCGACGAGCTCGCGCTGCGGGACGACGACGCGGGGCTGATGACCCTCGCCCCCGCCGTGCTCGCCCGCTTCCCCGTCACCGAGGAGGGCGAGGCCGAGCTGGCCGCCGCCGTCCGAGACGCCTTCGAGCCCCGGCCCTGGCGGCTGTGGGCCGAGGACCCCCGGTACGGCGCCCGCCTGACCACCGCCGGGGAGCAGGGCTCCTTCGACCGCTGGCAGCGGCAGCTGCGGCCGCGCGGGCCGCGCCCCGGCTGGAGCGTGACCGAGGTCCTCGACTGGGCCCAGCAGGGCCTGGAGCTGGAGCCCGAGGAGCACCGCTACATCGCCGCCGCCCGCTGCCTGGGCGCCGTCGCCGGTCCCGAGGACCGCCCCGAGCTGCTGTGCGCCGCCCGCACGGGCCCGTCTGCCGCCCGCGCCGCCGCCCTGCACCACCTCGCCGATCGCGGCGACCCGGATGTCCTCGACCTGATCGAGGAGGCGGTCGCCTGCCCCCTCTCCGATGAGTTGCCGACGTCGGCCGCGCTCGCCGCCTTCGAGCGGATGCGCAACGTGGCGGCCGTCGAGCGGGCCCGGGGCTGGGCCCGGCGTACGGACCGCCTCGGCGCCTCCGCCGCCGCGATGCTCGCCCGCCGTGGCGCGCAGCGCGACGCCGACCTGGTGCTGGCCGCGCTGCGCCGCACCGTCCGCGAAGAGGGCCCCGACGCGGGCGGCCTGTGGGAGCTGGTCGACGGCGTCGGCCGCCTCGGTGTCGCCTGCGCCGCCCCCGTACTGCGCCACGTCTACCGCGAGACGTCCTCCTCCCACCTCCGCGGCCGGGCGGCCGGTGCGCTCGCTGCCACCGACCCCGGGTTCGCGGCCGGCTTCGCCGTCGAGTGCCTGTGGGACTGCGAGGAGACCACCCGCGAACTCGCCGCCCGGCACGCCGCCACCGGCGACGACCGGGTCGTCGAGCAGCTCCGCCGCCTTGCCGCCGATCCGGCCGAGGAGGCCGAGGTCCAGACGGCGGTACGGAGCCGCTTCGGGCCGGAGGCCCAGGGGGTGTAGGGGTGGGCGGCTCGGCCCCCGTGACGGCCTGGTCCGCGTGGGGTCACTCCCCGGCGAACGACATTCCCTGTGCCGCCAGTGCGTCCCGCAGGATGCCCAGTGCCTTGGGCCCCATACCGTGCAGCTGTCGCAGCTCGGCCTCGTTCGCGTCGGCCAGCTGCGACAGCCGCAGGTAACCCGCCCGCTCCAGGGCCCGGCGCGCCGGGGCGCCGATGCGCGGCGGAAGGCCGTCGGAGGGCTCGGCCAGCTCCGTGTCGTCGCCAGCCACAGATCTCCTCGCATTCCGCTCCGGTGCGGCGCCGTGGCGCCGGGTCCTCTTCCAGCCTGACATCCGAGCGGGCCGGCCGCCCGGCGAGGCGGTGCGCAGCGGAACGCTCATGGGACGTTCCCCGGCTGGAAAGATCCCCTTGGCCCGGTCCACGCACGGCGCGTCGAGAACATCGGTATGCGTGTCGTCATCGTCACCGAATCCTTCCCGCCCGATGTCAACGGCGTCGCACACTGCGCCCTGGAAACCGCCCGGCACCTCGTCCGGCGCGGCCACGATCCGCTGGTCATCGCGCCGCTCGGCGGACATGAACCGGCGGTCGCGGCCGTCGAGAGCCCCTGCCCGGTCGTCCGGGTGCCCTCCGTGCCTCTGCCCGGCTATCCGCAGGTGCGGATCGCGCTGCCGGGGCGAAGACTGTCCGCCGCGCTCGCCGCGCACCGGCCGGATGTGGTGCACCTTGCGAGCCCCTTCGTACTCGGCGCCCGCGGGATGGCGGCGGCGGCCCGGCAAGGGGTGCCCGCGATCGCCGTCTACCAGACCGATCTGGGCCGCTATGCCCGCACCTACCTGGGCGGCGGCGCGGCGACGGCCTGGCGGCGGATCCGGGCGGTGCACGCGGCCGCCGACCGGACGCTCGCGCCCTCCAGTGCGGCGCTGCTGGATCTGACCGAGCACGGCGTGCCGCGGGTCCATCTGTGGCCCCGCGGGGTCGACGCCGCACGCTTTCACCCCGGGCGGCGCGACGCGGTGCTGCGTGGCTCGCTGGCAGCGGGGCGCGAGCTGCTCGTGGGGTACGTGGGACGGCTGGCCCCGGAGAAGGACGTCCGGCTGCTGGCCGAGACCTCCCGGCTGCCCGGCGTACGCACCGTCGTCATCGGCGACGGCCCCAGCGGCCCCGGGCTACGCGCCGCGCTCCCCGAGGTGCGCTTCCTGGGCCGCCGTACGGGTGATGAACTCGCCCGGCTCTACGCCTCGTTGGATATTTTCGTGCATACCGGGCCGTATGAGACGTTCTGTCAAACCGTGCAGGAGGCGATGGCCTCCGGAGTGCCCGTGGTCGCGCCGCGCGCGGGCGGGCCGCTCGACCTGGTGGACCACGGCCGGACCGGGCTGCTGGTGACGCCGGGCGACGGCGGAGCGGTGCGGGACGCGGTGCGGCTGCTCGGACGCAGCGCCGAGCTGCGCATCCGGTACGGCGCGGCGGCCCGCGCGGCCGTCGAGGACCGCACCTGGGAGGCCGTGGGCGACCAGCTCCTCGGCCATTACGAGGATGTGCTCGCCGGCCGGCCGGCGGTGGCGGCATGAGCAGCAGCACGAGCGACGGCATACGGGGCGGCACGAGTGCCCGCCGGGAGCGCGGGGCGGGGCTGCGGATCGTCCGGGTCGCCAATTTCGTCACCCCGGCCTCGGGCGGGCTGCGCACCGCGCTGCGCGAGCTCGGCGCGGGCTATGCGGCCGCCGGGCACGATCCGGTGCTCATCGTGCCGGGCGCGGGACACGGGACGTCCGACGAGCTCACCGAGCAGGGGCGGGTGATCACTCTGCCGGGGCCCGCGGTGCCCGGCACCGGGGGCTATCGGGTGCTGGCCGACCGGCATCTGCTGCGGCGGGTGCTGCGGGCGCTGGACCCCGACCGGCTGGAGGTCTCCGACCGTACGACGCTGCGCTGGACGGGCGAGTGGGCGCGGCGGGCCCGGGTGCCCGCGGTGATGGTCTCGCACGAGAGCGTGGACGGGGTGCTGCGGACCTGGGGCGTGCCGCAGCCGCTCGCCCGCGCCGCCGCGGACCGCCTCAACTCCCGTACGGCGCACGCCTACAGCCGCATCGTGTGCACCACCGAATGGGCGGCGGCGGAGTTCACCCGGGCCGGGGCGCGCAATGTGGTGCGGGCGCCGCTCGGCGTCGATCTCGCCGCCTGGCACCCGGACTGCCGCAGTGCGGAGCTGCGGCGGCGGTGTGCGGGCCGGGCCGCCGTCCTGATGGTGATGTGCTCCCGGCTGTCGCCCGAGAAGCGGCCGGGGCGGGCGCTGGACGCGCTGGCGGAGCTGCGCCGGCGGGGCGTGGACGCGGCGCTGGTGGTGGCCGGTGACGGGCCGCTGCGGGCGCGCCTGGAGGCCCGGGCACGGGCGGAGCGGCTGCCCGCGGCGTTCCTCGGGCATGTCGCCGACCGCGCCCACCTCGCCGCGCTCCAGGCCAGCGCCGACCTGACGCTGGCGCCGGGCCCGGCCGAGACCTTCGGCCTGGCCGCCCTGGAGGCGCTCGCCTGCGGCACTCCCGTGGTCGCCAGCGCCGCCTCCGCGCTGGCCGGGCTGGTCGCCGGCGGTGGCGACACGGCGCTCGACGACGGTCCCTCGTTCGCCGACGCCGTCCAACGGGTCCTGGCCCGACCCGAACCCGCCCGCCGCACCGCCGCCCGGCAGCGCGCCGAGGGGTACGGCTGGCGGCCCGCCGTCGAGGCCTTCCTCGCCGCGCACGACGCGCACGACGCGCCCGCGCCACGCGGCCGGGCGGGCGTCCTGCCCACGTCGCCGGTGCGTCCTCGGGGCGGGTGGTGAGCATGCGACGGTCCGGCTTCGCCGCGCTCGGCGACTCGCTCACCGAGGGCCTGGGGGACCCCGTACCCGGCGGCGGCTGGCGCGGATGGGCGGCGCTGCTCGCGGCGTCGGTGGGGGAGCGGCCGGGGAGCGAACCGCTGGTGAACCTGGCGTACAGCGGGGCGCTGGCCGCCGAGGTGGCCGAGCGGCAGCTGCCCGCGGCGCGGCGGCTCGCGCCGCGCTACGCCTCGCTCGTCGTCGGTGCGAACGACACCTTGCGGGCCGCCTTCGCCATAGAGCGGGTCGCCGCCGCCCTCGATCTTGCGCACCGCACGCTCAGCGCCGACGGGGCCGTGGTCCTGACCGCGTGTCTGCCCGACCCGGGGCGGATGCTGGGGCTGCCCGCGCCGCTGGCCCGCCCGCTCGCCCGGCGGATGCGCGCCGTGAACACCGTCGTCCACGCGGTGTCCGGCCGCTACGGCGGGATCCATCTGCACCTCGCCGACCATGCCTGGGTCGCCGACCGCGCCAGCTGGAGCGTGGACCGGCTGCATCCCAGCGAGCGCGGCCACCGGCTGCTGGCCCGCGGTTTCCACGCGGCGCTGGCCGCCGCCGGGCATGCCGTGGGGCCGCCGCCCGCGCTCACCCTCGACGGGCCGCCGCCGACCCGTACCGGGTCCGCCTGGTGGATGGCCACCCGCGGCACCCGCTGGGTCGCCGACCGGTGCACCGATCTGCTGCCCGGCCTGCTCGCGCTGGCGCTCCAGGAATGCCGGCACGGCCTGGCCGGTTCCGGACGGCTCCTCGATGCCACCGCCGAACGCGCCACGCGCGCCGCGCTCGCCGCCCTTCCGGATCCGAAGGGCGCTGCGACAATGGCCGGATGACCGGACGGTGGGAGTTCTGGATCGACCGCGGCGGCACCTTCACGGATGTCATCGGCAGGCGGCCGGACGGCCGTCTCGTCACCCACAAGCTGCTCTCGCACCACCCCGAGCGCTACCGGGACGCCGCGGTGGCCGGAATCCGGATGATGCTGGGGCTGGGTCCGGACGAACCGGTGCCCGCCGAGCGGGTCTCCGTCGTCAAGATGGGCACCACCGTCGCCACCAACGCCCTGCTGGAGCGTACGGGCGAGCCGACGGTGCTGCTCATCACCGAGGGATTCCGGGACGCGCTGCGCATCGCCTACCAGAACCGGCCCCGGATCTTCGACCGCCGGATCGTGCTGCCCGAGGCGCTCTACGAGCGGGTGATCGAGGTGCCCGAGCGGATCGACGCGCACGGCGGGACCGTACGGCCGCTGGACGCCGACGCGGTCCGCGAGGCGCTGATCCGGGCCCGCGCGGACGGGCTGCGCAGCGCCGCCGTCGTCCTGTTGCACGGCTACCGCCACGCCGCTCACGAGAAGGCCGTCGCCGAACTGGCCCGGCGGGCGGGCTTTGCGCAGGTGAGCTGTTCGCACGAGGTCAGCCCGCTGATGAAGGTCGTGCCGCGCGGCGACACGACCGTCGTCGACGCCTATCTCTCGCCGATCCTGGGACGGTACGTCGACGAGATCGCCGCCCAACTCCCCTGCATCCGGCTGATGTTCCTGCAGTCCAACGGCGGGCTGCGGGAGGCCGAGCACTTCCGCGGCAAGGACGCGGTGCTGTCCGGGCCCGCGGGCGGCGTCGTCGGCATGGTCCGCGCCGCCGAGGACGCCGGGGGCCACGACCGGGTGATCGGCTTCGACATGGGCGGCACCTCCACCGATGTGTCCCACTACGCCGGGGAGTTCGAGCGGGTCTTCGGCAACGAGGTCGCGGGTGTGCGGATGCGCTCCCCGATGATGAACATCCACACCGTCGCGGCCGGCGGGGGCTCCGTGCTGCACTTCGACGGACGCCGCTACCGCGTCGGCCCCGACTCGGCCGGCGCCGTCCCGGGGCCGGCCTGCTACCGGCGCGGCGGCCCGCTGACCGTCACGGACGCCAATGTGATGCTCGGCCGTATCCAGCCCGACCACTTCCCCGCGGTGTTCGGCCCGGACGGCGACCGGCCGCTGGACGCCGAGGCCGTCCGCAGCCGGTTCGAGGAGCTGGCCGCGCGCGCCGCGGCCGCCACCGGGGACGATCGCGGCCCCGAGGACGTCGCCGCCGGCTTCCTGGACATCGCCGTGCTCAACATGGCCAACGCGGTCAAGAAGATCTCCGTCCAGCGCGGCCACGACATCACCCGCTACGCCCTCACCAGCTTCGGCGGCGCGGGCGGCCAGCACGCCTGCGCGGTCGCCGACGCGCTGGGCATCGGCACGGTGCTCGTACCGCCGCTGGCCGGCGTCCTGTCCGCGTACGGCATCGGGGTCGCCGACGCCACCGCGATGCGCGAAGCGGCCGTCGAGGCGGAATTCGGGCAGCCCGGGGCCATCGACCGGGTGCACGAGACGTGCGAGAACCTCGCCGGGCAGACCCGGCGCGAGCTGCTCGACGACGGCGTGCCCGAGGAGAGCATCACCACCCGGGCACGGGTACTCGTCCGCTACGCCGGGACCGACGCCACCATCAGCGTCCGGCTGGCCGACGCCGCCACCATGGCCGCCGACTTCGACCGGGCCCACCGCGCCCGCTACGCCTTCACCATGGACAAGCCGCTGGTGGCCGAGGCCGTGTCGGTCGAGGCGATCGGCGCGGCCGGCGGCGCCGCCGGCCACGAGGTCCGCTTCACCGAACGGTCCGGCGAGCTGCGGCCCCTCACCACCGTTGGGATGTATGCGCAGGGGCGCCGGCAGGACACCCGGCTCCACCGGCGCACCGATCTGCGCCCCGGCGACTCCCTCACCGGCCCGGCGATCATCGCCGAGGAGGACGCCACCACCGTTGTCGACCCGGGCTGGCGGGCGGCCGTGGGCGAGCGCGGCCACCTGCTGCTGACGCGGGTACGGGAGCGCGGCGGCCCGGCGGCGGTGGGCACCGAGGCCGACCCCGTGATGCTGGAGGTCTTCAACAGCCTCTTCATGGCCATCGCCGAGCAGATGGGCGTCCGCCTGGAGAACACCGCGCACTCCGTCAACATCAAGGAGCGCCTCGACTTCTCCTGTGCGCTGTTCGACGCCGACGGCAATCTGATCGCCAATGCCCCGCACATTCCCGTGCACCTGGGCTCGATGGGGGAGTCCATCAAGGAAGTGCTGCGGCGCCGCGGCGACGACATGCGGCCCGGCGACGTCTACGCGATCAACGATCCCTACCACGGCGGCACCCACCTTCCCGACGTCACGGTCGTCACCCCCGTCTTCGCAACGCCCCGTGATTCCACCGCTCCTGACTCCGTAACGCACAGTGACGAGCTGTTGTTCCTCGTCGCCTCCCGCGGCCACCACGCCGAGATCGGCGGCATCACCCCGGGCTCGATGCCCGCCTTCAGCAGCACCATCCAGGAGGAGGGGATCCTCTTCGACAACTGGCTGCTGGTGCGCGGCGGCGAGCTGCGCGAACGCGAGACCCGCGAACTGCTCGCCTCCGGCCCGTACCCCTCCCGCGCCCCGGACGCCAACATCGCCGATCTGCGGGCCCAGATCGCCGCGAACGAGAAGGGCATCGAGGAACTGCGGCGGATGACCGAGCAGTTCGGTCTGGACGTCGTACGGGCCTACATGGGCCACGTCCAGGACAACGCCGAGGAGTCCGTGCGGCGGATCATCGCCGGACTGTCGGACGGCTCCTGCCGCTACGAGACCGACAGCGGGGCCGAGATCCATGTCGCGCTGAGAGTCGACCGCGCGGCCCGCAGCGCCGTACTGGACTTCGCCGGGACCTCACCCCAGCAGCCCGGCAACGCCAACGCACCCAGCTCCGTGGTCATGGCCGCGGTGCTGTACGTCTTCCGCACCCTGGTCGCCGAGGACATCCCGCTCAACAGCGGCTGCCTCAAGCCCGTCGAGGTCCGCATCCCGCCGGGCTCGATGCTCGCCCCACAATTCCCGGCGGCCACCGTGGCGGGCAACGTGGAGACCTCCCAGGCGGTCACCGGCGCCCTCTACGCGGCGCTCGGCATCCAGGCCGAGGGGTCGGGCACCATGAACAACCTCACCTTCGGCAACGACCGGGTGCAGTACTACGAGACCGTGGCCAGCGGTTCCGGCGCGGGCGACGGCTTCGACGGCGCGGACGCCGTACAGACCCATATGACCAACTCCCGGCTGACCGACCCCGAGGTGCTGGAGTGGCGCTACCCCGTCCGCGTCGACGGCTTCGCCATCCGCAGCGGCAGCGGCGGGAGCGGGCGCTGGCACGGGGGCTGCGGAGCCGAACGCCGGCTGCGCTTCCTGGAGCCGATGACGGTGGCCCTGCTGAGCAATCACCGCAGGGTCGCGCCGTACGGGATGGCGGGTGGCGCGCCCGGCTCGCTGGGCGTCAACACCGTGGAGCGGGCGGACGGTTCGCGCGAGGTGCTGCGGGGCTGCGACGTGGCGGACCTGGGGGTGGACGATGTGCTGGTGATCCGCACACCGGGCGGCGGCGGGTACGGGGCGGTGGACGGCTAGGGCGCTTCCGCGGGCGCCGGCGCGGCGGCCGCGGCGCGCGAGGACACTCCCTGGCGCAGGCGGGTGAACCGGACCGGCGTCCCCGGTACGGCCTGGGCGGCGGACGCGAGGAAGCGCTCGGGGACCACGCCGACGACCGGATAGCCGCCGGTGGTCGGATGGTCGTGCAGGAACAGCACCGGCAGGCCGTTGGGCGGGACCTGGAGGGCGCCCAACGGCATGCCCTCGCTGGGGAGTTCGCCGGAGCGGGCGCGCTCGAGGGGCGTGCCCTCGGTGCGCAGGCCGATGCGGTTGCTGGCGGAGGAGACCAGGAAACGGCCGGTGGTGAGGGTGTGCAGGCCGCGGTCGGTGAACCAGGTGTCGCGGGGGCCGGGGAGGAAGGGGAGCAGCAGTTCCGTCGCCGGGCCGGCGTGCGGGATGGCGTCGGCGGCGGCCGGTGGGGCGTACGGGTGCCCGAGGGGGAGCACCGTGGCTTCGGTGAGCGGGGCGGGACCGAGCCCGGACAGCAGGTCCGTGGCGCGGCTGCCCAGCACCGGATCGGCCTCGATGCCGCCGCCGAAGGCGAGATACCCGCGCAGGCCGTGGGTGGCGGGCCCGGCATCCAGGACGGCGCCCGCCGGGACGCGGACCGGGGCGCCCCAGGGGGCGGGACGGCCGTCGACCGTCACTGGGCAGGGGGCGCCGGTGACCGCGACGGTGGTGGCCGCGCGTACCCGTACGGCGCAGCCCGTCAGGGTCGTCTCCAGGGTGGCAGCCGACTCGGGGTTGCCCACCAGGCGGTTGGCGAGGCGGTGCGCGGGCTCGTCGAGGGCGCCGGACCGCGGTACGCCCAGGTGGGCGTGGCCGGGCCGGCCGAGGTCCTGGACGGTGGTGAGCGCTCCGGCCCGGACGACCGAGAGGGCGCGGTCGGTCATCGGGCGGCCTCCTGGACGTACGGGGTGTGCGGGGCGGCGGGGCCGTCCTGGGGGACGAAGCGGACGCGGCTGCCGGGGGCGAGCAGGGCCGCGGGCTCGCGGGCGGGGTCCCACAGGACGGCGTCGGTAGTGCCGATCAGCCGCCAGCCGCCGGGGGAGGAGCGGGGGTAGACGCCGGTGTAGGGGCCGGCGAGCGCCACCGCGCCGACCGGGACCCGGGTGCGGGGCGTGTCGCGGCGCGGTACGTGCAGCGTCCTGGGCAGGCCGGTCAGATAGCCGAAGCCGGGCGCGAAGCCGCAGAAGGCGACGCGGAAGGCGGTGCCGGAGTGCAGCCGGACGACCTCGTCGGGGGTGACGTCCCACAGGGCGGCGACCTCGGCGAGGTCGGGGCCGTCGTAGCGGACCGGGATCTCGAGGGTGGGGCGGTCGCCGGCCGTCAGAGGCGGGATATCCCATGTCGGGAGCTCCGCGAGGAGGCCGCGGGGGTCGGCGAGGCCGTCGAGGAAGACCGTGCGGGCGGCCGGCACGATCTCGCCCACCGGCGGCAGCGTGCCGTCGGCGGCGCGGCGCAGCAGCTCGGCGTGCAGCTCTTCGACCTCGTCGGCGCTGTCCAGCTCGATGAGGAGCCCGTGCTCGCCGACGGGCAGCGGCCTCATGCAGCGCTCCCGACGAAGCTGCGGATCTGCACGCCGGCCGCGGCCAGTTCGCGGCGCACCCGCCGGGCGAGGCCGGCCGCGCCGGGCGTGTCGCCGTGCAGGCACAGCGAGCGGGCCGTGATCGCGATCTCCTGGCCGTCGACGGAGGTGACGGCGCGGTCGCGGGCCATGCCCAGGGCGCGCTTGACGACCTCGTCCGGGTCGTGGACGACGGCGCCCGGCTCGCGGCGCGGGACGAGGGTGCCCTCGGCGGTGTAGGCGCGGTCGGCGAACGCCTCGCCGACGACGGGGAGCCGGGCGTCCCGGGCGGCCCGGTGCAGCCGGGAGCCCGCCAGTCCCAGGACGGGCAGCGTGCCGCCCGCGGCGCGGATGCCGGCGACGACGGCGGCCGCCTGGTCCTCGTCGTGCACACAGCGGTTGTAGAGCGCGCCGTGCGGTTTGACATAGCCGACGCGGGCACCGGCGGCGCGCGCAAAGACCTCCAACGCGCCGATCTGGTAGGTGATTTCGTCGGCCAGTTCCTCCGGCGGCACATCCATCGCGCGGCGGCCGAAGCCGGCCAGATCGCGGTAGGAGACCTGGGCGCCGACGACCACGCCGCGTGCGGCGGCCAGCTCGCAGACCCGGCGCATGGTGGACGGGTCGCCGGCGTGGAAGCCGCAGGCGACGTTCGCGCTGGTGACGACGGACAGCAGGGCGTCGTCGTCGGTGAGCTGCCAGCGGCCGAAGCCCTCCCCGAGGTCGGCGTTGAGGTCGATAACGGGAGGGGCCGCCGGGTCACTCATGTGGGTCCGTTCCGTGGTGCGCACGTACAAGGGAGACGGTCAACGTACTGGATCGTTGAACGATCCGACAAGAGGTGTGTTGTTTCGTCCTTGCATCTGGGATTGACTTCCGCCGAGACGACAGCGGAGAGCGGGGAGCGCAATGGCCGGCGGAGTGGCGAAGAGCGATCAGCGGCGGCTGACCGAGGTCAGGGGCCTGGAAGCGGACCGCGCCCTGCTCGGGCGCGCCAGCACCGCCGAGCGGGTCGCCGACATCCTGCGGGACCGGATCACCGAGGGCTTCTTCCCGCCCGGTGCCCGGCTGTCGGAGGAGAGCATCGGCGGCGCGCTGGGCGTCTCGCGCAACACGCTGCGCGAGGCGTTCCGGCTGCTGACGCACGAGCGGCTTCTGGAGCACCGGCTCAACCGCGGGGTGTTCGTGCGGGTCGTGACCGTCGAGGACCTGAACGACATCTTCCGGGTGCGCATGATCGTGGAGAGCGCGGCGGTGCGGGGGCTGGGGAAGGGGCCGTACGACGCCGGGGTGAGCGAGGCGATCGGGGCCATCGACGCGGCGGTGCGGGCCGGCGAGAAGGCTGCCGCGGGCCGCGCCTGGGCGGACCTTTCGACCGCAAACCTCCGTTTTCACCAGGCCATCGTCGCCCTGGCGGGCAGCCCGCGCACCGATGAGCTGATGCGCAACGTCCTGGCCGAACTGCGGCTGGTCTTCCACGTCATGGACGATCCCCAGCGCTTCTACGCGCCGTATCTGGTCCGCAACCGGCAGATCGCGGACGCGCTGCTGGCGGGTGAGGCCGCCGAGGCGGAGCGGCTGCTGCTGGCGTACCTGGAGGACTCGCGCGGCCAGTTGTCGGGGGCGTACGCCCAGCGCATCGCGGAGGGATGACGGGCGCCGCGAGTTCGCTCCCGCAGACCCCTTGTCGGATCGTTGAACAATCGCCTAGCCTCCTCGACATTCTCCTCACCGCCCGTGGGGTCCCTGTACGCGGAAGGCGGACCCATGATTGTGCTGCTCGGCGTGCTCGTGGTGGTGGTCGGCTTCGCCACGAAACGCAATCCCCTCCTGGTCGTCGGGGTGGCCGGTATCGTCACCGGGTTCCTCGGCGGGCTCTCGCCCGGCAAGGTGCTGGCCGCCTTCGGCGACGGCTTCGCCAACAGCCGGGCGGTGACGATCTTCGCCATCACCCTCCCGGTCATCGGCCTCCTGGAGCGCTACGGCCTCCAGGAGCAGGCCCGCAACGTCATCGCCCGGTTCGCCAAGCTCACCACCGGACGGTTCCTCACCCTCTACCTGGGCCTGCGGCAGATCGGTGCCGCGGTCGGCCTGAACAACGTCTTCGGCCCCGCCCAGACCGTCCGCCCGCTCGCCGTACCGATGGCCGAGGGCGCCGCCGAGCGCAAGTACGGCCAACTCCCGGAGCGCGCGCGGGAGAAGATCAGGTCGTTCGCCGCCAGCGCGGACAACGTCGGGCTGTTCTTCGGTGAGGACGTCTTCCTGGCCGTCGGCTCGATCCTGCTGATCACCGGCTTCGTCAACACCTCCTACGGCACCCACCTCGAGCCGCTGCAGCTCGCACTGTGGGCGATTCCGACCGCGGTGTGCGCCTTCGTCGTCCACGGCTGGCGACTGCTGCGGCTGGACCGCCAGTTGGAGCGCGAACTGCGCACCGCCAACGCCCCCTCCGGCGCCGCAGTGGAGGCAGCCCAGTGATCAAGGCAGAGTGGTTCTACTGGCTGGTCGGCCTCAGTTTCCTTGTGATGGCCGCCCAGATGTTCACCGACCGCAGCAACCCCAAGCGCTGGGGCACCGGCACCTTCTGGGGCCTGATCGGCGCGGGATTCGTCTACAGCAGCTGGGTGGTCACCAAACAGGCGCCCGCCGAGCCACTGGGCGTCGCGGTGCTCGTCATGGCCGTTCTGGCGGGCTTCGGATTCACCGGGCGCGGCACCCCGCGTACCAGCACCCCGAAGGAGCGCGCGGCCAGTGCACTCCGGCTCGGCAACAAGCTCTTCGTCCCCGCGCTCACCATCCCCCTCGTCGCGATGGTCTGCGCGATCGGCGTCAAGCACCTGTCCTTCGGGGGTGAACCCGTCCTCCAGGAAGGCAGCGAGACCATTCTGGGCCTGGGCCTGGGCGCCGTCGTCGCCCTGGTGGTCGGCATGATCATGCTGCGCGAGAAGCGGATATCGGTGCCCGTGCAGTCCGGCCGCTCCATGCTGGAGGCGATGGGCTGGGCGATGCTGCTGCCGCAGATGCTCGCCACGCTGGGCGCCATCTTCCAGGTCTCGGGCGTCGGCACCCAGGTGGGCAGGATCGCCACCTCCGTGCTGCCCAAGGACTCGCTCGTCGTCGCGGTCGTCGTCTACTGCGTGGGCATGTTCCTGTTCACCCTCATCATGGGCAACGCTTTCGCCGCCTTCCCGGTGATGACCGCCGCCGTCGGCTGGCCGGTCCTGATCGGCCACTTCCACGGCAACCCCGCCGCCGTCCTGGCCATCGGCATGCTCGCCGGATTCTGCGGCACCCTCGTGACCCCGATGGCCGCCAACTTCAACATCGTCCCGGCGGCCCTGCTGGAACTCAAGGACCGCTACGGGCCCATCAAGGCCCAGCTGCCGACCGCCGGCGTGCTGCTCGGCTGCAACATCGTCTTCATGTCCCTGTTCGCCTTCTGAGCACGTCGAGGACCCCGATATGACCCGGGTACTGCTGACCGGATTCGAGCCGTTCGACGGCGAGACGGTCAATCCCTCCTGGCAAGCGGCCCGCGCCGCGGCGGACGCACCGCCCGCCGGCCTCGAGGTGTCCGCCGTGGAACTGCCCTGTGTCTACGGCACCTCACTGACCGCCCTGCGCGTCGCGCTCGAGGTCACCCGCCCCGACATCGTGGTGTGCGTCGGCCAGGCGGGCGGCCGCCCCGACATCACCGTCGAACGCGTCGCCATCAATATGGACGATGCTCGCATTCCGGATGTCGCGGGCGCCGAGCCGGTCGACGAGCCGATCGTGCCCGGCGGCCCCGCCGCGTACTTCTCCAGTCTGCCGATCAAGGCCTGCGTGGCGGCGGTCCGCGCGGCGGGGGTGCCCGCCTCGGTCTCCAACACCGCGGGCACCTTCGTCTGCAACCACGTCTTCTACGGGCTCGCCCACCTCATCGCCACCGAACTGCCCGGCGTACGGGGCGGCTTCGTGCACGTCCCGTACGCGCCGGAGCAGGTCGTCGGCAAGGCCCAGCCGTCGCTGTCCGTCGGGTCGATGGCGCGGGCGCTGAGGGAGATCGCGGCGACGGCCGCGCGTACCCGTACGGACATCCGTGTCGCGGAGGGGGCGACGCATTGAGGGCGGGGGTGGGGCGGGGGCGCGCAACGGGGGCGCCGTAGACTGGCGCGTCGGTCGGAGTGCCGCTGCGCGGGTGCGTCTGCGGCGTCCGGCGGGCGGCTTCGTCAACAGGCCCGGTGGCGGTTCCACCAGCGGTCCTTCGCGGTGCGGAACCGCGCCGTTTCGTCCGTTGTCAGTGCGAGCGCCTACTCTGTCCGACGTGACTTTTTCCGCCCCGGGGGCCGCTGCACCCCAGCTCAACGGGCCGGCCCGGCCCGCGCCGGGCCCGGCCGCCGACGAAGGCCTGGCCCGTCGGCTGCGCGCCTTGGCGTGCACGGCGCCGCTGCACGACCTCGACGCGCGCAAGGCCAATCTCGCGGGCGAGTACAGCGGCTATGCGATGGCGGAGGTGGCGCTCGCCGTCATCGATCTCGTCACGCTCAACATGGACTTCGACACCGGTGCCGATCACGAAGAGATAGTGGCGAAGGTGCTCCCGCGGGTCGCCGCCCAGGCCCCGCGGCGCCCCCAGGGCGAGCACGAGCGGGTGGCCCGCTGGGTGCTGGAGAACCTGATCAACGTCGGCAGCGTGGACCGCGGCTTCCGGGCCGTCTACGGCACGTTCACCACCGACGGCGAGTACGTCCGCCGCGACTACGACTTCAAGCTCATCGAGGAGGTCCCGGGCCCCGGCGGCACGGTCTACCTCCGGGCCACCGACGAGGCGGTCAACGTCCTGGTCGGCGCCCTCGACACGGATGTCACCAGCGCCCAGATCGCCGCCGAGGTCAAGCTCGAGGTGCTGATCAACCGCGGCCGGCTGGCCGACGCCCAGCTCGCCGCCGAGCAGGCCCGCTACCGCACCGTGCAGTACGCCGAGACCCTGCGCAGAACGCTCGACGCCACGCGGCGCAACGTCCGCGCCGTCGACTGGCTGCAGACCGTCCCGGACATGATCGCCGAGGCGCTGGACCATGTCGCGGACCGCTACCGCCACGAGAACGCCATCCTCACCAACATCCGCAAGGCCCGTGACGAGGCCGAGGCGGTCGACCAGAAGACCGGCGAGCACAAGCGGCGCGCCGCCGAGCTCGTCGACATCGTCAAGGACTGCATCCGGCGGCACACCCAGCTCCAGTCCCGGCTGCTGGAGGCCGGTCCGCTGTTCCGCGCCGAGCAGGACCGGCAGGCCTTCGCCACCCCGACCGCGCGTTCCGGCCTCGATCTCTACGGCCAGCTGGTCGCCCCGCTGCTGCCGCTGCCCGCCGAGCGCGCCATCCGTGTCACCGACGCGTTCTTCGCCCACGGCACGGGCCTGCGCACCCCCTCGGCGGTCCGGGTCGGCGACCTCGTCGAGGTGCTGCTCACCCCGCCCCTGGAGCGCGAGCACCTCGGCGCCGAGATGCCCGAGCCCGATCTGGTGGCCACGCCCGACGACAGCCGCTTCAGCGAGGAGCAGCTGGACGCCGCGATGGCACTGCTCGATCTGCCCGCCGATGCGCCCCGCCGGCTCTCCGGGCTGCTGGCCGATGCGCGCCGCCAGGATCCCGAACTTCCTTACCTGGTGGCCCTGTTGGCGGTGCACGCCGCCAGCCCCCCGGTCGGCACGGCCTACCGTCAGGGCGAGTCGCAGCTGCTCTTCGCCGTCGACGACGGTACGGAGCTGGCCGACCCCGAGTTCGGCGGCGCCGACCTCATCGTCGGCACGGCCCTGCTGGACGCGGCCGGTATGGCCGCCGACCGCTCGGAGGCGGCCTGATGACCCCGAGCCGTCCGCCCTCGGGCCGTCCGCGCTCGAACTCGGTGTCCCCGGGCCCGGTGCCCGCGGGCCCGCCGTCCCCGTGCCGCCGGATTCCGCGGCCGTCCATCCGCCCGGCCGTCCGGACCCCGCACAAGGAGCTTCAACCGTGACCGAGTCCATTGGGTACACCGCCGCCGACCAGGTGGTGCCGGAGTCCCTGGGCGATGCCGTGTCCTGGGGCGGGCCCGTGGACGAGGCGCCGGCGCCGGCCGCCCCCGCGTCCCTGACCCCGGCGGACGCTGCGGACGCCGCCCGGCTGGTCTCCTTCGGGCTCCAGCCCAAGCTGCTGCCCGCCCGCGACGCCGAGTACGCCGAGCTGCTGCGCCGCTATCGGGACGAGCCCGCCTTCGCCCGGCTCGCCGACGCGGTCGCCACGGGGCTGGGCCTGGTCGTCCTGGAGGTCTCCACCCGCGCCGGGATGGCCGTCACCGCCGCCGAGGACTCCGTCTTCGCCGTACGGATGGGCGACTACGCCCGGCGCGCCTCCGCCGACTCCGCCGACCGCTTCCTGCACGGCCTGGCCCATCTCGCGGTGGCCGCGCTGGCGTTCCCGCGTCCCGAGGACCTCGCCGACGACGGCTACATCGGCCGCATCACCGTCAACGGCGTCGACGCGTTCGTCCGCCAGGCGTGCCGCCGCCTGGAGGAGCGCGCCGAGCAGGACGGCGAGAACACCGACCCGGTCAGCGACGCCCCGGGCCTGGAGTCCGCCTGGCGGGTCTACGCGCGGCGCAGCGCGACCGGCGCCACCAAGGACGCCCGGCGGCTGGCCGGTTCGACCACGGGCATCATCGCCAAGGCCGTCACCTTCCTCGTCGACTCCGGTTTCCTCCAGCGCACCGGCGACGACGCCGGCGGCGCGTACCGCACCACCGCCCGCTATCAGCTCCAGGTCCGCGACATGGCCGGCAGCGCCGCCATGGCCGAGCTGCTGGAGCTGGGAGTGGTTCCCGTCGCCGACGGCAGCGGTTCCCTGCTGCCCGGCGAGGACACCGACGACCTCGACCTGGTCTCCGATGCGGGACTGCCCTTCCACTCCGGCTGACCGCCCGCCACCACCGCCGTACGACCGCCGTTCCGTCCGCCCGACCACCGCCCGACCACCGACCGACACCACAACGAGAGTCCGCCATGTACGAGCTGTCCCGGGTCCGCCTCTACTCCATCGGGCCCGCCGGTGCGCGCTATGCCGACACCGTGCTGGACCTGCGCGGAGTCGGCGCGCCCGTGCCCCGACCGGCCCCGGCCCAGGCGGACTTCTTCGAGGACGAGCCGGTCGGCCCGCCGCGCCGCCCGGCCCCGGCCGGCGTGCTCTTCCTGGAGAACGGCGGCGGCAAGTCCGTCCTGCTCAAGCTGATCTTCTCGGTGATGCTGCCCGGCCACCGCAACACCCTGGGCGGCGCCAGCTCCGGCGTGCTGCGCAAGTTCCTGCTCGCCGACGACTGCGGGCATGTCGCCCTGGAGTGGCAGCACGTCCTGACCGGCGAGAGCATCGTCGTCGGCAAGGTCAGCGAATGGCGCGGCCGCCAGGTCTCCAACGACCCCCGGAAGTTCGCCGAGGCCTGGTACAGCTTCCGGCCGGGCCCGGGGATGAGTCTGGACTCCCTCCCGGTGGCCGAGGCCACCATCGTCCGCCCCCGCCAGGAGAACGGCGAGGGCGCCTCCGGGGCCCAGGGCCGGCGCCGCACGATGAAGGGCTTCCGCGACGTCCTCACCGAGGCCGGGAAGAACTACCCGAATCTGGACGTGGTGTGGGAGGAGATCCACGAACGGTGGAACGAGCACCTCGGCGTGCTCGGGCTGGACCCGGAGCTGTTCCGCTACCAGCGGGAGATGAACGCCGACGAGGGCGAGGCGGCCGGGCTGTTCGCCGTCAAGAACGACTCCGACTTCACCGATCTGCTGCTGCGGGCCGTCACCGACACCCGCGACACCGACGGTCTCGCCGACCTGGTGCACGGCTTCGCCCACAAGCTCGGCCGGCGCGCCGAGCTGACCGCCGAGCGGGACTTCACCGCCGGGTCGCTGGATCTGCTGTCGCGGATCGCCGAGTCCGCCGAGCAGCGCGAGCGCGCCCGCGAGGTGCACGCCGGGGCCGAGCGCCGCACCCGGGGCCTGGCCCAGCGGCTGCACGCGCGCGGCACGGTGGAGCGCGGCCGGGCCGCCGAGCTCGCCGAACAGCTGGCCGCCGCGGCGCACCGCGTCACCGACGCCGAGGGCAGCCGCGAGCGCCGCGCCCTGGTCTCCGCCGAACTCGCCTACCGCCACGCCTCGTTGGCGCTGGCCGCGGCCGAGAAGGGCGCCGCCGCGCAGCGCCGTGAGCTGAACGACGCCCGTACGCTGCACAGCGCCTGGCAGGCCGCCGAGATCGCGCTGCGGCACCGCGCCGCCGCCGATCGCTCCGCGCGGGTCGCCGCCGCCATCCGGGAGGCCGAGCGGGACGCCGCCCCGGCGCTCGCCGCCCGGGCCACCGCCGCCACCGACCTCGTGCGCGCCCTGCACTCCGCCGCCGAGGCGGGCGAGGGGATCGCCAACGAGGAAGAGGAACGATCCGCCGCTCTCCAGGAGGCCGGCGAATCGGCGCACCGCGACGCCACCGCCGCCGCCACCCACGCCCAGCGGGCCCGCAGCGAGGCGGATCACCTCAAGCAGCGTCTTGCCGAGGTCGCCCAGGAGACCGCCGAGGCCGTTCGGGCCGGCTGGCTGGACGACTCCGCCCCGGACGCCGACCCGGCGCGCGCCGCGCTCGCCGCCTCCGACGCGGAGAAGACCGAGGTGGCGGCCTGGGAGGCGGCCCGCGAGACCGCCCGGCAGGCCACCGACCGGGCCCGGGAGGCCGCGGCCCGGCACTCCGCCGCGGAGCTGGCGGCGGCCCGCGCCGAGGACGCCGCGCAGGCCGCGGAGCGGGCGTACGACGCCGAGCGCCGCGCCGCCGGGTCGATCGGGTCCGAGCGGCGGCTCGCCGACCTCCTCGGACTTCCCGAGGCGCCGCCTGTTGCGCTGCCCGGCCCCCGTACGGCCGACGCCGGTACGGACGGCAGCGATCCCGCCGGGCCGCTGACCGCCGAGGATCTGGACCGCAGTGCCGAGGCGCTGCGTGAGCTGCTCGACGAGGGCGTGGCCGCGGCCGAGCGGCAGCTGTTCGACCTGCGGACGGCCGCCGCCGACGATTCCCGGATCCTGGGCGCGCTGGGCGACGGCGGGCTGCTGCCGCCGGGACCCGATGTGCTGGCGGCCGTGGAGTACTTGGGCGAGCACGGCGTCCCGGCGCTGCCCGGCTGGCGCTATCTCGCCCAGTCCGTCGACCCGGCCGACCACGCCCGGGTGCTCGCCGCCCGCCCCGAGCTGGTCGACGGCGTGATCATCACCGATCCCGACACCCATGCGCGGGCCCGCGAGGTGCTCTCCCAGGCCGCGTTGCTGCCCCGCTCCGCGGTCGCCGTCGGCACGGCCGCCGCCCTGCTCGCGCCCACTCCGGCCGCCGATGCCCAGGATTCCGGCGTCTTCCTCGTCCCGCCGAACCCCGCGATGCACGACGAATCGGCGGCGGACGAGGAGCGGCAGGCGCTGCGCAGCCGCGCCGCCGAGCGCGACGAGGAGATCCGCCGGCTCGCCGCCCGGCTCGCCGGGGACCGTGCGCTGGCCGCACGGCTCGCGTCGTGGCGTACGGGCTGCCCGGAGGGCCGGCTCGCCGAGCTGGCCGCCGCGGCGGCGGGGACCCGTACGGCCGCCGATGAGGCGGCGGCCGAGCTGGCCGAGGCCCGCACGGTCCGTGGGGAGGCGGACGAGGTCGCCGCCGAGGCCACCGGGGTGCGCGAGGAGCGGCAGGAGGCCGCGCAGCGCGCCCGCCGCGCCGCCGACCTGCTGGCCGGGCTCGCCCACCGGCTGCGCGAGCGTGCCACGTGGCAGTCCCGGCTGCGTGAGCTGGCCGATGAGGCGGCCGAGTTCGAGGCCCGCGCCGAGGAGTGCGTGGACCGTGCGCGGGCCGCCGACGAGGACCGCCGGGCCGCCCAGCGCGCCGCCGACGACGCCCGCCGCACGGCCCGCGCGCTGCGCGCCGAGCGGGCCGAGATCGCCGGCGTACCGGACGACATCGGCGACGCCCCCGAAGGCGCGAACACCTCCCTGCCCGCGCTGCGCGAGGCCTACCGCGCCGCCTCGCAGCTCTACGAAAAGGTCGGCGTCGGCGCCGATCTGCGCGCCGAACAGGCCCGCGCCGAGGGTGACGAGTCCGCGGCCCTGGCCGAGCTGAACCGCCTCACCAACAAGGTCCGTACCCGGGCCGAGGCGCTCCTGCAGAGCCCGGACGCCGCCGACGGCCCGTCCCGGCAGGCCGCCGCGGCGCGCGCCGAATCGCTCGTCCAGATGCTGGAGACCCGCGCCTCGGCCGCCAGCGAGCAGCTCGGCCGGCTGCGCGGCGAGGCGGAGCGGCTGGCGCCCGGTGACGGGGAGGCGCACACCGAGCTTCCCGACGAGCTGGTTCCCGGCGACGCCGACCGGGCCAAGGAGCTGCTGCGCACCGCCAACGCCGAACTGGCCACCGCCGCCGAGGCGTTGGAGGCCGCCCGGGCGCGGCACGAGGAGCTGCTGCGCGGCCATCGCGCCGCCGAGGACGCGGCCGGCGGCTTCGACGAGACCGCCGCCCTGCTGCGCGATCTGCTCCGGGACCACCAGAACGCCGAGGGCGCCGCGGACGCGGCGAACGGCGAGATCGAGCCGTACGCCGGGCGGCTGGCGGAGGCCCGGCAGGCCGCGGCCGAGTCCCGGCGTTCGCTGCGCGGCTGCGCCGCCGATCTCTCGGCCGCCGATGGCGCGGTCCGCGAGGCCTCCGACATTCTGGTACGGCACGCCAACTCCACCCGCTACGAGCAGGTCCGCACCCCCGCCCGGCAGCAGATCCGCGAACTGCCCGCAGCGGCCCTGCCCGACCATGCGACGAAGTGGGCGGAGGCCTTCGCGCCCCGGCTGCGGGTGCTCACCGACGAGCTGGCGCAGCTGGAGCGCAACCGCGATTCCATCGTCGACCGGCTGCGCGGCCTGGTGGAGTCGTCGCTGACGACGCTGCGTTCCGCGCAGCGGCTGTCCCGGCTGCCCGAGGGGCTGGGGGAGTGGTCGGGCCAGGAGTTCCTGCGGATCCGTTTCGAGGACCCCGATCAGGCCACGCTCACCGAGCGGCTGGGCGAGGTCATCGACGAGGCGACGCGTTCGGCGGTGAAGAAGAACAGCGATCTGCGGCGGGACGGGATGTCCCTGCTGCTGCGCGGGGTCGGCGCGGCGCTGCTGCCGCGCGGCGTGGCGGTGGAGATCCTCAAGCCGGACGCGGTGCTGCGCGCCGAGCGGGTGCCCGTCGGGCAGATGGGCGATGTCTTCTCCGGTGGCCAGCTGCTGACCGCCGCCATCGCCCTGTACTGCACGATGGCGGCGCTGCGCAGCAACGACCGGGGCCGCGACAAGCAGCGGCACGCCGGCACGCTGTTCCTCGACAACCCCATCGGCCGGGCCAACGCCACGTATCTGCTGGAGCTCCAGCGCGCCGTCGCCGATGCGCTGGGCGTCCAGCTGCTTTATACGACCGGTCTTTTCGACACCACCGCGCTCGCGGAGTTCCCGCTGGTCATCCGGCTGCGGAACGACGCGGACCTGCGCGCCGGGCTGAAGTACATCAGCGTCGAGGAGCATCTGCGGCCGGGCCTGCCGCAGCAGGACCCGGGCGGGGAGGCGGTGCACGGCCAGATCACGGCGACGCGGATGTACCGCCGCCCGGACGAGGCGCCGCAGGTGCCCGCCCAGCAGGAGACGGGGCAGGAGGACGCGCCGGGCGGCGCCGCGGACTGACGGGGGGCAGAGGGTGACGACCGACCGCAGGACCTCACCGCGCCGCATCTTGGTGAAGGCCGCTTCGAGGTCGTCGAGCCCGATGGTTTCGGTGACGAACCGGTCCAGGTGGAGTTTGCCGCTCAGGTAGAGATCGATCAGGACCGGGAAGTCGCGGCTGGGCAGGCAGTCGCCGTACCAGGAGGACTTCAGGGCGCCGCCGCGGGAGAAGAGGTCGATGAGCGGCAGTTCGATCCTCATCTCCGGGTCGGGGACGCCGACTTGGACCAGGGTTCCGGCGAGGTCGCGCATATAGAAGGCCTGGGTGTACGTCTCGGGGCGGCCGACGGCGTCGATGACGACATCGGCGCCGTGGCCGCCGGTGAGCCCGCGGACCGCCTCGACCGGGTCCGTGCCGCGGGAGTTGACGGTGTCGGTGGCACCGAACCGCTCGGCGGCGTCCAGCTTGCCGTCGTCGAGGTCGATGGCGATGACGCGCCGCGCGCCGGCCCGTGAGGCCCCGGCGATGGCGGCGTTGCCGACGCCGCCGCAGCCGATGACCGCGACGGTGTCGCCGCTGCCGACGGCCCCGGTATGGACGGCGGCGCCGTAGCCCGCCATCACTCCGCAGCCGATGAGCCCGGCGGCCTCCGGGCGCGCCGCGGGGTCGACCTTCACCGCCTGGCCAGCCGCGACCAGCGTCTTCTCGGCGAACGCGCCGATGCCGAGGGCCGCGGACAGCGGGGTGCCGTCCAGGAGGGTCATCGGCCGGGTGGCGTTACGGGAGTCGAAGCAGTACCAGGGGCGGCCGCGGCGGCAGGACCGGCACTGGCCGCAGGGCGCCCGCCAGGCGAGCACCACGTAGTCGCCGGGAGCCAGGTCCGTGACGCCGGGGCCGACCGCCTCGACGAGACCGGCCGCTTCGTGGCCGAGCAGGTAGGGGAAGTCGTCGCCGATCGCGCCCTCGCGGTAGTGCAGATCGGTATGGCAGACGCCGCAGGCCTGGACGGCGACCAGTACTTCCCCCGGGCCGGGATCCGGCACCAGGATCGTCTGCACCTCGGCGGGTGCACCCTTCTTGACGGCGACGGCGGCGCGGACTTCGTACGGCATGTCTCACTCCTCAACAACGCCCGGACGACGACCCGGCAGCGCGGCGGCGTCGGCCCAAAGTTGCTTATGGCGCTCTGGGTTGCGCCATGGGAGACATGCTGGAAGCCCGTCAGGGATCCGTCAAGGGGCGATTTTCCGCTGCCCGACGGCCGCCCGATGCGTGCTGGTGCCCGCCTGCGGGAGGCCCGGCCGGGGCCGCCGGTCAGCCCGCGTAGCCCATCCGGCGGGAGAGGTCGGCGGCGGCCTTCGCGGACCGCTCCGCGAGCTCCGGGAGCAGGGCGCGCTCCATCCGGTACGCCGGTCCCGAGACGCCGATCGCCCCGATCACCGCGCCGTCGTGCGCCCGCACCGGCGCCGCCACCGCGTTCAGCCCGATCTCCAGCTCCTCGGTGGAACGGGCGAATCCGTCCTCGAGCGCGGCCGTCAGCTGTTCGCGCAGTCCGGCCGGTGTGGTCAGGGTGTTCTCGGTGAACCGGGCCAGTTTGCGGGTCACCAGGGCCTCCCGGCGCTCCGGGGGCAGATGGGCCAGCAGCACCTTGCCGCTGGCGGTGGCGTGCAGCGGGGTGCGCCGGCCCAGCCAGTTGTACGCGGTCACCGCCGCGGCGCCCCTGGCCTGCATGATGTTGACCGCCGCATCGCCGTCCAGCACCGCGATGTTGGCGGTCTCCCCGGTGTCGTCGGCGAGCGCCCGGCACACCGGCTGGCCCTCCTGGGAGATGTCCAGCCGGATCGCCGCCGCGCCCGCCAGCCGCAGCACCCCGGCGCCCAGGAAGTACTTCCCGCGCTCCTTCTCCTGGCCCACCAGCCCGCGGTTCTCCAGCACCCCGAGGATCCGGAACGCGGTCGACTTGTGGACGCCCAGCTCCTCGGAGAGCTCGGTCACCCCGGCCTCGCCCAGCCGGGCGAGGATCTCCAGCACGCTCACCGCGCGGTCGACGGACTGGACGGAGCCGGCCCCGCCGCGCCGTTCCTCGGTCCGTTCCGCCGCCCCGTCCGAGGCATCCGGCGTACCCGCCGCGTTCGGCATGTTCGACGTGTTCGACGTGTTTGACATGGGTCTTTGCGTCACCGCCCGTTGGCCGCCGCGGGGTGCCTCCCAGGGCGCTCGTCCGGATCTCCGGAAAGCCCTTGACGGCCCGCCCCTCGACTTGGATTCTGTTGCGCATCACGCTCTGCGATGCGTTATTCAAAACGCCATGATACCGATCAGCGCGAGGGGGGCCAGATGATTGCCGTCTGCCGCATCGAGGACCTGCCCGAGGGTGAGTCCGTAAGGATCGAGATCGACGACACCACGCCGGCGATCGCCGTCTTCCACGCCGAGGGCGGTTTCTACGCCGTCGACGACACCTGCAGCCATCAGGACGCCTCGCTCTCCGAGGGCTGGGTCGAGGGCTGCTTCGTCGAATGCCCGCTGCATGCGGCGCTGTTCGACCTGCGCACCGGAGCACCGACCTGCCTGCCCGCCCGCCGTCCCGTGCGGACCCACGAGGTCAGCGTCGTGGACGGGATGATCCATGTCCGGCCCGCCGTACGGGAAGAGGCGGTGGCGTAACGCCCGGCACGCTCAGGCGGCCGCGCGGTCGATCCGGGACGGCTCGTCCCGTGTCTCCCGCGCCGCCGCCCGCCGCGCCCGCCGCCGCTCGCGGCGCAACTCCCGTGCGGTGCTGCTCGGCTGGGACTGCACGCCATGGCGCTGCACCCATACCTGCCGGGTCACCCACACATCGAGCACCCCCCACGTCGCGACCACGGTGCTGGCGACCGTGCTGAGCACCGCGGGGAAAGCGAGCCAGGAGCCCGCCAGCGTGCTCAGGAAAGCCACCATGGCCTGAATCAGCGTGATCGCGACGATGATGACGGCGCGCACCGCGGCCGTACGCACCGGATCCGCCATCCGGCGCCGGGGCGCCGGCTCCTCCTGCCACAAGGGGCGCCTGCCGGTGTCCATGAAAGCGTCACACTCCCCGCACTCTCCCCGCCCGTCCGACTCCTCGGTGGCTGCCCGGATTCTGCCGGATGCACGCACCTGGTGCCGCTCCCCGTCCCCCTTATCGTCACGCACCGTCCCGGCGCGGCGTTCCCCGGGGTGGGAGAAATCCGGCCAGTCGTCGGGTCCGCCCGCCGGACGCGCGTACGGCGTCCGAGGCACCCGATCGCGGGCGTGTTGTCCGGGTATCGACGGACAACTCATGACGATCCCGCCGCGCCCCCATTCCTCAACGTCAAGGCAGGCCTTCGAGTTGGTCCCCCGGCAGTAGTAGGCTCACGCCGTTTGTTGACGGAACACCACCCCCGTGCGCCGGGGTTGACGTAGGGGAGGCCATGCGCTTTCGCGGAAAGTCGATCCGCCGGAAGATCGTGGCGTTGCTGCTCGTACCGCTGGTGTCCCTGACGGCCATGTGGACGTTCGCGACGTACATCACCGGGCGCGAGGCCGACCAGCTGCTCGATGTCGCCAACGTCATGCAGAAGGTCGGCTATCCGGCCGAGGAAGTCGTCCAGGCCCTCCAGCGCGAGCGCCGCCAGAGCCTGCTGTATCTCGCGGACCGGCGTGGCGCCGATGCGCTCACCCAGCTGCGGCGGCAGAGCCGGGCCACCGACGAGGCCATCGCCCGGCTGCGCGGCAACGCCGAGGACCCCGATGTGCTCGACGAATTGCACGACGGGGTCGCCTACCAGGCGAAATCCGTCGTCGAGGTCCTGGCCGGCCTTCCCGAACTGCGCAAACAGGTCGAGGACAACACCGTCAGCCGCGACGAGACCCTGGAGGCGTACAACTCCATGGTCGACCCCAACTACGACTTCCTCGCCTCCCTCAACTCCCTCCAGAGCACGGAGATGGACAAGCAGGCCCGCGCGCTGGTGCAGGTCACCCGCGCCCGCGAGGCCTTCTCCCGCGAGGACGCGCTGATGTCCGCGGCGCTCGCCTCGGGCAGCATGACCCGGCGCGATCTGCGGATGCTCGCCGACCGGGTCGCCGAACGCCGGGTCCTGTACGGCACCAGCCTCACCCTGCTGCCCGCGAGGGACCGCGGCATCTTCGAGGACTACTGGCGCTCGGCCACGGCGCGCGAGGTGACCTCCTACGAGAACCGGGCGATCGCGGCCGGCGCCGGGGCCGCCCCGCACGTCGTCAACGCCGAGCGCTGGAACACCTCCGCGGACAAGGTGCTCGACGACCTCACCCGGATGGGCAAGGAGGCCGGCGACCGCTACCAGAAGCGGGTCGAGCCGTACGCCACCAGAGTCGTCCTCAAGGTCGTCATCGCCGGTGTCCTCGGCTTCGCCGCGCTGCTGGTCTCCGTCATCGTCTCGTTCCGGATCGGCCGTAGGCACGTCAAGGACCTGACCCGGCTGCGCAAGGCCGCGCACGAGGTCTCCGGTGTACGCCTGCCCAGCGTGATGCGCCGGCTCGCGGCGGGCGAACAGGTCGATGTGGAGACCGAGGCGCCCCGGCTCGAATTCGGCCAGGACGAGACCGGCCAGGTCGGCCAGGCGCTCAACACCCTCCAGCGGGCCGCCGTCGAGGCCGCCGTCAAGCAGGCGGACATGCGCCGCGGCGTCTCCGAGGTGTTCGTCAACCTCGCCCGCCGCAGCCAGGTGCTGCTCCACCGGCAGCTGACCCTCCTGGACGCCATGGAGCGGCGCACCGAGGACACCGACGAACTCGCCGACCTCTTCCGCCTCGACCACCTCACCACCCGTATGCGGCGGCACGCCGAGGGGCTGGTCATCCTCTCCGGTGCGGCTCCCTCCCGGCAGTGGCGCAAGCCGATCCAGCTGATGGACGTGGTGCGCGCGGCGGTCGCCGAGGTGGAGGACTACGAGCGGATCGAGGTGCGGCGGCTCCCGCGGCTGGCGGTGGACGGCCCGGCCGTCTCCGACCTCACCCACCTGATCGCCGAACTCCTCGAGAACGCCACCGTCTTCTCGCCGCCGCACACCGCCGTCCAGGTCCTGGGCGAGCGGGTCACCAACGGGTTCACCCTCGAGATCCACGACCGCGGCCTGGGCATGGCCCCCGACCTGCTGCTGGACGCCAACCTCCGGCTCGCCGAGACCCCGGAGTTCGAGCTGTCCGACACCGACCGGCTGGGCCTGTTCGTGGTCAGCCGGCTCGCCCAACGGCAGGGCGTACGGGTCTCCCTGCAGACCTCGCCGTACGGCGGCACCACCGCCGTGGTCTTCATCCCCGGCGCGATCCTGACCGAGACCTCCGAGGGCGGCCGCGAGGACACCGGAGCGCATGCCCTGGACCCGGTGGACGGCCGCGGCGGCAATGAACTGGAGCACGCCGCGGGCAAGCTGGCCGCGCTCTCGCAGGGGCCGGCGGCGCTACCGCAGCGCCGCACCCCGCGCGTCATCGACGGCCCGGTCGAACTCGAGGCGCCGCTCGCCCTGGGCGACCTGGGTCCCCTGGACGACGAGGACAGCGTCTTCCGAGGCCGGGAGAGCGGCCGGGGACGGGCCCGGGAAGGCGGCCACGACCGGCGCGGTCCGGCCGCCCGGCCGACCGGACCCACCCCCTCTCCGGCCGCACCGCCGGGCATCGCGCCGGTCCCGGCCGGCGAGCAGCACCAGCAGACCCGCGACCAGGCGCCCGGCGGCGGCCCCGCCCCGCTGCCGCGCCGCCGTAAGCCACCGGTCCTGGTCTCCGACCACGGCAGGACGGTCGACGGCGGGCCTGCGCATGCGCAGGCATCCGCCGAGGGGCCGGAACCGGAGCGCCGTGGACCGCGGCGCCCCGACCCCGCCGAGGAGCCGCCGGCGGGCGGCACCCCCGAGGCCCCCGCCCCGCTGACGCCGGGCGGGCTGCCCCGCCGGGTGCGCCAGGCCAGCCTCGCGCCGCAGCTCAGGACGGACCCGGACCGGCAGGCCGGGGAGCGCCGGGCCGAGGAGCCCGCGGACGACCGCGACGCCGACGCCGTACGGGCCCGGATGGCCTCGCTCCAGCGCGGCTGGCAGCGCGGCCGCCGCGACAACGAGGACGGCACGGCCGGGGACCGTCCTGACGGCGACGAACCGGCACGCGACGAACCGGCACGCGACGAAGACGCCCACCGCATCGGGACCGGCCGCGAGGCAGCAGCCCGCGACGGCGACGACGACGGTGACAGCACAGCACCAGGAACCACAACGGGAGGGGACGGTCCATGACCGCATCGAAGGCAGCAGCGTCCATCGCATCGGCCACGGAGAAGGGGGCCGGGGAGCTGAACTGGCTCCTGGACGAGCTGGTGGAGCGGGTCGGCTCGATCCGCAAGGCACTGATCCTCTCCAGCGACGGCCTGGCGACCGGTGCCTCGAAGGACCTGACCCGCGAGGACGGCGAGCATCTGGCCGCGGTCGCCTCCGGCTTCCACAGCCTGGCCAAGGGCGTCGGCCGGCACTTCGACGCGGGCCGGGTCCGGCAGACCCTGGTCGAGCTGGACGATGCGTTCCTGTTCGTCAGCGCGGCCGGTGACGGCAGCTGCCTGGCCGTCCTGGCCGACGCCGACTCCGACGTGGGGCTGATCGCCTACGAGATGACGCTGCTGGTCAAGCGCGTCGGTACGCACCTGGGCACGGCGGCCAGGTCGGGTCCGGCCACCTGAGCGACGACGGATCAACGACGGTGACGCCATGAGTGACCAGGACGGTCACGCCGTTCCGGAGCGGGGCGCGGCCCGCTGGTTCGACGACGAAGCGGGTCCGGTCGTCCGCCCGTACGCGATGACCCGTGGGCGCACCCGTACGACCGCGGAGGGGCGGCTGGACCTGATCGCGCAGGTGATCGCCGAGAGCCGCGCGGAACATGCCGTGACCGACCAGCTGCTGTCGCCCGAGCACGTCGAGATCGTCGAGCTGTGCCGGCAGGCGCCGCTGTCGGTCGCCGAGCTGGCGGCCGAACTCGACCTGCCGGTGGGCGTGGTGCGGGTGCTCATCGGCGATCTGCTGGAGGCGGAGCTGGTGCGGGTCAGCCGGCCCGTACCGCCCGCCGAGCTTCCGGACGAGAGGGTGCTGCGCGAGGTGATCGACGGCCTGCGGGCGCTGTGACGCGGCCGCTCGTCCACCGCCGCCGTCGCCGGGCTTTCGCGCCCGCGGCGGCGGCCGCCGTGTGCGGGCGCCGCCGCGCCGCGGACCGGAGGGGATCGCTGAGCGGGACGTACGGGCCGAGCCGGGGCCGCCACCGTGAAATGGCCGGTTCCGGTCGGCCCGGGGCGCCGCATTCCCGGGCCGCCGCCGAACGGAGGGGTGGCTTCCCAGCCTTGTTGAGCAATACTCAACACAGCGGTACGGTCTTGTTAAGCAGCTGTCAATATGAGGAGAGCGCCGCCATGGCCACCACCCCGGCCCCCTTCGAGCGCCTGGAACTCCAGGTCGGCCCGCACACCTACGACGCCCTGGCCGCCGGCCCGGCCGACGGCGAGCTCGTCCTGCTGCTGCACGGCTGGCCCGAGTTCGCCGACTCCTGGAGCGGCGTGCTCCCCGCCCTGGGCGCCGCCGGCTACCGCGCCGTCGCCGTCGACCAGCGCGGCTACTCCCCGGGCGCCCGGCCGCCGGCCGTCGCCGACTACGCCGTGCCCGAGCTGGTCGCCGACGCCCTCGCCTTCGCCGACTCCCAGGGCGCGGGCCGCTTCCACCTCGTCTCGCACGACTGGGGCGGCCTGGTCGCCTGGGCGCTGGCCGGCGCCCACCCCGAGCGGCTGAAGTCACTGACCGTACTGGCCACCCCGCACCCCGAGGCGCTCAACCGGGCCGCCGCCGGGGACCCCGAACAGCACCACCGGCTGGACTACGTCCGCTTCTTCCGGACCGAGGGCCAGGTCGCCGAGGCCGCCCTGCTCGCCGACGACGCCGGCCGGCTGCGCGCCGCATACGGCGGCAAGGTCCCGGCCGCACTCGTCGACGCCAACGTCCGCCGGCTCGCCGAACCGGGCGCGCTGACCGCCACCCTCAACTGGTACCGGGCGCCCGCATCGGTCATCTCCGTGCCCGCCGGCCGGATCGCCGTCCCCACCCTCTTCCTGTGGGGCAGCGAGGACGTCGCCCTGGGCCGCGTCGCCGCCGAATCGACGGGGGAGTGGGTCGACGGCCCGTACACCTTCGAGGCGCTGGAGGGCGCCAGCCACTGGCTGCCCGAAGAGGTCCCGGACGTGGTCACGCCCAAGATCCTCGACCACCTCGGCAAGCACGCCTGACGGGCCGCCGGGCCGGTACGCACCGAGAGCGTTCCGGCCCGGCCGGCCCCCGTACACTGCGGGCATGTCCGGCAAGCGGGTCACCCGCCTCACCCCCGACCAGCGCAGGGAACAGCTGGTCGGCATCGGTCTGGAGATGCTCGCCGACCGCTCCTTGGACGAACTGTCCACCGACGAGGTCGCCCGGCGGGCCGGCATCTCCCGCGGACTGCTCTTCCACTACTTCGACTCCAAACGCGACTTCTTCCGCGCCGTGGTCCGCGCCGAGTGCGACCGCTTCATGGCCGCCACCGAACCGGATCCCGCGCTGGCCCCCGTCCCGTGGATGCGCGCCTTCATCGCCGGCTTCGTCGCGTACGTCATGGCGCACCGCCGGATCTATCTCGCGCTGGTACGGGGCGCCGCGGGCAGCCACCCCGCGGTGACCGACATCCTCGACGAGACCCGCGAGGTGCTCGCCCGCCGGGTCCGCGACGGCCAGCGGCGGCTGGGCATGCCGGACGCCCCCCGGCTGGATCTGGCCTCCCGCGCCTGGATGGCCTTCGCCGAGGAGGCCGTCCTCAGCTGGCCCGCCGGGGAGGACGGCGACCACGACGAGCTGTGTGCCTTCGTGGAATCCAGCTTCGTGTGCTTCCTGGGGCTGCTCGACCGGCCCGCGGCGCTGGCCCAGAGCTGACCCACCGCCCCCCCAGGGACCCGCACCGCCTCCCCAACGCACCGTTCCCGCCGCCCTTTTGGACGCATTGGCGGCCTCTGGGAAGCGGTCGTTCCGGATGAGCGAGACCTCAAGTGGGCGCCGCGCGAGGCACGTTGTACCGTTTCCTTGTAGCTGCCAACGGTGGGCTGCACCGCTTCCCGGCAGGCCGGGCAAAACTCGTTTTCCCCCTGCACATACGGCAATTCAGGAGAAGAATTCCATGGCCTTCGGGCGTTCTGAGCGCCGCCGGCCCGCGGCAGTCGACCCGATGACGCTCAAGATCCTGGTCGCGGGCGGCTTCGGCGTGGGCAAGACCACCCTGGTGGGCGCCGTCAGCGAGATCAAACCGCTGCGTACCGAGGAGCGGCTGACCGAGGCGGGCCGGCCGGTCGACGACCTGGACGGAGTGGAGGGCAAGACCACCACGACCGTCATGATGGATTTCGGCCGCATCACCCTCAACGAGGAACTGGTCCTCTATCTCTTCGGGACCCCTGGCCAGGACCGCTTCTGGTTCCTGTGGGACGAGCTCGCGCGCGGCGCCCTCGGCGCGGTGGTGCTCACCGACACCCGCCGCCTGGCGGACTGCTTCGGCGCGATCGACTACTTCGAGCGGCGCGGCCTGCCCTTCACGGTCGCCGTCAACTGCTTCGACGGCGCCGAGCACTACCCCGCGGAAGCCGTCCGGGAGGCCCTGGACCTGGACCCCGAGGTGCCGGTGATGCTGTGCGACGCCCGGCGCAAGGACTCCGCACGGGATGTGCTGATCGCGGTCGTCCGCCACGCCATGAAGGTCACCGCCCAGCAGCGGGAGCCCGCGCTGCCCTGACCGGACGCGCGGATACGGCCCGTACCCCGCCGTCCGGGGTACGGGCCGTACGCGTACGCCCGCGGCCGGATCGACCGGGGACGTGGGATCGGCCGGCCGGGCGGGGGGCGTCGGACGCCGGATCCACCGGTCGGGCCTGGAACGTGGGACGTGGGGCCTATCGGCCGGGCCCGGGGCGCCGGACCTGTCCGTCCCCGGTCATGACGCCCCGTCCAGCCAGCCGAAGCTGCGCTCCACGGCCTTGCGCCAGTTGCCGTACTCGCGCTCCCTGGCCTGTCCGTCCATCCGCGGCGTCCACTCCGTGTCGCGCTTCCAGTGGGCCTTCAGCTGGTCCAGGTCCTGCCAGACGCCGGTCGCCAGCCCCGCCGCGTACGCCGCACCCAGACACGTCGTCTCCGGGATCACCGGGCGGATCACCGGCACGCCCAGCACATCCGCCTGATGCTGCATCAGCAGATTGTTGGCCGTCATCCCGCCGTCGACCTTGAGCTCGGTGATCCGCACCCCCGAGTCCTGGTACATGGCGTCCACGACCTCGCGGGTCTGCCAGCTGGTCGCCTCCAGCACGGCGCGCGCCAGATGCGCCTTGGTGACGAAGCCGGTGAGCCCGGTGATCACCCCGCGTGCGTCGGAACGCCAGTACGGCGCGAACAGGCCCGAGAACGCGGGAACGATGTATGCCCCGCCGTTGTCCGGGACGCTCGCCGCCAGCGGCTCGATCTCGGCCGCCGAGGCGATGATGCCGAGCTGGTCGCGCAGCCACTGCACCAGGGCGCCGGTGATCGCGATGGAGCCCTCCAGGCAGTAGACCGGCGCCTCGCCGCCGAGCTGATAGCCCATGGTCGTCAGCAGCCCGCTCTTGGACGGAACCGGACGGTTGCCGGTGTTCAGCAGCAGGAACGAGCCGGTGCCGTAGGTGTTCTTGGCCTCGCCGACGCCGTAGCAGGTCTGCCCGAAGACGGCCGCCTGCTGGTCGCCCAGGGCGGACGCCACCGGCACGCCCTGCAACTGCCCGACGGCCGTCCCGTACACCTCGGCCGACGACCGGATCTCGGGCAGCATCGCCTCCGGCACCCGCATCGCCGACAGGATCGCCGGGTCCCATTGGAGGGTGGAGAGGTTCATGAGCATGGTGCGGCCCGCGTTGGTCACGTCCGTGACGTGCACCCCGCCCTCGGTACCGCCGGTCAGGTTCCAGATCAGCCAGGAATCGATGGTGCCGAACGCGATCTCGCCGCGCTCGGCGCGGGCCCGCAGCCCCGGTATCTCGTCCAGCAGCCAGGCCGCCTTCGGCCCGGAGAAATAGCTCGCCAGCGGCAGCCCGGTGGCCTCCCGGAAGCGGTCCTGGCCGTCCGCGCCGCCCAGTTCGGTGCACAGCTGGGCGGTACGGGTGTCCTGCCAGACGAGGGCGTGGTGCACCGGCTTGCCGGTGGCCCGGTCCCACAGGACCGTGGTCTCCCGCTGGTTGGTGATCCCCAGCGCACTCAGTTGGTCCGCGCGCAGCCCCGCCTTGGCCAGCGCGCCCGCCACCACTGCCTGCACCTTCGACCAGATCTCGGTGGCGTCGTGCTCCACCCAGCCCGGCTGCGGAAAGATCTGGCGGTGCTCGCGCTGGTCGACGGCGACGATCGCCCCGTCGTGATTGAAGATGATGCAGCGGCTCGAGGTGGTGCCCTGATCGATCGCGGCGACGTACTTCTCGGTGTGCTCCGTCATGCCGTCACGCCTCCTGAAGTCCTGGGTCTGAGTGTGTGCGGGCCCGTCGGCGTCAGAACGCCGCGTTGTACACCAGCCCGGAGAGCACCGCGCCGATCAGCGGGCCGGCCACCGGGATCCAGGCGTAACTCCAGTCGGAGGAACCCTTGTTGGGGATCGGCAGCAGCGTGTGCGCGATCCGCGGGCCGAGGTCGCGGGCCGGGTTGATGGCGTAGCCGGTGGGTCCGCCGAGCGACAGGCCGATACCGACGACGAGCAGCGCGACCAGCAGCACATTGATCCCGGAACCGTAGACCCCCGCTTGTGCGCCGGGGACCTGGCCGATGCCGATGCCCTTGTTCTCGCCGAAGAACAGCAGGGGCAGCACCAGGCCGATGGTGGCGATGATCTCGGTGACGAGATTGGCGACCGGATTGCGGATCTCCGGGCCGGTCGAGAAGATCCCCACCGTCGGCTGCGCCTTGTCCTGTTCGGCGTTGGCGGCGAACTGCGCGTAGTACAGCGCCCAGGCCAGTACGGCTCCGATCAGCGCGCCGACGATCTGGGCCAGGATGTACAGCGGCACCTTCGACCACGCGGTGCCGCCCGCGACCGCCGATCCGAGCGTCACCGCCGGGTTGAGGTGTCCCCCGGACAGCGGCGCGGCGGTGTAGGCCCCGGCGAGTACGCCCAGACCCCAGCCGAAGGCGATCACCACCCAGCCGGCGGATCTTGCTTTCGAATAGTGCAGTGTGACGGCGGCGCACACCCCGGCGCCGAACAGAATCAGGATCGCGGTGCCGATCACTTCACCGACGACGATGTCCCCATTGGAATACATGGCGGCTCCTTGGCCCTCGCCCGGGGCGGTCCCCCGGACCTCCGTGCAGGCACCGGGAAGTGTTCACCTGAGGTGATGGAGCGTCAAGGTCGCGCACAGGAGCAGATGTCGAGGGAACGGACCGCGGCGGACGGTGCCCTGTGACGCCGTCACAGACGGCTGCGTACGCCCTCCGTACCGGCCGTGCCCGCACAGGTCGGACCGGTCGGCGGCGGCACCTGCGCCGCGCTTCCCCGCCGTACCTCCATGCGCTGCGCGCCCGGCCGGCCGACCACCCAGCTCGCCCCCGGCAGCGCCTTTGCCGCCTTCTTCAGCGGCGCGAGCGCGGCCGCCGCCTCACGATGACCGCGGACGCTGCCCGGCGGACAGTCCACCGTCGCCAGCGACAAAGTGACCGCCCGCCCGCCCGCCGCCCACGGCACATCCAGCACCGCCGCCGCGAACGGCGCCAGCGCCTCGGGCCCGGCCAGCACCAGGAAGTCGTCCCCGCCGATGTGCCCCACCCGGGCGCCCGGCTCGCGGGCCGCCACCTCCGCCAGCGTCCGCCCCACGGAACGGATCAGCTCATCGCCCGCCGCAAACCCCGCACCGTCGTTGATCTGCTTGAAACCGTCCACATCCAGCCAGCTCAGCGCGAACGCCCGGCCCTCGGCTATCCGCCGGTCCACCTCGCCGTTGACCGCATCCGAACCGGGCAGCCGGGTCAGCGGATTGAGCCGCGCGGCCTCCTCCACCCGGCTCTCGGCCAGCGCCCGCACGATGTCGGCGAGATGCACCACCCCCATGCACCGGCCGCGCTCGTCCACCACCGCCACATCGTCGCCGGTCCGGTCGCGCTCCCCGTCGGCGATCAGGTCCAGCACCTGCCAGGCGGTGGCGTCCGCGCCCACCGTCCGCGGCCGGTCCGCCAGCCGCAGCGCCGGCCGGTCCGCGTACAGCGCATGCCCGTACCGCCCGGACAGCGACAACAGGAACCGGTCGCGGTCGATCGCCCGCACCGGCACCCCGTCGGTGTCCACCAGCAGGACCCCCGACACCCCCGGAAACCCGGTGAGATGACTGCGCACCGCCCCCGCGGACGCGGTCATCGGCAGCAGCGCCGCGGGCTGCAGGAACTGTGCGACCGGCGGCCCCGAGGGCGGGCTGTACGGCGCCGACCCGCGCGCCGCCTGGGCCGGACGCTCGGCCGGCAGATAGACATCGACGGCCGCCCGCCGGGCGGGCGGCGCGAACAGATGCCCCTGCGCCAGCTGCACGCCCGCCGCCCGCGCCGCCGCGTACTGGCGCTCGGTCTCCACCCCTTCGATGGCCAGCAGCCCGCCCACCTGCTCGCACAGCTGCCGCATCGCGGCCACCGCGGCCCGCCGGCCCCGGTCGGTCGCCAGGCCCGCGCACAGTGACCGGTCGAGCTTGACCAGGTCCGGCGTCAGGTCGCCGAGCAGCCGCAGCGGCAGATCGCCGTCCCCGACCCCGTCCACGCAGATCCGGTACCCCTCGTCGCGCAGCCCCGCCACCGCCTCCAGCAGCGACCGGTGCGGGACATGGGTGAACGGTCCGCCGATGTCCAGCGTGATCTCCCATGTCCGGCGTCCCACGTCCCGGACGGCCTTGCCCAGGGACGTCAGCGACGGCAGCTCGGCCACCGTCGCGGCGAAGACGTTCACGTGCAGCGGCAGCATCGTCTCCTGGCGCGCCGCGTCCCGTACGGCGAGCGCCGCCAGCTCGGCGTCCAGGTCGGGGCAGCGGTGCGCGGTGCCCAGTACGTCGATGCCGCCCTCGCCGTCCTCGGGGCGGGCGAGTATCTCCAGCGCGGCGACCGAGCCGGTCGCAAGGTTCACGACGGGTTGAAAGGCGAAGCGAAGCTGGTCCATCCAGGCAGGCACCGCGCCAGCATGCCGCCCACGGACCCCGAACGACGCCCGGTTCACGCACTGTTCACGCATCCTTTCGGAGCGTACGGGCGGCCGCTCGGCGCTCCACACGCGATCTTCGACCGGGCCGCTGCGGGACGTCCCGCGTCCGGCACCTCACCGCACGGCGACGACCGCCGACCCGTGCCCGAACAGGCCTTGATTGGCCGTCACCCCGACCCGCGCACCGCTGACCTGACGCTCGCCCGCCTGCCCCCGCAGCTGCCGGGTCAGCTCGCAGACCTGGGCGATCGCCTGGGCCGGCACCGCCTCGCCGAACGAGGCCAGCCCGCCGCTGGGGTTCACCGGCAGCCGGCCGCCGAGCTCCGTCACCCCGTCCCGCAGCAGCTTCGCCGCCTCACCGGTCCCGCACAGCCCCAGGTCCTCGTACCACTCCAGCTCCAGCGCGGTGGACAGGTCGTAGACCTCCGCCAGCGAGAGGTCCCCGGGTCCCAGGCCCGCCTCCTCGTACGCAAGGTGCGCGAGGGACGCCCGGAAGCCGGTCGCCGGCTCCGGTACGGCGGCCGCGGAGTCGGTGGCGATGTCCGGCAGATCCAGGACGGTCCGTGGATACTGCGGGGTGGCCGTGGCGACCGCCCGGATCCGGACCGGGTCCGTGGCGCCGTGCCGCCGGGCGAAGTCCATGCTGCTCAGGACCAGCGCCGCGGCGCCGTCGGAGGTGGCGCAGATGTCCAGCAGCCGCAGCGGATCGCAGACCACGGCCGACGCGGCGACCTCCTGCGCGGTGACGCGCTTGCGGTAGCGGGCGTAGGGATTGAGGGCACCCGCCGCCGCGTTCTTCACCTTCACCCGGGCGAAGTCGTCCGTGGTCTCGCCGTACAGCGCCATTCTGCGGCGCGCATACAGCCCGAAGTACGCCGGGTTGGTGGCGCCCAGCACCCGGAACCGCAGCCAGTCCGGATCATCCGGGCGCTCGCCGCCCGCCGGGGCGAAGAACCCCTTGGGCGCGGCATCGGCGCCCACCACCAGCGCCACGTCCGCCATGCCCGCCAGGATCTGCGCCCGCGCGGTGCTGATGGCCTGCGCACCGGACGCGCAGGCCGCATAGACGCTGGTCACCCGCGCGCCCTGCCAGCCCAGCGCCCGGGCGAAGGTCGCCCCGGCCACATAGCCCGGATAGCCGCCGCGCACCGTGTCCGCCCCGACCACGCTCTGAACGGCGCGCCATTCGAGCCCCGCGTCCGCCAGTGCCTCGCGCGCCGCCTTCGTCCCGTACTCGACGAAGCTGCGCCCCCACTTGCCCCAGGGGTGCATCCCCGCGCCGAGCACCGCTACGTCGTCGGTCATGAGCCCTCCCCGCCGCCCGGTGCGACCGGCTTCCAGTGCCAGGTCGTCCAGGTGTGCCCGGCATCCTCGTCGAGGACCCCCGGCACCAGCTCGACCTCGGCGCCGACCTCGAGATCCGCGACGGTCACGCCGGGCGCCGCCTGCCCGAGCACCACCATCCGCTCCGCCGCCAGTTCCACGGCGACCAGCGTGTACGGCTGCCACTCGGCGTCGGGATCGCTGACGTACGGGGCGGGCGGACGATAGCGGGCATCGGTGTAGGACCAGACCGTGCCGCGGCGGGACAGCGGAACCTCCGCCAGCTCGCCGCCCGCGCAGCCGGGGTTACGGCAGAAGGCGTCCTCGCGCGGGAAGAACACCGCACCACAGGCCCGGCACTCCGTCCCCAGCAGCCGGAACTCCGCGGCGTCCGGATCGAACCAGCCCGGCACCACCGGCTTGCGTGAACCTGGCACGACGCCTCCCCGGAACCGACGGAACTGACGGATCGTCAGGAGTGTGCCATGCCGCCGCTCGACGCGGAAGCCCGGTACGGCCACCGGCGCGATCGAACCGATCCGACCCCGCCGAGCCCGCCGACCCCTTCCGCTACCTCACCTTCCGTTCTCCGCCAGCCACTTGGCGGCGATCTCGGACAGCTCCGCGTCCCGCCCGGCCAGCATCATCCGGATCATCCGGGCATCCCCGCGCAGCGACCACGCCGGGTGCCCGAAGGTGGCGGGGTTGTTGCCCTCGATGAGGAAGTGCGCCGGCCAGGCCGTGCCGTAGCCGATGACCGGCAGGGCGAGCAGCAGCTCGGGGCGGCGTCGCAGCGCCCCGTACGCGGACACCGCCAGCCCGGTGAGGGTGCCGGTCAGATGGATCCAGCGGGTGGCCGCCTTCGCGTGCATTGCCACGTAGTAGGGCCAGAACTCCTCGTACGAGCCGAACTCGCGGCCGCCGTGCGCATCAGTCATGTCCGCACGGTAGTGCCGCCCCTGGACGCTGTCAGTACCCGGTGCTATGTTGTTCTCGCTTCGAGAAAGACTCAAAGTGAGAACAACGAGCAGGGGGCGATGCGGCCGTGGATGCGCACCGGGGGAGTGGCGCCGCGGATGGCGGCGGCGACGGCGAGTTCCTCGCGGCGTACGACCCGCGTGACTTCCCGGCCATCGCCGTGACCGTCGACATCGTCGTACTGACGCTGCGTCAGGGCGCCCTGCACATCCTGCTCGTGGAGCGCGGCGGCCGGCCCTTCAAGGGCGCCTGGGCGCTGCCCGGCGGCTTCGTGCAGGCCGGCCGGGAATCGCTCGACGAGGCCGCGGCCCGCGAACTGGCCGAGGAGACCGGGCTGGACGCCGCCCACCTGGAGCGCGTCCACCTCGAACAGCTCGGCTCGTACGGCGACCCCGGCCGCGACCCGCGGATGCCGGTCGTCACGGTCGCCTACCTCGCCTTCGCGCCCGACCTCCCCGAGGCGCGGGCCGGCAGCGACGCCTCGGCCGCCGCCTGGATCCCGGTCGCCGGGCTGGGGCTCGGCGCCGCGGGCGGCTTCGCCGCGGGCGATACTCCCGCTTCCACCGAACCGGACGCGGCCCGCCCGCGTCCCCCAGAGCAGGGCCCGGGGCACGGGATCGACGGGGGTGGTTCCGTGCCCCGGCCCGACGACTCCCAGGAGGCGCCCGGCCGTACGGCCCTCCCGCTCGCCTTCGACCATGCGCGGATCGTCACCGACGGCCTCGACCGCGCCCGCGCCAAGCTCGAATACACCCCGCTGGCCACGGCCTTCCTCGGCGAGGAATTCACCATCGTCGAGCTCCGCGGCGTCTACGAAGCCATCTGGGGCAGCCCGCTGCACGCCGGCAACTTCCACCGCAAGGTGCTCTCGGTCCCCGGCTTCGTCGAGTCCACCGGCGCGACCGCCGCCCGCGGCGGAGCCCGGGGCGGCCCCCGCGCCCGCCTCTACCGCGCCGGCGACGCCCGGCTGCTGCACCCGGCGCTGCTGCGGCCGGACCGCGAGGAGAGCGTCCGATGACCGGCGCGGCGCGCACCCGCGCCGACGCCCGCGCCGCCCTGGCCGCCGCTCGCACCCCCGCCGACCTCTTCCCCGACGAGGACGCCGCGGCCGTCCGCATCCACCGCCGACTCGCCCGCCTGCTGCACCCGGACGCCGTCCCGGTGGCCGAACGCCCGGACGCCGAGGCCGAGTTCTCCCGCCTGCAAACCTTCTGGCAGCGCCGCACCGCCACCGCCCGCCCCACGCTCACCACCCGCCACCGCACCTACACCCTCGGTCCGGTCGCGGCCGTCGGCGACCTCGCCGCACTCCGCGAGGCGTCGTACGAGCGGGACGGCGCCCGGCACCGCGCCCTGCTGAAGATCCCCCGCGCGGTCGCCGACAACGACCTGATGGAACGCGAGGCGCAGGCCCTGAACCGGCTGGCCCGGCGCGGCGAACCCCGCCACCGCGGCTACGCACCCCGGCTCCTGGAGTCCGTCCGCCACCGCGACCCGGACACCGGGGCCGAGCGCCGCATCAACTCCCTTGTACCGCTGGCAGGTTGGCACAGCCTGACCGAAGTCCGGGACGCCCATCCCGACGGCCTCGACCCGCGCGACGCCGCCTGGATGTGGCGCCGGCTCCTGGTCGCCCTCGGCTGGGCGCACCGCACCGGCTTGGTGCACGGCGCCGTCCTGCCCGACCACATCCTCATCCACCCCGGGCAGCACGGCCTCGTCCTCGTCGACTGGTGCTACAGCACCGCCCTCGGCGACCGCGTCCCCGCCCTCGTCGAACGCCACCGCGACAGCTATCCGCCCGAGGTCACCGGCCGCCGCCCGGCGACCGAGGCCACCGACATCCACCTCGCCTCCCGCACCGTCGGCGCCCTCATGGGCGAGCGCACCCCGGAACCGATGCGGGCCTTCCTGCGCGGCTGCACCCTCCCCGCCGAGGCCCGCCGCCCGCACGACGCCTGGCGGCTGCTGGCCGAGCTGGACGAACTTCTCCACCGCCTCTACGGGCCGCGCACCTTCCGGCCGTTCACCATGCCGGGCCCGCGGCCGCATCCGTAGCCGGCACCCATCCACGCAATCCGTCACCATCTCAGGGGGAATCACCATGGGCAGCGGAACCTGGTCCACCAACGTCTACGGCGCCGCGGCGAGCTACCGCGCCGCCTCCGGCACCAGCGCCTTCGACTACAGCGACCGCACCACCAGCTCCGCACCGCGCCACACCTGGGCGGCGCACCCCTCGCTCGACCCCAAGGGACTGTCCGTCCGCGAGAGCCGCGACTCCGACGAACACCCCGCCTCGCTGGCCGTCTCCGTCCTCTTCGACGTCACCGGATCGATGGGCTCGGTGCCGCGGGTGCTGCAGACCAAGCTCCCCGAGCTGTTCGGCCTGCTGCTGCGCAAGGGGTACGTCGAGCACCCGCAGATCCTCTTCGGCGCCGTCGGCGACGCCACCTGCGACCGCGTCCCGCTCCAGATCGGCCAGTTCGAATCCGACAACCGCATGGACGACGACCTCGGCAACATCCTCCTGGAGGGCGGCGGAGGCGGCCAGATGACCGAGTCGTACGAACTCGCGCTGTACGCCATGGCCCGCCACACCAGCCTCGACTGCCACGAAAAGCGCGGCCGCCGCGGCTATCTCTTCCTCATCGGCGACGAGATGCCCTACGGCAAGATCAAGGCCCGCGAGGTCCGGGCCGTCTTCGGCGACCACCTCACCGAGGACATCCCGCTGCCCGCGATCCTCGCCGAGCTCCGGCGGAAGTTCGAGGTGTACTTCATCGTCCCGGCCGGGGCCGCCCACGTCGGCAACACCGCCGTCCTCGGCACCTGGCGCAAGCTCCTGGGCCAGAACGTCATCGAACTCGACGACCTCGGCGCCGTCTGCGAAACCATCGCGCTGACCATCGGCCTCGGCGAGGAGGCCATCGACCTCGCCTCCGGGCTCGACGACCTCGCCGACATCGGCTCCGACGCGGGCGCCACCGTCGGCAAGGCGCTGGCCACCCTCGGCCGGGGGAGCGGCACGGTGGCCCGCTCGACCGCACCGCTGATCGACGGCGACGACCGCGGGGCGGACGGCACCACCCGCCTGTGAGCCTGGAACACCGACCCTGGAGACACCGTGCACACCATCGTGGTCGACCTCGGCTACGGCGACGCCGGCAAGGGCACCGTCGTCGACCGGCTCTGCGCCCCCCGACCGGGCGCGGCGCCGGTCACGGCGGTGGTCCGGTTCAACGGCGGCGCCCAGGCCGCCCACAACGTCGTCACCACCGACGGCCGCCACCACACCTTCGCCCAGTTCGGCTCCGGCACCTTCAGCGGAGTCCCCACCCACCTCTCCCGCCTGATGCTGGTCGACCCGCCGGCGCTCGCCTCCGAAGCCCGCCACCTGGCCGAACTCGGCGTCCCCGACCCGCTCGCGCTCCTCACCGTCGACCGCCGCGCCCCCCTCACCACCCCGTACCACGCGGCGGCCAACCAGGCCCGCGAACGCGCCCGCGGCGCCGCCCGGCACGGCTCCTGCGGCATGGGCATCGGCGAAACCGCCGCCTACGCCCTCGCCCACCCCGCCGACACGCCGACGGCCGGCGACTGCACCTCCCGAACGACGCTGCGCCGCAAACTCGCCCTGCTCCGCGACCGGCTGACCGATGATCTCGGCCCGCTCCGGGCCCCGCCGGTCGAGGCCTGCCTGGACGCGTTCACCGCCTTCGCCGACCACGTCACGCTCGTGGACGAGACGCATCTGCCCCGGCTGCTGCGCCGCGGACCGGCCGTCTTCGAGGGCGCCCAGGGCGTGCTGCTCGACGAGTGGCACGGCTTCCACCCGTACACCACCTGGTCGACGACCACCTTCGACGGCGCCGAATCCCTCCTCGCCGAGGCGGGCCGGCCGCGGGGCTCCGCGCTCCGCCTGGGCGTCGTACGGACCTACACCACCCGGCACGGCCCCGGCCCCCTCGTCACCGAGGACCCCGCCCTGGCCGACGCCCTCCCCGAGCCGCACAACGGGCACGGCCGCTGGCAGGGCGCCTTCCGGGCCGGGCATTTCGACGCGCCCGCGCACGCGTACGCGGTGGCGGTCTGCGGGGGAGTGGACGGCCTCGCCGTCACTCATCTCGACGCCCCCGCCCGCTGTCCGGGGCTGCGCATCGTCCGCGGCTATCGCACCCCGGACGGCCCGATGGACCGCATCCCCACGGCCGCCCGTCCCGGCGACCTCGTCCGGCAACAGCGGCTCACCGAGCGGCTGTTGACGGCCCGGCCGGACGGCCGGCAGTCACCGGGCAACGACCCGCACGCCTGGACGGAGGCCATCGCCGGTGCCCTGTCCGCCCCGGTGCTGATGGAGTCGTACGGGCCGACGGCGGCCGACAAGACCGACTCGCTCGGCACGTTCGGGGAGGCCGGCGCGGTCGGGGAAGGCGCAGAGGTCACCGGACCGGGAAGTCGAAATAGGTGTCCGGAAAGGTCTCCGGCTTGAAGGTGTAGTGCCACCACTCTTCCGGGAGGTTCACGAACCCGGCCCGCTCCAGGCCCTCCTTGAGCAGCAGCCGGTTCGTCAACTGACGTCCGTGGACCCGGGGATCGAGGGTGTGCGCGAGCGTGTCGAAGCAGTCGAAGCCGGTCCCCATGTCGAGGGAGTTGTCCGGGAAGCGCGCGGCCTTCGGCCCGTAGCACGGCGTCAGCGGCTCACCCGGCACATACGGACGGGTGGGCACGGCCGGCAGCCGCACCAGCGTCACATCGAGGGTGCTGCCCCGGCTGTGGCCGGACTTGGCGGCGATATAGCCGTCGTCGAACAGCTTCGTCTTGTCCACCCGCGGATAGAACTCGGCCTTCATCCGCTGGTCGCCGAGGTCCTTGGCCCACCGCACGAAGTGGTCCACCGCGCGCTGCGGCCGATAGCAGTCGTACACCTTGAGCGAGAACCCCCGCTTCAGGAAGGAGCGCTGGGCGCGGTGCAGCGCCCGGGCGGCATCCCGCGTCAAAAGGCACGTCGGCCTGCGATAGCCGTCCACCGGTACGCCCATGAAGTCGTGCGGCGTGAAATAGCGCATCTCCTGAAGGATCGTGGGATCCACGTCCCGCAGCGCCACGAACTCCTTCGGCCGGTCGGACGGAGGCGGCGCGGCGCCCGCCGCGGCGCTCGACGGGACGACGGTGACGGTCAGCAGGGCGGCGGCAGCGACGGCGAGGCCGCGCAGCGCGGCAGCAAGTCTCGGCATGACCCTCATCTACCAGCCGCGCCACCGGAGCGGAAGGCCACGGCTGCCCGCGGATGGCGCGGGAGGAGTACGCCTCGTCGGCCGAGGCCACGACGCGAAAGCGAGATTCCGGTCGTGGTCAGGCGTCCTCGGCATCCAGCTCGAACGTGAAATAGATGCTCAGGCAGTAGGGCTCGTCCTCGTCATGGAAGAAATCCCATGACACGTCCGACAGGCGGATGCTCTGTTCCCGCACCCACTCATGGGCTTTCTTGAAGGCGTCCGCGGCGGTTCCGGCGGTAAACAGCTTCCTCGCCATGGGATGCACCCCGGTCTCGGCATCCGAATCGTCGAAGCCCTCCGGAACGTCCAGGCAGAAGTGGGGATCGAGCACCGTGGAGCACGCCCTTTCCGGTCGGTTTTGCGGTACGAGTCGACAGAGGCCGATCCTGCGAGTCCTCCGAGTCCTCCGGGTCCGCTGAGTCCGCCGAAGTCCTCCGAGCAAGACGCCCGGTAAGACCGCCGCACACCTGGGAGGGTTGCTTCCGGCGAGCACACGGCGGCGCCGCGGCCCGCGATGACCCGAACGACACGCCCTAGATATCCAGCCCCCGCACCCGCACCGGATACCCCACCGCGCCCCCGCCCTGCCGCTCCACCACCACCGAGTCGCCCTCCAGCCGAGAGGTGAACCGCTCCACCTCCGGCCGCCGCCAGCCGTCCCCGACATCCGGCACCACCATGCCGGCGCCCCGGCGCCCCGCCGCCGGCGCCCACACCTCCAGCTCCGTCCCACCGTCCGCACCCGCCACGGGCAGCACCGCACCCGCCCGCGCCAGCACCGGAATCCGCGACAGCGGCGCGTCCACCACGACCCGGCCGGGCCCCTCGTACGCCCGCCCGGTGGCCGTGTCGTACCACCGCCCGCGCGGCAGCCGCACCGAGCGCCGCGTCACACCCCCCGCCAGCACCGGCGCCACCAACAGCCCGTCCCCCAGCAGGAACGCATCCTCACAGTCCCGCAGTTCCCGGTCCCGCGGCGCGTTCCACCACAGCGGCCGGACATACGGCGCGCCGGTCAGCCGCGCCAGCTGCCCCAGCGTCTGGAAGTACGGCAGCAGCCGCTCCCGCTCCGACAGCGCCGCACGGGCGTGCTCCAGCACCTCGCTCCCGTACTCCCACGGCTCCCGCCGCCCCGCCCGGACCGCCGAATGGGTACGGAACAGCGGCAGATACGCACCCAGCTGGAACCACCGCAGATACAGCTCCCGGGACGGCTCCGCCGAGAAGCCGCCGATATCGGGGCCGCTGTAGGGGACCCCGCACAGCCCGAGGCCGAGCACCAGCGACAGCGAGGCCCGCAGCCCCGGCCAGCCCGTCGCCACATCCCCCGACCAGGTGCCGCCGTAGCGCTGCAATCCCGCCCAGCCCGACCGCGAGAACAGGAACGGCCGCTCCTCGGGCCGCAGTTCGCACAGCCCCTCATAGCCGGCCCGCGCCATCGCCAGCCCGTAGACGTTGTGCGCCTCCCGGTGGTCGCCGCCCCGGCCCTCCAGGGCGTGCCGGGCCGAACGGGGCAGCGTCGGCTCCCCGAAGGCGGCGAAGGACACCGGCTCGTTCATGTCGTGCCAGACGCCCGCGAAACCCTGCGCGAGCCGCTCCGCGTACAGCCCGCCCCACCACTTGCGCACCCGCGCATCGGTGAAGTCCGGATACACCGACTCGCCCGGCCACACCACCCCGCGCACCTCCCGTCCCAGCGCGTCCCGGACGAAGGCACCGGCCGCCGCCCCGCCCTCGTAGACCGCATCGCCCGGCGCCGCCTTCACCGCCGGATCCACGATCGACACCAGCCGCACCCCCTCGGCCCGCAGCTCCCGCGCCAGACCCGGCAGATCCGGATACCGCTCCTGGTCGACCGTGAACACCCGGTTCCGGTCGAAGTGGTCGATGTCCAGGTGGACGGCGGACAGCGGCAGACCGCGCTCCCGATACCCGGCCACCACCCGGCGCACCTCGTCCTGCCCGCCGAAACCCCAGCGAGCGTGCTGGTGTCCGAGCGCCCAACGGGGCGGCAGCGCGGGCGCGCCGGTCAGCGCCGTCCACCCCGCAAGCACCCGGGAGGGAGGGCCGAGCAGCACCCAGTAGCGCAGCGGCCCGCCGTCCATCCGCAGCTCACAGCTGCCGGGCCGGTCGTGCCCGGAGCCCGCGCCCTCCGCGCCCTCGCGCAGCGTCGCCCGGCCGTCCCAGGAATTGTCGTGGAAGACCAGATGCGTCCCGGCGTCCGCCACCACCAGCTGGACCGGCATCGTCAGGGACAGCGGATCGTCCCCGGGCACGAACGCCCCGCCCGGATCGGTGTTCCACAGCCGGTACACACCCTCCCGCAGCCGTGGCCCGTGCGCCCGGCCGCCCAGCCCGAAGAACCGGGCATCGGCCGCCACCTCCGAACGCTGTATCCAGCGCGAGACACCGCACCCCTCCGGCCGCCCGTCGGCCACCGTGCCCGCGGGATCCCACCAGCGCGGCGGCAACTCACGCCGCAGCGTGACCCCACCGGGCGTGCGCACCTCCACCGCGCCGTGCCGGGACACCGTCACCAGCACCCGCTCCGAGACGACCCGCCAGCCGCCCTCCGTGTCCGGCTCCAGCACCGCCCGCGGGTCCACCTCCGGACACGCCCCGGCCAGCGCGTACGAGGGCTCCGGCTCGGCACCGTCCCAGCCGCAGAACACCGCGCCACCCGACGCGACCCGCACCCGCAGCGACGACCGAGCGAAATGGATCAGCCCGCCCCCCGGCTGCGGCTCCGCACCGCTTGCCGTCCCCGGCACCCGCGCCCGTTCCGTGCCCCGCCGCGCAAACGCCTGCGCATCCGCCTTCCGGCGCTGCCACGCCATGCGCACGGACCGCAGCCCCTGCGCCGGCCCGACCGCCTTGACCATCCGTACCGACCGCACCAGATCCCGCCCGTCCATGCAGGCCAGCCTGCCATTGACGCACCCGAATGCGGGCAGCGTTCAACTGCCGTTCACCTCCGCGGGGTCACCCTCGGCCACCTTCGGGCGCGCGGAGCGGAGACCCGATGGCCTGATACGACCGGGCCACCGGACGATCACCGCCCACCGTGGCCGCCGCCACCCGCCGAATCCGCGGCCCACCCTGGTGCACAAGTCGATCACATGGCATCGTCGCGGCAAGCCGTGTCACGCGTACGCCCCACCCACCTGGCAATCGGGGCCGCGCACGACCGACGCACACCACGCGTACCGCCCGGGAGCCGCATCATGACCACCGCACCGCAGTCCGACGCCCAGCCGGAACCGCAGCCGGAAGCCCTCTGGCAGCCCGGACCGGACCGCATCGCCGGCGCCCAGGTCACCCGCTTCCACACCTGGGCCGCCGCACACCACGGCGCGCCCGCCCCCACTCCCGGCGACCCCGCCGCAAGCTACGCCGACCTGCACCGCTGGTCCGTCGCGGACCTCCCCGCCTTCTGGCAGGCCACCGCAGAATGGTTCGACGTCCGCTTCACCACCCCCTACGAAACCGTCCTCGCCGACCGAACGATGCCCGGCGCCCGCTGGTTCCCCGGCGCCACCCTCAACTACGCCGAACACGCCCTGCGCGCCGCCGAGGACCCGGCCCGCGCCGACGCCCCGGCGCTGCTGTACGTCGACGAGACCCATGAGCCCACCCCCGTCACCTGGGCCGAGCTGCGCGACCAGGTCGGCTCGCTGGCCGCCGCACTCCGCCGCCTCGGCGTCCGCCCCGGCGACCGCGTCAGCGGCTACGTCCCCAACATCCCGCAGGCCGTCGTCGCCCTCCTGGCCACCGCCGCGGTCGGCGCCGTATGGACCTCCTGCGCCCCCGACTTCGGCGCCCGCAGCGTCCTGGACCGCTTCCAGCAGATCGAACCGGTCGTCCTGTTCACCGTCGACGGCTACCGCTACGGCGGCAAGGAACACGACCGCCGCGACACCGTCACCGAACTCCGCGCCGAACTCCCCACCCTCCGCGCCGTCGTCCACATCCCCCTGCTCGGCACCCCCGCCCCCGAAGGCGCCCTCAACTGGCCGGACCTGATCACCGGCACCACCGAACCGCCGGTCTACGAACAGGTCCCCTTCGACCACCCCCTGTGGGTCCTGTACTCCTCCGGCACCACCGGCCTGCCCAAGGCCATCGTCCAGTCCCAGGGCGGGATCCTCCTCGAACACCTCAAGCAGACCGGCCTGCACTGCGACCTCGGCCCCGACGACCGCTTCTTCTGGTACACCTCCACCGGCTGGATGATGTGGAACTTCCTCGTCGGCGGCCTCCTGGTGGGCGCCACGATCGTGCTCTACGACGGCAGCCCGGGCCACCCCGACATCGCCGCCCAGTGGCGGGTCGCCGAAACCACCCGCGCCACCGTCTTCGGCACCTCCGCCGCCTACGTCATGGCGTGCCGCAAGGCCGATATCCACCCGGCCCGCGACCTCGACCTCTCCGCCATCACCTGCGTCGCCACCACCGGCTCCCCGCTCCCGCCCGACGGCTTCCGCTGGCTGCACGACAGCTTCGCGGAGAGTGGCGCCGACCTGTGGACCGCCTCCGTCAGCGGCGGCACCGACGTCTGCAGCTGCTTCGCCGGCGCCGTCCCCACCCTCCCCGTCCACATCGGCGAACTCCAGGCCCCCTCCCTCGGCACCGACCTCCAGGCCTGGGACCCCCAGGGCAGGCCCGTCATCGACGAGGTCGGCGAACTCGTCGTCACCAACCCCATGCCGTCCATGCCCCTCCGCTTCTGGAACGACCCCGACGGCAGCCGCTACCACGACAGCTACTTCGACATGTACCCCGGCGTCTGGCGGCACGGCGACTGGATCACCCTCACCTCCCGCGGCAGCGTCATCATCCACGGCCGCTCCGACTCCACCCTCAACCGCCAGGGCGTCCGGATGGGCTCCGCCGACATCTACGAGGCCGTCGAACGCCTCCCCGAGATCCGCGAATCCCTCGTCATCGGCCTCGAACTCCCCAACGGCGGCTACTGGATGCCCCTCTTCGTCCACCTCGCCCCCGGCGCCACCCTCGACGACGCCCTCCGCGACCGCATCAAACACACCATCCGCACCGAACTCTCCCCCCGCCACGTCCCCGACGACATCATCGAGGCCCCCGGCGTCCCCCACACCCTCACCGGCAAGCGCATCGAGGTCCCCGTCAAACGCCTCCTCCAGGGCACCCCGCTCGACAAGGCCGTCAATCCCGGCTCCGTCGACAACCTCGAACTCCTGCGGTTCTACGAGCAGGTGGCTCGCGACCGCGCCGAGTAGCCACGCCACAGGCCCTGGTCGGCGCCCGTCCGCCGGGCGCCGAACGGCCGTTGTCAGACCCCCCGATTACTCTCAGTGACAAGTGACGTTCGACCAACGCGCCTCACTGAGGGGGAGTCATGACATCCACCACCCGGCACACCGACCAGGCCGCCGCCCGCCGCAAACTGCGCCGCGAAGTCCCCAGCACCGCCGCCGTCCTGGCCGACGAACGGGACTTCGCCGCCATGCGCCGCTACCGCACCTTCCCGTTCGACGACCACCGCAGCTACCTCCAGCAGATGGAAACCCTGCTGCGCACCCTCGCCGCCCAAGGCGTCCTCACGACCCTGAGCCTCTTCGACCCGGTCGCCTACGAGCAGTACTGCGCAGACCTGGCCCTGGACCCGGACCGCCCCGACAGCCGTACCCGCTACACCGCCGAACTCGCTTGTACGGGAGCGACGTTGCCCTACAAGGGCGAACCGCTGGCCCAGCTCCTGCCCCGGCTCATCGAGGAGGCCGACCGCCAGGCGACCTGGGACCAGGCCTCCGCCCTCCTGGCCCGCGCGGGCAGCTGCCAGGACTGCGGCGCCGACCTCGGCCATGCCGCCTTCGCCCGCGCCACCGCCGCCGTCCGACAACTCCTCGAAGCCCTCGGCGACGGCACCCACCACCTCGTCTGCAGCATCCCCGCGGGGGACCCACCCCTCCTCGCGGTCCTCCACACCACCACCGGCGAGACCGACCGACCCCAGCTCTCCGAGTCCGAAACCCTCATCTTCTGTACGGTCCTCGCCGCCGGCCTGGCCCTGTGCACCCCGGGCGGCATCGTCGCCCGCACCACGGCCGACGACACCGGTGAGCGCTCCACCGTCCGCGGCTGGTCCCTGCGCGACGCCTGGCCCTGCCCGCTCACCGAGGCCGAGGTCTTCACCGCCTACTGCACCGACGCCGAGACCGGCGAGCCCATCGCCCCCGAGCACGGCGTCGACTACGCCCCCGGCCTCCCCCTCACACCCCCACCGGACGAACACCGCCACCGCTGACCGCGCGCCCACGCCCGCCCGCAACGGCAGACGGCCGCCCCGCCACAGGGGCGGGACGGCCATCGGTCACTCCTGGAGGACTCCCCGGGCTCACTCCCCGGACAGCACCGCCCGCACCGCGGCCCGCGCATCATCGGCGGTGTCCGCGGCCCGCGCCGCCGCCGCCGCACGCTCGCACTGCGCCAGCGTGTGCTTCGCCAGCGTCGCGCGCACATACGGAATCGACGCCGCACCCATCGAAAGGCTGGTGACACCGAGCCCCGTCAGCACACACGCCAACAGCGGATCGGCCGCCGCCTCACCACACACACCACAGCTCTTGCCCTCGGCCTTCGCGGCCTCGGCCGAGGCCGCCACCAGGTCCAGCAGCGCCGGCTGCCAGGGATCCTGCAGCCGCGACACCGCACCCACCTGACGGTCGGCGGCAAAGGTGTACTGCGCCAGGTCGTTGGTCCCCAGCGAAAGGAACTCCACCTCTTGCAGAATCGACCGCGCCCGCAGAGCCGCGGACGGAATCTCCACCATCGCGCCGAACTTCGCCTGCAGCCCGGCCTCCCGGCACGCATCCGCGAACGCCTTGGCGTCGATCCGGTCCGCCACCATCGGAGCCATGACCTCGAGGTAGACCGGCAGCCCCTCGGCGGCCCTGGCCAACGCGGTCAGCTGCGTCCGCAGCACATCCGGGTGGTCCAGCAGCGTCCGCAGACCCCGCACACCCAGTGCCGGGTTCGGCTCATCGGCCGGCGTCAGGAAGTCCAGCGGCTTGTCGGCGCCGGCATCCAGCACCCGCACGACCACCCGACCCTCGGGGAACGCCTCCAGCACCTTGCGGTACGCCTCGACCTGCTTGTCCTCCGACGGCGCCTTCTTGCTGTCGTCCAGGAACAGGAACTCGGTACGGAAGAGACCGACCCCCTCCGCCCCGGCCTCCACGGCAGCAGGCACATCGCCCGGCCCACCGACATTCGCCAGCAGCGGCACCTTGTGCCCGTCCGACGTCGCGCCGGGCCCCGAAGACGCCGCGAGCGCGGCCTTCCGCTCCGCCGCGGCCTGCTCCAGTGCCGCCCGCTTGTCCGCGTCCGGCTCGACGAACACCTCACCGGTGCTGCCGTCCACCGCGATCACGGTGCCCTCGACGATCTCACCCGCGCCGGCCAGCGCCACCACGGCCGGCACCCCCAGCGCCCGCGCGAGAATCGCACTGTGGCTGGTAGGCCCGCCCTCCTCCGTCACGAAACCCAGCACCAGCGCCGGATCCAACAACGCCGTGTCGGCCGGCGCCAGGTCCCGGGCGATCAGCACGAACGGCTCATCGCTGTCCGGCACACCCGGCATCGGCACACCCAGCAGCCGCGCGACGATACGGTTCCGCACATCATCAAGATCGGCGACCCGCCCGGCCAGATACTCACCGGCCCCCGCCAGCAACGCCCGATAGGCGGCAAAGGCGTCGTACACCGCCCGCTCGGCGGTGCTGCCCACGGCGATCCGCCGCTCCACATCCGCCATCAGCTCGGGGTCCTGCGCCATCATGGCCTGCGCCTCGAGCACGCCCTGCGCCTCGCCGCCCGCCAGATTCCCCCGCGCGACCAGATCAGCGGCAACGGCCTCCACGGCCTGACGTGCGCGCCCCTGCTCGCGCTCCGCCTCCTCCGCCGGAATCTGCTTGGCCGGCGGCTCGAGTACCGCCGTACCCATGTGCCGCACCTCGCCTATGGCCACGCCGTGGCTCACGCCGACGCCCCGCAGCGTTGTCTCCATGTCACCCGTCTCCCTTGATACGGCGGTCCCTGCCGCCGCGATGGATGTCGTACCTGCCGTCAAGGACGGCGTCCGGCTGCTACTGCCAGGAGAAGAGCGTGTCGCCCGCCTTGACTTCGCCGTCCTCGCGCACATCACCGAGCGAGTCCGCGGCCGCCTCCAGTGCGACGACGGGGCACACCGCCGACTTGCCGGCCTCCTCGACCGCAGCCGGATTCCAGCGCACGACCGCCTGGCCGCGGGAAACGGTGTCGCCCTTGTTGACGAGCAGCTCGAAGCCCTCGCCATTGAGCTGAACGGTGTCGATACCGAGGTGCGTCAGCACCCCGTGCCCATCGGCGTCGACGACAACGAACGCATGCGGGTGCAGCGAAACAACAACGCCGTCCACGGGCGCAACGGCCTCGGACGGCTCACGAACGGGGTCGATGGCGGTACCCGGACCCACCATCGCTCCGGAGAACACCGGATCGGGCACTGCCGCGAGTCCGATGGCGCGTCCTGCAAGAGGGGACGTCACGGTGGTCATGGGAAGCCTCCCAGGGGTGGAGATTCATCAGGCCGCCGTCACTACCTGTCCTGGACGGCGCACCGTTCAGAAGCGTAAGTCATAAGAACGGCCGATTCCGCATGGGCGACACCGGCCGAACGGGCCCTGAGTCCCGCTGAATCGATTTGCCTCGCCCACAGCAGGCCTGTACTGTCTGAGACCTGCCCCAGACGCCAGGCCGCAATCAAGTGCGGCCCGGACGGCCGCGGGCGGCACTCCCTCAGATTCTTGATCGAGATTCTCGAATTCGTGTGCTTCTGCATGCCTGCAGAAAAACGCCGGTTCGAAAGCCCCGAAAAGGCCTGATAGAGTGTGAAACACCGAAGGGAAGCGCCCGGAGGAAACCCGAAAGGGAATCCAAAGGAAGCGTCCGTTCCTTGAGAACTCAACAGCGTGCCAAAAGTCAACGCCAGATATGTTGATACCCCGTCGACCGGAAACTTCCGGGAGATG
>NZ_JBITYA010000005.1:450192-614385 GCF_044544985.1 Streptomyces sp. NPDC053427 | reverse complement strand
GGACCGTAGCGGCGGAGCCGTGTAGGGCCGGCACCGCTCCCTACAAACCCACGCCCGCCGCCAGGCGCAACGGCGAACAACCCCCACGGCGGGACAGCCGACAACGTACGGCGCAGGCAAAGCGCAGCGGAGAGGCCGCAGGCGCAACGGCGAGAAACCCCCCACGGCGGGACGGCCGACAACGTACGGCTCAAGCAAAGCGCAGCGGACGGGTCAGTCCATCGGGTGACGCCCGCCCCACGCGCACCAACGTGCCGGGCCCTGTCGCCGTGGGCCCTGACGGCTCCGGAGGGCGAACGGTTCCGTCACCGGCCCCTTTGTGCGGTCGCGTGGGGCAAACTGGCTCGGTGGCGAGCAACATTCCCGAAGAATCAACCAGTTTCATCGGGCGTAGGGACGAACTGCGCCGACTGAACATCGAGTTGGCGCAGCATCGGCTGATCACCCTCACCGGCCCGGGTGGCGTAGGAAAGACCCGGCTCGCGATGCGGGCCGCGGGCGCCGCGGCGGCGCGTCATCCGGATGGGGCGCGCTGGGCCGATCTGTGGCCCCTGCAAGGCAACCGGCTGCTGCCGGCCACCGTCAGCGACGCGGTGGGGCTGTCCGACCACACGGCGCGGATACCGGTGGCGGCGCTGTGCGACTGGCTCGCCGACAAGCAGATGCTGCTGGTGCTGGACTCCTGTGAGCACCTCGTCGACGCCTGCCGGGACCTGATCGGCGATCTGCTGACGGCCGCCCCGCTGGTGACCGTACTGATCACCAGCCGTCAACCGCTGGACGTGGTCGGCGAGTGGGTCACCGAGGTCGCGCCGCTGCCGGTCGAGGGCGACAGCGATGCGCTGGCCCTGCTCAGCGAACGGGCCGGAGCGGCGGCCCCCAGGGTGCGGCTCACCGACCCGGCGAACGCCGCGGCCGCGGCCGCCATCTGCCGGCGCCTCGAAGGCATCCCGCTGGCCCTGGAGCTGGCCGGCGCCCAGCTGGCCGACAACTCCGCCGAGCGGGTCGCCGAACGGCTCAACTCCCGCTTCGACGCGCTCGACGGCGACGGCGACGGCGGCGGCGACGGCGTCGCCCGGCCCCCGTGGCACCGCACCCTGCGCACCGCCATCGGCTGGAGCCACGAACTGTGCACCCCACTGGAGCGGCTGCTGTGGGCACGGCTGTCCGTCTTCCGCGGCACCTTCGACGAGGAGTCCGCACAGTCGGTGTGCGCCGGCGGTCCGCTCACCGCGCAGGGCGTGCGCGCCGCGCTCGGGGGCCTGGCCGCCAAATCGGTGATCTGCCACGAGGGGCCGCGCTTTCGCATGCTCGACACGCTGCGCGAGTACGGCCGGATGTGGCTGGAGGAGCTCGGCGAGGCGACGGCGCTCGCCGACCGGCACGCCGAACACTTCCTGGGCTTCGGACGCCGCGCCGACGTCGGCTGGCTCAGCCCGGACCAGGTCAGATGGTACGAGCGGGTCGCCGAGGCCCATGTGGACCTGTGCACCGCGCTCGATCACCTATTGGTCGCCGATCCCGAACGCGCCCAGGAACTCAGCGCCTGCATCGGCTTCTTCTGGAGCTGCTGCCGTCATCTGCACGAGGCCCGCGGCTATTTGGAGCGCGCCCTCGCCGCCCACCTGGCGCCGAGCCCGGCCCGTACCCGGGCGCTGTGGATGCTCGGCGTCGCCCTGCTGCTCCAGGGCGACCTGGAGGCCGCCGACGAACTGGGCCGCCAGTGCTCTCGCGCGGCCCGCCAGGACGCCGACGCGGAGGCCCTGCGCGCGGCCGGCTATCTCGTCGGCCTCACCCACCTGATGGCGGGCCGCCCGCTGGCCGCCTACACCGTCGCCGACCATGTGCTCGGCCCGATGCCGGACGTCCCGTTCGAGTCCGCGGCCCGGCTGCGCTGCCACATCATCCGGATCTTCGCCCTCACCGGCCTGGGCAAACTCACCGAGGCACGCGCCGAAGCGACCGAACTGCGCCGCGGCTGTGTGGCGCACGGCGAATACTGGGCCCGCTCCTATGCCGACTACCAGCTCTCCCTGATCGCTCTCCTCAAGGGCCGCCCCGAGGACTCCGCGGAACACGCCCGCGCCATGCTCGTCGCCAAGCAGGGCATCGGCGACAACTTCGGTATCGCCCTCGGCCTGGACCTGCTGGCGGCCGCCGTGGCGGCACAGGGCAACGGCGAGAGCGCCGCCATGGTCTACGGCACCGGCCAGGCCTACTGGCGCGCCGTCGGGCACCCGCAGCGCGGCACGCCGGAGCTGCGCGCCGTACGCGAGGAGTGCGAGCAGCGGGCGCGCGCGGCGATCGGCGACGAGGCCTACGCGAACGCCTTCCGCCGGGGCACCGAAGCGCGCCCCGAGGCCTCCCTCGCGAAGGTGCTGGCGGGCGACCTCTAGGACCGGCCCGGCAGGGGCGGCAGCCTCACCCCACCGGGTCCCCGGCCAGTGCGTACAGCATGTCGTAGGCGGTGTCGACCATGTGACAGGTGCGCCCGCGGCGGGTGGCGACCGCCATCAGGCCGATGCCGGAGGCCGGCTGGAAGCCGAGGAACGCCTGCTGGCCGAAGGTCGCCCCGACATGGAAGAGCAGCGGCCCGCGCGGGGCGGGGTGGTGGTACCAGGTCAGGGTGTGGGTGTGCCGGTGCCGCCAGCCGCGGCGCAGCAGCGGGACCTGGACATCGCGCAGCGCCCCGGCCAGCGGGGTGTCCTCGGGGGAGAGGTGCGCCTCAAGGTAGGTGAGCAGGTCGTCCGGAGTGGCGTGCACCGCCCCGGCGGCGCGGAAGCCGCCCATGTCGGAGCCGGGGACCGGCGTTCTGCCGTTTGCGCGGTGGCCGATGGCGTCGGTGCCGGTGGTGCCGGCGCCGAGCGTGGCGCCGGTCAGCCCCAGGGGCTCCAGTACCCGCTCGATGAGCAGGGTCGCGTAGTCGGCGCCCGCCGCGCCCTCCATCGCCGGGCCGAGCAGCGCCAGCCCGAAGTTGGAGTAGCGCCAGCGGGTGCCGGGCGGGTGCCGGAGCCGGGTCCGGGCGAAGGTGTCCAGGAGGCGGCCGGTGTCGTAGCGGGCGTAGCCGTTGCTGTACGGGTGCAGCAGCGCCCCGGCCACCAGGTCGGCGGGGATACGGGGCAGCCCGGAGGTGTGGGTGGCCAGATGCCGCAGCGTGATCCGGTGCGAGGCGGCGTGCGGCAGGGGCAGCGTGGGCAGATGGTCGGCCAGCCGGTCGTCGAGGGAGAGCACACCGGACCGGGCGAGCTCGGCGAGCAGCAGCACGGTGAACGTCTTGGACAGCGAGCCGAGTTCGTAGCGCAGCGCATGCCGGGGCGTGGGCGGCGCGAGGGCCGTGCCACCGGTGATCACGGTCCGCCGGCCCCGGTGGGTGACGGCCAGCACGATGTCCGGGGCGTCGATGAGGGTGACCGCCTCCGCGAGACGGTCACCGAGGGCGCCACCGGGGCCGACGCGGCTCATCCGGCGGTGTCGGCGGACAGCGACCGGGAGGTGGCCATCGCCGAGGCGAACGCGGCCACCAAGGTGGGGTGGTGGACCAGGTCGAAGACGTCCTCCGGGTCGCCGGCCGGCATCCCGCGCTGAATGGGCATCGCGCCGCTGTCGGACTGCGCGGCGGCGTACCGCTCCCACATCTCACCGTCCAGGGTGGGCCGCGGCAGACACGCGTCGACGACGAGGAGCTCGCCGAGCAGATCCCAGTGCTCGAGGTCCGCCCAGTCCTCCATCCAGGCGGGCAGATACCGCGCGAGATAGTCGGCCAGCGCCGGGGGAATGCGGTCCGGCGCCTCGCCCCAGTTGGTGAGGTGGAAGACGGTGTGCGTGAGGTCGTAGGCGATGTGGTACTGCACCGTCCACGGCTCAGGCATCCGGCCCAGCCAGGTGGCCGCCAGGGCCCGGTCGAAGTCGTCACTGGGCGCGAGCTTCATCTTGCGTTCGGCGTTGAGGACTCCCAGCCGTCGGTTGGGCACCATCTCCAGCGCCGTCCAGGTGGCGGTGCGCCGGGGGATTTCGAGGGCCGCCTCCAGCGCGGGGTGGCGGTGGTCCAGTTCGTGGAAGGTCGCATAGATCTCCAGCGGAACGGGGGAGAGCGGCTCCTCGTGCTGGAGGGCGGCCAGTACGTTGCCGCCGTCCAGCAGCTCCCGCCAGGCGAAGTCCAGCAGCTGCCCGGCGCGCGCGTGCTGGCGGGAACCGGCCACGCCCTCCCGGAACAGCACCTGCATATTGATCGCCAACTCGCCGATGGGCTTGAGCCGTTCGATCAGGGCGCCGCCGGTGGCGCGGTCCTCGTCGGTCAGCCGGAAGAAGTCGCGGTGTTTGTCGAGCCAGGTCAGGGCCCGGTCGCCGACGCCGTGCAGCAGCGCGGGGGGAGCGGGTGCGGCGGTCACCGTCACGGAATTACCTCGCTTTCGCAGGGGGTCCGCAGGGCCGTCGCCGCCGCCCCGGATCCTTCCGGTGAAGGTCCCGGGGCGATCCGGGCGAGGGTGCCGGCGAACGCGGTCACCAGGGTGGAGTGGTAGCAGGCCGTGAAGGCCTCGGCGGGTTCGTCCGGGCGGGGCGCCGCGCCGGTCTCGGGCACGCTGCCGTCCGCCGCCTGCGCGGCGGCCAGCCGCTGCCAGGCGACGGGGTCGTACGGGGCCTCGGGCAGGCAGGCGGTCACGGCCAGCAACTCGCCCGCCAGGTCCCACAGTTGCTCCTCCAGCCAGTTCTCCAGCCAGGAGGGGAGCCAGAGCGCCAGATAGCCGGCGAGCTCCGCGGGCAGCCGCCCTGGGGCGCGGCCCCAGTCGGTCAGATGGAAGACGTCGTGGGTCAGGCCGTACACCGCCTTGCGGTCCAGTGCCCAGGGCTCGGGCAGCCGGCCCAGTCCGGTGTGCTGCAACACCGCATCGAAATCGGCGTGGGGGGGATGTCCGATGCGCCGCTCGGCGTTCAGCACACCGAGCGTGCGGGTGTGGTCCTCGCGCGCCACCCGCCAGCCGCGCAGCCGCGTCGTCGTCGACAGCAGTTCCTCGACGGCCGGATTGCGCAGCCCGGTCCGGGCGAAGACCCCGTAGATCTCCACCGGATAGGTGGCATGGGGCTCACCGCGGATCAGCTCGGCGAACAGCTCCCCGTCGAAGGTCTCCTCCCAGGCGAACGCCAAGAGCCCGTCCGCCGACTCCCGGATGTCGGCATGCGGGTGCAACGAAGCGATCACATGCATCAGTTCGGCCAGTTCGCCGAGCGGTTTGAGGGTCAGGTTCGGATCGGCGTCCGTGGTCACGTTCGCGGGCAGGCGGAAGAAGGGCTGCGCCTCGTCCAGCCACCCCAGGCTGTCCTGGACCATCCGGTCCAGCAGCCCCGGGGCGCCCCGGCCGCCGGTCACCACCCCCGCCCGTGGAACCGCTTGGCAGCCACGACATGCAGCGCCACCCGGGCGTCGCCGCCGCTCATCTGCCGTACGAAAGCGAGCCCGGCGTCCAGGCCCAGGGTCGTCGGTACGTCGGGCATCCGGGCCAGCCAGCGGCCGAGGCCGGCCGCCTGCAGCCAGTCCCGTCGGCGGATCGCGCGGACGAAACCGCGTGCCAGGTCGTCCGTGCGGGTCGTCAGATCCTCGGCGAGTCCCGGTGCCAGCCCCGGTAGGGCGAGCGCGGCCAGCTGGGAGGCCCGGTGGGCGAGCTTGGGCCAGGGGTCGGCCGTCACCCAATCGGCTCCGGCCGGTGGTGGCGGCGGCCAGTGCGCCGCTCCGCCGGGCAGATACGAGTGCGAGGCCTCGACCAGGCCCCGGTAGCTCCACACCGACACCTCCGAGGCATCCGCTGCCGGCGGGTAGGCGGCGAGCGTCTCGCGCACCACGGTCTCGTCGTCGCCACCGGGGGGTGCCCGGTGGTCCAGTGCATACGGTGCGAGCGCGTCGGCGCCCAGTACCCTCAGCGCCGCCAGTGACACCGCATCGCCCTGCCGCAGAATGCGTGACAGGGCGTAAGGGTCGCCCTCGCCCCGAAGGGCGAGGGCGACCCCGGTTGCGGCATCGGCGATCACAGCGCTCAGTGGGACTGCGCCCTGCGCCTGTTCAGCCAACGCATGCCCCTTTTACCGCGCGTCCGTCTTCGGACGGGGAGTGGGCGGCGAGATGAGCAGGAGCCCCAGAAGCAGCAGGCCTCCTCCGCACTCGCGGGTGTCGCGGAACACGCCGTGGGGTTCGGCGGAGTCCAGCAGCCCCTCGACTTCGGCGGCCAGAGTGGTCGTGTCGGTCGGTGCTGTGCGATCCGTAACCATAAGTTTTTTCCTCTCTTGTGCGGCGGACGAGATCCAGCCTTACATCCGCCCAAATAGCCCGCAATCGGAAGAAATCGGACCACGCGTCTTCCCGGCGTCCGGCCGGGAGGCCGCCCTGCGTGGCGTGTTGCCCGGACGGCTCGTCGGGTCCCGCCCCAACTCCCTTGAAAAGGAGACCTGTTGTCGGCGATGCGGTGACCGTCGCGCGGCGTACGGAGCGGTCCGGCACACCGCACCCGGCGGCCCTCGGCACTGCTCCGTTCGGGCGTACTACCCGCAAGTACGGCGCGCCGGGCGCCGTTCACACCTGCGGTACCGGCGCGGCGGCGGGCGCCGGGCACCGCGCCCCGGCGCGCTCGGCCCGGCCGCGGCTGCCCCGTGTGTGCGGCCGAAAGACCGGTCGGCGCTCCGCTTCTCCCGGAAGGGGAGCCGCGGAGGGAGCCCAGGGGGAGCCGGCCAGAGGGAGCTGTCCCCTGGCCATACCTTCCGTCGAGGTCTAAATTGGAAATTGGTTGAAGTCAAGCAACTAAATGCGGCCGATAAGCGCCGCTGGTGAGTGCCCGCACGTAGGCGCCGATGGGTGAGCGCCGGCGCATACGTGGCGCCGAGCACCCGACTGTCCCTGGTGGAGCCCTGTATCTATAGGGGTGGTGTTCCGTGGGAAAGACCGCCGAGCCGCCCGCTGCGACCGTTCTCGGTCCCGCAGCGCGCCATACGCCCGATCCCCGCTACAAATGGGTCGCGCTGTCGAACACGACGCTGGGCGTGCTGATCGCCTCCATCAATATGTCGATCATGCTCATCGCGCTGCCCGACATCTTCCGCGGCATCGGCGTGGACCCGCTCCGGCCCGGCAACACCAGCCTGCTGCTGTGGCTGATCATGAGCTATCTCGTCGTCACCGCCGTCCTGGTGGTCAGCTTCGGCAGGCTCGGCGACATGTACGGCCGCACCCGGATGTACAACCTCGGCTTCGCCGTCTTCACGGTCTTCTCCGTGCTGCTCTCGGTGACCTGGCAGCACGGCACGGCGGGTGCCCTCTGGCTGATCGCGATGCGCGTCCTCCAGGGCATCGGCGGCGCGATGCTGATGGCCAATTCCAGCGCGATCCTCACCGACGCCTTCCCCGCCGCCCAGCGCGGTCTCGCCCTGGGCCTGAACCAGGTCGCGGGCATCGCCGGCTCGTTCCTCGGGCTGGTCCTCGGCGGACTGCTCGGGCCCGTCAACTGGCGGCTGGTCTTTCTGGTGTCGGTGCCGTTCGGCGTCTTCGGTACGGTCTGGGCGTATCTGAAGCTGCGGGACACCGGGCTCCGGGTCCCGGCCCGGCCCGACTGGTGGGGCAACCTCACCTTCGCGGTCGGACTGATCGCGCTGCTGACCGGGATCACGTACGGCATCCAGCCGTACGGCGGGCACGCCATGGGCTGGACCAATCCCGCGGTGATCGCGGCGATGACCGGCGGGGTGGCGGTGCTGGGTGTCTTCTGCCTGGTCGAGCGGCGGGTCGCGGACCCCATGTGCGATCTGCGGCTGTTCCGGATCCGGGCCTTCACGGCCGGCAATCTCGCCAGCCTCCTCGCCTCGCTCGGCCGCGGCGGCCTGATGTTCATCCTCATCATCTGGCTGCAGGGCATCTGGCTGCCCCGGCACGGTTACGGCTTCACCCAGACCCCGCTGTGGGCCGGTATCTACATGCTGCCGATGACGGTCGGCTTCCTGGTGGCCGGACCGGTCTCCGGATGGGCGTCCGACCGCTTCGGGGCCCGGACCTTCGCGACCGGCGGCATGCTCCTCGCGGCGGGCACGTTCGTCGCCCTCCAGGCGCTGCCGGTCGACTTCTCCTACCCCGGCTTCGCGCTGATCCTGCTGCTCAACGGCATCGGCATGGGCCTGTTCGCGTCGCCCAACCGGGCCGCCGTCATGAACAGCCTGCCGCCCGACCGGCGCGGCGTCGGCGCCGGAATCAGCACCACCTTCCAGAACTCCGCCATGGTCCTGTCCATCGGCATCTTCTTCTCCCTGATGGTCGCGGGCCTGGCCGGAGCGCTGCCCGGCGCCCTCACCAGCGGCCTGACCGCGCAGGGAGTCCCGGCCGCCGACGCGGCCAAGGTTGCCGCGCTGCCTCCGGTGGGCGTCCTCTTCGCCTCCCTCCTGGGCTACAACCCGATACAGACCCTGCTCGGCCCGCACGTCCTGGGCCGTCTCCCGGCCGACCACGCCGCCTTTCTCACCGGCCGGGAATTCTTCCCCCAGCTGATTTCCCCGCCGTTCGCCGACGGACTGGCCGTCGCCTTCGACTTCGCCATCGCCGCCTGCCTGATCGCGGCCGTTGCCTCGCTGCTGCGCGGCGGGCGTTACGTCCATGACGAGCGGGTTCGGGACGAGGGGGTTGGGGACGAGGGGGTTCATGAGGTGCAGGTTCGCGGCGAGCGGGTCCCTCGCGAGCCGGTGCACGGTGCGGGGAGCCATGACGGGCCGGTCGCCGAGGGGCAGGCGCCCGACGCGCGGGGCCATGACGACCGGGCCCGCGACGACCGGATCCCCGGCACAGCGGCCCAGGGACCGGCGCAGCCCCCGCCGCCGGTGAGACCCCCAGGGAGCCCCTGATGGACACGCCCGGTACCACCCCGTCCGGTACCACCTCGCCCGGTACCACCCCGTCCGGCGTGGCCCCCGAGGCCCCGCAGTCCGCGGAGCTGGCCGGCCGGCTCCGCGCGGCCATCCAGTACCTGCTGCCGCTGCTCCGCCGCCAGAGCGTGCACGGCGATCTGACCCCCAGCCGGCTGACCGCCCTCGCCGTCCTCTCCTCCCACGGCCCACTGCGGATCAGCGACCTTGCCGCCCGCATGAACATCGCGCTCTCCACCACCTCCCGGATGGTCGATCTCCTCGACGGCTGCGGGTGGATCGCCCGCCGGCCCGACCCCGACGACCAGCGCGCCAGCCTGATCAGCCTCAACGACGACGGGAGCGCGCTGCTGACCTCCGTACGGCAGGAAACCACCGGCATCCTCGCCACGGAGATAGCGGGGCTGGCCCCCGAACGACAGCGCCTGCTGCACGACGCGCTCCCGGCGCTGGAAGAGCTCGCCGAACGCGCCCAGCGGCCCCGCCCCGAAAAGCCCGCTTGAACACTCGGGCGGCGCGCGGCCGACCCGGACCGGCACGTTCCCCGGACACGGCTGCGACCTCCCTTCGAAGGCGCACTCCGCCCGCCGCGCGCAGTGGTGTTACCCGCGCACCGAGACAACGCCCTCGCCCGAGGTGGTGGCGGGCGCGGGCCGGCGCTGCTCTAGAGTGCGGGGGTGCCGTCGTACAGCATTGGCCAGGCAGCCCGGCTGCTGGGAGTGAGTTCGGAGACCGTCCGTCGCTGGGCCGACGGCGGTCAGCTGCGGATGGACCGGGACGGCTCGGGAAACCGGGTGATCGACGGGGTGAGTCTCGCGGCGTTCGCCAAGGACCGCGCCGCCGGGATGCATCCCGTCCCCGGCGAGGTCCGCACGTCGGTACGGAACTCCTTCGCCGGAATCGTCACCGCCGTCGTCCTCGACGATGTCATCGCCCAGGTGGAGATCCAGTCCGGCCCGCACCGGCTGGTGTCGATGGTCAGCCGGGAGGCGGCCGAGGAACTGGGCATCGAGGTCGGCGTCACCGCCACCGCCCGGGTCAAGTCGACCAATGTGCACATCGACCGGCCGGACGACCGCGGGCAGTGAGCGACCGCCGGCCCCGTCACCTGTCGCACCGAAGGGCCGGCCGTCCCGTCGAAGTGCGAGCGGCAGGGGCCGCCCGCCTCAGACCTGGAGCTCGGACGGGAAGCCGGTCCAGCGAAGACCGGCGGGGAGATGTCCCATGTCGTTGTAGAGGAGCACGGACGCGGGCCGGCCGGGCGCGTAGCGGATGACCGTCAGCGCGGCGTTGGCGTGGTGGAGTCCGATCCAGCGCCACTTCGGAGCGTCCAGGGCCGCGCGGACCAGCCAGGCGACGAGGAAGTTGTGCGTGACGACGAGCTCATGGCGCGGTACGTCGCCGTCGACCGGGCCGGTGAACCGAGCAAGGGCGGCCCGGGCGAGCCGAGGACCGGGTTCGCGTTCTTCCGGTGGGAACTGCGCCAGTCGCTCCAGGGTGGAGTCGGCCATGTCCGGCGGCAGTTCTTGCCTGGTGGGAAGGTAGGGGACGTAGTCGCCTGCGGACTCGGAGGGCTCGAGGGGAACGCCGTCGAGTTGCTCGCGGATCAACTGTGCGGTCTGCGCCGCCCGGGGGAGTGGACCGTGGTGGATCGCCGAGAGGGGGGTGCGGCGCAGCCGTTCACCGAGCAAGGTGGCTTGGCGCCGTCCGTTCGCGGAGAGTTCGCTCTCGTCGTCGGACGCCTCACCGTGCCGGGCCAGGTAGAGATAGCGTGCGGCGGTCGTCATCGTGGCCTCCAAGATCGTATGTCTTCCCGGACGTTCCTCAAGGCGGTGTGGTTCCGCGCAGCGACGGGCTCCGTGCGCCGTGTGCCGCCGACTCCGCGCCGCTCCTTCGCCCAGCCGTCCGGGCTGTTGAAGAACCTCGGCGAGCCGTCCAACGCCTGGTCTACGATCGCCCGATGACCACAGTGTTGATCATCGGTGCGGGCGACATGGGCGAGCGGGTCGCGGACGGACTGGCCGCCGGCGGCCGGGTGCGGAGGGTGCTGGTGGCGGGCCGCTCCGCCGCACGCGATGCCGTCGCGGCGACCGTGGCCAGCGCCCGCGACTGCCTCGTCGAGGCGGTCCGGCTCGACGCGTCCCGGCAGGACGAGGTCGCCGAGCTGCTCACCGCCACCCGCCCCGATCTGATCGTGCACTGTGCCTCGCTGCGCAGCCCCTGGGCGATGTCCGGCCGTACCGATCCCGCGGCCCGGGCCGTCGCCGCCGCCGGTCTCGCCCTGCGGCTGCCCTACCAACTCCCGCTCGTCCTGTCCGTCATGCGGGCCGTTCGCGACGCCGGTTACACCGGGCCGGTGGCGAACCTGTCCTTCCCGGACGTGACCGGGCCGGTCCTCGCCCGCCTCGGCCTGGCGCCCACCGTCGGCCTGGGCAACGCCGCCATGATGCAGCTGCGGGTACGCGCCGCGCTGCGCGCCGCACACCCCGAGCGGACCGTGCCGCTGATCCGCGTGCTCGGGCACCACTCCCAGCTCCTCGACGTCATGCAGGCGCGCCGGCCCGCCGACCCGGAACGCCTGTGCAGGGTCCACCTCGGCGAGGACGGGCGACGGGACGACTCGCTGGCCTACCAGGCACCACCGCTCGCGCCCGGCCTCCGCTACAACGTCGTCACCGGGGCCGCGGTCGTCCCGGTCCTGGAAGCGCTGCTGCCCGGGGCGGGCCCGCTGCGCCATTCCACCGCCGCACCGGCAGGCCTGCCGGGCGGATATCCGGTCCGTATCGTCGACGGCTCCGTCGCCCTGGATCTGCCGCCCGGGCTCTCCGAAGCCGACGCGATCGCCTTCAACGAGCGGATGGCCGCCGGTGACGGTGTCGATCGCATCGATGCCGACGGCACCGTCCACTTCGCCGAAGCCTGTCACCAGGCTGTCGCCGGCATCGCGCCGGACCTGGCCCACCCCCTCGCCCTCGACGACCTCGCGGCGCGGGCGGCGCGGCTGGACTCCGTACTCGCCTGACCGGGCACCGGTCCGGTTCAGTCGCGCGGCGCCTCGGAGAGTCCCTGGCGGCACAACAGCGCGGCGTGCAGATCCAGTTTGTGGTCGAGCCGGGACAGATCGCGGCCGGTGAGCGACTCGATCCGCTGGATGCGGTAGTGGACCGTGTTGACGTGCAGGTGCAGGGTCTCGGCCGTACGCGCCCAGGAACCGTGCTGAGCGAGGAAGACCTCCAGGGTCTCCAGGAGCATCCGGTGCGAGGTGCTGCTGCCGCGGGCCAGCGGTCCCAGGACCCGGGAGCTGAAGGCCGTACGGACATCGGAGGGGACACCGGCGAGCAGCGTGCCCAGTGTGGTGAGGTCCTCGACGGAGGTGATCCGGGCGGCCTTCGGGGCGTCGGCGCGGGCCGCGGCCAGGGCGTAACGCGCTTGCGAGAGTGCGGAGTTGAGGCCGCCCGCGGCGGCCGTGAGGCTGCTGACGCCGGCGTGCAGCGGGGTCTGGGGGTGGCAGGCGTGGAGGGTCGGCCACAGGTCGCGCAGCGCGGTGTACCCCTCGCTGTCGGAGCTCGCGTCGGCGTCCGCGTCGGCGTGGACGACCGCGACGGCCTCGCCGCCCGGGAGGCGTCCGACGACGAACGGCGCGGCGGGGGAGTGCCGTAGCGCCTCCGTCAGCGCGCCGACGGCCCGGTCGCTGTCGTCGCCGCCCAGCGCGGCCACCACCACGCGGTACGGGCCCGAGACCGGCAGGCCGGCGGCGTGCACGGCGGAGTCCAGCGCGGCGCCGTCTGCCGGGGCGGCGTCGATCAGCGCCATCAGCTCGTCGGCGGCGCGGCGCCCGGCGTCCTGCCTGCGGTCGAGGAGATGCCGGTACTGGGCGATGACATCGGCGATCTCGTGCAGTACGCGCGGCGGGGCGTCGGCCGCGCCGCGCAGATGCAGATGCCAGCTGTCGTACGGGCCGAAGTCCCCGTCGATCCGCAGGCTGGTGCCGACCGCGCCGGTCAGATCGCGGGCGGCCTGCTGCGCGGACAGGAACGGGGCCGACGGGGTACGGGCTATCACCCGCCCGGTCGCCGTCAGCAGATAGCAGGCCGGCCCGCCGAGGTGGGCGAACGCGCGGTCCAGCAGCGCGTCCGGCGCCGCGCCCTCGGCGAGCAGGCGGGCCAGTTCCGTGCGGACGTTCTCCGGCAGCGCGTAGTGGTCGGTGGGGCGCCGGCTCAGGTCTCCCCACTGACGCAGGTACACCGCTTCCGTGATGGCCCGGAAGGTGGTGTGCGCGGGGACGGCGACCAGGGCGATGCGGTGTTCGCGGCAGGATGCGACGAGGTCCTCGGGCACCGAGCCATGGGTCTCCTCGCCCGCCAGCAGCGCCGCCGCCCCGGCCGAATGCAGCGCCGAGACGAAGCGGTCGACCTTCGCGCGGCTCTCCCCGGGCTTCCACCACACCAGTCCGCTGAGCACCAGCTCCCCCGGCTGCAGAAACCGCGCCGGGTCCTCCAGATCCGTGGCGGTCACCCCGCTGACCTCACGGGTGAGCAGGGAGCTCTCGCCCCACAGCAGGTTCAGATCGAGCGAATCGAGCTGGAGGAGTTCTTGGACGTGCATGTGCTGGCTCCTTGGGCGGCTGCCGGGGCGGAGGACGGACGGAGAGGGGCCCGGCATCTCACATTCACAAGGCGAATGCGAGTCCAGCCATCGTAAATGCAAGCCGTTCTCGCCGATATACCTCTTGGTTGATCATCCAGTTCCGGGCCGCCGCGCTGGTGTTTTTCCGTGGTGCGCACCAGTCGTGCCGAGCACCGCCGCGTTGCTTCACTCGCGGTATGGACCTCAACACGGTGCTGGAGGTGCGAGACGCCCGGCAGCGCGCCCCCTGGCGCACCGGCGACGCCTGGCTGGGCGGCGGCACGTACCTGTTCTCCGAGCCGCAGCCGCACATACGACGCCTGGTGGACCTGGGCCGGATGGACTGGGAGCCGCTGAGCCGGCAGTCCGACGGCTCCCTGGAGATCGCGGCGACCTGCACCATCGCCCAGCTCTCCCGCTTCGCGCGGACCTACGACGCCCCGGCGGCGCCACTGTTCGAACAGTGCTGCCGCGCCTTCCTCGCCTCGTTCAAGATCTGGAACATGGCGACCGTCGGCGGCAACCTCTGCAACGGCCTGCCCGCCGGCCCGATGATCTCGCTGACCGCCGCCCTCGACGGCACCGCCCTGCTCCAGGCCCAGGACGGCACGCTGCGCCGCACCAAGGTCGCGGACTTCATCACCGGCGCCGGTCGCAAGGACCTCGCCGAGGGCGAACTGCTGCGCTCGGTCACCCTGCCCGCCCGGGCCCTGCTCTCCCGTACGGCGTTCCGCCAGGCGTCCCTGTACGGACTCGGCCGCTCCGGCGCGCTGGTCATCGGCGCCCTCGACCCGCTGGACGGCTCGCTGGCCGTGACCGTCACCGCCGCCACCGTGCGGCCGTTCCGCCTCTGGTTCCCGACGGCGCCGGACGCCAGGGAACTGCGCGAGGCGCTCGCATGGACCATCGCCGACGGCGACTGGTTCGACGACATCCACGGACTGCCGGCCTGGCGCCGGCACATGGCGCTGCGGCTCTCCGAGGATATCCGCCGGGAACTGGGCCGGGAGGCCGGACGATGAGCTTCGACATCCACGTCAATGAGCGGCGGTTCGACGCGGAGCCGCGTCCCGGCCAGTGTCTGCGCACCTACCTCCGCGACCGCGGCTGGTTCGGGGTCAAGAAGGGCTGCGACGCCGGCGACTGCGGGGCCTGCACCGTCCATGTCGACGGCGAGCCCGTACACAGCTGCATCTACCCCGCCGTGCGCGCCGAGGGCCGCCGCGTCACCACCGTCGAGGGCCTGGCCTCGGCCGACGGCGAGCTCCACCCCATGCAGCAGAGGTTCCTGGACGCCCAGGGCTTCCAGTGCGGCTTCTGCACGGCCGGATTCCTGATGACGACATCGGCGCTGGTCGCGGAGGAGGGCGGCGAGAACGACGACGGGAAGCTGGCCGATCTGCCGCGCGCCCTCAAGGGCAACCTGTGCCGCTGCACCGGCTACCGGGCGATCGAGGACGCCGTACGCGGGGTCAAGAACGTCGAGGAGCCGTGCGCGGGCCAGGCGGTCGGCCGCAACCTGGGCGCCCCGGCCGGGCCGCAGGTGGTCACCGGCACCGCCCGCTACACCTTCGACATCGACATCCCCGGCCTGCTGCACATGAAGCTGCTGCGCTCCCCGCATCCGCACGCCCGGATCGTCTCCATCGACACCTCCGCCGCGCTCCGGGTCCCCGGCGTGCACACCGTCCTCACCCATCACGACGCGCCCGAGCGGCTGTACTCCTCGGCCCGGCACGAGCACCCCACCGAGGACCCCGACGACACCCGGGTGTTGGACGATGTGGTCCGGTTCGTGGGGCAGCGGGTGGCGGCCGTGGTCGCCGACACCGAGGGGGCCGCCGAGGAGGGCTGCCGCCGGATCGTCGTGGAGTACGAGGAGCTGCCGTATGTCATCGACCCGGAGGAGGCGATGCAACCCGGCGCTCCGGTGATCCACCCCAAGGGCCCCGAGACCCGGATCGCGCGGGCGGAGAACAACGTCGTCGGCGAGGTGCACGGCGAGATCGGCAGCGTCGAGGAGGGCTTCGCCGAGGCCGACCTCGTCTACGAAGAGAGCTTCCGCACCCAGCGGGTGCAGCACGCCAGCCTGGAGACGCACGGCTGTGTCGCCTACTTCGAGCAGATCGAGCAGATCGAGCAGATCGAGCAGATCGAGCAGATCGAGGAGGCCGAGGGGACAGCGGAGACCGAGGAGAAGGGGGCGGACTGGGCGGACGGCGGCGCGCGGATCGTGGTCCGCTCCAGCACCCAGGTCCCGTTCCTGACCCGCCGCGCCCTCTGCGCGCTCTACGACCTGCCGGAGGACAAGGTCCGGGTGGTCGCGGGCCGGGTCGGCGGCGGGTTCGGCGGCAAGCAGGAGATGCTCACCGAGGACATCGTCGTGCTGGCCGCGATGCGGCTGAAGCGGCCGGTGAAGCTGGAGTTCACCCGGGCCGAGCAGTTCTTCGGCGCGACCACCCGGCACCCCTTCCGCATCCGGCTCAAGGCCGGGGCCAAGAAAGACGGCACGCTGACCGCGCTCCAGATCCGGGTGGTTTCCAACACCGGCGCGTACGGCAACCACGGGCCGGCCGTGATGTTCCACAGCGTGGGCGAGTCGATGGCCGTCTACCGCGCGCCGCACAAGAAGGTCAATGCGTACTCCGTCTACACCAACTGCGTCCCCGCCGGAGCCTTCCGCGGCTACGGCCTGGGGCAGGTCACCTTCGCCGTGGAGTCGGCGATGGACGAGATGGCCCGCCGGCTGGGCATCGATCCCCTGGTCTTCCGGGAGCGCAACATCATCGGCCCCGGCGAGCACATGATCAGCCCCGGTGGCGAGGAGGAGGACCTGCATATCGCAAGTTACGGTCTCGACCAGTGCCTGAAGGTCGTCCGGGACGCCATCGCCGAGGACACCAGCGCCGCCGACGCCCCGGAGGGCTGGCTGGTCGGGCAGGGCACGGCGATGTCGATGATCGCCACCGGTCCGCCGGGCGGGCACTTCGCGGACGCCACGGTGACGCTGCTCGAGGACGGTACGTACGACATCGCGGTGGGCACGGCGGAGTTCGGCAACGGAACGACCACCGTGCACAAGCAGATCACCGCGGGGGCGCTGGGCACCACGGTGGACCGGATCGCCATCCGGCAGTCCGACACCGACGTCGTACGGCATGACACCGGCGCCTTCGGCTCGGCCGGGACGGTCGTCGCGGGCAAGGCCGTGATGAAGGCGGCCAACGGCCTCGCCGAGCGGATCCTCACCTTCGCCGCGGAGCATGTCAGGGTGCCGCGGAGCCTGTGCCGGCTGATGGCGGACTCGGTGGAGTGCGACGGGCGGCTGGTGTCGCTCAAGGAACTCCACGAGGCTGCGCACAGCAAGAACGTGGAACTTGTGGCGGCCGGGCACTGGGGCGGCTCGCCCCGATCGGTGGCCTTCAACGCCCAGTGGTTCCGGATCGCCGTCGACCCGCACACCGGGGAGATGAAGATCCTGCGCAGCGTGCACTCGGCCGACGCGGGCAAGGTCATGAACCCCATGCAGTGCCGCGGCCAGGTCGAGGGCGGCGTCGCCCAGGCGCTCGGCGCGACCCTCTTCGAGCAGGTCCTCGTCGACGACGGCGGCAAGGTGGTCACTCCCGCGTTCCGCCGCTACCGGCTGCCCGCCTACGCCGACGTGCCGCGCACCGAGGTGCACTTCATGGAGACCTCGGACGCGATCGGGCCGCTGGGCGCCAAGTCGATGAGCGAGAGCCCGTTCAACCCGGTGGCCCCCGCCTTCGCCAATGCGCTGCGCGACGCCACCGGGATGCGCTTCACGGAGGTGCCGCTGCTGCGCGACAAGGTGTGGCAGGCACTGGAGGAGCATCGGGCCGCGGGCGCGGAGGAGGGCTGGTCGGCCAAGGCGCATCCGTCGCGCGAGGGGTCGGTGTGAGACGGGCCGGTCTGAAACGGGTCGGTGTGGGACGGGGGCGGAGTGCGACGCCCGGACGCCGACGCGGCGCGTATGGCTGGATCGCAACACCGGACATGCCGCCCTCATGGCCCATTTCACCTCCCACACGCGAGGTAAAAATGCATATGAGGGTGGCATCCGTGGTTCGGATCCGGCCCGGTCGGGCATCACAGGGAGGCAGTCGCCACGCGAACAGCCTCGAGGGGGACTCGAATGAGCCGACTCAGCCCGCCGCCCCACCCCGTCGCCGTACACCCGGCGCCGGCGGACGCCGCACCCGCCGGTGCCCGGCGCTTTGTGATCCGCGGTCAGCTGGACCGTCCGCTCGCGCTGACCGTCGCGGATCTGCGGGAGCGGTGGGTGCAGCGGCGCGCCGAGGTGGTCTTCGACTGCGCCACCAACGGTCCGCAGCACCACACCTTCGAAGGGCCGCTGCTGCGGGAGGTCCTCGGCGAGGCGCGGCCGGCCTTCGACGCCCGGCGCCGCAAGGACCGCTCCCGCTTCCTGCTGGCCGTCACCGGCGGGGACGGGCACCATGCGGTGCTGTCGTGGGCGGAGCTGGACGTGGACTTCGGCGATGCGCCGATTCTGCTGGCCACGGCCATGGACGGGCGCGCGCTGGACGAGGCGGGCAGTCAGCTGGTGGTGCCTTCGGACCGCTGCGGGGCGCGGTACATCAGCGCCATCACCGGGATCTGGGTCGGTACGTGCGCCGTACCGGAGGAGTGCCTCACGGTCGACGGCCACTCCTGAGGCCCCCGACGGGCGGGGGCCTTGGGGAAGGCGCCGGGCTCAGGCGGTGGCGAGGGAGATCTCGGTGGACTTGATCAGCGCGGTGACCGGCGAACCGCTGGTCAGCGCCAGGTCTTCGACCGCATCCTTGGTGATCGCGGCGGTCAGCTCGCCCCCTGCGACGCTGATCTTCACCCCGGCCATCGCGCCACCGGTGGTGACGCCTTCGACGGTGCCGGGGATCTGGTTACGGATGCTCAGACCGTCGACCGGCCCGGTGGCGAGCGCGACCTCGGTGGACTTGATCAGCGTACGGACCGCCGACCCCGCCGCGAGGCCCAGGTCGTTGGCCGCCTCCCGGGTGATCGCGGCGGTGATGTCCTGGCCGCCGTCCAGTCGGACCTTGACGGTTGCCATGACCTCGCCGGTGGTAACGGAGGTGACGGTGCCGGGGAGGTGATTGCGGATGCTCAGGGGCATGGTGGGGGCCTCATATACGGAGTCGGGTGCGAAAGCGGATGGAGGGTGGAATGCCGGGGTTTCTCCTGACATACCGCCATTGCTTGCACTCTAGCCACACCCTGCGCAACCTTCCGGACACGCATTGCAGGTGCCAGGATGGCGAGGAATGCGCCTCACAAAACGGAGGCATGGAGGGAAGAGGTGGCGAGAAGTCGCCCTTGGCATTTCCTCCAACGCCCCTGGCGGCTGCTATATACATTCGCCAAAAGAATTGCAAATGCCAGCCAATGTTGCATATCTTGTCGCACATGCAGTCCTACACAATCGGCCAGGCGGCGCGATTGCTGGGCGTCAGCCCGGATACCGCCCGCCGCTGGGCGGACGCCGGAAAGGTCGCGACCCACCGCGACGACGGCGGCCGCCGCCTGATCGACGGCCGGGACCTGGCGGCGTTCTCCATCGAGGTCGCACAGAGTGGCACCGGTGAGGACGACGCCTCCTACACCTCGGCCCGTAACGCCTTCCCCGGCATCGTCACCGCCATCAAGCTCGGCGATGTGGCGGCGCAGGTCGAAATCCAGGCGGGACCGCACCGCCTGGTGTCCCTGCTGACCCGGGAGGCCGTGGAGGAACTGGGGCTGGAGGTCGGCATGCAGGCCACCGCCCGCGTGAAGTCCACCAGCGTGCACATCGACCGCACGTGAACCCCCGCGTGGCGCACCACTCTTGAGCCGCCGCGTGGCATACCGCTCGCGAACCCCCGTGCGACCGCCCGCTCATGAACCGCCGCGGTCACACCACCACCGAACCGCACCCACCGTCCCCACCGGTCGGCTGCCACACCCCAGCGGCGTCGCCCCGTCCACGGCGCGGCTGATCCCCATCCGCTCGGGCGGCGTCCGCCGCCCCGCGTCACAAGGAGTTCCGCCCATGTCCCGTGTCGTCACCCGGCGCCGCACCGCCGCCGCGCTCGTCACCGCCGCCCTGCTCGTCCCGCTCGCCGCCTGCGGCAACGACGACAAGAAGGACAGCGGCGCCGACAAGGCCAGCGACACCCCGAAGGCGAACCTCACCGTGCTGGCGGCCTCGTCGCTGACCGATGTCTTCAAGAAGGCCGGCGCGGTCTACGAGAAGGAACACCCGGGAACCAAGGTGAACTTCTCCTTCGCCGGCTCCCAGGAACTCGCCGCCCAGGTCAGGGAGGGCGCCCCCGCCGACGCCCTGGTCACCGCCGACACCAAGACCATGGACGGCCTGGCCAAGGCGGACCACGGCACCCCGACCGTCATCGCCAAGAACCGCCTGGTCATCGCCACCGGCGAGGGCAACCCGAAGAAGATCGGCAATCTCAAGGACCTCACCGACGCCAAGCTGAAGGTCGTCCTCGCCGCGGCCGAGGTGCCCGTCGGCCGCTACAGCAAGCAGGTCCTGGACGCCCAGAAGCTCCAGGTCAAGCCGGTCTCGCAGGAGCCCAACGTCCGCGCCGTCCTCACCAAGGTGGAGCTCGGCGAGGCCGACGCCGGCATCGTCTACAAGACGGACGCCGCCACCGCGCCCAAGAAGGTCGACGCGATCGACATCCCCGACGCGCAGAACGCCGTCGCCTCCTACCCGGCCGCCACCCTCAAGACCTCCAAGAACGCCAAGGCCGCGGCCGCGTTCGTGAAGTGGCTCAGCAGCCCCGAGGCGCAGAAGCTCCTGCAGGGCGCGGGCTTCCAGAAGCCGTAACCGTCCCGTGCGCCGCATGGGCCCGTCCGGCTCGGGGGAGCGGACGGGCCCGTGCGGCGCTCTCGCCGTACGCGGCCCGGGCCCGCCGGACCGGACCGGCCCGCCCCGATCCCTGGAACCGCGATGACACGTATGCGCACGCTTCCCCGGCCGTCCACGGCGACCCGGCCGGCCAAGCGCCACGCGCCCGGCACCCGCACCCCCGTCGCACTGGGCGTGCCCGCGCTGCTCGCGATCGCGTTCCTGCTGATGCCGCTGATCGCCATCCTGGCCAGCACCACCTGGAGCGACCTCGCCACGCATCTGACGATGCCCGGCGTCACCGAAGCGCTCCGGCTCTCGCTGCTGGTCTCCTTCTGGGCGCTGGGGCTCTCCCTGGTCCTCGGGGTGCCGCTGGCCTGGCTGCTGGCCCGGGTCAGCTTCCCCGGCAAGGCGCTGGTGCGCTCGCTGGTCCTGCTCCCGATGGTGCTGCCGCCGACCGTCGGCGGTGTCGCCCTCCTGTTGGGCTTCGGCCGCCGCGGACTGCTCGGGCCCTGGCTCGAGGACACCTTCGGCCTCACCCTGCCGTTCCACACCTCGGGCGCGGTGGTCGCCGCGACCTTCGTCGCGATGCCGTTCCTGGTGATCAGCCTGGAGGGCACGCTCGCCGGACTGCGCCCGCATTACGAGGAGACGGCGGCCTCCCTCGGCGCCTCCCCGGTACGGGTCTTCTGCACCGTCACCCTCCCCATGGTCGCGCCCGGTCTCGCCGCCGGCGCCGCGCTGACCTGGGCCCGCGCCCTCGGTGAATTCGGCGCCACCATCACCTTCGCCGGCAACCTGCCCGGCACCACCCAGACCCTCCCGCTCCAGGTCTATCTGCTGCTCCAGGACTCCCCGGAAGCCGCCACCTCCGTCTCGCTGCTGCTGCTCGTCATCGCCATGGCCGTCCTGGTGGCCCTGCGCGGCCGCTGGACCGGCGGCAGCGCCGACCGCCCGGCCCGCGCCGTACGCATCGACGACACCGACCTCCCGTCGTCGCCCGCCGTGCCCGAGGAGCCCGTCACCAAGACCCTGGCCTCCCAGGAACGCTGGCCGCTGCACGCCGACGTCACCGGCTTCAACCAGCTGACCCTGGACGCCGACCCGGGCACCACCATCGCCGTCGTCGGCCCCAACGGTGCCGGCAAGACCACCCTGCTGCGCGCCCTCCTCGGTCTCACCCCGCGCGCCCATGCCGCGCTGCGCCTCGGCGACACCGACGTCAGCGCGCTGCCCCCGCACCGCCGCGGCGTCGCCTGGGTGCCGCAGGACGGCGCGCTCTTCCCGCATCTGAGCGCCCTGGCCAACACCGCGTACGGGCTGCGCGCCCACGGCACCCCGCGCGCCGAGGCCCGCCGCGCCGCGCAGCAGTGGCTGGACCGGCTGGGCGTCGGCCACCTCGCTCACCGCAAGCCCGCCCAGCTCTCCGGCGGCCAGGCCCAACGCGTCGCCCTGGCAAGGGCGTTGGCCGCCCGGCCGCGACTGCTGCTGCTGGACGAGCCGCTCGCCGCCCTCGACCAGACCACCCGCGCCCACGTCCGGCACACCCTGCGCCGTCACCTCGCGGGCTTCGGCGGGGTCTGTCTCATCGTCACCCATGACCCCGTCGAAGCGGTCTCGCTGGCCGACCGGGTCCTCGTACTCGACGCGGGCCGCACCCTCCAGGACGCCCCGCCCGCCGAGGTCACCCGCCACCCCCGCTCGCCCTGGGTCGCCCGGATGCTGGGCCGCAACGCCTGGCCCGGCACTGCCACCGCCGACGGCCTCGCCCTCGCCGACGGCGGTCAGCTCGTCGTCGCCGACTGCCTCGCCGACGGCATCCCGGCCCTGGCGATCATCGCCCCCGAGGCGGTCGCCGTCCACAACGGCAAACCCGAGGGCAGCCCCCGCAACGTCTGGCCCGGAACGGTCGCCGAAATCACCTCCGCGGGCAGCCGACTGCGCATCCTGATCACCTCGCCCGAAGCCCCCGACCTGGTGGCCGAGGTCACCCCGCAGGCCGCCCTCGCGCTCGGCCTGGCCGACGGCGCCGCCGTCTGGACCAGCGTCAAGGCCACGGAGATCACGCTGGTCGGCCTCTGAGGGCCGTCCCGTAGGCGGCCGCGCCGGCCTGCCGATGCGGCCGCCCGCGAGGCGCCCGGCAGGTCAGTGCGCCGTCGGCGCCGGCTCCAGCACAAACACCGGGATCTGACGCTCCGTCTTCTTCTGGTAGTCGGCGTAGTCGGGGAAGGCCTCGACCGCACGGGCCCACCACAGCGCCTTCTCGTCCCCGGTGACCTCACGCGCCGTCATGTCCTGGCGTACCGGACCGTCCTGGAGCTCGACCCGGGGGTCGGCGATCACGTTGTGGTACCAGACCGGGTGCTTGGGGGCGCCGCCCAAGGAAGCCACCACGGCGTAGACGCCGTCGTGCGCCACCCGCATCAGCGGACTCTTGCGGATCTTGCCGCTCCGCGCGCCCCGGGTCGTCAACACGACGACCGGCATCCCGCGCATCGTGGTCCCTTCCTTGCCGCCCGAGCTCTCGTACAACTCGACCTGATCACGCACCCACTGCGCCGGGCTCGGCTCGTACTCACCCTCAAGAGGCATGCTTTCCGTCCCATCCTCGAAGCTCGCGACATAGGCCGCGCGGCGGCGGCTTGCGCCGCACACGGCAGCCATGACCTTCGCTCAACAACCGCGGCCACGCAATCATTCCGGTCCGCCCCGTCGTGTCGGGTCCGGTACGGTCTGCCCCGTAAAGGCCCGACACCATTGATGAGGCGTGCGCATGAGCCCGCAGCCGTCCCCACCTCCCTCGCCGCGGAACGCTCCCGCCGACCTGGCCGCGCCCAGCCTCGACCGGACCGCCATCGGCACCGGTGACCTGGTCTTCTTCGTGGTGGCCGCGGCCGCTCCGCTGACCGTGATGGCCGGTGTGGCGCCGGTGTCCATCGGCATGGCCGGAGAGGCGGCGCCGCTCGGCTATCTGGTCTCCGGGCTGCTGCTCGTCGTCTTCGCCGCGGGCTTCACCGCGATGAGCGGCTACGTCCGTAACGCCGGTGCGTTCTACGGGTACATCGGCCGCGGGCTGGGCGGGGCGACCGGTGCGGGTGCGGCGTATGTGGCCCTGCTGGCGTACAACGCCATCGAGGTCGCGCTGCTCGCCGCCTTCGGCTGGTTCGCCGAGTCCGGGCTGCACGATCTGACCGGCGTCCGCGTCCCCTGGTGGGCCTGGGCCCTGCCGGGGCTGGCTGCCATCGGCGTCCTCGGCTACCTCAAGGTCACCTTCAGCGCCAAGGTGCTCGGCGTGGCCCTGGTTCTCGAAGTGCTGATCCTGCTGGTGTTCGAGGCCGGGGTGGTCGCGCACGGCGGCGGACCCGACGGCCCCCAGTTCGGCGTGCTCGCACCGGAGCACCTGGGCACCGCGGGCGCCGGCGGCATGTTCGTGCTCGCCGTCGGCGCGTTCATCGGCTTCGAGGCCACCGCGATCTACGCCGAGGAGGTCCGCAGCCCGGAGCGTTCCGTGCCGCGCGCCACGTACCTCGCCGTCGGATTCCTCGCGCTCTTCTACACCTTCACGGCCTGGATGATCATCAATGCCTACGGGGCGGACGGGGCGCAGCGGGCCGCCAACGGCCCCGACGGCATCAACATGGTCTTCGCCGCCACCGAGCGGTTCGCCGGCGCCTGGGCCGCCGACACCATGCACATCCTCCTCATCACCAGCGCCTTCGCCGCCGCCCTCGCCTTCCACAACGCCGCCACCCGCTACTTCTACGCCCTCGCCCGCGAAGGCCTGCTGCCCCGACGCCTCGCCACGGTCACCGCCCGGACCCGCTCCCCGGCGCCCGCCGTCCTCCTGCAGTCAGCGCTCGCCCTCACCGTCGTCCTCGCCACCCTCGCCGCCGGACAGGACCCCTACACCGTCACGTTCCTCTGGGCGAGCGGCACCGGAATCCTCGGCGTGATGGCGCTCCAGGCACTGGCCGCGCTCGCCGTGTACGGCTTCTTCCGCCGCAACCGCCGCGGTCTGCCCGCCTGGCGGGTGGTGGCCGCGCCCCTGGTCTCCGGCGTCGGTCTCGCCGTACTGATCGCGCTGGTGTGCCGTGACTTCGCCCTGTTGACGGGCGCCTCCACGCCCGTCAACGGCGCCCTGCTGGTACCGCTGCCGCTGGCGTTCGCCCTCGGCGTGGCGGTGGCGCACCGCGTCCGCCGTCACCGGCGGCTCGCGGCGCACCGGCAACCGGAATCTTCCGGCCCGCTCACGGCCCAAGGGATCAAGGGCCGTGGCGGACCGGAAGATTGACGGTATGTCAGTCCCGCGGATTTCCGGGTATCAGGAGACCAGTTCCGCCGAACGGTCACGGCTGCGCCGGTGCTGCTCGGCCCAGTTGGTCAGCGCGGCGCCGCATGCGTGGTCGAGATGGCGCAGGCCGCTCAGGTCGAGTTCGACGTCCCGGTCCCGGGGGAGCGCCTCCAGCTGGTCGAGAAGCTTGGGCAGCCGCAGGAAGGTGGCATTGCCCAGGGCCCGTACGACGACCGGCCCCTCGCCTTCCGGGTCGTCGATCTCGAGGTGGACGTGCGAGGTCTCCCAGGCGGTCTTGGCGACGGCCAGCAAGAGACCGATGAGAACCCCCTCGAACATATTGACCGTGACGATGGCGATCGCGGTGACGAGCAGGACGACGGCCTCGCCGCGGTGCTCGCGCCACATCGGGCGCAGGTCGCGCAGCGGGATCAGCTTCCAGCCCGCATGCACCAGTACGCCGGCCAGCGCGGCCACCGGCACCACGCCCAGCGCCGCCGGGAACGCCGCCGCGAAGAGCAGCAGCCAACCGCCGTGCAGCACCCGCGAGACCTTGGTCCTGGCCCCCGCCTGGACGTTGGCGGCGCTGCGGACGATCACGGCGGTCATCGGCAGCGCGCCGAGCAGCCCGCACACCGCATTGCCCGCGCCCTGCGCCATCAGTTCCCTGTCGTACTCCGTCCGCGGGCCGTCGTGCAGCCGGTCCACCGCGGCGGCGCTGAACAGCGACTCCGCCGATGCGATCAGCGCGAAGGCCAGGACCGTGCCGATCACGCCGATCTCGGTGAGCCGGCCGAGGTCGGCGAGGCCGGGCGGCTGGATCGCCTCCAGCAGGCCGCTGACCCGGACGCGTGCCACGGGCAGATCCAGCGCCCACACCGCGGTGGTGGCCAGGGCCACGGCGGCCAGTGGAGCGGGCAGGATCCGCGCGGCGCGCCGCCAGCGGGGCCACAGCACCAGGACGGCGATGGTGGTGGCACCGATGGCGAGCGCGGTCAGCGCGGGGCCGGACACCGCCGTGGCGGTGACCAGGCCGGGCAGCGAGCCGAGGTTGGCGAGGCCGCTGCCCGGCGCCTTGGCATCCGTGAGGGCGTAGAGCTGACCGGCGATCAGGACCAGCCCGATACCGGCGAGCATGCCCTGGACGACGGCGACCGAGATGGCCCGGAACCAGCGCCCGAGCCGGAGCGCCCCCATGGCCAGTTGCAGGGCACCGGCCGCCAGCACCAGCGCTCCCAGCGCCCCGATGCCGTATTCCTTGACCGCTTCGAAGACCAGCACGGTCAGCCCGGCGGCCGGCCCGCTGACCTGGAGGCTGCTGCCGGGCAGCAGCCCGGTGAGCAGCCCGCCGACGATGCCGGTGACCAGGCCGAGTTCGGCCGGTACGCCGGAGGCGACCGCGACCCCGACGCACAGCGGGACGGCCACCAGGAAGACGACGATGGAGGCGGTGAAGTCCGCGCGGTAGGCGGTGAGTTGCTTGAAGTGCTGCCTCATGTGCCGGCCCGCCTTCACAGCGGGAGGAACGCGTCGGCGGCCGGGTCGTGCGCCAGCACCCGGCCGGTGTGCACCTCGTAGAACCAGCCGTGCAGCCGGACCTCGCCGGCCGCCAGGCGTTCCGCTACACAGGGGTATCCGCGCAGCCGCTCGATCTGTTCGCAGACATGCTGCTGGACGGCGGCGGTGACCATCGGTTCCGCGTCGTCGGGCAGTTCGTCGGAGAGCTGCTGCGCCAGCCAGTCCCGTACGGCGGGTGCCGCTGTCAGGTCCTCGCCGCGGGCCTTCGCGCCGACCGCTCCGCAGTGTGAGTGACCGCAGACCACGATGTCGGCGACGGCCAGCACATGCATGGCGTACTCGATCGTGGCGGCCTCCGAACTGGCCGCCATGCCTTCCTGGTGGATGGGCACGGCGTTGCCGGCCGTGCGGAGTTCGAAGAGTTCGCCGGGCTGCGCCCCGGTGATCAGGGACGGCACGACCCGGGAGTCGGAGCAGGTGATGAACAGGGCGAGCGGGGACTGCCCGTCGGCGAGCCGGCCGTAGGCCTCCCGCTCCTCACTCCGTTCGGCGATCCGGGCCGTTCGGCCGCGGGCATGCTGGATGAAGGTCTCCATGAGGAGGTCTCCTGCTGATGAGTGGTGCCACGCGAGGGTGGCGTGAACGTGCGATGCGCGAGTGGTGGGGCAGGCCACCACGGGCTCGCTCAGCAGCGGAAGATGCAGTGCAGTACGGGGAGTTCGCTGGGTCTTGAGGCGGCGGCGGCCGGGGCCGGTCCCCGGCCCTGCGGGGCACCGGGGGCGACGGCGGGCGCGGAGGTCGGGTCGGTGCGGCAGGGCGGGAGCGGCCGGCCGGTGCGCTGCGGAACGCCGACCGAGGTCCGCGCGGCGCGGCGCGGCTGGCCGCGTTCGCCCTCGGGCTCCGCGCAGTCCCCGCTGCCGTCCTCGGAGTCACCGACGACCGGGGCGGCACCGGCGGACTTGAGCGCCAGGGCGGCCGGCAGGGCGGGGGTCGGCGTTTCGGGCGCCGCGGTGGCACCGGCCAGCACGCACGCAAGGACGGCGACGACGAGGGCAAGAGGGATACGGCAGAGGCGGCGCAGCGATATGCCGGGCACCTGGGATATGCCGATGGAGCTGGGTATGCCGTTTCCCTTCCGCATCATCGCCCTCCGCCTCGACCTGGGTGCACCCCATACTGCACTCTTCAGGTTTCCAGTGTGATAACGGGAAATGACGTCATGTTTCCTTGGTTGTGCGCCGCGGGTGCGCGGTCGGTGCGGATACGCCTCCCGGGTATCCGAAGGTAAAAGAATCACCAAGTCATTGTCAATCAAGGGTAAGCGCTGCCGGTCACTGCGCCGCCCGGCGTCCACCGATCGGATGACCCGCCGCGCGGGTCCGGCGGTCCACCCCCGCTCCTGCGGAACGATCGCGACCAGTCATCGGCTCATCGGTACCAGCCCCAGGGGAGTCTGCCGTGCGCATTCTGCTCATCGCCGGCGCGTTCAACAGCCTGACCCAGCGGGTCTTCGCCGAACTCACCGACGGCGGACACCAGGTGGGCGTGGAACTCGTCACCCGGGAGACGCCGCTGCTCGAGGCGGTGCGCCGGCACGCCCCGGATCTGGTCGTCGCCCCGATGCTCAAGACCGCCGTCCCGCGGGAGGTCTGGTCCGCCTACACCTGTCTGATCGTGCACCCCGGCCCCGTCGGTGACCGCGGGCCGTCCTCGGTGGACTGGGCGGTGCACCTGGGCGTGGACCGCTGGGGCGTCACGGTGCTCCAGGCCAATGACGAGATGGACGCCGGCGATGTGTGGGCCACCGCCGAGTGCCCCGTCCCCGAGGTGGGCAAGAGCGACCTGTACCGCAACGAGATCGCGGACGCGGCCCTGGCGGCGGTCCACAGCGCCGTCGACCGCTTCGCGTCCGGCGCCTACCGCCCGCGCCCACAGCGCTCGTTCACCGCCGCCGAAAAACCCGGCCGGGTCCGTCCGCCGCTGCGCCAGGACGCGCGCCGTATCGCTTGGCGTACGGACCCGACCGCGACCGTCGTGCGGACGCTGCGCGCCGCCGATTCGCAGCCGGGTGTACGCGACGAACTGCTCGGCGGTACGTGGTTTCTGCACGGCGGCCACCCCGAGGACACCCTCACGGGCGAGCCGGGCGCGCTGCTCGCCACCCGGTGCGGGGCCATCTGCCGGGCGACGGCCGACGGTGCGGTCTGGATCCCGGAACTGCGCCCGCCGCGCACCCCGGGCGGCCCCGCCCCCGTCAAGCTGCCCGCCACCCTCGCGCTGGGCGACCGGCTGCCGCCCCTCCCCGAGATCCCGGCGCCACCGGAGCCGTGGGACGGGCCTCCTGCGCAACCCGGCCGCCCGCGTACCTGGGCCGATATCCGCTACCGGGAGGACGGCGCGGTCGGATTCCTGCGCTTCTCCTTCCCCGGCGGGGCGATGAGCACCGACCACTGCCACCGCCTGCTCGCCGCCTACCGGCACGCCTGCACGCGGCCGACCTCCGTGCTGGTCCTCGGCGGCTGCCGCGACTTCTTCTCCAACGGCATCCACCTCAACGTCATCGAGGCCGCCCCGGACCCCGCCGAGGAGTCCTGGGCCAACATCAACGCCATGGACGACCTCGTCCACGCCGTCCTGACCACCACGGACCGGCTGGTGGTCGCGGCCCTCGGCGGCAATGCCGCGGCCGGCGGGGCGATGCTGGCCCTCGCGGCCGACGAGGTCTGGTGCCGGTCGGCGGTGGTGCTCAACCCGCACTACCGGCTGATGGGCCTGTACGGATCCGAGTACTGGACCTACACCCTGCCCGGCCGGGCGGGGCCCGAGGCGGCCGCGCGGCTCATGGACCGGGCGTTGCCGGTCACCGCCGCCACCGGGCAGCGCCTGGGGCTGGTGGACCGGATCATCGACTGCGCCCCGCGGGAGTTCGCCGCGGAGACCGCACGGCTCGCGGCCCGCCTGGCCTCGGCGCCCGCCTGCCAGCCGCGGATCGCCGCCAAGAAGGCGAACCGGGAACGGGACGAGGCGCGCCGCCCGCTCGCGGCCTACCGGTCCCATGAACTGGCCAGGATGCACAGCAACTTCTTCGATCCCGATCAGCCGTACCACGCCCTGCGGCGGGCCTTCGTACGGAAGGAGCCCGCGGCGGGGACGCCGGCGCATCTGGCGGCGGCGGGCGGGATCGGGTGACGCCGGCGCCGCGACCCCTGCACCGGCGAACGGGGGGCGCCGGTGCAGGGGAGCGGGGCCGAAAAGCGACCGTGCCGGCCGCAGAACCCGCCGCCTAAGGGGTGGGCAGGTACTTGTAGCCGATGCCGAAGACCGTGCTGATGGAATCGCGACGGCCCGGCCCCAGGCGTCGCCGCAGCCGGGCGATGTGGACATCGACGGTGCGGGCGCTGGACTGGCAGGTGGGCCAGAGGGCGTCCATCAGCTGCTGCCGGGTGAAGGCGCGCTGTGGGTGCAGCACCAGGTGGGCCAGCAGATCGAATTCCAGCCGGGGCAGGCTGATTTGGCGTCCTTCAATGGATACGGTGCGGGCCGCGGTATCGATCTGTATGGGATCCGGTGGTGTCGCCGTGGGCGCGGGTGCCTGCGCGGAGGCGGGGTGGGGCGGTTCCTCGCAGGCCGGTGCCAGGATGATGTGCACCTCGTCCGGGAGTCGGTGGACCGACACGGGCTCGAGGTCGTGCAGGGTGAGTTGCCACTTGCCGTCGGGAAGCCGGTCGACCGCCAGGGGAGGCCCGTCGTCGGGGGCGGCGTCGGCCGGGAGGCCGAACTCTGACTCTGGTCGCAAGACAAGGGTCGTCGAGGAGTTCATAAACATGATCTGGGCCCATTCCTCTTGCAAAGCAGGCGTGTACGGACAGAGACATGGCGGTGCTCGACGTTCGGGTGTGCGCGAGTACTACAGGACGAGCGCGATGCGATACCGATGCGGATTGGCCAACCGGCACTTGTGATGCGGGTGTGGCCAGCGGGGCATTAGCTCCGTCCGTGCCGGAAGCATGTACGCGCGCCCAGGCCCGTGGTCAGCCGTGACGTGATGCAAAGCCACGGCTCAGGTCGAGTCGAACGCTACATGTGATCACATGCTTCCGGAAAGTAGCGTCCGCTAATCGCGGTTGGTCTTTGGACGTTTTCGCGTTGATCTGGCGGACCGTCAGATAGCACATGGAGGTTTCGTTTTGGTGTATGGATAGTTACTTCTATCTGAACATTGCAGGAACACATCAGGGATGCGTGGGGGATGCGGCGAGAGCGCCTCGGGGGCGCGGGGGAAAGTGGCGGGCCCGGGCGGGGAGAGTGGCCGGAACGGGGCGTCGTCGCGCCGTCCGAAGCCGCCCAGCGCGACACTCGGCGTGGCTGAAAATTCGTGTCGAATTGGCCGACATTTACGAATAGTTGAGGGATGAACGGGGTGTGAATCGCGTCATGATCGACCCGAAGCCGCCGCGGTCGGCCGGCGGAACCCCATGACCTCGGCCACAAGGCGGACGGGGTCCTGCCTGTAAGGGTTCAGCCGTACAAGGGCATTACCGCAGGGTGGGCGCATGAACCGCACCCACCACACCGACCACCTTGACACCCGCGTCCGAGGCACATGGCTGCCGCTCGCAGCCGCATGTCTGGGTACCTTCCTCCTCCTCGTCCACGCGACGATCGTGACGGTGGCACTGCCGCACATGGCCGACGACCTGGACGCGGACTTCGGCGCGCTGCAATGGATCGTCGACGTCTACACCCTCGCCCTCGCCGGGCTGCTGCTCGGCATGGGATCCCTGGGCGACACCCTCGGACGCAAGCGGCTGTACGTACTCGGCCTCGCCGTCTTCACGCTGGCCACCCTCGGATGCGGGATGGCCGGAAGCGTTCCGCTGCTGATCGCGGCCCGCGCCGTGCAGGGGCTCGCGGGCGCCGCGATGTTCGCCACGCTGTTACCGCTGATCGGCCTGACGTACAGCGGGCGGGACAAGGCCCGCGCCTTCGCCGTATGGGGTGCCGTCGCCGGGGCCGCCGCCGGTGTCGGCAATGTCGCCGGCGGCATGCTCACCGAACTCCTGTCCTGGCAGTGGATCTTCTACAGCTCGGTGCCGCTCTGCCTCGTCGCGCTGCTGCTGTCCCTGAAGGTGCCGGCCGGCGACGCGCCCACGCCGACGCCCGTCGACTGGCCGGGGATCGTCACCTTCACCCTGGCCGCGAGCGGCGTCACCTTCGGCTTCGTCCGCGGCGGCGAACGGGGCTGGGACGACGCCGCAACGCTGCTGGGCTTCGCCGTCGGCGCGGCCGCACTCACCGCGTTCGTCCTCGTCGAGCGGGCATCGGCGCACCCCATGATTCCCCTCGCGCTGTTCCGCAATCCCGCTTTCGACGGCCTGTTGGTCGCCTCCGGCGCCTACTACCTGGGCGCCTTCGGCTTCCTTCCGGTGCTCTCGCTCCGGCTCCAGAACGACGCGGGACTCACCTCCTTCGCCACCTCACTCGTCATCAGCGCCCAGCCGCTCGCCTTCTTCGTCACCTCCGCGCTGGCCGGCAGCGCCCTGCACCGGCTGCCCGCCCACTGGGCCGTCGGCGGCGGCTGTGTCCTCGTCGGCATCGGCGATCTGACCTTGCTCGCCGCGCAATCCGGCGCCAGCTGGCCGGCGTTGCTGCCGGGCCTCGCCCTCACCGGCGTCGGTGCCGGGCTCGTCTCCCCCGTGCTGCCGGCGACGGCCATGGCTGCGGCGCCCCCGACCCACAGCGGCGTCGCCGCCGCGGCGGCCAACTCCGCACGCCAGCTCGGCCTCGCCCTGGGAATCGCGCTCCTGGGTACGGCATGTCGTGCGTACGGTCTGCAAGCGGTGTTCCTGCTGGCGGGCGGCTGCGCGCTGGCCGGCGGGTCGGCGGCCGTCGCGCTGGGTAGTCGCCCACGGGGCCGCGTTCCGGACCCGGACGCGGCCCGAGGCCCTGCGAAGTGAGGGAGACAACCGATGACCGACCAGCAGCCCGCCGACGCGCAGCCCGCTCCCGTCGGGCCGCCGCCACCGTTCGACCCCGAGCTGGCCGGCCTCCTCGAGGCCATAGGGAAGGATCTGCCGCCCGCCCTGCTGCCCGACATGATCCCCGCACTGCGCCGGTCGCCCCTGATGGAGCCGCCGTCGGACGAGACGCTGAGCCTGGACGGCGCCTTCGCGTTCGAGGACCGTACGGTGCCGGGGCCGCAGGGCGCGCCGGACGTCTCGCTGCTCGTCCTGCGGCCGGCGGGGGAGCGGGGACCGCTGCCCGCCCTGTACGTGATGCACGGTGGCGGCATGATCGTCGGAACCCGGCACAGTGGCGCCCTGGGCTTTCTCGAGCTGGCGCGGGAACTGCGTGCGGTCGTCGTGTCGGTCGAATACCGGCTCGCCCCCGAACACCCGCACCCCGCACCGGCGGAGGACTGCTACGCGGGCCTCCTCTGGACGGCCGCCCACGCCGCCGACATCGGCGTCGACCCCGGCCGGATCGTGCTCGCGGGCGCCAGCGCCGGCGGCGGACTCGCCGCGGGCGTCGCCCTGATGGCGCGCGACCGGGGCGGCCCGCAGCTCGCCGGACAGCTGCTGCTGTGCCCGATGCTCGACGACCGCAACGACACCCCGTCCAGCTACCAGATGGCCGGGATCGGCGTCTGGGACCGTACGGCCAACAACACCGGCTGGACCGCGCTGCTGGGGGAGGCATGCGGCGGCCCGGACGTCTCGCCGTACGCCGCGCCGGCCCGTGCCGAGGACCTGTCGGGGCTGCCGCCCGCGTTCATCGACGTCGGCTCGGCCGAGACCTTCCGCGACGAGGACATCGCCTACGCCAGCCGGCTCTGGCAGGCCGGCGGCAGCGCCGAACTCCATGTGTGGCCGGGCGGGTTCCACGGATTCTCGGGCATGGCACCCCAGGCCGCCCTGTCCCGGGACGCGGGGGCGGCACCGCTGGCCTGGCTGCGCAGACTGCTGGCGAACTGACCGCCGCGCCGGTTCTCCCGCCGCCGCCCCGACGGGCGGGGGCGGGCCCAGGGTTGGGAGGACTGCGGTCAGTGGCCGCCGGACGGAACGTCGCAGCCGGTGTGGTCGGGGTAGCCGCCGAAGGCATCCGCCTGGGTGGTCCTGCTGTTCATCGTCCCCTCCAGACACAGCGGAGTGGCATCGATGAGGAAGCCGACCCCGGTGGGGCCGTTCTGATGCGCCTGCACCTTCCCGGCCGAGTAGCCGAGGCCGGTGAGCGCCTTGCGGGTGCTCTCCGGGTCGAAATCACCGCGCTTGCGCAGCGGTTCGAGCGCGCTCTCGATGCGCCCGACGGCCGCGAGCCCGTCGCAGCGGCGCTGGCCGTGCAGCGGGAAGGGAACCCTGAAGCCGTGGTTCTCGGCGTAGTGGTCGGTGGGCGGCGCGGCCGGGCCCGAGGGGTGTGCGGTCGGCGACGGCGTCGGCGAGGGGCTCTCGCCGGGGCACCGGAAGTCCGCCGGTTTGCCCGGCGTCGCCGCAGCCTTCCGCGAGGGGCCGCCCGCACCGGCGTCGTCCCCTGTCCGATGCGTTCCGCACCCCGCCGCGAGCACGGCCAGCACCGCTATCGGCAGCATCCCGCGCCGGACCCCCGTCGACCTGATCATCGTCATGCGCCGATCTTCCCCCGGATCGCGCCGGGCGTCCTGGGTTCGGCTCCTTATCGGGGCCCGGCACACGGGCCGAGGGCACCGCTGGACCGGCAAGGGGGCCACCGGCGCGGCGGCGAGGGAGCCTTCCCGGCCGTCGGTCCGGCTCGCCGAGGCACCCGCCCCGGCCCGGCTTCCGCGGCGCGACCGATGGCGGGGCTCGGGCCGCGCGGGCGTGCACAGGTACCCCGTGCACGCCTCCGCGGCGTGACGATCAGGACATCACGGCAGATACCGCTCGATGGCGGCCGGTCCCTCCTCATCGATCAGCTGCTTCGCCCACTCCAGGCTCGCGGGCGTCGGCTCCCGTCCGGACACCATCACCAGGTCCTCCGGGTCGAAGGGCCGCTCGCCACCCGTGTACAGCTGCGCCGGCCGGTGCTCGGCCGCGCTCTGGCTCCCGTTGCTCGTCACAGGACCTCCTTATTCCGCGCCCGCCGAATCCCTGGGCGGCCGCTTGACTCCATCATCGGTCCGCCGTCGAGCACCCGCACGGCGTACGCGGGCGGAGGCCCGCCGGGCCCTCAGCCCACCGGGCGCGGCGCCCCCGGATAGCGCGGCGGAAAGGACTGCTCGGTCCAGATCGTCTTGCCGTACGGCGTGTAGCGCGTCCCCCAGCGCTGGACCAGCTGCGCCACGATGAACAGCCCCCGACCGCCTTCGTCGTCGCTCGCGCTGTGCCGCAGATGGGGCGAGGTGTGTCCGGTGTCCGAGACCTCGGTCAGCAGCGTCAGATCGCGCAGCAGCCGCAGGTGCAGCGGCCCCGAGGCGTGCCGTACGGCGTTGGTGACCAGCTCGCTGACCACGAGCTCGGTGGCGTACGACAGCTCGTCCAGGCCCCAGCGCGTGAGCTGGCTGGTGGCCAGCTCGCGGGCCCGGCCCACGGCCTCCGGCTCGGCGGGCAGCTCCCAGGCGGCCACCTGCCGCGTGTCCAGTTCGCGGGTACGCACCAGCAGCAGCGCCGAGTCGTCGGCCGCCGCCCCGGAGGGCAGCAGCTCGGCCACCGCGCGGTCGCACAGCTCGTCCAGCGGCCTGCGGTGGTCCCGCAGCACCCCGCCCAGGGTGTCCAGACCCGCCTCGACGTCCCTCTCGCGCCCCTCGACCAGCCCGTCGGTGAACAGCGCCAGCAGGCTGCCCACCGGCAGCTCGACCTCCAGCGACTCGAACGGCAGGCCCCCCAGCCCCAGCGGCGGGCCCGCCGGCAGATCCGGGAACGACAGCCGTCCGTCGGGAGTGACGACGGCCGGCGGCAGATGCCCGGCCCGCGCCATGGTGCAGCGCCGCGAGACCGGGTCGTAGATGGCGTACAGGCAGGTCACCCCGGTGGCCACGTCGTCGTCGGTGTCGGTACCCGGCGTGCTCGTCCGGTCGTCCGCCGTCTGCCCCACCAGGTCGTCCAGCCGGCTCAGCAGCTCGTCGGGGGAGAGATCCAGCCGGGCCAGCGCCCGTACGGTCGTCCGCAGCCGCCCCATCGTGGCCGCCGCCTGCAGGCCATGGCCCACCACGTCCCCGACCACCAGCCCGACCCGGGCCCCGGACAGCCCGATGACGTCGAACCAGTCGCCGCCCACCCCGGCCTGGTTGTCGCTGGGCAGATAGCGGTACGCGAGGTCGACCGCGGACTGCGGGGCCAGATGCTGCGGCAGCAGGGTGCGCTGGAGCGCGAGCGCGGCGGAGTGCTCGCGGGTGAAGCGGCGGGCGTTGTCGAGCCAGACCGCGGTACGGGTGACCAGCTCGTCTGCCAGCTCGATCTCACCGCTGTCGAAGACGGAGGGGTGCTCGCCGCGCACGAAGGTGACCAGGCCCAGCGGGGTGCCGCCGGCCCGCAGCGGTACGACCAGCGTGGTGTCCACCAGCACCATCCCACCGGAGGAGAGGCTGCGGTACTGCGGCGAGCCCGGCGGATAGACGACCTGGTGGGCGCTGCCGGGCACCCCGCCCGTCGTCTCCCCGTCCGACCGCGCCGCGACCCGTACCAGGGTGGGCAGCCCGACACCGCGCTCCGGCTCGTCGCCCTCCAGGATGGACTGCACCAGATCGACGGTGACGGCGGCGGCGAACTTCGGCACCGCCACCTCGGCGACCTCCCGGGCGGTGACGGCCATGTCGAGCGTGGTACCGATCCGGCCGCCCGCGTCCACCAGGAGGTTCAGCCGCCGCTGGGCCTGATAGCGGCCGGTGATGTCGAAGGCGTCCTCACACACCCCCAGCACCCGGCCGCCGGCGTCCTGCAGCCGGTAGTAGGAGCACGACCACACATGATCGGTCCCCGGGTCGGTGGGCAGCTGCCCGACGAAGTGCAGGTCGACGACCGGCTCGCCGGACTCCAGGACCTGCCCCATCACCCCCTGGGTGCTCCTCGGATACCCCTCCGTGACGAACTGGCCCCGCGGATAGAGCTCATCGGCCCGCTTGCCTATGAAGTCCTCCAGCGGCAGCCCGATCTCCCGCCCGTACGTGGCGTTGAACCAGGTCAGCCGCAGCTCCGTGTCGTAGATGGCCAGGCCCACCGGCGACTGGGTGGCCAGCCCGTGCAGCATGGCCTGCTGCGACTCCCATGCCCGCAGCCCGTCCAGCTCGGCCGCCACCAGGATGCGGGCGGGCTCGCCGCCGGTACCGCCGCCGGTGTCGGCCAGCGGGCAGATGGACGTCGCCACCGACAGCAGCCGTCCGTCGCGGTGCCGCGCCGTACGGGTGACGCCGCCGAGCATCTGCGCCAGTATCGACGCGTCGTCGGGGCCGGACCCCGCGGACGGCAGCAGGGTCTCCAGAGGGCGGCCGACGATCTCGTCCGCCCGGTACCCGAGCAGGCGCTCGGCCGCCGGGCTCCACCCGATGACCAGGTTGCGGGCATCGAGCACCGCTGTGGCCGCCTTGGTGACGTCGAGGGGGCCACGGAAGTCGGCGCTCTCCACCGCACTCCATGCGTTCATGGCATCAACCCAGCCCGGTTAAGTACCTACAGCATCGAGCCTGATCAACACCGGCACAACCGCTCTGGCGCCCTACGGGGCACCCTGCGGGGCACCCTGCGGTGTGGTGGGCCGGGGCGGGAGCCGTTGGTGGTTGCTGTGGGTGGGGGAGCGGGCTGGTGGTGCCCCGGGCGGCACCCTGCGGTGTGGTGGGCCGGGGCGGGAGCCGTTGGTGGTTGCTCTGGGTGGGGGAACGGCCGTGCGGTCGCTCGTGTCGTGGGTCGCTGGCAGAGTGGGGGAAGGGCGGTGAGTACGAGGAGGCAGAATTTCATGTCCCCCCAAGACCCCGTCGTTCCCGTGCGCGGCGCCCCGTGCTGGGTCAGCCTGATGGCCCGCGATCTCAAGGCCGCGCAGGTGTTCTACTCGGCGGTCCTCGGCTGGCGGTTCCGTCCGGCCAGCCTCGGCGACGAGTTCTCCGTCGCGGTGTCCGACGGCGAGCCGGTCGCCGGTATCGGCGCGCTGGCCCCCAGCTTCCAGGTCGCGGTCGCCTGGACCTCGTACTTCGCGGTGAACGACGCGGACGACACGGCGGCCCGGATCCGCGAACGCGGCGCGACCGTCGCCGTCGGCCCCCTGAAACTCGGCCCCGGACGCGCCGCCCTCGCCGCCGACCGCGACGGCGCCACCTTCGGCTTCTGGGAAGGCCAGACGATGGCCTGGTCGGTCGGCCACGGCAGCGCCCCGGCCTGCCTGGAACTGCGTACCCGCGACGCCTTCGAGGCCGCCATCTTCTACGCGGAGGTCTTCGACTGGGCCGCCGAGGAGCCGGGCGGCTGCGATGTCACCTACGAGCACGACCAGGTGATCGTGAGCGACGGCACGCACATGGTCGCCGCCCTGCGCGGCGGCGCCGTCGAGGCGGCCCCCGATCCGCGGGTGCGCCCCCGGTGGCACGTCTACTTTCCGGTCCGCGACATCGAGGCGGTGACGGCCGCCGCGGTGGCCGCGGGCGGCACCGTCACCCCCATCATCCCGAACCCGGACGGCACCGGCGTCCAGTCCGTCATACGCGACCCCGACGGCGGCCTGTTCACCGTCACGGCACTGTGACCGCACCGGCCGGGGCGGCCGCCGTCACCCGCCCTTCTCCGGCTCCCACTTCGGGCACCACGGCGCCTGCTGCCGCCCGCCGACCCGGCCGCAGAAACCGGCCTGCGTGGGCCGGCCCATCGCGTCGATGTGCTGCACCGACAGCAGCTTGTCCAGCGGTACCTGGCGGTCCACATCGCCGCCGAAGCTGATGATCCCGCTCTCGCCGTCCAGCGCCTCGTCCCCGTGCACCCCGCTGATCGCATGCCACACCGCGGGCGGCGTCAGCGGCATCCCCGCGGCCTCCTCCCGCAGCTGCTTGACCGCGTTGATGTAGAGCTTGACCGCATCGAAGCCGAGCGCCGCATGGCCGTCCAGCGAGGAACTGGGCACCTTCGCGCATTCCTTGGGAAACAGCCGGCTCATCTCCGCGTACAGCTCGCTGGTGCCGTCGCAGCGGGCCGAGCCGAGGGTGAAGTCCAGGAAGTCGTACGGGATGCCGGGATAGTGCGTACGGCGCTCCGCGTCGGCGGCCAGCCGGGCCACGTCGTCGCCGCCGATGAGCAGCGGCGGAGCCGAATTGCAGGACTCGTTGATCCCGCTGAGCAGCGTCTCGAAGTCCTCCGACCGCCCCGCGAAGAACACCAGCCCCGGGTAGGAGCAGGTCCGCTGGCCGACCGCCCCCGCGCCGGGCGCGTCCGAGACCGGGTCGCCGCCGGGAGCCGGCGGCGGCGTGTAGGAGACCTTCTCGACCGCGAACCCGCGGGCCCGGAAGCGCACGGCGACATCGTCGCCGAGGGTCTTGCTGTAGGTGTCGCTCGGATCGGCCGAGCCGATCACCCGTACCTGCTTCTTCTTGTTCTTCCCCGTGGTCCGCAGGACATGGACGGCGTACGCGGCCGCCACCTCCGCCTCGCGGGAGTTCTGCGGCGACACCTGGAAGTACATCGGGGACTGCCGTACCAGGGAATCCGCGGACAAGGTGGTGGCCACCATCGGCAGCCCCACCTCGGTCAGCTTCCGTATCGTCCGGTTGGTCGCCTGCCGGCTCTGGTCCAGTCCCGTGACCCCGACGATCGAGGGATCCTGCCGCTTCAGCCCGTCCAGTATTTCCACCACCCGGGTCCCGAAGCGCATCCCCGACCCGGCGTTCGCGGGGAAGATCCGCAGGATCGGCTCCGCGCTTCCGGTGCTGCGCAGCTGCCGCGCCTGTGCGCTCGCCGCGCCCTGGAGCGCCTCGCGCCCGTAGGCGAGCTGCCCGCTGGACTTGCCCGTACTGCTCAGCAGCGCCGACAGATGGATCAGCGTGACGAAGGGGCGTTCCGGAGCCGCCCGGTGTGCCGCGTCGGCGCGGCCGTTCTGCTCGGAGATCTTCGCGAGGGTCTCGTTGAGCGCCCGGTCGGGGGAGTGGAAGGTGAAACCGTGCCGGGACACCCCGATGCACTCACCGGTCTCGGCGGTCCGCAGGGTGTCCGAGTCCTCCGCGAACCGGCTCAGCCCGCAGTGCGCCTGCCGGTACGCCGCCTCGCCCCGCAGCACCAGCCCGCCCGCCCCCAGCAGCGCGACGGTCATACCGCACGCCACCGCAACGGACACCGCCCGGCGGGCCCACAGCGGCGGTTCGGGGATCCGCAGCCGCGCGTCCTGGCCGACCTCCAGCCGCCGCGTCAGCTCGTACTCCTCCTCGGACGGCGGCATCAACTCCGGGACGGTCACCGGCAGATACCAGGGCGCCCGGTTGCGGGCCCGGCCGGTGTGCAGGAAGGTGTCCCGCCAGCCGCCGTAGAGCCGGTCGCTGAGCTCCCACAGCGAGCTGTGGCCCCAGTCCGCGCGGACCTGGGAGCCGGCCGCGGGCGGTTCGGCGCCGCAGCTGATGATCAGCAGCGGGTCGAAGGCGCCGGTCTCGTTGCGTACGTCGATGATCGCCTGCATCAGCGCGGGGCCGCAGTTCCCGGCGGCCGTTCCGTCGAGCAGCGCCACACAGTACGCGGTGCGCCGGGCCGTCCCCGGTCGCCAGATGCGCCGCCGGAATGCCCCCCGAAGGTCCTCCAGAAAGGCGTTGGCCATCAGTTTGCGTAACTGTTCGGGGTCTTCCACCTGGTTGTGCGGCGCGGTCAGCCGCTCGGCGAACCCGATGAAGGTGCCCGGGTCACGCGGCGCCAGATACGGCTGGTTGAGCAGCCACCGGTATTCGCGGCCCAGCCCGCGGCGCACCCGGAACCACGCGAGCGGAAAGACATGCACCGCGAAGAGCCACACCCACCAGGGCACGCTGCCGTCCACCGCCAGCTCGGTCTCCGGGGACCGCAGCAGCCCGAACATCCGGCGGCGCCGGAACTCCCGTTCGCGCAGCCCCTGCAGCAGGGTGTGGTCGCTGCCCTCCAGCCCGCCCGCGTAGTCCGGACTGCTGCCCGCACCGGTCTGCATCAGCCAGTTGACCAGGCCGAACCGGCGGAAGCGGACCCGGCCGTCGCTGCCGTTGACACTGAGGGCGAAGCCCTGCGCCAGCCGCTCCAGGGTGTGCCGCACCGCCTCGACGGACTCCGGATCCGAGGACGCGGTCTCGCCGTCGAGATCGTGCAGCACGTGCGGGACCCGGCGGGGATCGGCGTGGCTGAGGAAGTAGCTGATGCCCTTCGCCAGTTGGGCGTGGTCCTCGCCGCCGACCAGGCAGACCACGGGCAGGCCCTCCCGGCCCTGTGCCACGCCCCGGTGGTGCACCGGTTCGGGGCACTCGCGGCGCCGCGGCCGTCGCACAAGATCGGCTATCAGGCGCAGCAGATGCCCCGCTCCGCGGAACACCGGTATATGGGAATCGAGATCGTTCGACGCCATGGGTCCCCCGTGGGACGGCCGAAAGCAGGGCGGACATTCTGACACCTCACCGGCGTACGCCGGAAGCTCCGCGCCACGGGTGCCACCCGTCGAAGATCCCCCCGTTCGAAGGTCTATCGTGGCGGCATGTCCGCCCCAGAGCTGATCCGTATCGTCTCCCGTGACTCGCCCATGGCCCTGGCCCAGGTGGAGCGGGTCCGCGCCGAACTGCGCGCGCTGCACCCCGCAACCGCCACCGAGGTCGTCCCGGTCAAGACCACCGGCGACCGGTGGATGGGTGCCCTCTCCCAGGTCGAGGGGAAGGGCGCGTTCACCAAGGAGGTCGACGCCGCCCTGCTCGCCGGCGAGGCGGACCTCGCGGTGCACTGCGTCAAGGACATCCCCGGCGACCGGCCGCTGCCCGCCGGTACGGTCTTCGCGGCGTTCCTCAAGCGCGACGACGTCCGCGATGCGCTGATCCACCCCGGCGGTCTCACCCTCGACGAACTCCCCGCCGGAACCCGGATCGGCACCTCCTCCGTACGGCGCATCGCCCAGCTCGCCGCCTCCCACCCGGAGTTGACGTGCGTCCCGATGCGCGGCAACGCCAACCGCCGGATGGAGAAGCTGGCCGCGGGCGAGGCGGATGCGCTGCTGCTGGCGGTCTCCGGGCTCGAGCGCATCGGCCGTACGGATGCGATCACCCAGATCCTTTCCGTGGACGAGATGTGCCCGCCCATCGGCGCGGGCGTGCTGGCCCTGCAGTGCCGCGAGGACGACACCGCCACCATCGACGCCGTCAGCGGCCTCGGCGACCCCGCGACCTTCCGCGAGACCACCGCCGAGCGGATGCTGCTGCACGTTCTCCAGGGCCACTGCAACAGCCCGATCGCGGGCTATGCGACGACCGACCGGCGCGGCGAACTCGCCCTGCGCGCCTGTGTGTTCACCCCGGACGGCAAGACCGTCCTCAACGCCCACGAGTGGGCCGGGCCGCTCAACCCCGAGACGCTCGGCACGTCGGTGGCCGTCGCCCTGCTGCGGCAGGGCGCGCGCGAGCTGATCGACGCCATCGCGCACTGAGGCCGGAAGGGGAGGGCCCCGCACCGTGCGCCACGGTGCGGGGCCCTGGACCCGGGATCGGTGTGTGGTCGGTCAGTTCACGGCATCACCCCCGCCCGCGGCGCCGGCGCCTCCACCGGCGTCCCCACCAGCGCCTCCACCGGCGCCGATCTCGGCGCCCGTGGCCTGGAGCGCGGCGGTGACCGGCTGGAAGAACGTCTCGCCGCCCTGGGTGCAGTCGCCGCTGCCTCCGGAGGTCAGCCCGACGGCCGCGTCACCCGAGAACATCGAGCCGCCGCTGTCGCCCGGCTCGGCGCACACATCCGTCTGTATGAGGCCGTTGACGATGTCGCCGTTGCCGTAGTTCACGGTGGCGTCAAGACCGGTGACGGTCCCGTCGTGGAGCCCGGTCGTGCTGCCCGAGCGCTGCACCTTCATTCCCACGGCGGCCTCCGCCGCCTTGGTGATCGGCTGCGTCTGGCCGTTGCCGAGGTCGACCGCGCTCTGCGGCTGCGCGCCCGGATCGTCGTAGGTGACCAGCGCGAAGTCGGTCTTGGGGAACTGGGAGTCGGTCACGGTGCCCAGCGGCTGGGCGCCGCCCTGGTCGGCGGTCCAGGTCTTGGAGTCGTTGCCGCAGTGGCCCGCGGTGAGGAAGGCCGGAGCTCCCTGCACGGTGACGTTGAACCCCAGGGAGCAGCGGGCGTTGCCGCCGAAGATGGCGCTGCCGCCCACTGGTGCGGCGGCCGCGCCACCAGCGCCACCAGCGCCGCCGTCGCCTCCGGCACCACCGGCCGCCTGGCCCGCGCCGCCGTCCGCTCCGGCGCCGCCGTCCGCCGCGCCGCCGTCCGCCGCGCCGCCTCCGTCTGCTGCGCCTCCGTCGGTCCCGGCACCGCCGTCCGCTCCGGCACCGCCGTCCTCGCCCGTCCCGGCGGCGCTGCCGGCCCCGGCGTCACCGCCCATCCCACCGGCGCCCGGCTGCCCTTCCCCCATGCCTCCGCCGTCGTACCGCTTGAACTCTCCGGCCGACCGCTTGACGGTCACCATGCCGCCCATGGACCCGGTGGCCTTGGCCAGCGTGGCCATCTTCCGGCCGGTGACGGTCCGGTCGGCGAGCACCACGATTCTGTTCGTCCTCGGATCGATCGACCAGGCCGTGCCGGGCACCGACGCCGTGGTGCGCAGCGTCCGGGCACCCGCTTTCAGCGCGGACATGCTGTTGTGGACGACCTTGGCGACCGCGCCCTTGGACGTGACGCGTGCGGCGTCGTCCTCCGCCAGCACATTCATCACCAGATGACCGGTCGCGCCGTCCAGATACCAGCCACCCGACTTGTCCCCGAGGTCCTCGTTCAGGGACGCCGCGAGCCGGGCGGCCGACGGCGCGGAGAAGGTCCGCGGGACGGCTGGCCGGTCCGTACTGGCATGGGCGTTGGGCAGCAGGATCGCCGCCGCCGCGATGGCGGCCGCGGAGGCGCCCACGATGGCGCCGGTCCGCTTGTTCACATGACGGTGGCCCGCTTGCCCACGGCCGACGTGGGGGCGGCCCGCTTGCCGGTGGCTGACTTGTCGGGGACTCATTCACTGACCTCCAACTGGGGTGCACTGTTGCCACTCAGTCCTACGCAGCCGGTCCACCGCGGCCTCACCGCCACTCAAGGTGCGATGAATTCCGCCGGATCCGGCGCCGGGCCCCCTACACTCCCGGCCACTGCCCGCCCACCGGCCGGTTGTCAGTGCCGCATGTCAAGATTCGTTCCATGTCTGCACTGCCCGTGATGCCGCCCGCCGATCCGAAGAATTCGACCGTCTTCCTGGAGTGGGCGCGGCTGCACGCTCCCGACGCGGAGGACGAAGCTCACCGCCTCATCGCGACGGTGACGGACGGACTGGGGCGTGCGCTGAACAAACCGGGCCGGTTTCTCGACGAGTTGAAGTACCGCGCCGCCAAGCTCCCGACGGCGCAGCTGCCGTGGTTCTGGGACACCGTCGGCCATCGGATAGGCCCCTGGATGCCCCGCCACGCAGGCACCGCCTACGGGCTGGCCCGCCAGACGGAGGAGCAGCACGGCCTGCCGGTCGACGAGGCGTACCACCGCGCGAACGTCCTGCTCTACGCCCGCCTCGGCGCGCTGCCCGCCAAGGAAACCGCGGTCCATCAGCGGCGGCTGCACGGCACGCTCGAAGCGCCCGTCGCCCACCAGGAGTTCGTGAAGTTCCTGCTGGCCTTCGCCGCCGGCGGCGGCACGCCCGCCAAGGATCTGCACCGCAGGGTGCAGGCGTCGGCCCAGGCGGCGGGGCTCGGTATCGCGGAGAGCGCGCAGGCGCTCGGTGACATCGTCCTGGCGTCGAAGGGCCGGCCGCTGCCGGACGGCCTGCTGGACGGCCTCGGGCCGGTCTTCGCCCAGGTGCCGCCCCCGGCGCCGGTGCGCCAGGCGCTGGCGGAGCTGTTTCCGACCTCGGTCACCGACGGCGCGGCGTGGCTGCGGCTGCTGGCGGCCACCGGAGTCGACGACGCCATGGCCGAGGGCCGGATCGTCCCGGCCGGCGGCCTGAGCCACTGGCTCGGCCAGTTCGCGTTCCACTACTCCTACCGAGGCTCCAACTCCGGCGTCCGGCGCCAGCCGATGCCCGACGAGCTCTACGCCCTGGTGCCCCGGATCGCCGCCCGGATCAGTGCCGAGAACACCCCGGTCAGCCTGCACGCCTCGCGCTTCCGGCACACCCTCTTCGACGCCGATCTCGTCGACCTGTGCCTGGCGAACGGGATCGCGGTGACGGACCCCGGTTCGCGCGTGGGGCTGACGTTCTGGGGTGCCAAGGCCCGGCGCGGCTACCGCGCCCTGGCCGCCGATCCGGTGCTGGGGATACGGGTCGCGGGCACGGAGTACGCGCCGCGCGAGCCCCGCGCCGGTGCCCCACGCCTGCCGCTCGCTGACGGCGTCGACGCGGCGCTGCACGGGCGGGTCACCCGGCTGCTGGACGGCGTCGCGGACGGCGGACTGGGCGCGGCGGAGGAGGCCGTGGCCAAGCTGGACACGATCCTCGACCCGCCGACGATCGCCGCGCTCGACGGCATCGACGCGGCGCTGGACGCCCTCGACGGCGTCGGCCCGCTGCTGCGTACGCTGCGCGCGGGCCTGCCGGAGGAGCTGGCCTGGCCCGCGCTGGAGGAGGCCGTACGCCACCTGGGCGGCGGTGCGGCGGTCGCCGGCGTCACCTGCACCTGGCCGGTGCTGACCGTCTTCACCCGGGAGCGGGCGCTCGCCGTCGATCACTCCGGCGAGCGTGGCTCCTGCTCGTTCGCCCTCCCCGAAGAGGCCGTCTCCCACTCGGTGTTCTTCGTCGGCGGCAGCTTTCTGGTCGGCTGGAACAGCGGCAAGCGCTACGGCCGGTCGGCGGAGAAGGCGTTCTGGACCGACCGGCCCGAGGACGTCTTCGTGCCCGGGGACGCGTCCGGCCTGCTTCCCCACACCGGCAGTACGGACGGCGCGCTCGGCTATCAGTTCGCCACCCCGGACGGCGGCGGCCGGTACGACGGCGTCCAGGTGCTCCGACCCGGCGGCCGCGAAGGTATCGCCGACCATGAACAGCAGGTCGGCGACGGCGTCCGGCTGTGGAGCTCCCGTCTGTTCGGGGGCCGGTTCGGCCGAGCGGACGGCTGGCGCGAGCTCGACCCGGCGACCGGGCAACGCACCGACAACGCCACCCTGCCGCCCTTCCTCGCCGCCGACCCGCCCAACGGACTGTCCCGCACGCACGACCTGCAGACCCTCGCCCCGCTGCCGCCCGGCGCCCCCGACTCCCCGCTGGGCCAGGCGGACGGTGTCTCCGGCTGCCGGGTCCTGCACTGGGAGTACAGCGGCAACGCCCCGGTGCGCTATCTGCTGGAGGGCAACGACGGGCGGCGCGCCGAATTCCGGGTCACGCACCCAGGGGAGGACCCCTGGGGCATCATCCGGCTGCCCGAAGGCGGCGCCGAGGCCGTGCTGACGGACCACCGCCCGACGCGCTGCTATGCCGCGGACGACAACTCCCTGCTGTGGGAGGCGCGTGCCTTCGCGCCCGCCCCGCGGACGGGTGCGGGCTCCGCCGTGGCCGACGACGGGCCGATGTTCCCGCCGCCCGCCTTCTGGCACTTCCTGACCCCACGGGACGCCCGGTCCTCCAAGGCGCTGCGGACGGTCGAAGCGGACGCGGTAACGGCATTGCTGGCGGCAGCGGACACCGACGGCACCGACGGCGACGCGGCGGTACGCGCCGAGGCCGCCCGAGTGCTGCCCGGGGTGACCGACCCCGGCGTCCTGCAGGGCGTGCTGCGCGCCGTACGCACCGCCGCCCGGATCCGGGACCGCCGCCGCGCCGTCTCGGCGCGGGCGGCACTGGTCGTCTCCGGCGCCCGCGTCCGCCCCGCCGCGGAAACCACCGACACCGCGCTGGTCACCGCCCTGCGCGACCTGGTGACGGTCCCCGCCTCCTACAACGCCCCCAAGATCACCGATCGGCCCGCCACCGTCAGTGCGATCGCCGCCGACGGCGCATTCCTGCGCGGCCGGATCGACGACGCCGCCCGGCGGATCAGCCAGCCCGCCCGACCGCGTGACTGGGCGGTGCTGCTGGGCGGCGGGATCGAGGCCGCCGCCTGGCGGTGCGTGACGGAGACGACCCCGCCGGAGGACCGGGCGGCGCTGGCCGCCCTGCTGCGCACCTGGGCCGCGTCCCCGTTCGCCGAGCCCGGCACCTGGCGGCTCGGCCGGGCCACGAGCGAGGCACTGCGCCCGCTGTGCGAGACCGGCCGCGCGGTGGCCACCGGGATGGGTGACGGCAGCCAGGGCGTCGCCCCGGAGCCCACCGCGGCCCTCGAACCCAAGGGCACCTACCGTTTCGTCCAGCCCGAGTCGGCCCCCCTGCCCGAGGGCGCCACCGAAGTCCGTACGGTCACGGTCACCCACGACGACGCGGTCCGCCTCACCCGCCTGCTGGACCTGCTCGCCGAAAAGGGCCCGCTGCGCCTCGGTCCCAAGGCCGTCACGGCGTTCGTCGAACGCAGCGGTGTCCGCCGGGCGGTGGCCGTGCACGCCCTCGCCGGACTCCCCACGAAGCCGGAATTCGGCGCAACCGGGCGGATGCTGCGCGCCAAGCCGTTCCAGGCCACCCGGGCGGTCGCCGCCGAGGCCGAATCGCTGGCGCAACGCCTGAAGACCTCCGGCCGGATGCGCGTCCTGGCGGCGGGACTGCCCGACGACCCGGCGGAGCTGTGGACGGCCGGCGGGCTCGTGGCGGCCGCCGAGCGGATGGCCGCCGAATGGGTCGTGCTCCTTGGCCGACGGACCCAGGTGGACGAGGAGTTGACCGAGGAACTGGAGAAGGAGCTGAGCCTCGGCGAGCCCATGGCGGCGGCGCTCGGCGATCCCCGGGGCGGCAGCCTGCTGACCGAGGACCTGCGGCGGGTCGTCGTCGCCAACAAGTACGGCTCGCTGTACGTCCATCCGATGACGGCCGACGGCTCCCCGGGCGAGCGGCCGAGCTACGACACCCCGTATCTCCCTATGGCCTCCGCCCTGTCCTGGGTGCTGACCGAACGCCCCGTCGGCGATCCCGCCACCGCCGGGGTGCAGGCCCTCTGCTCGCGCCTGTCCGAGCGCCTCGACGCCCCGGACCTGCTCATCCGGCTGGGGCGCCACCGTTTCTCGCTCGACCAGGAGCGGATGACCGCCCTGTTCGGGCCGGAGCTGTACCCGGTGGCGGCCATCGAGCCGCCCGTCAGCGACCGGGCCCGCCCGCCGATGTACTACGACCAGGGCCTGCTCCTGGTCGAGGCGGTCGGCGGCTGGGGCTCGGTGTTTCTGCGTCCCGCGGGGTTCGGCCGAAGCGGGAAGTACGAAGCGATGACGCGGCTCTGCGCGGACCTGGGCATGACCGAGCTGGTCACGGAGATCGAGCGGATACGGGTGCTGCGCGACGGCATCGCCGAGCTGGCCGCCCGGGCCGCCGACAGCCCCGTACCGGTCGGCGGATACGAGGCGAATCCGCTGCTGAGCGTGCCGGAACTGGTCGATGAGGCGGCCGGGGCGCTGGGCGTCGGCCGGGACGCCGCCGCGCTCTTTCTCCAGCTGCGCACCCTCGCCCGTCCCACCGACCGCAATGTCCGGCGCTGGAACGGCTGGACCCTCGCCCGGCACCGCGCCGTACAGGCCGAACTCGCCGCCACCGGCGCGGTGGTGACGGAGAAGCGCACCCGCGCCGGTCGTACGGCCTTCGTCCCGGGCGGCTGGACCGATGTCAAGGCGCCCCATCTGCCGCTGGAGACCGTCAAGCTCGACGCCTACCTGGCCGCCGCCACCGAAAAACGCGAACTGGAGGGCCCGTTCACCCGGCTGCTGCCGCCTCGCCCGCTGCACGAGATGTTCGCCGATGCCTGGTCCGGGCGCTGAGGCCGACGGCCACGGCGGCCCGCGTCCACCGTCCTCGTGGCGGCCCGCTACGAAGGGCGGTGACCCGTAAGGAAGTCGATTCGCCTCACCGAGCCGCAGACACCGAACCGGAGGACGAACTCGCCCCATGACCACAGATGTCACCGTGCGCCCGGCCCGGCCCGCCGATGCGCGGCGCCTGGCCGAACTGCGGTGGACGTTCAAGCAAGAGGACCACGACGGGCGGCCGCCGGCTCCGTCGTGGTCCCTGGAAGAGGCCGAGCGCTGGATCCGCGACCGGCTCGGCGAGGGCCACTGGCTGGCCTGGGTCGCGGAGACCGGCGGCGATGTCTGCGGCCATGTCTTCCTCTGTGCCGTAGAGAGGATGCCGGAGCCGTTCGGCGACAACACCCCGGTCGGCTACGTGACGAACTTCTATGTCACGCCGTCGCAACGCAACAAGGGAGTGGGCTCGGCGCTCCTCGAGGCGCTGAAACAGCACTCCCGCAGCGCCCGCTTCGACACGCTGATCGTCTGGCCGTCGGAGCGCAGCAGTCCCCTTTACCGGCGCTCCGGCTTCCAGCCCCCGGAGGAACTGCTGGAACTGCCGCTCGACGCCGGTTGAGCGTCCTTCCGGGGACGCTCCACCGAACCGAGTGCGTGCCGTTCCCCCGACCCGCCGGGCGAGAATCGGTGCGGGCCGGCCCGCACCGCTACCGGCGTGGGGTCAGATTCAGCAGCGGGGCGCCGGCCGGCAGCAGGTATTTGGCGGCCAGGACGGGCCGGCTGCCCACGGACACGGTCTGCGTGATCAGCACGGCCGGGGTCTCGGGCGGCCGGTCCATGGTCCTGCCGCGCAGCGTGCCGAGCGTGGTGGCGCCCAGTGAACTCCGGCTGCTGAGGGGGTGGTTGCCGGCCACCTCGAGAAGCGCGGCGAGCATGCTGGTGGCCGATTGCCGTCCCTCGGGGTCACCGAGCGCCGTCACCAGTGCCGGGTCGACGGCCGCGAGCGTGGACTCCTCCGCCGCCCATTCGTGCGCCAGGCAGGCGGGGGTGCCGTCGACCTGGATGAGGGTTTCCCAGAAGTACGCCTGGCTGGTGGGCGAGATGCGCAGATGGAACCCGGAGAAGTCGGTCGGCTCATCGCAATGGACGGTCAGCAACCGGCAGTCGATGGTGGCGCCCTGCCCGAGCTGCGCCTCGATCGGCGTCAGTCGTTCCAGGCCGCGCACGGGCGGATTCGGGTTCACCCGGCTGCCCACGCCGTGCTTGCGGGTGATCACCCCGTCCTCCTGGAGCAGGATCAGCACCTCGCGCAGCGCGGGCCGGCTCACCCCCAGCCGAGCCGCGAGCTCGGGCTCCGGCGGCAGGTTCGCCCCGAGCGGGAAGGTGCCGTCGTGGATGGCCGCGGTGATCCGCTCGTACAGCTCGACGCGGGGCGGGCGCCTTCGGGACGCGGGCGGCCGGGGCATCTCTCACTTCCTCCTGTATTTGTCTGACGTCGTGTGCGAGTGACGTGGCGGGGAGCGCAAGCGTAGGTCGGGGTGTGGAGTGGGGCGTACGGCGGGGCGTGGATGCCGGTTTGTTCGCCTTCGTATGACTTCGCGATGGCGTCGGGTACGTCATTATCGCGCAGGTGAGTGCGTCGGAACGGCAAGGGGAGGGGCTTGTCTTCGTTCTTCATCGGGGTCGGCGTCTCTCTCCGTCGCGGTGTAAAGGTCTGACAACTGCACCGGAGCTCGTGATCGTGACCCCGGGGGCGTAAAGGGCAGCTGTGACCGCGCTTAAGAAAACCTCGATGGACCAGGCGGCCGACGTACGGAAGATTTCCTGACGGAGATCGGGCGGCCGAAATGTGCCCCCGGCAGGTCATATGCGCGTACGGGAGCCCATGCGGTGAAGGCACTGGTCAAGCAGAAGGCGGAGCCCGGACTGTGGCTCACGGACGTGCCGGAGCCGGCCGTCGGCGCGGGCGATGTACTGATCAAGGTGCTGCGCACCGGAATCTGCGGCACCGACCTGCACATCCGCTCCTGGGACGGCTGGGCCCAGCAGTCCATCAACGCGCCGCTCACCATCGGCCATGAATTCGTCGGCGAGGTCGTCGACACCGGCCGCGACGTCGCCGACATCAAGCCGGGCGATCTGGTCAGCGGCGAGGGCCACCTCGTCTGCGGCAAATGCCGCAACTGTCTGGCCGGCCGCCGTCACCTGTGCCGCGCCACCGTCGGCCTCGGTGTCGGCAGGGACGGCGCGTTCGCCGAGTACGTGGCGCTCCCCGCGGCCAACGTGTGGGTGCACCGGACCCCGGTCGACCTCGATATTGCCGCGGTCTTCGACCCGTTCGGCAACGCCGTGCACACCGCGCTGTCGTTCCCGCTGGTCGGCGAGGACGTGCTGATCACCGGAGCCGGCCCGATCGGCATCATGGCCGCCGCCGTCGCCCGGCACGCGGGCGCCCGCAACGTCGTGATCACGGACGTCAGCGAGGCGCGCCTGGAGCTCGCCCGGAAGGTCGGCGTCAGCCTCGCGCTGAACGTCGCCGAGACCTCCATCGCGGACGGTCAGCGCGCCATGGGCCTGCGCGAGGGCTTCGACATCGGCCTGGAGATGTCCGGCCGGCCCGAGGCGCTGCGCGACATGATCGGCAATATGACGCACGGCGGCCGGATCGCCATACTGGGCCTGCCGTCCCAGGAATTCCCCGTCGACTGGTCCCGGATCGTCACCTCCATGATCACGATCAAGGGCATCTACGGCCGGGAGATGTTCGAGACCTGGTACGCGATGTCCGTCCTGCTCGAAGGCGGCCTCGACCTCGCGCCCGTGATCACCGGCCGCTACCCGTACCAGGAATTCGACGCCGCCTTCGACGACGCCGCCAGCGGCCGCGGCGGCAAGGTCATCCTCGACTGGGCTGTCTGACCCGCCCCGCACCGGACCCCTCTCCCGTCCTGGATCGGCCCCCGTACCGGTCCGACACCCCTCAACTCCCGGAGAAAACCCAGATGTTCGACTCCGTACGCGACGAACTCCGCGGCACCCTCGACGAGATCCGCGCCGCCGGTCTGCACAAGCCCGAGCGGGTGATCGGCACCCCGCAGTCCGCCACCGTCGCGGTCACCGCCGGCGGCCTCCCCGGCGAGGTCCTCAACTTCTGCGCCAACAACTACCTCGGCCTCGCCGACCACCCCGAGATCATCGCCGCCGCCCACCAGGCGCTCGACCGCTGGGGCTACGGGCTCGCCTCGGTCCGCTTCATCTGCGGCACCCAGGAGGTACACAAGGAACTGGAGGGGCGGATCTCCGGCTTCCTCGGCCAGGAGGACACCATCCTCTACTCCTCCTGCTTCGACGCGAACGGCGGCGTCTTCGAGACCCTGCTCGGCCCGGACGACGCGGTCATCTCCGACGCCCTCAACCACGCCTCCATCATCGACGGCATCCGCCTCTCCAAGGCCCGCCGCTTCCGCTACGCCAACCGCGACATGGCGGACCTGGAGCGGCAGTTGAAGGAGGCCGCCGACGGAGGCGCGGGCCGCACGCTCATCGTCACCGACGGCGTGTTCTCCATGGACGGCTACCTCGCGCCGCTGGGCGAGATCTGCGACCTGGCCGACCGCTACGGCGCCATGGTCATGGTCGACGACTCGCACGCCGTCGGCTTCGTCGGCCCCGGCGGCCGCGGCACCCCCGAACTCCACGGTGTCATGGACCGCGTCGACATCATCACCGGCACCCTCGGCAAGGCCCTCGGCGGCGCCTCCGGCGGCTATGTCGCCGCCCGCGCCGAGATCGTCGCCCTGTTGCGCCAGCGCTCCCGCCCGTACCTCTTCTCCAACTCGCTCGCCCCGGTGATCGCCGCCGCCTCGCTGAAGGTGCTCGACCTGCTGGAGTCGGCCGGCGACCTGCGTGAACGGCTGGCCGCCAACACCGCGCTGTTCCGCTCCCGGATGACCGAGGAGGGCTTCGACGTCCTCCCCGGCGAGCACGCCATCGCCCCCGTCATGATCGGCGACGCGGCCGAGGCGGCTCGGATGGCGGAGCTGCTGCTGGAGCGCGGCGTGTACGTCATCGGCTTCTCCTACCCGGTCGTCCCGCAGGGCCAGGCGCGGATCCGCGTCCAGCTGTCGGCCGCGCACTCGACCGATGACGTGCACCGCGCGGTGGACGCCTTCGTGGCGGCGCGGGCCGCGATGGCGGCCGAAGCGGGGTCCGACGCGGGGGAGTGACCCGGCCGCTCCGGCCGGGGCCTGCGAAACTGGGAACATGATCGAAGCACGGCGGCTGCACATCCTGCGCGCGGTGGCCGACCACCGTACGGTCACCGCCGCGGCCGCCGCGCTCTATCTCACCCCCTCCGCGGTCTCCCAGCAGCTGGCCGCCCTGGAGCAGGAGACCGGCCACCGCCTGGTGGAGCGCAGCGCCCGCGGTGTCACGCTGACCGCCGCGGGCGAGATCCTGCTCACCCACGCCAATGCCGTGCTGGCCCAGCTGGAGCGCGCCGAGTCGGAACTCGCCGCATACGGCTCCGGCGAGGCCGGCGTGGTGACCGTCGCGGCCTTCGCCACCGGCATCTCCCTGGTCGTGGCGCCCGCGATCACCGAGCTCGCCGCCTCCTCGCCCGGCATCCGGGTCCGCGTCCGGGACGCCGAGGGCGACGCCAGCCTGCTGATGGTCCTCGACCGGCAGGTCGATGTGGCCGTCGCCGTCGAGTACCGGGGCGCGCCGCGTGCCGACGACCCACGGCTGACCCGCGTCCCCCTGTACGCCGAGCCGTTCGACGCCGTACTCCCGGTCGGCCATCGCCTCGCCGCCGCGGAGCGGGTCGCGGTCGCCGACCTCGCCCAGGACCCCTGGATCGGCCCGTACCCCGGCAACCCCTGCCATGACGTGGTCGTCCTGGCCTGCGAGTACGCCGGGTTCGAGCCGCGGCTGGAGCATTCCTCCGACGACTTCCGGGCGGTGGTCGCGCTGGCGTCGGCCGCGGCGGGGGTGGCGCTGGTCCCACGGTCGGCGCTGGGCGACGAGGACCTGGCGGGGGTGGTGGTCCGCCCCGTCGACGGCGTGGCGCCCACCCGGCGGGTCTTCGCCGCCGTACGCCGCGGGGCCGAGGAACACCCGCTGCTGAGCCCGGTGCTGACGGCCCTCCAGGGGGCGGCGGCACCTCAGGGCTGAGCGCGCGCCGGCCCCGAGCACACCGTCGCCCGGCCGTGTCTCCGCGCCTGCCCGGAGTCCGCATGGCAGGCTCGGCACGGCGGCGGCCGGCGTGACGCCAGGCGGCGCAATCCCGGCTCCGAGGAGGCGATGCGATGTCGGTCGGCCAGTCCGGACCGGTCGGCGGGGCACCGGCCACGGCGCCGCAGGACCCGTTCGCGCCGCTGCGCAGCCGCGGCTACCTCAAGCTCCTGGTGCTGGCCGCGCTGATCGGCGTACCGATCTGCGCCGTGGCGTTCGGCTTTCTCGCGCTGGTCCATGAACTGGAACCGCTGATCTACCAGGACCTGCCGCAGGCGCTGGGCTTCCACGACACCCCGGTGTGGTGGCCGCTGCCGATGCTCGCCACGGGCGGCGCGCTGGTCGCACTGACCATCCGTCACCTCCCGGGCAACGGCGGCCATGAACCGGCCGACGGATTCTCGCCCGCCGGCGCCCCCGCCCTCTCCGCGCTCCCGGGTATCGCGCTCGCCGCGCTGGCCACCCTCTCCCTCGGCGCGGTGCTCGGCCCCGAGGCGCCGCTGATCGCGCTCGGCGGCGGGCTGGCCGTCGGCGCCTTGCGCCTGGTGCAGCGGGGCCTGACGGACCAGGCCGCCGCCGTGGCGGGCGCCGCCGGCAGCTTCGCCGCGGTCAGCGCGCTGCTCGGCTCCCCGCTGCTGGGCGCGTATTTGCTGATGGAGGCCTCGGGGCTGGGCGGCGCGCTGCTGGGAGTGGTGCTGGTTCCCGGACTGCTCGCGGCGGGGATCGGCGGGCTCATCTTCACGGGTCTGGGCAATTGGACCGGACTCGGTACGTACTCGCTCGCCCTCCACAACGTCCCCAAGGCCGCCGAACCGTCCCTTGCGGAATTCGGCTGGGCCCTCGCCATCGGTGCGCTCGCCGCCCTCGCCGGGCTCGGCGTACGCCGGCTCTCCCTCTTCCTCAAGGACCGCGTCGCCCGGCACCGGCTCCCGGCCACGGTGGCGCTGGGCCTCGCGGTGGGTGCCCTGGCCGTCGCCTTCGCCGAGGCCACCGGCAAGCCGCCGTCCGAGGTGCTGTACTCGGGGCAGTCGGCGCTGGGAAACCTCTTCCACGACACCGCCGGCTATTCGGCGGCGGCCCTGGTGCTCCTCGTCGTCTGCAAGGGCCTGGCGTACTGCGCCTCGCTGAGCTGCTTCCGGGGCGGCCCCATCTTCCCGGCGATGTTCGTCGGCGCGGCGGGCGGCGTCGCCCTGGCCCACCTCCCCGGGCTGACGGAAACCGCCGGCTTCGCCATGGGCATCGGTGCGATGACGGCCGCGATGCTCCGGCTCCCGATGTCCGCCCTACTGATGGCCACCCTGCTGATGGGCCCCTCCGGACTCACCGTCATGCCCCTGGTGATCGTGGCCGTGGTGGTCGCGTACGTCCTGACGGCCCGCCTCACCCCTGCGCCCCGGGCAGGCGCACCGGCGCCGAACGCCGCGCACGGGCGCCGGTCGTGAGGGGTCGTCTCTTCGTCGGCGCGCGGGCGTAGGCCGTATCAGGCGACGTTCGGCACATCGCTCCCCGGTAATGGCGTGGTTCGAGATTAAATTTGTCGTATAAGCTGCGGCGAATTTTCGAAACTTGTTGCTCAGGGGTGGGGGATTTCCGGAATGCGCAAGATGTCGCAGGCCGTGGTGGTCGCGGTGGCAGCGGGGGTCGCGATGAGCGTGCTCGGCGGCTGCTCGTTCGGCACGGGCGGGGACGAGAAGAAGAAGGTCGCCGCGAAGAAGCTCGGCGACAAGGGCACGCAGTGCGCACTGCCGGTGCACTTCACCCTCGCGACGTCCTGGAAGGCGGAGGCCATCACGCAGGCGACGGTGGACCGGATGGGTCCGCTCGGCCATCAGGGTCCGCTCACGCCCGCCTGCGAGCTCGACGCCAAGCCCACCGGGCACATCGGCTTCCTCACCGTGTGGTCCGGCACCAAGGGCGCCGCCGCGCCCGGCGGCACCTCCCGCGCCCTGATGAAGAAGTTCGTCGCCGCCGAGCACTTCGCGAACAACGTCAAGTTCCGCGAGGTCAAGGCGGGTGGGCTGCCCGCCACGGAGGTCGGCTACACCGTCACCGACTGGTCCGCCGGCGAGGTCAGGCCCGAACGCGCGCTGGCCGTGATGACCGGGCACGGTGGCGTGGTCATCCATCTCGGAGGCCTCGACGCGAACGAGCACAAGGCGATGCTCCCGGCGTTCGAACTGGCCAAGAAGACCCTCGGCCTGACGTCCTGAGCGCCGCCGCGGGTTGCCCCGACCGGCCGCTCCTCCCGCTCTCCCCCTTCCGGGGGAGAGCGGAGATGGGTCACGTCGGCGATGTCCGGGGGCAGCTGCCACGGAGAGGATCCACGGCATGAACAAAGCCTTCGCCTTCACCACCGCCCCGCTCCTCGTCACCGCCTACGCGGGCCTCCGCGTTCTGGACGGCCTGGACGGCGAGCGCGGCCCCGGTCCGGCCTGGACGACCGGTCACCTCGCGTTCCTCGCCGCGTTGATCCTGTTCGTCCCGGTGTTCCTGGAACTGCGCCGACTGGCGGGCCGCGGCCCGTTCGCCACGGCCACGGCCGTCGTCGGCCTCGTCGGCGCAGTCTGCACCATGGCCCAGATCTCCCTCGACATCGCCGTCGGTGCGCTCGCCGCGGACCACGGCGCCATGCGGGGAATGTTCGCCGAGATCCAGAGCGTCCCCGGGGTGAACGTCGTCGTCTACACCGTGGGACCCGTGCTGCTCTTTCTCGGCCTGCTCGTGCTGTTCTGCCAACTCGCGGTGGCCCGGGCCGTTCCCGTATGGAGGGCGGTGGCGGTGGTGCTCGCCGTGCTGGTCTCCCTCCTGGGGCTGGACGCGCTGCCGGCCGTGGGCCTGCTGCTGTACGCCGGACTCGCGCCGTTCCCCCGCCGCGGCGCCTCTCCCGCCACCGCGCACAGCTGAGGGACCGCCGGAAACCCCGTGGAAGAATCCATCCCCCTATGACCGCGCTGCCCCTGTCCCCTTCGCTCCGCCGGCTGGCGGGTTCGCCGTGGTCGGAGGTCGCGCTCGCCGTCGTCACCACCGTTGCCCAGATGGCGCCCCTGCTTTTCGTGCACAGCGACAGCGGACGCCCCTGGCACTGGTGGGGGTACGTCGTAGCGGGCGGGGCCTCGCTTCCCCTGGCGGTGCGGCGGCGCGCGCCGGTGCCGGTCCTGCTGGTCTGCGCCACGTTCTCCAGCCTCTACGACCTCGCCGCCCCGCTCGCTCCGCAGCCGCTCTGGTACGGAGTCCTCATCGCGTTGCACGGGGTGGCGTCCGTCGCCCCACCCCGGGTGCGGATCCCGGTGTTCCTGGCGATCTGCGCGGCCGGCCTCGCCTCGGTCGGCTCGCCGAACACCGCGACCCGCGGCGTCGTCCTGTACGTCGCCGCGTACGCGCTCGGCCGGGCCTCCGCGGGCTCCCGCGCCGAGGCGGCCGTGCTCACCGAACGTGCCGCCCGCCTCGAACGCGAACGCCGGATGGACGAGGAGCGCGCCGCCGAACGCGAACGCGCCCGGATCGCCCGGGACATGCACGACGTCCTGGCCCATTCGATCAGCCTGATGGTCGTCCAGGCCGAGGCCGGGCCGGTCGTGCTGGACACGGACCCCGCCCGCGCCTCGGCCGCCTTCGGCGCGATCGCCGGCACCGGCCGCGACGCCCTGGACCAGCTGCGCCGGATGCTGGCCGACCTCAAGGACGAGGCCGACCCGCGCGCCCCGCAGCCGACGATCCACGACCTGCCCGCGCTCGCCCGCCAGGTCGCACGGGCGGGCCTGGAAGTGTCCTGCACCGCTGAGGGCGAGCCACGTCCGGTGCCCGCCGACTGCGGTGCCGCGGCGTACCGGATCGTGCAGGAGGCACTGACCAACGTGGTCAAGCACGCCGGCGCGGACCGTGCCGAGGTGCGGCTGCACTGGCGTGACGGCGGGCTGGAGATACGCGTCGTCGACGACGGCCGGGGCACGGGCAAGAACCTTCCGTCCGGCGGGAACGGCCTGAGCGGCCTCCGCGAGCGGGCCGCCGCCTGCGGCGGGACCGCGACGGCGGGCCCCCGGGAGGACCGCCTCCCGGGATTCGAAGTACGGGCGCGGCTGCCCCTGGCCGCGCCGGAAAAGGGGGTGGTGGCGTGACGATCCGTGTGGTGGTGGCCGACGACCAGGAGCTGGTACGCGCCGGGTTCGCCATGATCCTGGCGGCGCAGCCCGGCATCGAGGTCGTCGCGGAGAGCGGGGACGGGTTCGAGGCGGTCGGCGCCGCCCGCGCCCACTGCCCCGACGTCGTCCTGCTCGACATCCGGATGCCGGGGATGGACGGGATCGAGGCGGCCCGGATCATCTGCGGGGAAACGGACTGCCGGGTGATCATGCTGACCACCTGGGGGCAGGACGACTACCTCTTCGACGCCCTGTGCGCGGGCGCGAGCGGCTTCCTGCTCAAGGACGTCCGGCGGGACGACCTCGTGCACGCGGTCCGCGTGGTCGCGGCGGGCGACTCGCTGCTCGCCCCCTCCGTCACCCGCACCCTGATCGCCGCCTTCACCTCGGGCGCCGCCGTGCTGCCGCCGCGGACCGAACGCCTGGACGTCCTCACCGCCCGCGAGCGCGAGACGATGCGGCTGCTCGGCGGCGGCCTGTCCAACGCGGAGATCGCCACGGCGCTGGTGGTGAGCGAGCACACCGTGAAGACGCATGTCAGCAACGTCCTCACCAAGCTCGGACTCCGCGACCGGGTCCAGGCCGTGATCGCCGCCTACGAGACCGGCCTGGTGGTCCCCGGGCGCCTCACGAACTGAACCACGGCGGCGCACGCGTGGACGGGCAAGACACCCGGACGGGGCGACCGGATCACCAACTGCCTTAAGGGAAAGCCGAGTTCGCGTGATGCCGTACCCGATGCGTGCCTGGCGGCGGTGGCGTCGCTCGTAGCCCCATTGATCGCCGGCGGGCGGTGAACGCGGCGGCGGAAACGCCCATGACCGTTCTATGCGGTCCGGTGCCGCGGCGTCCGTCCCGTCTCCGTCCAGGTGGTCAGCTGCCGCTCCGTCCATGTGGTGATGACCCGCTCCGCCGGCACCCCGCACTCCTCTGCGCGGGCGCACCCGTAGATCTGCCAGTCCAGCTGCCCCGGCGCATGCGCATCGCTGTCGATGGCGAACAGTGTTCCGGCGTCCAGCGCCTGACGGAGCAGCCGGCGCGGCGGATCGAAACGGTCGGGACGACAATTGATCTCCACGGCCGTGCGGTGCGCCGCGCAGGCGGCGAACACCTCTTCCGCGTCGAACTGCGACTCCGGCCGCAGCTTGCCGGTGATCTGCCGGCCGGTGCAGTGGCCCAGTACGTCGACCAGCGGGTTGGTGACCGCGGCCAGCAGCCGGCGGGTCATCGGCCCGGCCTCCATGCGCAGTTTGGAATGCACCGAGGCGACCACCACATCGAGTTCCGCCAGCAGCTCCGGCTCCTGGTCCAGCTCGCCGCCGTCGAGGATGTCGCACTCGATCCCGGTCAGCAGCCGGAACGGCGCCAGCCGCTCGTTCACCTCCGCCACCAGCGCCAGCTGCGCGCGCAGCCGGTCCGGGCTCAGCCCGTGGGCGATGGTGAGGCGGGGGGAGTGGTCGGTGAGCACGCACCAGTCGTGCCCGAGGTCGCGGGCGGCCCCGGCCATCGCCTCCACGGGACTGCCGCCGTCCGACCAGTCCGAGTGCAGATGACAGTCGCCGCGCAGCGCCCGCCGCAGCCGCCGTCCTTGCTCCCCTTCGACCAGCGGCCCGCCGGCCTCCTCCTCCAGCCGCGCCAGATACCCGGGCACCTCGCCCGACAGCGCCTCCCCGACCACCCCGGCCGTCTTGGGCCCCAGCCCCTTGAGCCGCGCCAGCGAACCGCTCGCCGCGCGCCTGCGCATCTCGTCGGCGGACAGCCCGCCGATCACCTCCGACGCCTTGCGGAACGCCTGTACGCGGTACGTCACCGCTCCTTGCCGCTCCAGCAGAAAGGCGATCCGCTCCAGCGCCTCGACCGGCTCCACCTGCGGCTCCTTCCCGGCGTGCCGCGCAGTCCCCTCCCACGGTGCCGCACTCCGGGACCGGCTGCCACCGGCGGCCGACGGGCGGGCGGCGGACGGTCCCGGCGGCGGACGGTACCGGTCCATCGCCTGCGATCCGGTCCGATCCGGGGCACGCGCGCCGGGCTCGCGGGTGTGGCGGTGCCGTCGCCGCCGGCATTCCTACGCGGCGGAGGCACCCGGCCGGCTGACGTCCAGTGAAGGGGCGGGCGAAGCAACGCCGTTGGCCGGTGCGTGGCGGGCCCCGCGCGCATCGAAACGGGACGCCGGCGGGAAATCGCCCATTTCGCCCGCATCCCGCGTAGCGACATTATGTGGCTATGTCCGATCTCCGGATATCCGATCCGTTTCTGTCATGATGGCCCGTCAATTACTCCCCGCATTCCCGGCAATATCGCCCAGGAATGCAGTGTGGTGCATGTTTTGGCAATGTCCATGCAACGACTCTGGATAGGTGCCGAGGGCAACCTTGGCAGTTCCTCGGACGGGTCGTGGTCGAGTGTGGCGAAAATTGACGGCCTTCAGAAAATCTGCACATCGAATGCGCAGGCAGCACACGTCGCCTCGTCGTCCATCCATGCTCTGACCTGCGGATCAACGCTTTGCGACGGGAATGTCCAGTTCGGGGTAAAGGGCGCGCCAAAACATCAAGATCGAACCGGTGGGACATGTGAAGAAGCTGCCACCAAGTCATGGATGTGTGTCCACGTCAGGTAATTCGACGGAGGCTTGGAGTCCGGATCCGCGGTCGTCGGATTAGCAGACCAACGCGGCTGCATGCTTTGATCCTTCGCACCGCGGAAGTCGTACACGGGTTCTCGGTTTCGAGGCCCGACAACCGCTGCCGCGACCGGACCGCCCTGCCGGACGGCTCGGTCGCAGCTATTTGATATATGCATCCGAAAGGAATCATCATGCGCGAGATTCAGACCCAGGAAATCGCTGACAGCGAGCTGGACAACGTGGCCGGCGGCCTCGTCGGTGGCCTGGTCGGCACCGTCACCACCACCGCTGACTCCATTGCCCCGGTTTCGGGCGTGGTGAACACCGCCACCGGTCTGGTCGAGCAGACCGCCGGTGTCAACACCGCGGGCGTCACGGGCCTCGTCGCCGGTCTCTGAGACCCCTTGGCAGGTCGGCGTCCCCTCCTTGCCGACATGCCGGACCGGGCGCCCCGGAACCGCCAGGCTTTCGCCGGGTTCCGGGGCACCCGGCCTTCCGCTGTTCGGACCCGCCACCGTACGCTCGGCACCACAGCAGCATCGGCCGGGCCGAGCTGCCCCGTCCGTGGTGTGCCTGACAGATCCGTTGCAGTTGAGGGAAGAGTGTCGTGCAGTTCCGCCAACAGGCCCTTTCCAAGCTGCAGTCACCGGAGGAAATCGATCTCCCGGTGCGCTTCGCCCGGCCCCAGGGCTGGCTCGTACTGATCGTCACGGTCGCCGTGGTGATCGGCGCCTCCATATGGGCGGTGACCGGCACCGTCTCCTCCACGCTCAACGCCCCCGGCATCCTCACCCACGGCCAGGGCAGCTACATCCTGCAGAGCCCCGTCGCGGGTCAGGTGACCGCCGTACTCGCCGAAGAGGGCAAGCGGGTCGCCGCCAATGCGCCCGTGCTCAAGGTCCGTACCGAACGCGGCACCGTCGTCGTCCGCGCGATCGCCGCGGGCCGGCTGACCACCATGGTCGCCACCATCGGCTCCGTCGTCACCACCGGCGCCGACGTCGCCTCCGTGGAACGGGTCGCGGGCTCCGACGACGCCCTTACCGCGACGCTCTACGTCCCCGCCGACAGCGCGGCGACGGTTCCCGTGGGCGCCTCCGTCGATCTCACCGTCCAGTCCGTGCCCGCCCAGCAGTACGGCGTACTGCGCGGCCGGGTGCAGGCGGTCGGCAGGACCGCCCAGACCGGTCAGCGGATCGGCGCCTACCTGGGCAGCAGCCAGCTCGGCGAGCAGTTCTCGCAGCACGGCCCGCCCGTCGCCGTCCTGGTGAAGCTGGACCGCGCGCCCCGCACCAGGTCCGGCTACGCCTGGTCCACCTCCGACGGACCGCCCTTCGCGGTCGACTCGATGACCATGGCCGACGGCGCCGTCCACCTGGCCGCGCAGCATCCGATCGATTGGCTGCTTCCGTGACCGCACCGAACGACGCCGCCGCCCCGACCGGTTCCCCGCGGCAGCTGCCGCCCCCGGGCCGCCGCCGGCACCGCCCGGAACCCGCGCCCAGCGGCCGCCGGTCCCGCCGCGCCGCACCCCCGCAGAAGCCGAAGACCAAGAAGGTCCGGTCGGTACGTACTCCCACCGTCCTCCAGATGGAGGCCGTCGAATGCGGCGCCGCCTCGCTGGCCATGGTCCTCGCGCACTACGGCAAGCATGTGCCGCTGGAGGAGCTGCGGATCGCCTGCGGCGTCTCCCGCGACGGCTCCCGCGCCAGCAATCTGCTCAAGGCCGCCCGCAGTTACGGCCTGACGGCCAAGGGCATGCAGATGGAACCGGCCGCGCTCGCCGAGGTCCAGGCACCCGCCATCCTCTTCTGGGAGTTCAACCACTACGTCGTCTACGACGGCCCGGGCCGCAAGCTCGGCCGCAAGGGCGTCCACATCAACGACCCCGACAAGGGCCGCCGCTTCGTGGCGACGGAGGACTTCGACACCAGCTTCACCGGTGTCGCGCTCGTCTTCGAGCCGTCCGAGTCCTTCGAGAAGGGCGGCCGCAAGCCGGGCGTCCTGGGCGCCGTGCCCGCCCGTCTGCGCGGCACCAAGGGCACCCTGCTGGCCGCCCTGCTCGCCAGCCTGCTGCTGGTCGCCGTCGGCGCCGCGGTGCCCGCGCTCAGCCGCACGTACATCGACATGTTCCTGATCGGCAACCAGACCTCGCTGCTGGGACCGCTCTTCGCGTCGATGACCGCGATGGTCGCGCTCACCGCCGTACTGACCGGACTCCAACAGGCGAACCTGCTGCGCGGCCGGATCATCTCCTCCACCCTCAGCAGCGCCCGCTTCCTGCGCCATCTGCTCAGACTCCCGGTCACCTTCTTCGCCCAGCGCAGCCCCGCCGACCTCGTCCAGCGCCTCCAGTCCAACGACGCGGTCGCCGAAACCCTGGCCCGCGACCTCGCCGCGGCCGGCGTGGACGGCATCGTCGTCGTCCTCTACGCCGTGCTGCTGTGGACCTACGACCCCCAGCTGACCGTCATCGGCATCGGCATCGCGCTGCTCAACGTCGTCGCGATGCGCATCGTGGTACGCATCCGCGCCACCCACACCCAGAAGCTGCGCGCGGACAGCGCCCGGCTGACCAACACCTCCTACACCGGCCTCCAGCTCATCGAGACGATGAAGGCCACCGGCGGCGAGAACGGCTACTTCCGCCGCTGGGCGGGCCAGCACGCGGCCACACTCGAGGAGCAGCAGCGGCTCGGCGTCCCCAGCGCCTGGCTGGCCGTCGTCGCGCCCACCCTCGCCACGCTCAACAGCGCCCTCATTCTGTGGATCGGCGGCCTGAGGGCGGTCGAAGGCCATATCTCCATCGGCCTGCTCGTCGCCTTCCAGGCGCTGGTCACCCGCTTCACCGCACCCATCACCCGACTCAACGGCGTGGCCGGCCGCATCCAGGACTTCGCCGCCGACGTGGCCCGCCTCAAGGACGTCGAGTCCTTCCCCGCCGACACCCTCTACTCGCGCCCCGGGGCGGACGGCACCACCCGCCGCCTCAAGGGCCATGTGACGCTGGAGAACATCACCTTCGGCTACAGCCCGCTCGACAAACCGCTGCTCACCGGCTTCTCCCTCGCCGTCGGCCCCGGCCGCCAGGTGGCCCTCGTCGGCGGCTCCGGCAGCGGCAAGTCCACCGTCTCCAGGCTGATCTCCGGCCTCTACACCCCCTGGGAAGGCACCATCCGCATCGACGGGCAGCGCCTGGAGGACATCTCCCGCAGCGCGCTGGCCGCCTCCGTCTCCTTCGTCGACCAGGACATCTTCCTCTTCGAAGGCACGGTGCGGGACAACGTGGCGCTCTGGGACCCGTCGATACCGGACGACGCCGTCATCACCGCCCTGCGCGACGCCGCCCTCTACGACGACGTCATCGCCCGCCGCCCCGACGGCATCCACAGCCGCGTCGAGCAGGACGGCCGCAACTTCTCCGGCGGACAGCGACAGCGCCTGGAGATCGCCCGCGCACTGGTCCGGCGGCCCAGCATCCTCGTCCTCGACGAGGTCACCAGCGCCCTGGACGCCCAGACCGAGCAGACCATCATCGACAACCTGCGGCGGCGCGGCTGTGCCTGCGTGGTCATCGCCCACCGGCTGAGCACGGTCCGCGACAGCGACGAGATCGTGGTCCTCGACCACGGTGCGGTCGTCGAACGCGGCCGGCACGAGGACCTGGTCGCCGCCCAAGGCGCGTACGCCGAGCTGGTCAAGGAGCACTGACGTGTCATCCATGCATCCGACCGCGGTCGCGGGACCGGGCGAGATCGACGCGGTGACCCAGGCGATGGGCGGCCTCGGCACCGCCGTCGACTGCACCGGACTGCGCAGCGTCCCCCTCGAGGGCCCGCACGTCCTGTGGCTCGTCACCGGCGGCTCCCTCGACCTCTTCGCCGTCGACGCCGCCCAGGAAGGCCACTGGCACTTCCTCGGCCGGCTGGAGTCCGGAACCCTGCTGCTCGGCCCGGTCGAGGGCCCGCAGCACACCCTCCTGGGCCGCCCCTCGCAGGATTGCGCGCTGCGCCGCATCCCGCTGCGCGAGCTGCCCCGCCCCGAATACGGCGCCGAGTACGGGACGTACGGGAACGGGACATACGAGAACGGCTACGGCGATACGTACGCGGGCCAGGACGGCGGCCCGACGCCCCTGGAGCACGCCTTCGCGCTCGGCACCGGCCGCAGCCTGGGCGTGCTGTTCGAGGCCCCGCTGGACGGCCGGCCCGGCGATGACGCGGTGGCCGACGACGACATCCTGTGGATGCCGGTGCCGCCCGGCAGCGTCCAGTACGGCGCCTCCTACAGCGCGGAGGCGGCGGGCGATCTGCTGGTCGACCCCGCGATGTGGCAGCAGATGGTCAATCAGCAGTACCGGCTGCTGTCCGCGGTGGACCGCTGGATCGAGCAGCTGGAGCGGGCGCACGAGGACCGCACGGCTGCCGGCATCAAGGCGGGCGAGGCGGTCCGCGAACGCGCCGACCAGGCGCTGCTGGCCTCCATCGGCCGCCAGGACCGCGGCGGCCGGGGCACCAAGGCCGACCGCGCCACCGACGACGCCACCTTCGCGGTCTGCCGTACGGTCGCCGAAGCGGCCCGGATCACGCTGACCGAGCCCCCGAAGGGCGGCGCGGTCAACGACCGCATCAGCCCCGTCGAGCGGATCGCCGTCAGCTCCCGCATCCGCACCCGCGCCGTCCGGCTCGGCAACCGCTGGTGGCGGACGAACACCGGCCCCCTGGTGGGCCATCGCGCCAAGTCCGGCGCCGCGGTCGCGCTGCTGTGGCGCCGCGGCGGCTACGAGGCGGTCAACCCGGCCTCCGGGCTGCGCATCCGCATCGGCAAGGACAACGCCGACGAGTTCGAACCGCGCGCCGTCATGTTCTACCGCCCGCTGCCCGAGCGGCCCATGACGATGTGGCGGCTGATGCGCTTCAGCCTGACCGGCACCCGTATGGACGTCCGCAACCTCGCCGTCAGCGGACTGGTGACGGTCGGCCTCGGCGCGCTGGTCCCGATCGCGACCGGCAAGGTCCTCGGCGTGTACGTCCCGGCCGCCGAACGCAGCCTGATCGTCCAGGTCGCCCTCGCCGTCATCGTCACCAGCGTCGTCACCGCCGCCTTCATGCTGCTCCAGAACCTCACCGTGCTGCGCATGGAGGGCCGCATCGAGAGCGCCCTGCAGCCGGCGGTGTGGGACCGGCTGCTGCGCCTGCCGACCAAGTTCTTCACCGAACGCTCCACCGGAGAGCTGGCCAGCGCGGCGATGGGCATCAGCGCCATCCGGCGGGTGCTGTCCGGCGTCGGCCCGGTGGCCGTCCAGTCGGTCACGGTCGGCGCGATGAACCTCGTCCTGCTGCTCCTCTACAGCGTGCCGCTGGCGCTGGCGGCCATCGGCATGCTGGTCGTCATCGGCGCGGTGTTCCTCGCCATGGGCCTGTGGGAACTGCGCTGGCAGCGGCGGCTGATCAAGCTCAGCAACAAGCTCAACAACCAGGCGTTCCAGACCCTGCGCGGACTGCCCAAGCTGCGCGTCGCCGCGGCCGAGAGCTTTGCGTACGCGGCCTGGGCGCGCGAGTTCGCCCGTTCGCGCGAGCTCCAGCAGAAGGCCGGCCGGATCAAGAATCTGACCACCGTCCTCAACGCCGTCTATCTGCCGCTCTGCACGCTCACCATGTTCATGCTGCTCGCCGGCCCGGCCCGCGGCAGCATGTCGGCCGGGTCGTTCCTGACCTTCAGCACCTCCCTGACCATGCTGCTGACCTCGGTCACCCAGATCACCGGTGCCTTCGTCTCGGCGGCCGCCGCGCTGCCGATGTTCGAGCAGATCAAGCCGGTCCTGGACGAGACCCCCGAGGTCCGCGGCGCCAGTGCGCAGCCCGGCGCCCTCACCGGTGGGATCGAGGCCAAGAAGCTCTCCTTCCGCTACACCGACGACGGCCCCCTGGTCCTCGACGACGTCTCCCTCCAGGTCAAGCCGGGCGAGTTCGTCGCCATCGTCGGACCCAGCGGCTGCGGGAAGTCGACGCTGCTGCGGCTGCTCATCGGCTTCGACAAGCCGACCTCCGGCGGCGTGCTCTACGACGGCCAGGACCTGGCCGCCCTCGACCAGGCGGCGGTGCGCCGCCAGTGCGGGGTGGTGCTGCAGAACGCCCAGCCGCTCACCGGCTCCATCCTGGACTGCATCTGCGGCGCCGAGGCCTTCACTCAGGAAGAGGCCTGGGAGGCGGCCGAGATGGCCGGCCTGGCCGAGGACATCAAGCGGATGCCGATGGGCCTGCACACCATGATCTCCGGCGGTGGCGCGATCTCCGGCGGCCAGCGCCAGCGCCTGATGATCGCGCAGGCGCTGATCCGCCGCCCGCGCATCCTCTTCTTCGACGAGGCCACCAGCGCCCTGGACAACGAGACCCAGCGCATCGTCATCGAGAGCACCCGCAAACTCAGCGCCAGCCGCCTGGTGATCGCCCACCGCCTGTCCACCGTGATGGACGCCGACCGCGTCGTCGTCATGGCGGACGGCCGCGTCGTCGAGCAGGGCGCCCCCGCCGAACTGCTCGCCGACACCGGTGGGCACCTCCACGAACTGGTACGCCGCCAGCTGACCTGACGCGACCCGACGAGACCTGGCCCGAATCGACCCGATCCGACCTGACCCGACCCGGACGGCCGGTCCCGGCATCCCCGCATCCCCGTGGAACACCGCATATCGTGCAGGGCAGCGGACGGAGGATGAGATGGCCACAGCGAGGGACCTGTTCGGGGCGATGCCGCCCGACCGGCGCCACCGGCTGACCGAGATCGCCCACGACGTGTCGCTGCCCCGCGCCACCCGCCTCTTCGAGGAGGGCCGTCGGGCGGACCGGTTCTGGATCATCCGCAGCGGACAGGTCGCGCTCGACCAGCGCGTTCCCGGCCGCCAGGCGGCCATCGTGGAAACCCTCGGCCGCGACGAACTGCTCGGCTGGTCCTGGCTCTTCCCGCCGTACCTCTGGCACCTGGGCGCGGAGACCGTCGGCCCGGTGGAGGCGGAGGAGTTCGACGCCGCGGCCGTCCGCGCCCTGTGCGAGTCGGACCCGATCCTCGGCCGGGCGATGTACCACTATGTCGCCGAGTCGCTCGCCAACCGCCTGCACGGCACCCGCACCCGGCTGCTCGACCTCTACGGCCCCCACGGCAGCGGCCTCGAACCCTGAGCTGCCGACGGCCGGCGCCGGGAACCATAACCGCCACCCCGCCGACTACCTGTGCCGGGCCGCGATCGCGGCCGTCGGTGAGTGAGTCGTAGGGGAGAGGTCCATGCGTCCTTGGCAGAGGTGCGGGATGGCGGTGGTCGTCGCGCTGGCCGCGACCGCGTGTGGCGCCGGCAGCGGCGGCGGTACGGGGACGGATACGGACGCCGCGGGGCGCGCGGGCGACGGGTTTCCGGTGCAGGTGGCCGACTGCCGGGGCGCCCGCACCACGTTCGACTCCGCGCCCCGCAAGATCGTGACGAGCAATGCGGCAAGCCTGGAGATGCTGCTGCGGCTGGGCGTGGGCGACCGGGTCATCGGCACCGGATTCCCGCCCGGCAAGGGCGCTCTGCCCGGCAAGCTCGGGGCGCAGGCCCGCAAGGTCCCGGTGCTGGGGAAGTCCGTCATCGCCAAGGAGAAGCTGCTCGGGTCGGGCGCAGATCTCTATGTCGACACCTTCTCCTCGATGGGGAACATGGGCGGCGCGGGCAATGCGCCGACCGAGGAGGAGTTCACCGCGGCGGGGATCAAGCATGTCTATCTCGCGTCCACCGCGTGTGCGTCGATGGCGAAGAAGCCGCAGCGGGATCTGTCCGGGGTGGAGGGGGACATCGTCCGGCTGGGCGCGGTGACGGGGACGTCGCAGCGGGCGCGGGAGATCGTGGCCGGGATGCGGGCGAAGGTCGCCGCGGTGCACAAGGCCATCGGCGACGTACCGGAGCGCAAACGGCCCGGCTACTTCTTCTTCGACTTCGACGCGGGCACCAAACAGCCGATGGCGGTGTGCGGCAAACAGGTCGCCAACGCCGTGATCAGCCAGGCCGGGGCGCGCAATGTCTTTGCCGGGTGCGACGGCGACTTCAAGCCCGTCTCGTGGGAGGACGTGGTCACCAAGGATCCGGACTGGATCCAGCTGGGGGTACGCAACCGGGGCGATGCGGCGGCCACGGCGAAGGCGTACGACCAGGCAGCGGCGTTCCTCAAGAGCTTCCCGGCCACCAAGGGGCTGCGGGCGGTCCGGGACGGGAAGTTCCTGCGGATCGGGTCCGAGCACACGACGATTGCCGGGGTCGGCAATGCGGATGCGGTCGAGCGGATCGCGCGCACCCTCCACCCGGCCGAGTTCCCGGCGGGCCGGTAGTGGCGGCGGTCGCCGACGGGGCGCGCCGTACGGTTCGCGCGGTGCCGCTCGCCGTGGGGATGGGCCTCGCGCTGGCGGCGGCGCTGACCGCGGCCGTGGCGCTCGGCTCCACGGACATCGCCCCCGGCGAGGTGTGGTCGGTGGTGTTCCGGCGCCTGGGCGGCGCGGCCTTCCGGCCCGGCACCAGCGACCTGATCGTGTGGCAACTCCGTGTGCCCAGAGCCCTGTTGGCCGCCCTCGTGGGCGCCGGTCTGGGCCTGGTGGGTACGGCGGCCCAGGCCCTGGTCCGCAATCCGCTGGCGGACCCGTATCTGCTGGGCATCTCCAACGGCGCCTCCCTCGGCGCGGTCGCCGCGATCGTGCTGGGCGCGGGCACCGGAGGGCTGCTGGGCCTCGGGCTGTCCGGGGCCGCCTTCGCGGGCGCGCTCGGCTCGTTCGCGCTGGTGTGGTGCATGGCCCGGCGCGGTGGGGGCTTTTCGCCGCTGCGGCTGGTGCTGGCGGGCGTGGGAATCGGGCAGTTCCTGTCCGGGTTCACCAGCTATCTCGTGCTGCAGACCGGTGACGAGCAGCAGACCCGCAGCGTGCTGTTCTGGCTGATGGGAAGTCTGAGCGGGGCGACCTGGGACGTGCTGTGGCTGCCCGCGCTCGCCGTCGCCGCCGGGCTGCCCCTCCTCCAGGCCCGCGCCCGCGCCATGAACGCGCTGATCATGGGCGATGAGACCGCGGCCGGGGTGGGCGTGGACGTCACCCGGCTGCGCCGCGAGCTGTTCGTGGTGGCCGGCCTGCTGACCGGCGTCCTGGTGGCGGTCTCCGGAGCGATCGGCTTCGTGGGGCTGATGGTGCCGCATCTGTGCCGCCTGCTCGCCGGTGGCGATCACCGTCGCCTCGTGCCGCTGGCCGCGCTCGCCGGGGCGCTGCTGCTGGTGGTCGTCGATGTGGTGTGCCGTACCGCGATGGACGCCCAGGAGCTGCCGGTGGGCGTGGTCACGGCGATGATCGGGGCGCCCGCCCTGCTGTTCATTCTGGACCGGCGGATGGAGGCGGACCGATGAGCGGCGACAGCGGGGCGGCGGCCGACACCGCGGACGGACCGGTGCGGGTCGAGATCGAGGATCTGCACGTCGGCTATGCGGGCCGGGACGTGGTCGCGGGCGTGCACCTCGTGGCGGCCGCCGGCGAGATCGCCGGGCTGGTCGGCCCCAACGGCAGCGGAAAATCCACCGTGCTGCGTACCGTCTACCGCCATCTGCGGCCCACCGCCGGGCGCGTGCTGCTGGCGGGGACCGATATCCGCGCGCTGAGCCCCGGGCAGGCCGCCCGCCAGGTGGCCGCGCTCCCGCAGGAGCGCGGCAGCGACTTCGAGCTGACCGTGCGGGAGGTGGTCGTGATGGGGCGCACGCCGTACAAGCGGGCCTTCGCGAGGGAGGACGACGGCGACCGGGAGGCCGTGACCCGGTCCCTGGCCGCCGTCGGCATGGCCGGGCAGGCCGCCCGGCGGTTCTCCGCGCTGTCCGGAGGCGAGCGCCAACGCGTGTTGCTGGCCCGGGCGTTCGCGCAGGATCCGGACGTACTGGTACTGGACGAGCCGACCAACCACCTCGACGTACGGCACCAGGTGGAGCTGCTCTCCCTGCTCCGCGCACAACGCCGTACCACGCTGATCTCCCTGCACGACCTGAACGCCGCGGCGTCCCTGTGCGACCGGCTGCATGTGCTGCACAAGGGGGAGGTGGTGGCGTCCGGTACGCCGCGCGCGGTGCTCACCCCCGACCTGCTGGCCGAGGTCTTCGGGGTCCGCGCCGCGGTGACCGAACACCCGCTCACCGGCGATCCGTTGATCGCCTTCGACCACCGGCAGTCGGCGCGGGCGCGCGTCGGGGGCTGAGGCCGGGGTCCTCGCACCGGAAGTGGCCAGGTCCGCCCGGTGCGCGGCTCACTCCTCGAAGTCGTGAGAGCCGTATTCGACATAGCCCCGGTCGATCAGCGCCACCTCCAACTCCTCCTCGTCCAGGTCGGAAAGGTCGTCCAGGTCGTCGAGGGGTTCGTCGCCGAGCAGGACGTAGTCGCCGTCCTTCGCGATCTCGCCGACGAGCGGCGGGACGACGACGCCGTCCCAGTCCACGACGGCCTCGATCGCGCCGTCGAAGTCCCGGGCGAACAGTCCATCGGCAAGCTCCGTCTGCACCGTGTACGGATCATCCGCGCCGACGGCGAAGCCGGTGGGCTTGCCCGATCCGCGGAACGTGATGTCCGGATAGCCCTCCACCCGGATCGTGAGGAACGGGTGGAGGTCGATCGAGCGTATGCGTTCGCCCCGCTGATACACGTCCAAGGTCACCTCGGCGCCGTAATCGAAGAGCAGCCAGATGTTGACGGAGTCGTCGAGTTCGTCGTCCAGAGCGGCCTTGGCTTCGTCGAGACTGCCGCAGATGTGGTGCGCATCCTTCCTGGCCGCGCCGGGGGACACGCTGAACGTCACGTCGTAGAAGCTCTTGGGCACCATGCCCGGAAGCCTACGCAGGGGGACTGACAACCGGCGTCCACGGCCGGAATGTCAAGGCGCCTCGAAATGGCTCGGCCGCCCGTCGCGCAGCACCAGGCGGCCGCGCCGCTCGGCGTCCGCACGGCGCATCAACTCGCGCCGCCCGTCGGCATGTTGCAGCACACACGCATGCCACGGCGTCATCCACACATCCGGCGCCTCGAGCAGCCGTATACCGAATTTCGCCGAGCCGCGCGGCTGCGGATGGATGGACAGCCGGACCGCCCCCGGATGGTGTGCGGCGATCAGATCGCCCCAGGCGCGGCTGCGCTGGATCACACCGTATGCGCGGGCCCGGCACGCGCGCTGGAGCGCCGACCGGGTGCCGGTGAAGGACACCGTGTCCTCGAAGAGGAAGCGGGTGATGCCCTGGTACAGCCGCCGGGTCTCTTCGTCGCCGCCGCGCGTCTGTGACCTCAGGGTCTCCAGGGACGGCGCGTACCGTGCGTGGACCCGGGCGCGCTTTTCGTCGTACGGCAGGTCGCCGTGGACATCGCGCAGGTCGAAGAGGCGGAGACGGGTGAGGCCCGCGTCCGCGATCAGCGCGCGCAGGGCGTCGCCGTACGCGTCGATATGCGGGTCGGGGACGTGGACGAGATCGCTGAAGAGGTGGCCGTCCGAGCAGATGACGACCCGTGCACCGGGCGGGTGGACGGCGGCGATGCGGGCGCAGAGGCCGTCGAGGAAGCGCAGCGCGAGCCGTTCGCCCTCGTCGGGGAGGTGGCCCAAAACCTTGGCCGGGTTGGGGGATTTGCAGGGGAAGCCGGGGAGCGTGAACAGGATCGGTTCGCCGGCCGCGATGGCCGGGAAGAGTTGGCGGAGCTGGGGAAGGAAGGCGTCGGGGGCGGCCTCGTGCGGCCCGTCCAGCGTGCGGCGGTAGGGGAGGAGGGTGGCCAGGACCGCTTCGGCGGTCGCCCGGTGGTCGGTGGCCCCGCCGGGGCGCGGCGGTGCGGGGTGGGTCAGCATGTGCGGTCCGTGCCGTGTCCCATGGGGCAACGGGAGGGCGTCGGTTGGTCCGGGTCCGGCCCGTACGCCACCGGTAGCCGGTCGACGCCGCGGGCAAGCACCGCCGGGATCCAGGAGAGTTCGGCGTCCGCTGCGGCCATCCGCAGGCCCGGTAGCCGGCGCAGCAGCGTTCCCAGGGCGATCTGGAGCTCGATGCGGGCCAGCGCCGCGCCGGGGCAGAAGTGGATGCCGTGGCCGAAGGCGAGGTGCGGGTTGGGGGAGCGGTCGAGGTCGAGGGTGTCGGCGTCGGCGAACCGGCGCGGGTCCCGGTTGGCCGCGCACAGCGAGACGATCACGGAGTCGCCCGCCGGGATCCGGGTCCCGTGCAGATCGGCGTCCTCGGCGAAGAAGCGCCAGGTCGTCAGCTCGAAGGCGCTGTCATGGCGGAGCAGTTCCTCGACGGCCCGCGGCAGCAGCTCCGGGCGGCCGGCCAGCGCCGCCAGTTGTTCGGGATGTCGCAGCAGGGCGACCAGGGCGGTGGTGATCTGGTGGGTGACCGGCTCCTGGCCGGCGACCAGCAACTGGAAGATCATGGAGTCGAGCTCCGCCTGCCGCAGCGCTCCGGCATCCCGGGCGGCCACCAGGCGCGCGAGCAGATCCTCGCCGCCCTCACGCCGCTTGTGGTCCACCAGGTCGGCGATGTACTGCTGGAGCCCGCGCAACCGCGCCTCGTATGCGGGGCGGCCGGGGTCCTCGGGGCCGACCGGCGCCACGACCTTCCCCCAGTCGCGGTCGAAGCGGTCGGCGAACTCCCTCGACAGGCCGATGACTTCGGCCAGTACCCGGAAGGGGAAACGGGCGGCGAAGGCGTCGACGAGGTCCGCGCGGCCGGTGCCGGGGAGCGCGTCGAGCAGGGCGTCGGCCATGGCCTGGAAGCGGGGGCGGAGCGCTTCGACGCGCTGCGGGGCGAAGGCGTCGGTGATCAGGCGGCGCATCTCGGTGTGCTTCGGCGGGTCCTGGTGCAGCAGATGCACCTGGAGCTGGGAGTGCTGCGGCTCGGGCATGATCGAGGCGCGGGCTCGCCAGGCGGCGTTCCCCCGCGCATGGTGCTTGCCCAGCCGGGGATCGGTCAGTGCCTGGTGGGCGGCCTCGTATCCGGTGACGAGCCAGGCGCACACTCCGCTGGGGAAGCGGACCCGGTGGACCGGCCCGCGCGCACGCAACTCGGCGTACAGCGGGTAGGGGTCGCGCTTGTAGTCCGTCCCGTACAGCTCTACGGGTTCCGGCGCTGCGGACATGGTGGTGATCTCCTCAACTCCGTGCCCGGACGGCACGGCGTTGGAGAGGTCGGGCGGCGGGCGCCCGGAGTTCCCGCGGGTTTCGGTGATATCGATCGCAGGGCGCGCGGGGCAGGGCGGCCGGCCGTGCAGGGCGCGCAGTAAAGCCCGTTCCGGCAGCTGCACGCCTCTTCGCCGGGACCGCAAACCCAGTTAGTCGGTCGGGCCGGCGGCCGGGTTCCGCCGGAAATGCAGGACAAACCTCACGTGTCCGTCAGGGGCGATGTGGGCGTTGGGCCCCGCCTCCGGCTGTCACCATGGCGCCACCGCGCGGCTCATTCGCAGCCCGGCGCGTTCCTTCGCACTGTGCCACGTCCCCCACTGGAGCGGCGATGTCCCCCTCTCCGGCCGACCGCAGTCGGCCCGTTCTTCCCCAGGCCGTCCAACGGCTGCTGCCCGCCCGGCCGGTCCTCGGCTTCGCCGTCCTGCTGACGGTGCTCTTCGCGCTGTCGTACGGGGTCGGCGCCGCCGCCGGGCCGGTGGCGCCGGGGCTGCACCCCGCGGACGGCTCCCGTACCGGCGGCCCCGGACCCGCCCGCGACGGCGACATGGGCGGCATGCACGGGATGGGCGGCATGCGATGACGGCCACGCCCCCGCGCGATGCCACCGCCCTCCCGGCCCCGCCCCGCAGCACCACTCTCGCGGTCGGCGGGATGACCTGCGCCGCCTGCGTGGGCCGGGTGGAGAAGAAACTCGGGCGGCTGGCGGGCGTATCGGCCTCGGTGAACCTGGCCACCGGGCGGGCCCGGATCAGCCACCCCGCGGAACTGCCGGTCGACGAGCTCATCGCCACCGTCGAGGCCGCGGGATTCACGGCGCGGCTCCCCGAACCCGCCTCGCGGCCGGACGGCGGTGGAGCGTCCGACGAGCGCCCCGCCCCTGCGGACGGCGGCGCCCCCACGGACGGCGGCGCCCCCACGGACGGCGGCGCCCCCACGGACGGCGGCGCCCGCGCGGACCGTCACCGGCTGCTGCTGACGGCCCTGCTCTCCCTCCCCGTCCTGGCCCTGTCCATGGTCCCTGCCTGGCAGTTCCGGCACTGGCAGTGGCTGTGCTTCGCGCTCGCCGCGCCGGTCGCCGTATGGGGCGCGGCCCCCTTCCACACCCGCGCGCTACGGGGCCTGAGGCACGGCGCCGCGACCATGGACACCCTCGTTTCGCTGGGCGTCGCGGCCTCCTTCGGCTGGTCCGCGTACGCACTGTTCCTCGGCGGCGCCGGTGCGCCCGGCATGACGATGCCCTTCACGCTGCTGCCCGCTGCCGGCGACGGAACCGCGCACCTCTACCTGGAAGCCGCCGTCGGCGTCCCGCTGTTCGTGCTGGCCGGCCGCCGGATGGAGGCCAGGGCCCGGCACGGCACCGGCTCCGCGCTGCGCTCGCTCGCCGAACTCGCCGCCAAGGAAGTCACCGTGCCGGCGGACGGCGCCGGGTCGGCGGCTCCGCCGCAGCGGGTGAGCGACCGCGAGTGGCGGAGCATCCCGGTGGAGCGGCTGCGGGTCGGCGACCTCTTCGTCGTACGGCCGGGGGAGCGGGTCGCCACCGACGGCACCGTCACCGAAGGCAGTTCCGCCCTGGACCTGTCGCTGATCACCGGCGAGAGCCGGCCGGTCGAGGCCGGGCCGGGCTCGGAGGTGGTCGGTGGCGCGGTCAACTCCGGCGGGCTGCTGGTGGTCCGGGCCGATGCGGTCGGCGCGGACACCCAACTCGCCCGGATCACGCGGCTGGTGGAGGACGCGCAGACCGGCAAGACCGCGGTGCAACGGCTCGCCGACGCGGTGGCGGCCGTCTTCGTCCCCGCCGTACTGACCGTCTCGGTCACCGTCCTGGGCTTCTGGCTCGGCGCCGGGGCCGACCCGCAGGCCGCGGTCACCGCCGCGGTCGCCGTCCTCGTCGTCGCCTGCCCCTGCGCCCTGGGGCTCGCCACCCCGACCGCCCTGCTGGCCGCCACCGGGCGCGGCGCCCAGCTCGGAATCCTCGTCAGCGGGCCGCAGGCACTGGAGCGACTGCGCCACATCGACACCATCGTCCTGGACAAGACCGGCACCCTCACCACCGGCCGGATGAGCGTGACGGCCCTGACGCCGCGCGCCGACGGCCTCGACCCGGACCGGGTCCTGGGGCTGGCCGCCGCCGTCGAGCGGGGCTCCGAGCATCCCCTGGCCCGCGCCATCGCCGCGCACTCCGCACGGCTGGGTCAACTGCCCTTGTCCGTGGAGGACTTCACCGCCACCACCGGATACGGCGTACGCGGCACGGTGGACGGCCTCCGGGTGGGCGTCGCCCGGCCGCCCGGTGACCCCGCCGGCCTCCCGGCTCCCCTCCCGGCCGCCGTACGCGCCGCCGAATCCGCCGGCCACACCGCGGTCCTGGTCACCGTCGACGGCACCCCCGAGGCCGTCCTCGCCCTCGGCGATGCGCTCCGCCCCGACGCCTACCGGGCCATCGACCATCTGGGCCGCCTGGGCCTGCGGCCCGTGCTGGCCACCGGGGACCGCGAGGCCACCGCCCGCGCCGTGGCCGGACACCTGGCCATCACCGAGATCCACGCCCAGGCCGCCCCGCAGGACAAGGCCGCCCTCGTCACCACCCTCAAGGAACGGGGCGGGCGGGTGGCCGTCGTGGGCGACGGCGTCAACGACGCCGCGGCCCTTGCGCTCGCCGACCTGGGCATCGCCATGGGCAGCGGCACCGACGCCGCGATCGGCGCCGCGGACGTCACCCTGGTGCGCGAGGACCTCCAGGCCATCGCCGACGCGGTACGCCTGGCCCGCCGCACCCTGGGCACCATCCGCGCCAACCTCATCTGGGCCTTCGGCTACAACCTCGTCACCGTGCCGCTCGCCGCCGTGGGCCTGCTCACCCCGATGCTCGCGGCCGCCGCGATGTCCGCCAGCTCACTGCTGGTGGTGGGCAACAGCCTCCGGCTGCGGGCCTGGCGTCCGGCGCGCGAGGCGAAGCGGCCCCGGCGTGCCGACCGCCCCCGTACACACGCTCCTCGGGAGACCTCGTGAAACGACTGTGCGCGGCGGTCGCCGTACCGCTGCTCGTGTGTCTGGCAACGCTGGGCACCCTCACCGCCTGGACCGCCACCGGCAATGCCGGCACCCCGGCGCACCTGACCGCCGCCGAAGGGCGTGTGCTGATCCCCTACGGACCGGAGTCCACCGCGGCGTTCTTCACCGTCCGCAACACCGGCACCGCGGACGACGCGCTCACCGGCGTCACCGGCCCGCCGGGACACCGCGCCATGCTGAGCCGCACCGTCGACATCGGCCGCAACGCCCGGCGGATGGAGATGGTGCGCGCCGCCACCGTCCCGGCGGGCGGCGCGGTGCGGATGACGGCGACCGGCCTGGACGTCATGGTCAGCCCGCCGCCCCGGCTCGTACCGGGGGACCGGCTCACCTTCACCCTGCACTTCCGCGACAGCCCCCCGCTCACAGTGACGGCGCGCGCGGTGACGACGCTCTCCGGGTCGTGAGCGGAACGCGGCGCAGCGCCGAACTCCGGTTGCACTCCCACCCTTTCATAATGGATAGTCGCACTATCGGAAGTGGAGCTATCCGCTATCCATGTGCATCCATGTATCTGGGGGTTGGTTCATGCTGTCGTCATTGGGACGGCTCACGGCACGTCATCGCTGGTGGGTCGTGGTCGCGGCGGTCCTGCTGTCCGTACTGGGCGGAGTCTGGGGGACCGGGACCTTCGGCACGCTGACCGGCGGCGCGGGATTCGACGATCCGGGCAGCGAGTCCGTACGGGCCGACCGGATACTCGCCGGGCCGCTGGGCCGCCAGTCGGCCGATGTGGTGGTGCTCTACAGCAGCAAGGAGCGCACCGTTGACGATCCGGCGTTCGCGGACCCGGTACGGGCGGTGCTACGCGAGGTGCCGCGGCAGGGCATCGCCCGCCTCGCGTCGTACTGGTCGGCCAAGGACGGCAAGGACGGCGGCGAGGCGAGCCGGAGCGGCAACGGTCCCCGCCGGGCCGCCGACTTCGTCTCCCGTGACCGCCATTCCGTCTACGCCACCGTCCAGTTCACCGCCGACGGCGATCAGGACCAGGTGGCCGCCCTCGCCAGGATCAAGGACCGGTTCGCGGTGCCGTCCGCATCCGGCGTCACCGTCCGGTTCGGCGGCACCGCGGCCATGACCGAGCAGGTCAACGCGCGTACCGGCGCCGACATCGGACGCGCCGAAATGCTGTCGATGCCGGTCCTGCTGATCCTCCTGCTGGTGGTCTTCGGCAGCCTTGTCGCGGCATCGCTGCCGCTGGCCGTGGGCATCCTGGTGGCGCTCGGCTCGCTGGTCGTCCTGCGGACGGTGTCCCTGTTCACGGACCTGTCCAGCTCGGTCATCAACGTGATCACCATCCTCGGCCTCGGACTCGCCATCGACTACGCGCTGTTCATGGTCGGCCGGTTCCGCGAGGAGCTGGCCGCCGGGGCCGCCGTGGACGAGGCGGTCGAGCGCACCACCGCCACCGCCGGGCGCACGGTCGCCTTCTCCGGCCTGGCCGTGGCCATCTCCTTCGCGGGCCTCGCCCTCTTCCCCTCCCGCTTCCTCAGCTCGATGGGGTACGCGGCGGTCGCCGTGGTGATCTTCGCCGTCATCGGATCCCTGACGCTGCTGCCCGCGCTGCTGCGGTTCGCCGGGCATCGCATCGACGCGGGACGGGTGCCGTTCCTGAGCCGTCGTAAGGGCCGAACGCGCCGCACCGGCCGCACGGGCGCGGCCCGCACCGCTGATGAACAGGGCCGCTGGTACCGGCTGGCGCACGCGGTGATGCGCCGCCCGCTGCTCACCACCGGCCTCCTCGTCGTCACCCTGCTGGGCCTCGCCGGGCCGACCCTCGGCGTCAACTGGGCGCGCCCGGCCGACTGGGTGCTGCCCGCCGACGCCGACGCCCGTCAGGTCGGCCGACAGCTCGGCGAGCGCTTCGACCACGACCCCACCAAGACGGTCACGGCCGTTGTCACCGGTGCGGGCGGCCCCGCCCGGCTGGGCGCCTACGCGGACCGCCTCGCCACCGTCCCCGGCATCAAGGACACCGCCGTCACCGCCTCCCGCGGCGACACCGCCCGGATCACCCTCCACTACACCCCCGACCCGATGTCCCGCGCGGCCCGCACCATGGTCGGCGACCTGCGTGCGGCCGCGCCGCCCACGGGAGCGCAGACCCTCTTCACCGGCATGCCCGTCTCCCGTGTCGACATCGTCGACATGATCGGCCAACGCGCCCTGTGGATGGGCCTGTTCGTCGCCGCCGTCTCCGCCCTGGTCCTGTTCCTGGCCTTCCGCTCCGTCGCCATCCCGCTGATCACGGTGGCCATGAGCGCCCTGTCCCTGCTCGCCGCCTTCGGCGTGATCACCGTGATCTTCCAGTACGGCATCGGGGCCGGCCTGCTCGGCTTCGAGACCGTCGGCGCCGTCGACGCGAACTTCCCCGTCCTGATCGTCGCCATCGCCTTCGGACTCGCCATGGACTACCAGGTCTTCCTGCTCTCCCGGGTCCGCGAACGCTATGCGGAGACCGGAGACCCGGCCGAGGCCACGGCCGGCGCCCTGCAGCGCACCGCCGGCACCCTCACCAGCGCCGGTCTCCTGCTCGCCGTCGTGGTCGGCGGATTCGCCTTCTCCTCGATCACCTTCCTGAAGATGATCGGCATCGGACTCATCCTGGCCATCGCCCTCGACGTCCTGGTCGTCCGGGCCCTCCTGCTGCCCGCCGTCCTCGGCCTGCTCGGCCACCGCGCCTGGCGCTCCCCGAGGAACCGGGACCCGGGCCGTCGGCCGGCGGCCTCCGTGCCCACCACCGGGCCCCGGGTACGCGCATAACCACCCGGCCCGAAGGGGCCGGCCCCCGCACCGGACCGATGCCGGTGCGGGGGCCGACCGGCTCACTGCCTGCCGTGGCCTGATGCGCCGTCAGGCAACCGCCCCGGCGAGATCGCGCGGCGCGTCACCCGGCACCGGCTCCCGGGCCTCCGCCTCGGCCAGCCGCGCGATCAGCGTCTCCCGCGCCCGCGCCACCCGGGATCTGACCGTCCCCACGGGGCAGCCCATCACCCCGGCCGCCGCCGCGTACGGCAGCTCCAGCATCTGCGTCAGCACGAACGCCTCCCGCCGCCCCGGCTCCAGCGCCGACAGCAGCTCCGCCAGGGCGACGCCCTCGTCGAATCCCGGCACCCCGCGCGGCTGCACCCGCTCCGCCGCCGACTGCCAGTCGTCGGTCGCCGCCAGCCGGGGCCGTACCGCCTGGGAGCGGATCCGGTCCGCCACCACCCGCCGGGCGATGGTCAGCAGCCAGGTCCGCGCCGACGACCGGCCCTCGAACCCCGGCAGACTGCGCAGCGCCCGTACATAGGTGTCCTGCACCAGGTCATCGGTGGCCTGCGGATCGCCGCTGAGGTGCGTCACATAGCGGCGGACGTGCAGCTGCGTGGCTCTGACGAACTGCTCGACGGCCCGTTCGTCACCGCTGCGGGCGGCCAGCGCCCACCCGGTCACCGCCTCGTCATCGCGCATTGCGCGACCGCCCCTCGTCGCGCGCCGATGCGTCGGGGAGGATGGGCCCATGCACTGCGCGCGCATCCGTACGGCACTCTCCGCCCGCCTCGACGGCGAGGAACTGCCGCCCGGCCTCACCGACCGCCGGCTCGACGACCATCTCTCGGGCTGCGCGGACTGCCGCCTCTGGCAGGCGCGGGCACGGGCGCTGGCGGCGGACGTCCGCCGCGCCACGGCGCCCACCGAGGGCGATGCGGCGTCCGTCGACGCGCTGCTGGCACGCTTGCGGCCGGGGTCCGCGCCCGGCTGAGGGGACGCCGGAGCGCCCGGTCCGGACAGGATTCATCATCTGGAGTCCTTGGAGTCCTTGGCGTGATCCGGTCGCCGCACGCGGCGACCGGTGAAGTAGGCCCGGGACCGCCGTCGGCGGATGGCCCGTGCGGCCCGGGAATTCGACCGTGCTGTCAGCCGACAGCCGGCTCACGCGGCGGACCCCGCAAGGACATTGCATGGGCCAGCAGCAGTTTCTGCACCGCACGCCGCGGCTCCTGCCGGGCGGCGCGCACGGGGGGTGGCGCATCGGGCAGTACGACGCGCAGTACGAGCACCAGCGGCGCGAACACCCGCGCCGACACGGTCCGTACGAGCCGGAACGCCGCGCGTTCCCCGCCCCACAGCCACCAGGCGCTCAACAGGGCGACGAGAAGGTGGACGGCGAGCATGCCGCTCGCATCGCCGCCCATGGCATGCGCGCCGGTCATGCCGTGCATCCCGGGTGCACCGCTCATGCCTGCCATGCCGTCATGCATCCCGGGCATCCCCGGCATCCCGTGCGCCATCTGCGGGTGCTGCATCCGCTGAGCGGCATGGATGTCCGCGAGCGACATGCCCTGCGCGCCGCACAGCCAGGTGTCGGCCCATTGGCGCGCCAGGGACAGCCGTTCGCCGCCGGTGGTGGCGACCGCCTGCCCGAGGGAGAACGCGCTGTGCAGGGCGGCCTGCGTGCCCACCGTCAGCAATCCCACGAGCAGCGGCCCGCGTTCGCGCCCGGCCAGGCACCAGGCGCCGGCCGCGGTTGCCGCGCCGGCCGCGAGCAGCATCCACCCGGGCACCGCCGCATCCGACATCGCCATGTGGCCCAGCGCAGCGAGCAGCACACAGACCGCCGCGAACACCGCGGCGCGTAGCCCCCTGAGAACGTGCCCCGCATCCATGACGTGCATATCGTCGCACCCCGCCCGCCCGGCCCGACGGGAGGGGCCGGTGGTGACGGAGGCGGCGTCAGGTGGGGCGGGCGGCCCGCTCCTCGGCCGAGTTCGCGGTCAGCTGGAGCGATTCGAGGGTGGCGCGCGGATCGCCGCCCGCCCTGACCGCATCGCCGATCCGGTCCCGTACGGCATCGCGGACCTTGGGCCACGAACTCCGGTTGACCGGAGCGAACTCGGCCTTCGGCATCTGGTCGATGAACTTCCACAGGGGCCGCTGTGCCGACTGCTTCCGCAGCGCCTCCGAGCCGGAAGCCGTCACCGGCAGGGTCCCCTGGCCCGTCGCGAACCCGGTGGCCGTCTTCTCGCCGTAGAGGAAGCTGAGGAAGGCGCCGCACTCCTTGCGGTGCCCGTTGCGCCGGAACGCCATCAACCAGTCGCTCAGCCCGACCGGCGCCGCCTCGCCGCCGTTCCTCGTCGGGAACGCCGCGTCCCCGTACGGAATCCGGGCCTGTTCGGCCGCCTTGATCAGCATCGGGTGGGCGAGCATCATGCCGACCTCGCCCTTGAGGAATGCGCCGTACGCGGGCGTCCGGCTGAACTGCGCCGGATCGGCACCGGCCAGCCCCGGGGCCACCAGCTCGGTCTTCAGCCAGGTCAGCGCCTCGACGTTCTCCTTCTTCGCGAAGTCGTACCCGCTCGGGCTCGCGTAGCCGCCGTCGGCCGCCAGCATCCACGCCAGCGCCTCGTCCTCGGCCGCTTCCGGCCCGAGCTGGAGTCCGTACGGTGTCGTGACGCCGACCGCCTCGAGCGCCCGGGCGGCGCTGCGCAGCTCACCCCAGGAGGAGGGCGGGCCGCCGATTCCCGCGCGAGCGAAGAGGCTCTTGTTGTAGAAGAGGCGCGGCGTGCTGGCCAGGAACGGAATCCCGTACGGGATGAAGCCGATCTCCCCGGCCCGTGCGAAGGAGGGGACGAAGTCGGCCTGCATGCTGAGGTCGAAGAGCTCGTCGACCGTGTAGAGCCGGCGGGCCTCGGCGTAGTCGGCGAAGACATACGACTGCGCGATGTCGGGGGCCTTTCCGCTCGCGACCCGGCGGGCGAGCGTCTTGTCGATCTGCCCGATGGGGACGAGTTCGAGGTCGACCTTGATCTTCGGGTGCCGCTTCTCGAAAGCGGCGATGGTCTCGTGCCACCGGTCGACGAGGGAGGATCCCAGGCTCTTCCCGTAACTGGCCGCCATCACCGTCAAGGTCACGTCCCTGCCGGCCGGATCCCCCGAGCCACAGCCGGTGAGGCCCCACGCCGCCGCACCCGCCATACCCGCCGTACGAGAAAGAAAGAGCCGTCGACGCACTGCTGTTGCCACCTCTGCTGCGCTGCCCGTGCCCATGGCGCGGGGCCAACCGTATGGATGAAGGTCCAACCGTACGCGGTGGGTGGCAGGCCGCGCCAAGCAGGCATGACTTGCCATAAATTGTCGATCGTCAACTGCGAGTTGACGGTCGGGGCATCGTCAACCTATGGTTGACGCATGGAGGAATCACGCCGCACCACGCATTCGGTTCGCCTCGACGACCTGATCGAGGCCATCAAGAAGGTCCACTCCGACGCACTGGAACAGCTTTCCGACGCGGTCATCGCCGCGGAGCACCTCGGCGACGTGGCCGACCACCTGATCGGCCACTTCGTCGACCAGGCCCGGCGCTCGGGCGCATCCTGGACGGACATCGGCAAGAGCATGGGGGTCACCAAGCAGGCGGCGCAGAAGCGCTTCGTGGCGAAGGGGTCCGGCGAACAGGCCGACCTCGACCCCCAGCAGGGGTTCAGCCGCTACACGCCCCGGGCCCGCAAGGTCATCGTGGCGGCGCAGGAGGAGGCCCGTGCGGCTTCCGGCGTGGAAATCGGCCCCGAGCACCTGGTGCTGGGGCTGCTGGCCGAGCCGGACGGGATCGGCGCACGGGTGGTGGCCGAGCAGGGCGTGTCCGCGGACGCCGTACGGGAGGCCGTCGCCGCGGTGCTGCCGCCGGCGGCCGACGAGATCCCGGCCCTCATCCCCTTCAACGCCCAGGCGAAGAAGGCGCTGGAGCTCACCTTCCGGGAGGCCCTGCGCCTGGGGCACAACTACGTCGGCACCGAGCACATCCTGCTCGCCCTGCTGGAACGCGAGGACGGCACGGGCGTACTCGCCGGACTCGGCCTCTACAAGAAGGCGGTCGAGGACAGGGTCACCGCCCTGCTCGCTCCGTATCTCGCGGCCCAGGAGGAGAACGAGTCCTGACGGGGGCTCCTTCCTGCGAACAGGCGGCGTCGTCCCGGGGCGGCGCCGCCCGCGCACCTACCCGGCCGCACCGCGACGCATCGCCGTCAGCGCAAGCGCCGCCGACGGCGCCGGGGGGCATGGAACAGCGCGGTCGTCCGGATGCGCGGGGCTGCCGAAAGGGAGGGGCCGGTCACGGCCCCCGCCGCGGCTACTGGTCCGTCGCGGCCAGGTCGCGCTGGATGACCCGGGCCGCCCCCTCGATGGCGGCCACCCCGTCCTTCATGGTCCGGTTTCCGTGTGACAGGACGGCCATCCCGTAGTCGTGACCGTTGCCGGTGAAGGCGCCGACGCTGTGCACCCGCCAGCCGTTGGTCGCGCGCGGCAGCCAGCCGTTCTTGACGTGCACCGTGGCCGAGGCGGGCGCTCCGGCGGGCACGCCCCACTGCTGGTCCCGTTCGACCCGGTGCATCAGGTCGAGGGCGTAGGCCCGGTCGGACGCGGAGAGCACCTCGTTCTCCGAGGTGAGCAGCCGCATCAGCGTCAGTTCGTCGCCCGCGGTGATCTGGGTGAGCCCCCATGACCCGCGCTTGCCCGGCTTGGTGTCGTGCATCTTCGCCAGGTCCAGGAACCGCTGGATTCCGGCGGGCCCGACCCGGTGCCAGAGGGCGTCGGTCGAGGCATTGTCCGACTTGGTGATCATGGCGGTGGCCCAGTGGGCCTCCTGCGGCGTGAGGTGGCGGTGCGCCTCCCCGGCCTGGCGGAGCAGCGCCCCGAGCACGGTGACCTTCACCACGCTCGCCGAGTCGAAGTGCGAACCGGCCTGGTAGCGGCAGACGGTCCCGGTCGGCCGGTCGTAGACGGCCAGCGCCGACCGCCCCTTGCGCCCGTCGAGGGCGGCGGCGATGTCCTGGGACAGCTTGGGCGCCAGGCCGGACTTCTCCGAGGTGCACACGACCTTCGAGCCGCCCGCCGGGGCGCTGGCGGTGCTCGCCGCGGCCGGGCTCACCGTATTGAGGGCCGCCAGCAGCGATCCGCCGGCCACCACCGCGAGCAGTCCGCGGCGGGCGCAGCGAGAAATGCGCGATGCGTGCATAAGGGATTCCGTTCCGGCCGCCCGGTGCGGGGTGCGGCTCTCACTTCCGTTTTTGGGCCACGGTGACGATACGGGGCCCGGTGGAGATGACCTCGAAGGAACAGGGGGAAATGTCCAAATTTGTCGGCGTCATCGATATGTGACGTTCGCCAAATCGAGCCCGATTTTTCCGCCCTGTCCCTTCTGTGCCGCGCCCGCTCCTACCCCTCCCGCTGCCCCGCCAGCACCTCCGGTCGCAGCAATGCCGCGAGCCGGTCGGCCGGCAGCAGCCCCCGCTCCAGTACCAGTTCCGCCACCCCGCGCCCCGTGGCCAGCGCCTCCTTCGCGATGGCGGTCGCGGCGGTGTATCCGATGTGCGGATTGAGCGCCGTGACCAGGCCGATGGAGTTCTCCACGGTCGCGCGCAGCGCCTCGGTGTTGGCCGTGATGCCCGCCACACAGCGCTCCGCCAGCGTGCGGCAGGCGGCCCGTAGATGGGTGATGCTCTCCGACAGCGAGTGCAGGATGACCGGCTCGAACGCGTTCAGCTGGAGCTGGCCGGCCTCGGCGGCCATGGTGATGGTGACGTCATTGCCGATCACCTCGAAGGCCACCTGGTTGACGACCTCGGGGATCACCGGGTTGACCTTCCCCGGCATGATGCTCGAACCCGCCTGCACGGGTGGCAGATTGATCTCCGCGAGCCCCGCGCGCGGCCCGGAGGAGAGCAGCCGCAGATCGTTGCAGCTCTTGGAGAGCTTCACGGCGATCCGCTTCAGGACGCCGGACAGATGCACAAAGGCCCCGCAGTCCTGGGTGGCCTCGACCAGATTGGCCGCGGTGACCAGCGGCAGCCCGGTGAGGGCGGCGAGATGGCGCCGGGCCGCCTCCGCGTACCCCTCGGGAGCGTTGAGGCCGGTGCCGATGGCGGTGGCGCCCAGGTTGATCTCATGGATGAGCAGGGCGGCCTCGGCCAGCCGGCTCTGGTCCTCCTCCAGCATCACGGCGTACGCGGAGAACTCCTGCCCCAACGTCATCGGCACGGCGTCCTGGAGCTGGGTACGCCCCATCTTGAGCACATCGCGGAACTCGTCCGCCTTGGCGGCGAACGCCTCCCGCAGCACGGTCATCGCCTCGAGCAGCTCGTGCACGGCGATGATCGTGGCCACCTTCACGGCGGTCGGATAGACGTCATTGGTGGACTGGCCGAGGTTGACGTCCTCGTTGGGATGCAGATGGCCGTAGTCGCCCTTGGCGTGACCCAGGATCTCCAGCGCCCGGTTGGCGATGACCTCGTTGGCGTTCATGTTCGTCGACGTTCCGGCGCCGCCCTGGATGACATCGACGACGAACTGGTCGTGCAGCAGCCCCTCTTCGCGGATGTCCCGGCAGGCGGCGGCGATGGCGTCGGCCTTCTTCGGGGCGAGCAGCCCGAGGTCCGCGTTGGCCCGCGCCGCGGCCTCCTTGACGGCGGCGAGGGCGTTGATCAGATGCGGGTAGGCGGAGATCGCCGTACCGGTGATCGGGAAGTTCTCCGCGGCGCGCAGGGTGTGGACACCCCAGTACGCGTCGGCGGGTATGTCGCGGTCACCGAGGAGGTCGTGTTCGCGGCGGTGGCCGGCGGTGGCATTCATGGTGCAGGTGTTCCTTTGCGAGGGAGGGGGAGGGGGCGGCTACGGGGGAGAGAGGGGTTACGGGAACGGGGTCAGGGGGCGGAGACGGGCGCCAGCGCGCCCGCCGCCCGCAGCGCACCGACGCTCGCGCCGCCCCCGATGACGGGCGCGGCGGCGAATGCGGCAAGGGTCCGGGGATGGACGCCGCAGCGCTCGAGGGCCGCGGCCGTCACCGGCATCCGGGCGCGGTCGGCGCCGTCGGCGATCTTCACGCCGACCGCCCGGCCGTCCGGCAGCGCCGCGATCTGTACTCCTTCGAAGCCGTCCTTGGCGATCAGCCCGGGGACCGCGCGCATCAGCCGGGTGACGTCCCGCCCGTCGCCGGCGACCATCTCCGGATGCGCACGCATGGCGCCGGCCACCCGCCCCTCGTCCGTCTCGGGCGGGGCGGTCGCCAGCCGTGCCACGGCCCTGGTCAGGCCGTGCAGCGATACGGAGAACAGCGGCGCCCCGCAGCCGTCGACCGTGACCCGGGCGATGCCCTGCCCGGTCAGGTCCTCGACCGTCGCGGCGATCTCCCACTGGAGCGGATGCCCGGGATCGAGGTAGTTCTCCAGGCACCAGCCCCGCGCGTGGGCCGTGAGCAGCATGGCGGCGTGCTTGCCCGAGCAGTTCTGCGCGAGCCGGGAGGGCCCCAGCCCCCGCCGCAGCCAGTCCTCGCGTTCCGGGGCTCCGTACGGCAGGTCCGGCACATTGCGCAGGGCGTCCTCGGCCAGCCCGGCCGAGTGCAGCATGCGCCGGGCCGTGGCCAGATGCCGTTCCTCGCCGGAGTGGCTGGCCGCGGTGAGCGCCAGCGAGGCGGGGTCCAGCGGCGGCAGGCCCGCCCGCAGCAGGCCGACCGCCTGCACCGGCTTCAGCGCCGAGCGCGGATAGAACGCGGCCTCGATGTCGCCCGCCTGGAACTCCACGCTGCCGTCCGCCGCCAGCACGACGACCGATCCATGGTGGACGCCCTCGACGAGACCCCCGCGCACCACATGGGCGACCGGCACATGGGCCGGCTCCCGGGCGTCGGGCGGCGCGCCCGGAGTCCGAAGGGACGGTACGGCAGTGTTCTGACCGGTCATCACTTCTCGTTGCTCTCCGCGCCGTTGGGTGCCCCGCTCGCGGCGCCTTCGCGGGCCGCCGCGTCCCGTACGGCCCCGACCCGTCCCCGTACCAGGAACCAGCCCCCGACCAGCGCGGCCACGATCACCGGCAAGGAGAGGATCGTCGTCCGACCGGCCCCGCCGTCGGCCCACATCAGCACCAGCACCAGCGCCAGGAAGACCAGCGTGACGATCTCGGTCCAGGGCGAGCCGGGCAGCCGGTAGTGGGGGCGCACCAGCTGCCCGGCGCGGGCCTTCCGCCAGAAGAGCAGATGGCAGAGCATGATCATGGCCCAGGTGCTGAGGATGCCGATCGCGGCGTAGTTCAGCACGATCTCGAACGCCTCGGTGGGCACCACGTAGTTGAGGCCCACGCCCAGCACGCAGATGCCGGAGGTGAGGAGGATGCCGCCGTACGGGACCTGGCTACGGCTCATCACGCCGGTGAACCGCGGCGCGGACCCGGACATCGCCATGGAGCGCAGGATCCGTCCGGTGGAGTAGAGGCCGGAGTTGAGGCTGGACATCGCGGCGGTCAGCACGACGAGGTTCATCACCCCGCCCGCGGCCGGCACCCCGACGTGGGACAGCACGGTCACGAACGGGCTCTCCGCGGCCGAGTACGAGCTCCACGGCATCAGCATCGCCAGCAGCACCACGGAGCCGACGTAGAACAGCGCCACCCGCCACATGATGGAGTTGATCGCCCTGGGCATGATCTTCTCCGGCTCCGCGGTCTCGCCCGCCGTGACGCCGACCAGCTCGACCGAGGCATAGGCGAAGACGACACCCTGGACGACCAGCAGCATCGCGAGCGTGCCGGTCGGGAAGACGCCGCCGTGGTCCGTGATCAGCGACGGGCCGGGGGCGTGGCCGCCGACCGGGTGCTGCGTGACCAGCAGGAAGATGCCGATCAGCATGAAGACGACCAGCGCGCCGACCTTGATGATCGCGAACCAGAATTCCAGTTCACCGAAGATCTTCACGGAGATGAGGTTCACGGTCAGCACGACCGCGAGCGCGATCAGCGCGATCACCCACTGGGGGACGTCGGAGAACATGCCCCAGTAGTGGGTGTAGGTCGCCACCGCGGTGATATCGGCGATTCCGGTGGTCGCCCAGTTCAGGAAGTACATCCAGCCCGCGATGAACGCCCCCTTCTCGCCGAGGAATTCCCGGGCGTACGAGACGAACGCGCCCGACGACGGCCGGTGCAGCACCAGCTCGCCCAGGGCCCGTACCACGAGAAACGCGAAGATGCCGCAGACCGCGTACGCCACCGCCAGCGACGGCCCGGCGTCCGCGAGCCGGCCGCCCGCGCCGAGGAACAGCCCGGTGCCGATGGCTCCACCGATGGCGATCATGTTCACATGCCGGGACTTCAGGGACTTCCGGTACCCGGCATCGCCCGCGTCGACATGCCCGCCGACGGAACGCTCGTCCGTCGGCAGCTCCTGCTGCCGTGCTGCCTGCCGGAGGGATTGCTCGCTCACGCCTGATCCTCTTCGTCGGGGGAGGGGGTGGCCGTACGGTGCGCCGGGCGCACGATGGTGGTCAGCGTCGATTCGACGCGGGCGAGGTGGTGAGCCATGGCTTCCGCCGCGTCCTGCTCGGAGCGGTCGACCAGCGCCTCGACGATCGCCCGGTGCTCGCGGTTGGACTGCTCGCGCCGCCCGCCCAGCTCATTGAGGAAGGCCGACTGGCGGGCCAGCGCATCGCGGATCTCCTCGATGACCCGCCGGAAGACCGGATTCCGCGCGGCCTGGGCGACGGCCAGGTGGAAGAGGGTGTCCATCGCCACCCAGGCGGTGGTGTCGGTCTCCCGCTCCATCCGCTCCAGCAGATGCGTGAGGTGATCGAGGTCCTCGGCCGTACGGCGCACGGCCGCGTACCCGGCCACCGGGATCTCCACGTGCCGCCGCACCTCCAGGAGGTCGCTGGCCGCGTAGTCACCGAACCGCGGGTCCTCGACCGCACCGGCGGACACGACGAAGGTGCCCTTGCCGGTGCGCGAGACCGTCAGCCCCATCGTCTGCAGTGCCCGCAGCGCTTCCCGGAGCACGGGCCGGCTCACCTCCAGCCGTCGGCACAGCTCCGCCTCCGACGGCAGCTTGTCCCCGACCGCGTAGTCTCCGCGCTCGATGGCGCCGCGGAGATGACTCAGCACCGCTTCCATCGCGCTGATCCGCCTGGGCATATCGCCAGCTGTCTGGCTGTCTGACAGGTTCACTCCGGGATCGTCGGCCGTGCGAGGGCGGGGTGTCAAGGGGTGCGCGCGGTCCGATTGCCGGGCGCCCGGTATCCACGGCGGGAGCGCCTCTGTGGCCCCCGCGCGCCCTGTCCGGATGTCGGACCCGGCCGTCACCATGGGTGCAGCAGCGCCCACGACCGGCTCGGAGGCCGCCTGATGGACGTCACCACTCTCACCCAGCTCACCGACGACAGGTACGAACGGCTCGTCCTCGACAACGCCCACCCTCCGGCACGCGACCGGGAAATCTGGGAGTTACTCGTCAGCCCGTCCCTGATCGACCGCACCCGTGACACGCTGTCCTGCCTCGTGCAGCGCAATGTCTCCGCCTTGCGGAAGCGGAAGGCGGAGCGCGAGGCGTTCCAGGCCGCATGCTTCGCCCGGGGTCCGGCCGGAAAGAAGGACTGGTTCGATACGCGCAACGAGTACGACGAATGGCGGCACCGCGCCGCGAACTTCGCCCGTACGGTGCAGAACGCCCTCGCCGACGTCAACCGCGCCAAGCGCGACCTCAACCGCTCGGCGAACCACAGCGTGGCGCAGGAGCACCGCGACTGTCTGCGCAGGCTCGCCCTCGCGGTACAGCGGCATCAGGCCGCCCACGCGCGGGCCGGCGGCATCGCCGAGCAGCCGGACTACGAGCTGTGGCAGGCGCTGGACCGGATCACGGTGCCGATAGGCCCGAGCAGCGAGCCGACGCCGCTGCGGGCGATGCTCGACATCTATTGGACCGAGGTGGCCTCGGTGGATGCGGCGGCGGAGGAGCGAGCCGGCGCGGAACGGGTCATGCGGTCGGCGCCGGCCGGACCGTCCGGCCGGTTCGGCGGGGTACCGAAGGCCCGTCATGTGGACAACGGGAAGCGGTTGGCCTGAGGGGGCGTCCGCGAAGCCTCGTCCTGGCGTAAGGCGTCCCGACGGACGTCCTGCGCCAGGAGCGAGCCGGGGCGCCTGCCACGGGGGGGCGGCGGTACCCGCGACCGGCTCAGGCGCCCGTCGGCTGCACCGCGCGGGAGAGTTCGCGGCGCAGGCGCTGGAAGGGGCGGGGGCGGTTGACGGCGAGGACGGCCGTGGTGCGGCCGTCGCGTTCGTAGCCGGCCAGGAAGCTGCGGTCGGCGGGGGAGCCCTCGAGGATGCGGGGCGTGTCGGTGGGTCGGCGGTGGCCCGCGAACTGGAGCCGTACGCCGTATTGGTCGGACCAGAAGTAGGGCACCGCGCCTGGGGTGGCGACGGTGCGGCCGGCAAGGAGGTTCCGTACGGCGACGGTGGCCTGCTCGGTGGCGCTGGTCCAGTGTTCGGCGCGGGTGCCGTCCGCTCTGGCGACATCGCCGACCGCCACGACGGCGGGGAGCGGGGTGACGCAGCCCGCGTCACAGCGCACCCCGTCGTCGAGCGGCAGCCCGGAGCCCGCGAGCCAGTCGGTGCGGGGGCGTACGCCGATGCCGACGACGACCACGGAGGCGGGGAGCAGCCGGCCGTCGGTCAGCTCGACTCCGGTGACCCGATGGCCGGGGCCGCCGCCGTGGAGGCGGGCGACGCCGGTCCCGGTGAGCAGCCCGACGCCGTGGTCGGCGTGCAAGGAGGCGCAGAACCGGGCCATTTCGGCGCCGAGTTGGGGGACGAGGGGGAGCGTGGCGGCCTCGACGACGGTGACGTGGTGGCCGAGGGCGGCGCAGGACGAGGCGACCTCGGCGCCGATGAAGCCGCCGCCGATCACCACGACCTCGGACGGGCCCCGGGCCAGGTCCGCGCGGAGGGCCCGGGCGTCGTCGAGGGTGCGCAGGGTGTGGGTTCCGGCGGGCGCGGAGCCGGGGAGGCGTCGCGGGCCGGCTCCGGTGGCGATGACCAGGCCGTCGGTGACGAGTGACCGGCCGCCGTCGAGAAGCACCGTGCGCGCCCCGGTGTCGAGCCCGGTGGCGCGCGTGCCGAGCAGCCACTCGGCGTCGAGTTCGGTGATCTCTTCGGCGTCGGCCAGGGCCAGTTGGTCGTGGTCGACGGTGGCGCCGGTGAGGAAGTCCTTGGACAGCGGCGGGCGGTCGTAGGGCTGGTGGGGCTCGTCCCCGACGACGACCAGGCGGCCGTCGAAGCCCTGGGAGCGCAGGGCCCGGGCGGCATACAGCCCCGCCAGCGAGGCCCCGATCACGGCGACCGATTTCATCGGTTCTCCTTCGTGGATACCCCCGGCTTCAGCCGGGGTGGGGGTGCCTCCCGCTTGGGGGGAAGACGAAGCTCCTGCGGAGCAGGACAGGGGAAGCCGTATCGCTGCCGGGCGATGCGGCGAAGTGAGCCAGGAATCCCCTCGTTCACGAGGGGGAGGTCTCAAGCGGTGATCCCCTCCTCGGCGGTGCGGCGGACGGGGGCGCGGGTGTGCGCCGGGCGGGCCTCGACGGTCGCGGAAGGCGGCGCCGGGCTCCACGGGCGGGTCGCCGGACCGGCGCTCGGCCACGGAGATCGAATGAAGCGGCGCGCAACGGGCAGCCGACCAGACACCTCTTCAGCCGGCCGCCGGAGCGTGCGGCGTCCTGGCGCGGACGGGTGTCGTCGATGGCGTACGGCGCTCCGTCGGCGTGACAGACGGCGATCGGAGGAGTGACATCGATGCGGCAGACGGGAATCACACGGCCCCCCAGTTGCTGTTCGGCCTGTTCGGCACGGTTGCGTTCCGCAGTGCGCACGGTGGAGCGTTATGCGCAACAGAATCCCGATGGGGAGCCGGTGCGTCAAGCGTTCCCCGCGAACGCCGCACCGGGACCGGGGCGCCGGACGGCGGAGTCGGGCGGATGACGGAGGCGACGGCGGAGCCGGCGGCGGATGCGGCAGCGGTGCGGCGGGCGGCGGAGCGGCCGCCGAAAGTGCCGGTCAGCGCGGTGCGGTCGGTGGACCGGGCGGTCACCGTCCTGGAGATCCTCGCCCGGCACGGCGAGGCCGGGGTGACCGAGGTCGCCGAGGAGCTGGGCGTGCACAAGTCGACCGCATTCCGGCTGCTCGGCGTGCTGGAGAACCGGGGGCTGGTGACGCAGCAGCGGGAACACGGCAAGTACTACCTCGGCGCGGGCGTGTTGCGACTGGCCGGCGCGGCGGCCGTGCGGCTGGACATCTCGCGGCAGGGCACGGCGATCTGCCGGCGCCTCGCCGACGAACTGGGCGAAACGGTCAATATCGCGGTGCTCGACAACAATGCCGCCGTCAACATCATGCAGGCGCGCGGCCCGGCATCGGTCACCGCGCAGAACTGGCTCGGCCGGCGCACACCGCTGCACGCCACCTCCAGCGGCAAGGCGCTGCTCGCGCACCAGCCGGAAACGGTCCAACAGGCGGTACTGGCAAGCACATTGGCTCGGCTGACCGAGCGGACGATCACCTCGGCGGCGGCCCTGCGCCGCGAGCTGGCGGAGGTGGTCGAGCGGGGATTCGCGGTGGCGAGGGAGGAGTTGGAGCTCGGGCTGCGGGCGGTGGCCGCGCCGGTGCGGGCGCGTGACGGCGCGGTCGTCGGGGCGATCAGCGTGTCGGTGCCCGCGTACCGGCTGGCCGAGGAGCGGCTTGCGGAGGTGGTCGAGCGGACCGTCGCCGCCGCCGGGGAGCTGTCGCGGCGGATGGGGTGCGCGTGATGACCGGGTGACGAGGGGCGTCGATACGCATGCGGGGCCGGAGCGAATGATCCGGCCCCGCATGCGCGTCCGCGGCCGTAACCAGCCCTTTACGAAGAGCCAGCCCGGACCCCTTGACGCTGCCGAGGCGGCACTCCCACGATGTCTCTCATCGCGCAACCAGTCGTGCACTACGCAACACTGGGCCGGCAGGAGGAGGGCCATGTCCCGTACGCCCGCAAACAGTTCCCGAGTGGTGGTCATCGGCGCCGGCATCGTCGGCTGCTCTCTCGCCGACGAGCTGACCACCCGCGGCTGGACCGACGTCACCGTCCTCGAACAGGGCCCGCTCCCGGCACCCGGCGGCTCCACCTCGCACGCCCCGGGCCTGGTCTTCCAGACCGGTCCGTGCAAGACCATGACCGAGTTCGCCGCCTACACCGTGCAGAAATTCGGCTCCCTGGAGGTCGGCGGGCTGCCCTGCTTCAACGCTGTGGGCGGCCTGGAGATCGCCACCACCGAAGCCCGCTGGGCCGACCTGCACCGCAAGGCCGGACTCGCCGCCTCCTGGGGCGTACGCGGCGAACTCCTCACCCCGCGGCAGTGCAAGCGGCTCTGGCCGATGCTGGACGAGACCCGGCTGCACGGCGGCTTCCACACCCCCGACGACGGCCTGGCCCGCGCCCTGCCCGCCTGCCAGGCCCAGCGGGAACGGGCCGAGCGTCGCGGCGCCCGTTTCCTGGAACGGCACACCGTCACCGGCATCGAGCGGGCGGACGGCCGCGTCACCGGCGTCGTCACCGACCGGGGCACCTTCCCCGCCGACCACGTCGTCTCGGCCGCCGGCTTCTGGGGCCCGGTGATCGGCGCGATGGCAGGAGTGGACGTCCCGCTGCTCCCGCTCGCCCACCAGTACGCCAGGACCGAGCCGCTGCCCGAGCTCGCCGGCGTCGACGACCCGCGTGCGGGTGCCCCCCGCTCAAGCGGTCTCGAGCGCCCGGAGGACGGAGCGAGCAAGCCGATCCTGCGCTTCCAGGACCGCGACCTCTACTTCCGCGAGCACGGCGACCGGATCGGCATCGGCTCGTACGCCCACCGCCCGATGCCCGTCGACCCCTTCACCGTCCCCGCCTTCGACCAGGCTCCCGTCATGCCCTCCTCGCTGCCCTTCACCGAGGACGACTTCGCGCCGAGCTGGCAGGACAGCGTCACCCTGCTGCCCGCGCTCGGCGCATCCCGGGTGGCCGAGGGCTTCAACGGCGTCTTCTCCTTCACCCCGGACGGCATGCCGGTCCTCGGCGAATCCCGCGAACTGCGCGGATTCTGGCTGGCCGAGGCGGTCTGGGTCACCCACTCCGCGGGCGTGGCCAAGGCCGTCGCGGAGTGGATGACGGACGGCCGGCCCGCCATCGACATCCACGAGTGCGACCTCTACCGCTTCGAGGACGCCCAGCGCTCACCCGCGTACACCGCCGACCGCGGCGCCCAGAACTTCATCGAGGTGTACGACGTCATCCACCCGCTGCAACCCATGGAGCAGCCCAGGCCGCTGCGCACCAGCCCCTTCTACGCCCGCCAGCAGGAGCTGGGCGCGTACTTCCTGGAGGCCGGCGGCTGGGAGCGCCCGCACTGGTACGAGGCCAACGCCCCGCTCGCCGAGGGGCTCCAGCTCCCCGAACGCGACGCCTGGTCCGCCCGCTACTGGTCGCCGATCGCCGCCGCCGAGGCCAGGGCCACCCGCGAGAAGGTCGCCCTGTACGACATGACCCCGCTGCGCAGGCTGGAGGTCACGGGAGCGGGCGCGCTGGCCTTCCTGGACCGGATGACCAGCAACAACCTGCGCAAGAAGCCCGGCGCGGTCACCTACACCCTGCTCCTGGACGACACGGGCGGCATCCGCTCCGACCTCACCGTCGCCCGCCTGGCCCCCGACCGCTTCCAGGTCGGCGCCAACTCCCCGGCCGATCTGGACTGGTTGCTGCGGCACGCGCAGGGGGACACCGCCCGCGCAGGGGAGTCCCCCCGCTCGGGCGAAGCCGACAGTGGGGCAGGAGTCCAGATCCGCGACATCACCTCCGGCACCTGCTGCATCGGCGTCTGGGGACCGCTCGCCCGCGACCTCGTCCAGCCGCTGACCCGCGACGACTTCTCGCACGAGGGCTTCGGCTACTTCCGCGCCAAGCAGACGTACCTCGGCCACGTACCGGTGACGGCGATGCGCCTGTCCTACGTCGGTGAGCTGGGCTGGGAGCTGTACACCACCGCCGACCTGGGGCTACGGCTCTGGGACACGCTGTGGGAGGCGGGTCGCGAGCACGGGGTGATCGCGGCCGGCCGCTCGGCCTTCAACAGCCTGCGCCTGGAGAAGGGCTACCGCGCCTGGGGCACCGACATGACCGCCGAGCACAATCCGTACGAGGCGGGGGTCTCCTTCGCCGTCCGCACGGACAAGGACTTCGTGGGCCGGGCCGCACTGGAAGGGCGCGGAACCCCGGCGCGCAAGCTGACCGCGCTGCTGCTCGACGACCCCGCCGCCAACGTCCTCGGCAAGGAGCCCGTCCATGTCGGCGGAACCCCCGCGGGCTATGTGACCAGCGCCTCGTACGGCTACACGCTGGGCCGCTGCGTCGCCTACGCCTGGCTGCCGCCGCTCGCCACCGGCACCGGTGTGCACATCGAGTACTTCGGCGAGAAGGTCCCGGCGACCGTCGCCGACGAGCCGCTCTTCGACCCGAAGATGACCCGCATCCGCCGCTAGCTTGCCCGACCCAGGAGGCGACCATGTCCCCCTCTTACGACGTCATCGTCCTCGGCCTCGGCGGCATGGGCAGCGCCGCCGCCCACCATCTCGCCGCCCGCGGCACCCGGGTCCTGGGGCTGGAGAAGTTCGGCCCGGTGCACAACCGCGGCTCCAGCCATGGCGGTTCGCGCATCACCCGCCAGTCCTACTTCGAGGATCCCGCCTACGTACCGCTGCTCCTGCGGTCGTACGAGCTCTACGAGAAGCTGGAGCGGGACACCGGCCGCGCGGTCGCCACCCTGTGCGGCGGGGTGATGGTCGGCCGCCCCGACAGCCGTACCGTCAGCGGCAGTCTGCGCTCCGCCCGGCAGTGGGACCTCCCGCACGAGATGCTCGACGCGAAGGAGATCCGCCGGCGCTTCCCCACCCTCACTCCGGCCGACGACGAGGTCGCGCTGTACGAGGCGCGGGCCGGGCTGGTGCGCCCCGAGTACACCGTCGCCGCCCATGTCCAGCTCGCCACCCAGGACGGCGCCGAGCTGCACTTCGAGGAGCCGGTCACCCGCTGGGAGGAGCTGCCGGGCGGATCCGGCGTTCGCGTCCACACTCCCGAAAACACCTACACAGCGGGGCAGTTGGTGATCTGCCCGGGTGCCTGGGCGCCGCAGCTGCTGACCGATCTCGGGGTGCCGTTCACCATCGAACGGCAGATCATGTACTGGTTCGCCCCCGAAGGCGGCACCGCGCCGTACGTCGCCCGGCACCACCCGATCTACATCTGGGAGGACGCGGTGGGCGTCCAGATCTACGGCTTCCCCGCGATCGACGGCCCCGAGGGCGGCGCCAAGGTGGCCTTCTTCCGCAAGGGCACCCCCTGCACACCGGAGACCATCGAGCGCACGGTGCACGACCACGAAGTGCGCGCCATGGCCGACCAGGTCCGTCCCCGGATCCCCACCCTCCCCGGCCGCTTCCTCAAGGCCGCCACCTGCATGTACTCCAACACCCCCGACGAACACTTCGTGATCACCCGGCACCCGGCGCACCCGGAGACGGTCACCGTCGCCTGCGGCTTCTCCGGCCACGGCTTCAAGTTCGTACCGGTGGTCGGCGAGATCGTCGCCGATCTGGCGCTGACCGGAGCCACCGCGCACCCCATCGAGCTGTTCGACCCTTCCCTTCGCTTCGCTGGGGAGGCCCCTGGCCGGCCCGCCGCCGCGGCCGTTTGAGGAGGGCACCATGACGACCCCATCCATGACGACCCCATCCATGACGACCCCATCCATGACGAACTGCGCTGTGCCGCCCGCCCCGGCCGCGTCCCCTGTCGCCGCGCCGAGCCTGATCGCCACCCTCGCCGGCCACTACTACACCGACCCCGAGATCTTCCGCCAGGAGCAGGAGAAGATCTTCGAGCGCCTGTGGTTCTGCGCGGTGCGCAGCGCCGACCTGGAAAAGCCCGGCGCGTTCCGGACCGTACGCATCGGCCGGGAAAGCGTCCTGATCACCCGTAACCGCGCGGGCGAGCTGCGCGCCTTCCTCAACATCTGCCGGCACCGCGGGGCGCAGCTGTGCACCGAGGAATCGGGCGAGGTCCGCCGCAACCTGCAATGCCCGTACCACGCCTGGACCTACGACCTGGACGGCCGGCTGATCGCCGCGCCCAATCTGCAGAAGATGCCGGACATCGACCGTACCGAGCGCGGCCTGGTCACCGTCCCGCTCCGCGAATGGCTCGGCTATGCGTGGGTGTGCACGTCCGACGATCCCCCGTCCTTCGAGGAGACGGTGATCGGCGCGGTCGTCGAGCGGCTGGGCGACCCGGCCGCCATCGACCGCTACCGCACCGAAGGGCTCGCCCTGGGCAAGCGCCTCACCTACGACGTCCGGGCCAACTGGAAGCTCATCGTCGAGAACTTCATGGAGTGCTATCACTGCGCGACCATCCACCCCGAACTGACCGATGTCCTCCCGGAGTTCGCGGACGGCTTCGCCGCCCAGTACTACGTCGGCCACGGCGCGGAGTTCGCGGCGGAGGCAGAGGGATTCACGGTGGACGGCAGCGCGGGGTTCGGCCGGCTGCCCGGCATCGAGGATGGCCAGGACCGCCGCTACTACGCGATGACCATCCGGCCGCAGGTGTTCGTCAATCTCGTCCCGGACCACGTCATCGTCCACCGGATGTTCCCGATGGCCGCCGACCGCACCGTCGTCGAGTGCGACTGGCTGTATCTGCCCGAGGTCGTCGGCTCCGGCGCGGATGTCTCCCGTTCCGTCGAACTCTTCCACCGGGTCAACGTCCAGGACTTCGACGCCTGCGAGCGCACCCAGCCGGCCATGGACTCCCGCGCCTACCGGGACGGCGGCGTCCTCGTCCCCAGCGAGCACCACATCGGGGAATTCCATCGCTGGGTCACCGAGCGCCTGGGCTGAGAGCGGGCCGCGCCGCCTGCCGACCGCCGTGGGGCCCGACGCGAGGCCTTCGCGACCGCCCCTCTGCACCGAAGGGCGGTCGCGACCGGGCTCAGTCCTGTGCCTCCGCCGCGACCGGCTTCGGGATCAGGAACGACGTGGCGATGGCGAGGGCCATGATGACGACGCCCGCGATCATGCCGGCCGTGTAGCCGGCGTGCGAAGTGGGGTCCGCGGGCGCACAGGCCGTCTTGACCGCGTACAGGAGGGCGAAGCTGAGGCCCGCGCCGAGGTTGAAGGCGCCCGCGTTGAGGCCGGGCAGGAAGCCCGGGTTCTCGCTGGGGGAGAGGACGATGCCGAGCCCGTTGAGGACGATGTTCGCGACGCCCGCGTAGGTGACGCCGACCAGCAGGGAGGCCGCCAGCAGCAGGATGTGCGAGTGGCTGCCCAGGGTGAGGAACATCAGGACGACGGTCGCCACCGCGCCGATGAGGCCGAGCCGCAGGATGCGGCCGTAGCCGAAGGTGGCGGCGAGGCGGCCGGCGACCGGGCCCATGGCGAGGCCTGCGAGGGCGTAGGGGGTCAGCGTCCACCAGGCGGACTGTTCGGCGCTCATGCCGAGTCCGGCCTGGGCGTCCTGGGCGAACGCCGGGATCAGGCCGTTCATGACGGCGAACACGCCGGTCATGGTGAGCACGGTGGTCAGCAGGGTCGCCCAGGTGGCGCGCTGCTTGAGGTGCCGGGTGGCGACCAGCGGGTGGCCGCTGCGGTTCTCGGTCCGCCAGAAGGCGGCGAAGGCGGCGGCTGCCACGACCACGAGGACGGCGACCAGCGACCAGTCGGCCGCGGCGAGCTTGCCGGCCTCGTTCAGCGCGATCAGCAGGGCGCCGATGGAGACGACGAGGAGGGCGACTCCGGGCCAGTCCATACGGCTCGCGGCCGGTGCCTTGGACTCGGGCGTCAGGGTGGCGATCAGGGCCGTGGCCACGGCCGCGACGCCCGCCATCGCCCAGAAGACCGACTGGAAGCCGTGGTGGTCGGCGAGGTAGCCGCCGGCGAGGGAGTCGACACCGGCGATGCCGCCGTTGACGGCGGTGATCACACCCAGCAGGGTGCCGTACCGCTTCGGCTCCTTCACCTCGACCCGCAGCATGATCAGACACAGCGGGACGACCGGACCGGACACGCCCTGGATGATGCGGCCGGCGAAGAGCATCGGCACGCTGGTCGCGAGCGCCGCGACCACACAGCCGACGACCATCAGGCCGAGCATGCCGGCCAGCACCTTGCGGCGGCCGATGACATCGCCCAGCCGGGGCAGGAAGAGGGAGAACAGCGCCGCCGAGGTGAAGAACGCCGTCTGGGTGAGGCCGATCTCCGCGGAGCTGGCGCCGAGGGTGTCCTCGATGCTCTTGAGCGCGGGGCTGAGCATGCTCGCGTTGAGCTGGAAGGCGAAGCAGGCCACCAGCAGCGCGGTGACCAGGACGCCGATGCGGACGCCGGAGCCCTGCGGTGCGGCGGACGGACGTGTCTCTGTGGTGCTCGTGCTGCTCATGCCGCTCTCCGTGGTGCTGGTGGTGCTCATGCCGCTACGTCGCCGATCCGCTCGAGCGCGTCCACCACGAGGTTCCAGAACCGCTCGTGGTCGAGCTTGACCGCAACCTGGGTGGTGCAGTCCGCGGGGGCGGGCGCGCGGAAGTCCGTCACGGTCATGCCGAGGGTGAGCTCCCCGCGCAGCTCGATGTCGACCGGGGCCTTGCGTACGGTCATCACGTCCGGGTCGATGACATAGGCGACCGCGCAGGGGTCGTGCACCGGCGGGTGGTCGAAGCCCTGGTTCTCCCGGTAGGCCTCGCGGAAGAAGTCCAGCAGCTCCAGGACGAACCGGGCGGGCTCGGTGCCGACGGCGGCGATCTTCGCCTCGACCTCGGGGGTGGCCAGCGCCTGGTGGGTGAGGTCCAGGCCGACCATGGTGACCGGCCACTTCTCGTTGAAGACGATATGGGCGGCCTCGGGGTCGATCTTGATGTTGAACTCGGCGACCGCGCTCCAGTTGCCCTCGTGGTAGCCGCCGCCCATCAGCACGACCTCACGCACCCGCTCCGCGATCCGCGGCTCCTTGCGCACGGCCATCGCGATGTTGGTCAGCCCGGCGGTCGGCACGATGGTGATCTCGCCCGGCTCATGCGCCATCACGGTGTCGATGATCAGGTCGACGGCGTGCCGGGGGTCCAGCTCGAAGGCCGGCTCGGGCAGGTCGGGCCCGTCCAGACCGGTCTCGCCGTGGACTTCCGGGGCGGTCTCGACGTCCCGTACGAGGGGGCGCGGGCAGCCGGCGGCGAAGGGGACACCGGTGATGCCGGCGACGGCGGCCACCGACAGGGCGTTACGGGTGACCTTCTCCAGCGTCTGGTTCCCGACCACGGTCGTCACCGCGACCAGCTCGACATCGGGATTGCCGTGAGCCAGGAGCATGGCGACCGCGTCGTCGTGCCCCGGGTCGCAGTCGAGGATGATCTTTCTGGCCATCGGACGAGCCCCTTTGCTCTGCGGAACGGTGGTGCAGGGTGAAGTCTCTTCGGCGCGCCGCAGGAGGCTGCTACCTCGGGAAAACGTTCTCCGGGAATTTCGCTCATGGGGCCGTCCGATGTCAACGAAATGTGAGGCATACGACCTACTACTCACCGGTACGGACACGGTGCGTGGGCGGTGATAACGTTTGCCGCCACCGTGACCGAGTGCAGCCGTGACCGAGGGCAAAGGGGCGCAACAGCGTGGCCGAAGTGACCTTGAAGGACGTCGCGCGCGCGTCCGGCTGCTCCATCGCCACCGTCTCCCGGGTCCTGGCCGGCACCCGCCCGGTCGGCGCCGAGACCGCCCGCACGGTACGGGACGCCGCCGAACGCCTCGGCTACCGCCCCAACCAGGTCGCCCGCGCCCTGCGCAGCCGCTCCACCGGCACCGTCGGCCTCGTCCTGCCGCAGATCACCAACCCCTTCTTCCCGTCCCTCGTACGGGAGTTGGAGCACGCCCTGCACGCCGAGGGCCGCGCCGTACTGCTCGCCGACTGCGACGACGACCCGCTGACCGAGGCGGCCCGGATCGGCGCCCTCCTGGACCGTCAGGTCGACGCCCTGCTGCTGATACCGGTCGATGAGCGCCGCAGCCGGGACGCGGTGGCGGACGCGGCGACCCGGGTGCCGCTGGTGCTGCTGGACCGCGGCTGCGGCCCCGGCGTCGCCGACTCGGTCGCCGTCGACAACGCCGCCGGTATGGCCCTCGTCCTGGAACATCTGGCCGCCACGGGCCGCCGCCGCCCCTGCTTCGTGGGCGCGGCCGGGACCGCATCGGCGGCCGTCGAGCGGCGGGTGGCGTACGAGACCGGGGCCGCGGCGCTCGACGAAGGGGCCCCCGGACGCATCGAACTCGGCGACTTCTCGGTCGAGTGGGGCCGCGCCGCCGTCGACCGCATCTGGCCCGCCCGCCCGGACGCCGTCGTCTGCGCCAACGACCTCATCGCCGTCGGCGCGCTGCAACGGCTGCGTCAGCTCGGCGCGGACGTCCCCGGCGAGGTCGCCGTCACCGGCTTCGACGACATCCCCCTGGCCGGCCTCGCCGATCCGGCGCTGACCACCGTCCGCCAGCCCGTCGGCGAACTGGCCGCCGAGGCCACCCGGTTGCTCGTCCGCCGCCCCGGCGGAACGGGATCCCGCCGGGCGGTACGGCTCGCACCGGAACTGGTGGTCCGCGCCTCCTGCACGCCGCGGGAGAGCCCGGCCCGCTGATCACCGGTGCAGCCCGGCCATCGGACGGCCCCGGCCGCCCCTCGCAGGAGCCGCGCCCCCGCTGCTACCCGCGCCGCAGCACACCACGGACGAACGCGGCCTGTCCCGCATGCTGCAGATCATCGGTGATCACGCTCACCAGCCGCACGCCCAGCGTGACCGGTGGCGCCCAGCCCTCGTCGACGACCCGGTCCAGGTCCTTGACGTGCAAACCCTTGAGGAACCGGACCGTGTTGTCGTGCACGGCCCCGTGATAGCCGTTCAGCAGCTGCCGGCTCACGTCCCGTACCGCCGCCACGTCCTCGGGGGAGTGGCCGAATCCGGTGTCGGCGTCCGCGAACGGCAGGGCGAACCGCTCGTACCACCCCTGTGCGGTCCACAGCTGCTCGGTACCGGCCGCGTCGGCGATGTGGTCGTCCTGGACGCGGGTGAGGTGCCAGACGAGCCAGCCGATCGAATTGGCGTCCTCGTCGAGCCGGGCGCTGAGTTCGTCGGTGCCGAGTCCGGAGAGCACGTCGTCGACGATTTCCTGGATGCGTCCGAAGGCATCGACGAGAAGGTCCGTGCCGGCGCTCATGGCGGGGCTCCTTTCCTGGGGGGTCGGTTCTCGTGGCGGCGGGCCGTGAGCGGGTCGGGTCTCATGGGGCCGGGTACCCCGAGTGGGACGCCGGGAGGCCCAGCCACCGGTCGGCCCCGGGGGCGACCGTGAACGTCCGCCCGCCGAGCCGCACATGGACCGGCCCGTTGCCCCCGACCGGTACGGCGACCCGTACCCGCTCCGCCCGCAGGGCCAGGCCGATGTCCCAGTGCCGCCGATAGCGGATCCGTACCGCGAACTTCGAGAGCTGCGGAAGCGGCGCCGGCGCCAGCCACAGCGCACCGTCGCGGGTCTCCAGCCCGGTCATGCCGCGCTGGACGAGATCCAACGTGCCCGCCATCGCGCCCAGATGGATGCCCTCGGTGGTGGTGCCGCCCTGGAGGTCCGCGACGTCGCCGGTCAGCGCCTCCTCGCAGTACGACCAAGCGTCGTCGTGCCGTACCCGCGCCAGCACCCAGGCGTGGACCAGGGCGCTCAGCGTCGAGCCATGGCTGGTACGGGCGAGGTAGTACTCGACGGTGCGGCGCCAGATGTCGTCGTCGAGGGCGTAGCCGAGCTGCCGGAAGACGTCGGCGAGTTCGGCCGGTGAGAAGAGGTAACCGAGCATCAGCACATCGGCCTGTTTCGAGGCCTGATAGCGGTTGACGGTGTCGCCCTCCGCCTCCAGGATCCGGTCCAGCCGCCGGATGTCGCCGTACCGCCTGCGGTACTCCGCCCAGTCGAGCTCCGCCAGATCCGGGTAGCCCGCGAACTGGCTGATGACGCCCTGGTGGTAGGGCACATACAGCCGGTGCGCGATGTCGTCCCAGCGCGCCATTTCCTCCTCGCCCAGGTGGTTGCGCTCGCACAGCTCCCGGCGGCACGCCTCGGGAAGCGCGCGGCCGAGATCGAGCGCGCGCCGCAGCACCCACGCGGCGGTGACATTGGTGTACGCGTTGTCGTCCAGCCCCGGCTCCGCCGCGCCCGGATAGCTGTCGTGGTACTCGTCCGGCCCGACGACCCCACGGATGCGGTACCGGCCGATGCTCGGGTCCCAGGTCGCGCAGTCCGCCCAGAACCGTGCGATCCCCAGCAGCATCTCCGCGCCATGTCCGTACAGGAACTCCATGTCGCCGCTGGCCTGGCAGTACTGCCAGATGTTGTACGCGATCGCCGAGCCGACGTGGTGCTGGAGCCGCGAGTGATCGGGCAGCCAGCGCCCCGAGCGCGGGTTCAGATGCAGCTGCTGGGTCTCCTCGCGGCCGTCGCTGCCGCTCTGCCACGGATACATCGCCCCCGCCCGGCCCACCTCCCGCGCCGCCCGGCATGCCGCGGGCAGCCGGCGGTGACGGTAGTCGAGCAGCGCCCGGGAGACCTCCGGCAGATGCAGATTCAGGAACGGCAGCACGAACAGCTCGTCCCAGAAGACGTGTCCGCGGTACGCCTCACCGTGCAGCCCGCGCGCCGGTACGCCGACGTCCAGCTCGGCGGTGTGCGGCGAGAGCGTCTGCAGTACATGGAAGAGATGCAGCTGCAGGATCTCCCCCGCCTCCCCGGGCACCTCCAGCTCCGCCCGCTCCCACAGGTGCTCCCAGGCGGCACGGTGCGTGGCCAGCAGCCGGGGGAAGTCCGGGGCCGCGAGCGCACCGTCGACGGCCGCGCGCAGCGGGCTGCCGATCGCCGGATCGCGCGAGGTGTACAGCGCCACGGTCTTGTCGACGACCGCGGTCGACCCGGTCCCGAGGACGGGCAGCCGCAGCCGCTGCCCGACCCGCTGCCCCCCGCGCTCGGTCGTCCGAGGCGGCACGCCCCGCCCCGAGCCGACCTGGATCCGGGCGGCCAGCGCGATACGGACATCGGAGTCGAGGGTGCGGCAGCTCAACCACACCGTGTCACCCTGCTCGTGTCCGCACTCCCAGTCGGCGAGGTGCCGACTGGCCAGCTCCCGGTAGCGCGCCACGCCGTCATTACGGACGTCCCCGTCGATCCCCGTCTCCACCTCCACCTCGCCCGCCCACCCATCGGCGGTGAACAGCGTGCGCAGCGCGGCCAGATGAGGGTCTCCCATATGGACGAGACGGGTCTGCTTCACCCGCAGCCGCCGCCCGTCCTCCTGCTCGTACGTCGACCAGCGCGTCAGCGTGCCGTGCCGCAGATCCAGCGTCTGGCGGTGTTCCGCCAGCTGCGGATGGTCCGGGGACAGCCATGGCCCCGGGGGCGCGTCGGAGGGACACATGCGGTAGCGCAGCGGCAGCCAGTTGGGCAGGTTGACCATGTCCTCGTTCTCGACCTGCCGTCCCGCCACCGTGGAGGTCAGCCGGTTGTAGCAGCCCGCCGCGTACGTGCCGGGGTAGTGCACGGGGCCGGCGGGCGTCTCGGTCGCCGCGCCCCGCGTGACGAAGTAGCCGTTGCCGAGCGCGCACAGCGTTTCGCGCAGCCGCTCCGCCTGCGGGTCATAGCCCTGGTACGACCAGGTCCAGCCCGAGTTCATCGGTCCTCCCCGGAGGTCAGCAGTTCGCCCGGGTCGGCCACGACCAGGTCCGCGCCGCTGCGGCGCAGGTCGGCCGCGCCGACCGAGCCGTCCGACCGGTCCACGCCCACCACCAGGCCGAAGCCGCCGCGCCGCCCTGCCGCGACGCCGGCCAGCGCGTCCTCCACCACGGCGGTGTCCGCGACCGGGACGCCCAGCCGCCGGGCCGCCTCCACGAAGAGCGCCGGATCCGGCTTGCCGGGCAGCCCCAGCCGATGCGCCTCGTTCCCGTCCACCACGACCCCGAGGAGCCCCAGCACGCCCGCCGCCGACAACAGCTCGCCCGCATGCCGGGAGGCGGAGACGGCGGCACACGGCACCCGCTCGCGCCCCAGCACCCGCAACAGCCGCACCGTGCCGGGCCAGGCCGCCACGCCCGACGCCCGCAGAGCGGCCCGGAACAGCTCGTCCTTTCGGGCCGCGACCGCCCGCACGGTCCGCGTACCCGGCGCATCGTCCGGCTCTCCGAGCGGCAGCCGCACCCCCCGGGAGGCGAGGAACGCGGCCGCCCCGTCCTGCCGGGAACGCCCGTCGACGTAGCGCAGGTACTCGTCCACCGGGTCGAACGGGCGCTGCCCGCCGACGGCCGCCAGACAGGCGTCAAAGGCGCCCTGCCAGGCCGCCGCGTGCACCGGGACGGAGTCCGTGATCACCCCGTCGGTGTCGAAGACCACGGCCCGCAGCGAACGCAGGCTCGCGGCCAGGGACGGCGCGCCGCTCATGATGACGGATCCCTTCGTCAGGGCCTCCTCGCCGGGGATCGTGTCCGGGCCTTCTCTCCATGGCACCACGACTTCCCGCCGGGCGCGCCCGCGCCGGAAGCCCACCGCCAAAGCCGCCCCCGAGGGCGCCAGATCAAGGAGAGCGACGCTTCGGTCACTGGGGGATGCCCGCCGAGGGCGTGGTCCTGGGCCCGCCGGCCGGGGCCGGGATCCGTCCGCTCAGCAGGCGCCCGGCCCCCGGAACGCGGGGTTCCAGGCCGAGTTCCTGCAGGATGCGGTAGGCCGTCGCGGTCGCCGCCGACAGCACCGGCAGACCCGCCGCGTCCTCGACCGGCTGGATCGCGGCGAGCGAGGGCATCTGTACGCAGGCCGAGAGGACCAGGGCATCGGCCCGGCGCAGGTCGAGCCGCTGCCAGTGGTCGCGCAGGGCGGCGGGGTCGAGACGGGCGACCGCAAGGTTGTCCGGCACCTCCAGGCTCAGGGCGTCCACCACCTCCACCCCCGCGTCCTCGATGTAGTCGACGACCAGCGAGGTCAGCTCCTTCATGTACGGCGTGATGACGGCGATGCGGCGGGCGCCCAGGGCGGCGATGCCGTCCAGCAGCGCGCCCGCACTGGAGACCACCGGGGCCGGTGCGCCCTGGCTGCGGAGCGCGGCGGCGATGTCGGCCTCGGCGGCGCAGTGGTGGCCGGGGCCCTGCGCCATGATGGCGACCAGACAGGCGGAGGCGACGACCCCGGGCCGGGCGTCGGCCAGTTCCAGGGCCGCCCGCTCGGTCTGGGCGTTCATACCGCGCAGTTGCTCGGGCGTGACGTGCTGCATCCGCATCCGGCTGCTGTGGAAGAGGAAGCGGTCCCCGGGGTGCTCGCGCTCCCGCTCGTGCAGCATGCGCGGCAGCTCGGTCTCCATCGTGAGGTTGGAGCTGGGGACTATCAGGCCGATGTGGTGGTCGGTGGGACGGTCGATGGGGTGGTCCGTCACGGGTTCTCCTCGGGGAGGGGGAGTGAGGCACCCGTGCGGACGACGGGTGCGGTCAGTGGTCCCCGGCCAGGCTTTCCCAGCGGTCGGCCAGGGAGGTCAGCAGGTGCATCAGATCCGCGCGCTGGGCGTCGTCGTACGGCTGCAGGAGCCGTTCGTCCAGTCGGCGGGCGCGGTCGTGGGCGTCGCGGAGGGTCCGTTCGCCCTCGTCGGTCAGGTGCAGCAGCTTGCGGCGGCCGTCGGCCGTGTCGGTACGCCGTTCCAGCAGGCCCCGGTTCTCCAGCCGACGGGCCACATCCGCCATCGTGGAGGTGTCCAGCGCCACCGCCGACGCCATCGACCGCTGATCGCGTCCCGGGGCCGCATCCACGGCCGTCAGCACCGCGAACTGCGGCCCGGTGAGCGTGGCGTCCACCGCGCGTACCCATATCGCGAGATACGCCTGGTAGAGACGGCGCACCTGATAGCCGGGCGCGGCGGTCAGGGCCTGCGGAATCGCGGGCGCGGGGTCGGAGGAAGCGCTCTCATCAGCCATGGGGCAACTCAATCACGGGGTACCGGCGCATCGCCGACGGCTTCGTCACGGTCGGACGATCACCCAACCATCGGGCGCAGCGCCTGTCGTAGGACTGCCAGTGCCGCGGGCGGGTTGTCCCAGAAAACCATGTGCCCGGCGTCCGGGACGGCGCTGAAGGAGGCGGAGGGCCGCAGGCTACGCGCCTCCGCCACGCCGGCCGCCGTCACCACCGGGCTGTCCGCGCCGTACAGCAGGGCTGTGGGACCGGCGACCGACGGCCACCAGGCGAAGAAGTCCTCGGTCTCGAAGCCGCGGTGGGTGGCGATGATCGCCTGCCGCTCGCAGCTGGACAGCCAGCGGGCCCGCAGTTCCTGTTCCCGGCGCGGCCAGCGCGGCCAGGAAAGGGCCACCTCGTCCGCGTCCGTGCCGCGCTCCGCCTGCGTCAGCTGGCCCAGGAACGCCTCCAGGGCGGTCGGATACGGACCGCGGCCGGGGCCGCTCATCGGCGGGTCCACCAGCACGCTGCCTCCGGTGGCGGCCTTGCCGCGGGCCGCGACCACGGCGGCGATCCGCGCACCCATGGAATGCCCGAAGAGGAGGGGCCGGCGCAGGCCGAGCCCGTGGACGAGGGCCTCGGTGTCCTCGGCGTACTCCTCCAGGCTGTAGGTGCCACCGCCGTCGGAGAGTCCGCGGCCGCGGATGTCGACCACCAACGGGCGGACCAGATCGGTGAGTTCACGCGCGACGAAGTCCATGGTGACGGCCGGGCTGGTGATGCCCGGCAGCATCACCAGGGCGGGGCCGCGGCCGCCGTAGTCCAGGACGTGCAGCCGGGCGCTGCCGGAGCGGACCCATCGGCCGGTGGCCGGGACGTCGGCCAGATCTGCGAGGGCGGACTGCAGTACGGCCCGCGGGGCGTGGGGCACGGAAACCTCCTGAAGGGGAGTGGGAGCCGGTCAGGCGGGGTGGGGCACGGGCCGGGCGAGGTAGTCGACGGCTTCTTTCTGGTCGATGACGTCGCCGTATTTCGCCTGGATGTCGAAGAGGGCCGCATCGTGCGGCCCCTGCGCGCGGTCGCCGACGCATGCCCGGGGGGCGAGGACGGGGAAGCCGGACTGCACGGCGTCGACCGCGGTGGCCCGTACGCAGCCGCTGGTGGTCGCCCCGCAGATCACCGCCGTATCGCAGCCGAGTCCGGTGAGGGTCGCGGCGAGCGGGGTGCCGAAGAACGCCGAGGCGCCCTTCTTGACCACCAGGAGGTCCGACGCGGGGCGGTAGGGCAGCCGCGGGTCCAGGTCGACCGCCTCGCTGCCCGCCACCAGGGCGCGCAGGCCCGGCGCCTTGCGCAGCCAGGCGAGGGAGTCACCGGAGGCCTCCGCGGGGGTGTAGGCGATAGCGGTGAAGATGACCGGGACGGCGGACGTTCGTGCCGCGGAGATCAACTCGCTGGTGGACTCGACTACTTGGGTGAGATCGGCGCCGGTCGGAAAGCGGTCCTCGGTGAAGCCGCGGGTGAGGTCGACGACGATGAGCGCGGGGCGGCGGCCGCGGCGCACCGGGGCGCCGAAGCCGGCGCGGGCGTAGGTGTGGTCGGTGGCCGCTCCGTACCGGCCGGTGCTGGTGCTGGTGCTCATGCGCGTCGGGCCTCCTTGACCTGGCGGCTCAGGGTGTGCAGCCGGCCGAGCAGCCAGCCCTCGAACACGCCGAAGGCGAAGGCGGCGGCGAGCGGGCCGTACTTGGCGAGGGCGGGACCGGCGAGGAGCGAGAGCCCGTCGAGCTCGGGGGCCGGGCCGGAAGCCGGTGCGGACGCGGGGGCCGGGGCGCCGACGGGTGCGACCGCCGTACCCCCCGCCCCGTCCTCGGCAGCCAGCAGCCCGCCCAGATTCCGCGCGAACTGCTCCAGAATCCGGTCCGACACCGTACCGATGGCGCCCTTGCCGAACTGGGCGAGCTTGCCCCGGATGATCAGGTCCGTCGACAGCTCCAGCCGCGCGCCTTCCGGGGCCTCGGCCACCGTCAGTGTCACCTCCGCCTCCGCATCGCCCCTGCCGTGCGTATCGGCGCCGCGGGCCTGCACCCGCAGCCGCCGCCTTCCGGCATCGGCCTCCAGGAAGCGGACGCTGCCGGCGTAGGCGGCGGTGATCGGGCCGACCCGGACCGTCACCCTGCCCTGCCAGGAGTCGCCGTCCCGGCCGTCCAGCGACGCGCCCGGCATACAGGACGCCACCCGCCGGACGTCGTTCATCAGGGCGAACACCTCGTCCGGGGTGGCGTTCACCGGAACCGTGTGGGTGAGCTGCATCCTCATCGCTCCTTGGCGGCGCGCCGGGCCGTGGCGCAGCCGTCGATCGCCTCGACGATGGACTGGTAGCCGGTGCACCGGCACAGATTGGCCGCCACGACCTCGCGGATCTCCTCCTTGGTCGCGTCCGGCCGCTCGGCGAGAAACCCCTCGGCGAGCATCAGGAATCCGGGCGTGCAAAAGCCGCACTGAAGGCCGTGGTGTTCGGTGAACGCCCTTTGCAGATCGGACAGCCGGCGTTCCTCCGGCCCACCGCCGGCGTCCTCGGCCAGCGATTCGACGGTACGGATCCGGGCGCCCTCCGCCTGCGCCGCGAACATCAGGCAGGCCCGTACCGGACGGTCGTCGACCAGGACCGTGCAGGCCCCGCAGATGCCGTGTTCGCAGCCGACGTGGGTACCGGTCAGCCGCAGATCGTGGCGGAGCACGTCGACGAGGGTGCGGCGCGATTCGGTGATCACCTCGTGCTGTTCGCCGTTCACATCGAGTGTCATCAGCTGGAGGTCCCGCTGCGTCACGGGGTCGGTCATGAGAGGCGCTCCCTGGGCTTCAAGGCGGTATGCACCGCTTCCGGGGTGATCGGGGTGTCGTCGAGCTCGGTGCCGGTGGGACGCAGCGCGTCGTTGACGGCGTTCAGTACGGCCGCGGGGGCGCCGATCGTGCCGCCCTCGCCCGCGCCCTTCGCGCCGGTCCCGGTGAACGCGCAGGGCGTCTCGAGATGGCGGATCGTCACGTCCGGGATCTCCTGGGCGGTGGGCACCTTGTAGTCCATGAAGCTGGTGGCCGACGGCTCGCCCTGCGCGTCGTAGGTCACCCGCTCGAAGAGCGCGCCCGCGATGCCCTGGGCGATGCCGCCCCGGCACTGGCCCTCCACGACCTGGGGGTTGATGGCCACCCCGCAGTCCTCGACGCAGACATAGCGCAGGATCTCCACCTGGCCGGTGCCCTCGTGGAGTTCGACGACGACGCCGTGGGTGGCGTTGGAGAACGTCCCGTCGTTGAAGACGTCGAAGGTGGCGGTCGCGGTGAGCCCCGGCTCCAGGCCCTTGGGCAGCAGATGCGCCTGGAGATAGGCGAGGTCGGCCAGCTCCGGGTAGCTGAGCGCCACCGAGGGTGCGTCGCGGCGGCGTACCTCGCCCCGCCCCAGCTCGGTCTCCTCCCACGGGATGTCCCAGCGGGCCGCGGCCAGCCGCCGCAGCTTCTCGCCGAGCTTGCCCGCGGCCAGCCGTACGGCGCTGCCGCCGACCGTGATCGACCGGCTGGCGAAGGTGCCCCATCCGTAGGTGATGCGGTCCGTATCGCCCTGATGGAGCCGCACCTTGCCGATGTCCAGGCCGAGTTCGTCGGCGACGATCTGCGCCATGGTCGTCTCGTGGCTCTGGCCGTGGCTCATGGTGCCGGTGGTGACGGTCACCGCGCCGCTGGTGTCCATCCGGACCTCGGAGATGTCGAAGCCCGGCACCACCTCCATCTTGCGCTGCGCGAAGGCGGCCGAGCCGTAACCGGTGCGCTCGCTGAAGCAGGCGTAGCCGATGCCGAGATGGCGCCCCTCGGCCGCCGCGGCCGCCCGGCGCTCGTACCAGCCCTCGTCGAGCAGGGTGCGCTCGCACAGATTCAGCGACTCCAGGTAGGAGCCCGGGTCGTAGGTGATGCCGTTGACGCCGGTGTAAGGGAATGTGGTGATGACATTACGGCGGCGGATCTCCACCGCATCCAGGCTCAGCTCTCGGGCCGCGCGCTCGAAGAGCCGCTCCACGACCATCACGTACTGCGGCCGGCTGACGCCCCGGTACGGCGCGGTGGGCGCCTTGTTGGTGGTCACCGCCCGGCCGCGCACCCGGTAGGCGGGGACCGTGTAGACGCCCGGCATCTCGGCGGACGCCATCAGCGGCTCGATGCCGGCGGTGAACGGATAGCAGGAGTAGGCGCCCATGTCGCACACCACTTCCGCGTCCAGGCCCAGGATCCTGCCGTCGGAGGAGAACGCCGCGCGGACGTCGTAGCGCTGCTCGCGGGCGAGGAAGGACGCGGTGAGCGCGTCCTTGCGGTCCTCGATCCACTTCACCGGCCTGCCCAGGCGTCGTGCGGCCGCCGCGGCGGCGATCTCCTCCCGGCCCACCACGCACTTCAGGCCGAACCCGCCGCCCATGTCCGGTACCTGCACGCGCACCGCGCGCTCGTCCAGCCGCAGACAGCGTGCCGCCACCGTCCGTACCTGGTGCGGGACCTGGGTGCAGGTCTGCATCACCAGCTGCTCCTCGCGGTCGTCCCAGTGGGCCACCACGCCCCGCGTCTCCAGCGGCAGCGCGTTCTGCCGGCCGGTGCGGGTACGGACCCGGACGACGCAGTCGGCGGCGGCGAAGATCTCGTCGATGCCGTCGGTGGCGAAGAGCGAGACATCGACGAGGGTGTTGCGCGGCGCCTCGTCGTGCACCAGCGGCGCCCCGTCCGCCAGCGCCGTTTCCTCGCTGGTCACCGGCGGGCGCACGGCACAGCTGACCCGCGCCGCCTCCAGACCGTCCTCGGCGGCATAGGCATCGCGGGCGATGACGATCGCGATCGGCTCGCCGACGTAGCGGACCCGGTCGCGGGCCAGTACCGGCATCGCGGTGGGCACGAACTCCACGCGTGGGCGCCCCAGTTGGGCGGTGATGTCGCCGAGGTCGAGGTCCTCGGCGGTGAAGGCGGCGATCACGCCCGGCACGGAGCGTACGGCCGTGAGGTCGACGGCGGTGAGCACGCCGTGCGCGACGGTGCTCCGTACGAACTGGGCGTGCAGCATGCCCGGCAGCGCGATGTCGTCGACGAACCGGCCGCGCCCGGTCAGCAGCCGGGGATCCTCGCGGCGCGCCACGGAGCGTCCGATCAGCGGACCGCGCTCCTCCATCGGTGGCTTCATCGGTTCCTCGCCTCCTCGCAGGCCCGCCGGACCAGCGTTCTGACCAGGTCTTGCCGGTACGACGCGGACCCGTTGGCGTCGTCCGGAGGATCGACCGCGGCGGCCGCCGCCTCGGCACAGTCGGCGAACGATCCGCCCCCGGCCAGCACCTCCGACGCCTGCGGAACCCGGACCGGCACCGGCGCCACCCCGCCCAGCGCCACCCGGCCGCCCCGGACCGCCCCTCCCTCGACGTCCAGATCGACCGCGGCCGACACGATCGCGAAGTCGCCCCGGCGCTCGGCGAATTCGGTGAGCGCGGCATACGGCGCGGGCCGCGGGAAGACGATCTCGATCAGGATCTCGTCGGGGTCGAGGGCGCTGAGGTACGGACCGAGGAAGAAGTCGGCGGCCGGGATACGGCGCTCACCGCGCGGGCCCCGGGCCACGACCTCGGCGTCCAGCGCGACCGCCAGCAGACACCATTCGGCGGTGGCGTCGGCATGGGCGATGCTGCCGCCGACCGTGCCCCGGGTGCGGATCGGCAGATGGCCGATCCAGCCCATCGCCGCACGCAGCACGGCGAAGCCCGCGCTCAGCCGCGCGTCCGGCGCCGTCTCCACGGTGTGATGCGTGGTGAGCGCGCCGATGTGCAGGGCGCCGTCCGGGCCGGTGCTCAGATGGTCGAGGGCGCGCAGCCCGCCGATGTCGACCAGGTGCCGCGGCCGGGCCAGCCGGAAGTTCATCATCGCGACGAGGCTCTGGCCGCCGGCGATGACCTTGGCGTCGGCGCCGAGCTCGGCCAGCAGCGCCGCGGCGCCCTCGACATCGCGGGCCCGGTGGTAGCGGAACGGGGCGGGTTTCATGGGGCTCCCGTCGTACGGGCGGACGGACGTACCGACGGGGCGGGGTGCGGCAGCGGCGGCGCTTCCGCCGGAGCGGCGCTCTCCTCGTCCAGCGCCCGCCCCTTCGTCTCCGGTGCCGCGACCGCCATCCAGCCCACCGCCAGCACCACGGCCAGCCCCAGCACCCCGAACGTGAGCGGCAGCCCCAGCACCGGCCACATCACCGTGCCGAACAACAGCGGCGCGAACCCGGTGAGCGCCCGGCTGACCGACGAGGCCCAGCCGAAGCCACTGGCCCGCAGCCGCGTCGGGTACAGCTCGGCCACGTACGCATACAGCGCGGGGATGGCCAGCTGCATCAGAAAGCCGAAGGCGCCGATGGCCACGACGGATCCGGTGGGCATCTTCATCACCAGGGCGAACACCACCAGCGCGACGGAGGCGAGCGGTGCCGTGACACCGATCAGCCATTTGCGCCCGATCAGATCCACCAGCGCCGTGGAGACCAGCACCCCGACGATCCCGACGCCGCTCATCACGGTGGTGCCCATGAACGCCGCCGTATCGGCCAGGCCCTGCTCCTTGAGGATGGACGGCATCCAGCTGAGCGCCGCGTAGTAGACGAGCATGACGGTGACGAACAGCAGCCAGGCGGCAGAGGTGATGCGGGGGCTGAACGACCAGATGCGGCCCAGCTGTTCGGTGACCGCGCGCGGGCCCCGGGACCGTACGGCGGCCTCCGGCGCCGGAATCACATAGGGCTCCGGCGCCGCACCCGTACGGGCCACCAGGTCGTCGATGACCGCCCGCGCCTCCGCCTCCCGGCCCTTCTTCGTGAGATAGACCGGCGACTCGGGTACGCCGCGGCGCACCCAGAACAACAGCAGCGCCGGCAGGCTCATCACCGCGAGCATCCACCGCCAGCCGTCCTCCAGCGTCACCATCGCCGTCGACACCAGACCGCACAGCGTCACCCCGACCGGCCACCACACGTCCAGCGCGGTCAGCACCCGACCCCGGTACTTGCGCGGCGAGAACTCGCCGACCAGGGCGTAGTCGACGGGGATGCAGCCGCCCAGCCCCACACCGGCCAGGAACCGCAGCCCCAGGAAGACGGGATACGTCGGCGCGCACGCACCCAGCACCGAGAACACCGCGAAGATCAGCAGCGTGACGCCGAAGGCCTTTTTCCGGCCGATCCGGTCCGCGACCGCGCCCCAGGCCACCGCGCCGACGGCCATCCCCACCAGGTTCGCGGTGGCGACCAGCCCCCGGTCGGCGAGCGAGAGGCGGAAGTGCTCGCCCAGCAGCGGCATCAGAAAGCCGTTCAGGGCGATGTCGTACGCGTCGAAGAGGTAGCCGAGGCCACCGATGAGGAAAATTCTGCCTTGGACGCCCCATTTCCAGGGGAGGTCCTGAACGATCTGATCGCCGGTTTTCACAGCGCCTGATTTCATGGGAACTCCACGGCTCAGCGGGCGAACTGGTAGGAGAACGCGCCCAGATCGGGGTCATTGAGGGGCGTGCCGCGCCACAGCCAGTCGTAGGACAGGTCGGACTCGCCGTCGAAGCGCCGCAGTTTCTCGTCCCGGGCCCGCTGCTCGGGACCGTCGGGGAAGTGGTAGAAGGTCTTGTTCTGCAGGGAGGCGTCCTGCACCATCCCGGCGTGCTTGGCCCGCCGGTCGACGTAACGGCGCAGCGCGACCTCGATGTCCGCGGCGCACACCGACCCCAGCTCCTCGGCCAGCACCGCCGCGTCCTCCATCGCCTGCGAGGCGCCCTGTGCCTGGTAGGGGAGCATGGCGTGGCAGGCGTCGCCGAGCAGCGCGACCCGCCCGTCCATCCACACCGGGTCGCGCCGCCGGTGATGGAGCGCGAAGCAGCTGACGTTCTCCTTGGCCTTCGACAGCATCGCCGGCACCCGGTCGTCCCAGCCGGGGAACGCGTCCACCAGGTCCTGCGCGGTCGAGGTCACGGTCCACTTCTCGGCGACCTCGTCGGTGCAGGGCACACACGCCACGACGTTCAGATACTCGCCGCCGCGGATCATGTAGTGCACCAGGTGCCGTTCCGGCCCGTACCAGATGGTGCTCTGGAAGCGGTCGACCAGCCAGCGCGTCGCCGGGTCGGCGGCGATCAGATCGCCGGGGATCAGCGCCCGGAACGCCATCTCGCCGGAGAACAGCAGGGTGTCCGGCGCGCCCATCAGCTCGCGCACCCGTGAGCGGACCCCGTCGGCCCCGATCAGCACGTCGCAGGAGAAGCGCCGCCCGTCGTCGGTGACGGCCGCCGGGCGCTCGGGGCGGGTGCGGTCCAGCGCGACCACCCGGCTCGCGGTGTGCATCTCGACGACCGGGCCGGGGCCCGCCGGGTCCAGACAGGCCTCCATGATCACGCGGTGCAGATCGGCCCGGTGGTAGTGCCAGTACGGGGCGTTGAACCGGTCCTTGCAGAACTGGCCGAGTGGGGTGAGCCCGATGACGCTGCCGTCCTTCCAGCGCCGCCTGACCTGGTCGAGGGGCTCGGTGTGGATCGCCTCGAGCTGCCGCCGCAGTCCGAGCCCGAGCAGCACCCGGCTGGCGTTCGGCGCGGTCTGGATCCCCGCCCCGACCTCGCCCAGCCGGTCCGCCTGCTCCAGCACGGTGACCCGCAGGCCGCGCTGGCGCAGCGCCAGCGCGGCGGTCAGACCGCCCAGGCCGCCGCCGGCGATGGTGACTTCGTACGACTGGCTGGACACCACTCTTCCTCCAGAAGATTGTGAAAAGCGGGGTGGTCGCCGACCGTTGGCCGGTGGCGGTCGGGTCGTCACAGATCGTCGGCAAGCTGTCCGTCCGTGACGACGTCCACGCCGTCGACCGACACCGAACAGCCGCGCATCGCGATATCGAGGTGCGCGTACGACTCGCGGCCCAGCACCGGATGCGGGCCCGTCGACCACAGGAAATTGCCCGCGAAGGCCCGGGCGTCCATGCCCATCAGCTCGTCCTTGCCGTACAGGGCGGTGGCGAACCAGTCGGCGCTGCGCATCAGCCCCCAGCCCATGTGGGAGAGGCTGCGCGCCCAGGTGTCCTGCGAGTCCTCGAAGAAGGTGGTGAGCAGATCGGCCTCGGCGCCGCCGCTGACCTTCTCGATGTGCCCGCCCGCGATCTGGAGGGTCACCGGCTCGCGCACATACTCCTTGAACGGCAGCAGGATGTCGCCCGGCGCGAGCACGATCTGTCCGTCGGAGACCTCCGGCCAGCACAGCACCATGGTGCTCGGCCAGTGGTCCCAGCGGCCCGGGTCGTCGGCGAAGCCGCACTGGAACTCCGGCTCGGAGCCGCTGAGTTGGACGGTCAGATCGGTCCCGGCGGCGGAGCTGACCCGCATCACCGACGACCGCTGGAGCAGCTCGACGCCGCGCACCACCTCGTCCTTGTCCGATTCCTTGGGGAGGTTGCGGATGAGGACCTCGGGGGCGTCGCAGACGAAGATGATGCGGGTGCCCGCCCGCAGGATCTCCTGCTGGACCGGCGCGTGGATGAAGCCCTCACGCGTCAGATCGACCACCAGATCCGCGGATTTGAGCAGGTCCTGGGCGGTGGTGTCGTGCAGTACGGAGGTCAGGCCGGGACCGGCGCCCGTGTGCGTACTGGGCATCGGCGCCGGGGTGCCGCCGGGCACCGTGGCCGCGATGACATGCGCGCCGCACGCCTTGGCCGCGCCGAAGGCGGCCGCGACATAGTCGCCGCGGCTGTCCGGCTCGGCGAGGACGACGACATGCTCGTCCTCGCGCAGCTTGCACAGCCGGAGCTGGCGGGTGAACGCGTCGAGCAGATCGACGGCGGAAAGATCGAACACGGTGACCTCCAAGGAGGTGTGGGCGGGCTCGGTGAGAGGGTCGCGAAAGGCGGGGGAACGGACCGGCCGCGCGTCGCGGGGACGCACCGCGCAGCCGACGGCGATAGGCCTGCGGACATGCTCTGATCTGCGGTGATGCCCCCGATGCGGAGCACCTGACGGAGATAATCCGAACACGTACTATCTCGGCTTGGCAAGAGGGGCGCGGCGAGTTCCTGCTCCCGGTGGCCGCCGTTCCCTCGATGGGGCGCCGCACGGCAGCGGGCCCCGTTCCCGTACGCGCCGTGCGGCGTTACGGGAACGGGGCCCTGGGGCGCGTCCTACGCGCTCGCCCCTGGAGCGGTCACCGAGCGGCCGGTGGCCTCCGGGCCGTACGGGCGTCCGCGGGGACGTCCGCAGGGCAGGGGGACACCGGCCGGTGCGGTTCGGTGGAGCGTGTCACTTGGGGGGCAGGATGTCTCCGCCGCCCATGCTGCTCTCCTGCTCGGTCTGGCTCTGCAGCTTGCGCGCCTTCTCCTGCAGGCGCTGCCGCTCCTTGGGGTCCTTGGCCTGGTCGGCGGCCTCGGTCAGCTGCTGGGCCTTCTCGCGCATCTGCTGGAGGCGCTCATGTGCTTCGTCCTTGGCGCCCATGATCACTCCTTCGTCGGTAGCGGAATGTCGCCTTACCTCAGCCAACCAGGCTCCGCGACTCCCGGCACCTCGAAGGGTGGCCCTTGGTGACCGGTCCGTCACCCGTCCGCGGACCACCCTCGGCGGCGGGCGAGTTCGGCGCATGCGTCGAGGAAACGGGGGACGGCCGGATGCGGGTGATCCGCCCGCCAGACGGCATCGAGGCGGAGGCCGGGCCGGGGCTCCGCCAGGGGCACCAGCGTGATGCCGCGCGGGAGCTGGTGGGCGAGCGACGCCACCACGAGATTGACCCCGCGCCCGGCGGCGATACCCGCCCAGGCGTTGGAGCCCGAGGCGGTGTCGTCCAGCGCCGGCTCGAAGCCCGCGCCCCGGCAGGCGCCGACCACGGCGTCGTAGTAGCCGGGCGCCATCTCGCGCGGCCACAGCTGGAATGTTTCGTCCCGGAGCCGCACCGGATCCACGGCGGGCAGCCCGGCGAGCGGATGACCGTCGGAGACCGCGAGCATCAACTCCTCGTGCCGGACGGTCCGTTGATCGATGCCCTTCGGATACCCGGTACTCGGCGCGAGGGCGACATCGCACCGCTCCTCCCGCAGCGTCCGGCAGACGTCCGCGGCGAAGATCTCCCGGGTCTCCACCTTCAGCCGCGGAAACTCCTCCGCGAGCAGCGCGGTCAGCGCCGGGAGCGTCTCGTACACCGCGCTGACCGTATAGGCCACCCGCAACCGCCCCACCTCCCCGGCCGCCACGGCCCGCGCATGCTGCGCCGCGCGCCCCGATGAGGCGAGGATCCGCTTGCAGTCGGCCACATACGCCGCACCGGCCGGGGTCAGCTCGACCCGCCGCGAGGTCCGCTCCAACAGCCTGACGCCCAGGGTGTCTTCGAGCGCCTTGACCTGCTGGCTGAGTGCCTGCTGGGCGACGTACACATCCTCCGCGGCGCGAGTGAAACTGCGCCGCTCGGCGACCGCCACGAAGTACCGCATCTGCCGCAGCTCGGGTTCCATACGGCCGCATCGTACGGTCGCCCGGCCGCTCCCGTCGACAACCTGGGCTTGTCGATCGACAACAAGCTGCGCTTGTTGATCAGCGGGGCCGCTCGTAGCGTGGCGGTGGCTGAAAACGCCCGCACAACGCGAGCGTTCGAAGACGTCCGCAACGACTCGGACGCCGCTTCGGCTCTTCAACTGACCCTGGGGGACTGATGATTCTGGTGACGGGTGCGACCGGCACCGTCGGGAGACCGCTGGTGCGCGCACTGCGCGAGCGCGGCGCGACGGTCCGTGCGCTGGTACGTGACGCGGGCAGCGTGCCCGCCGAGTGGGACGACGGCGTGGAAGCGGTGGTCGCGGACCTGAACGACGCCGGGTCGCTGCTCCCGGCCGTGGACGGCGTCGACGCCGTCCACCTCCTCACACCGGTCGACCCGGGCGCCGCCGGGCAAGCACGCAATGTCATCGACGCCGCGGCGAAGACCGGCCGGCCCCGGGTCGTCCTGCAGGCGGCGATCGGCGTGGGGCGGCGCACCAGCCCGGTGCGGTTCTTCGCGGCACACGCCGCGGGTTTCGCCCAGGTCAACGCCGCCGGCCTGCCCTGGACGGTGCTCGCCCCCAACGGCTTCCAGCAGAACTTCCTGGGCCTGGCCGCCTCCCTGCGCGCGGGGATCCTGGCGCTGCCCGCGGGCGATGCCGCCGTCTCGTACGTGGACGCCCGCGATGTCGCCGCGGCCGCCGCCGAGGTGCTCACCACCGAGGGCCACGAGGGCGCGCTCCACGAGCTGACCGGCCCGGAAGCCCTGACGCATGAAGAGATCGCCGGGCTGATCGGCGCGGTACTCGGCCGCGAGGTCGTCTACCGCGCCCGCACTCCCGATCGGGCCCGCACCGCCCTGCTCGACACCGGCCTCGACGAGTGGCGGGCGAGCGGGCTCGTCGAGCTCTACGGCATGTACGCGGCGGGCGAGGCGGCCGCGGTCACCGACGGCATCCCCCGCCTGCTCGGCCGCCCGGCCCGTTCCCTCGCCGCCTTTCTCACCGAACACGCCCCGGCACTGCGCGCCACGCCGACCACTTCCCAGGAGCGCCCCGCATGACCGTCGAGTACATCCGCTACCGCATCGCCGACCCGGAGCGGCGCGCCGCCTTCGAGAAGGCCTACACCGCCGCCGCCGAACAACTCGACGCGGCACCGCAGTGTCTGGGCTACGACCTGGCGCACGGCGTCGAGGAGCCGGACCGCTACATCCTCCGCATCGAATGGACCTCGCTCGAGGACCACCTCCAGGGCTTCCGCGGCGGCCCGCTCTTCGGCCCGTTCCTGGTCTCCGTGCGGCCGTACATCGACGACATCGAGGAGATGAAGCACTACGCGCGCACCGCGGTGGCGTCCGCACCACGGGCCGCGACGCTGTACGAGGCCGTCGGCGGCGCCCCCGCCCTGCACCGGCTCAGCGACACCTTCTACGAGGCGGTCCTCGCCGACCCCGTCCTCGCCCCCGTCTTCGCCCGGTTCACCCCCGAACACCGCGACCACGTCGCCGTCTGGCTCGCCGAGGTCTTCGGCGGACCGGCGCACTTCACCGCCGACCTCGGCGGCCATCAAGGCCTGCTGCGCGGCCACTTGGGCCTCGCCATCACCGACGAGCAGCGCTCCCGCTGGCTGGAACTGATGTCCCGGGCCGTGGACAAGGAGCTGCCGCCCGATCCGGCGCTGCGGCGGCGCGTCATGGAGTACTTCGACTGGGGCACGCGTATCGCCCAGGACATCTCCCGGCGGCCGGCCGGCACCGATCTGGGCGACCCCGGACCGACGCCGCGGTGGGGATGGGAGAAGGACGGCGCGGGGAGCAACGGGGCGTGACGGCCCGCGGCGGCCGGAAGAGCACCCTCCGGCCGCCGCCGCGCACAACCGCCGGACCGGGGGCGGCTCGCGGGCGTAGGGTCGGATTCCGTGACCGTGAACCCGTTCTTCCAGCCGAGTGAACTGCCCTACGAGTTGCCGCCGTTCGCGCGGATCCGGCACGAGCACTATCTGCCGGCCTTCGCACGCGGAATGTCCGAGCAGCTGGCCGAGGTGGGGGCGATCGGCGCCTGCACCGACCCCGTCACCTTCGAGAACACCGTCGAGGCGCTGGAGCGCAGCGGCGCGGTGCTGGGCCGGGTGCACCGGGTGTTCTTCAACAAGACGGCCTCGGACACCGACGACGCCCTCCAGGCGGTGGAGGCGGAGATCGCGCCCCGGCTGGCCGCCCACGAGGACGCGCTGCTGCTCGATCCCGCCCTGTTCGCGCGGCTGGACGCGCTCCACGGGCAACGGCACCACATCGGCCTGGACGCCGAACAGGTGAGGGTGCTGGAACGGCACCACACCGCCCGGGTCCGGGCGGGGGCCCGGCTCGGCCCGGAGCAGCAGCGCCGGCTGCGCGAGCTGAACGCCGAGATCGCCGTACGGTGCGCCGCATTCCGGCGGAACCTGCGCGCGGCCACCGCCGACGCGGCGCTGGTACTGGACCGCGCCGAACAGCTGGCGGGCCTGCCCGAGGACGAGATCGCGGCCGCCGCGGAGCACGCCAAGGCCCTCGGACACGACGGCGAGTTCGTCCTCGGCATGAAGAACTTCACCCAGCAGACGCAGCTCGGTTCGCTCGACGACCCGGCGCTGCGCGAGCGCCTGCTCGCCGCCTCGCTCGGCCGGGGCGGCGACACCAACGGCCCGCTCGCCGTCACCCTCGCCACGCTGCGGGCCGAACGCGCCGCCCTGCTCGGCCACCCGAGCCACGCCGCCTGGCAGGTCGCCGATCAGACCGCCGGCACCACCGACGCGGTCGAACGCCTCTTCCGGCGTCTCATCCCCCCTGCCGTCGCCAATGCCGAGCGCGAAGCCGCGGCGCTGGCCGAGGCGGCGGGCGTCGCCGAGATCGGCCCGGCCGACTGGCAGTACTACGCGGAGCGGATACGCAAGGAGCGGTGCGGTCTCGATGCGGCGGCGCTGCGCCCGTACCTGGAGCTGGAGAGCGTGCTGCGGGACGGCGTCTTCCACGCGGCCGGGCTGGTCTACGGGATCACCTTCACCGAACGCCCCGACCTGGTGGCCTACCATCCGGACGCCCGCGTCTTCGAGGTGCACGAGGCCGACGGCAGCCCGATCGGCCTGTACATCGGCGACTTCCACGCCCGTGCCTCCAAGCGCGGCGGCGCCTGGGAGAAGGAACTGGTGCTCCAGTCGCACCTGCTGGGCCAGCGGCCCGTGGTGGTCAACAACCTGAACATCGCCAAGCCCCCGGCGGGCGAGCCGGTCCTGCTGACCTGGCGCGAGGTCAACACGCTCTTCCACGAGTTCGGGCACGCGCTGCACGGCCTGCTCTCCGATGTGCGGTATCCGCTGCTGTCCGGCACCCAAGTACCGCGTGACTTCGTGGAGTTCCCCTCCCAGGTCAATGAGATGTGGGCCGACTGGCCCGAGGTGCTGGCCCATTACGCCAGGCACCACCTCACCGGTGAGCCCATGCCGCCCGAACTGCCGGACCGGCTGCGCGAGGCGGAGGACTTCGGCGTCGGCTTCCGGATGGTGGAGCACCTGGCCGCGGCCGTGCTCGACTGGGCCTGGCACACCCTCCCCGCCGACGGGGACCTGCCGGACGCGGCCGGCGCCGAGGCGTTCGAGGCCGCCGCGCTGGAGCGTTACGGACTTGCCCTGGCCACCATCCCGCCGCGCTACCGCACCGGCTACTTCGCGCACATCTTCGGCGGCAGCTACGCGGCCGGATACTACGGCTACCGCTGGGCCGAGGTGCTGGACGCGGACACCGTGCGGTGGTTCCGCGAGAACGGCAAGACCGTGCGCGAGAGCGGTGAGATCTTCCGCCGGGAGCTGCTCGGCAAGGGCGGCGCCGTCGATTCCATGGCGGCGTTCCGCGCGGTGGTCGGACGGGACCCGGAGGTCGGACCGCTGCTGGACCGGCACGGCCTGGCGACCGGCTGACCCACCGCGCCCTGCCGGTGCGTCGCTACCGCACGCGTTCCGGCGGCGCTTCCTCTTCCGGTTCGTCGGGCAGTTTCACATCGCTCACCGCGATGTTCACTTCCACGACCTCGAATCCGGTCATCCGCTCCACGGCGGAAATCACGGTTTCCCGTACGGCGTCGGCGACTTCGGGCACGATTTCGCCGTACTCGACGATGATGTCCAGGTCGACCGCCGCCTGTTTCTCGCCGACCTCGACCTTGACGCCGTGGATGGTCGTGGTCGGACCCCCTGGGACGCGCTTGCGCAGGGCCCCGACGGACCGGGAGATTCCGCTGCCCAGCGCATGGACACCGGGTACGTCCTCGGCGGCCAGGTAGGCGATTTTCGCCACCACACCGTCCGCGATGGTCGTCTTTCCGCGCTCCCGGGCGGGAGTGGCCCGCCGGGCGGCCCCGGGACCGCGCTCGTTGGTGTCGGTCATTGCGCATCACCCCTTTGCTCCATTGGGAGCAAGACTTCGTCCACCTCTTCACGCTAGGGCGTCCGGGGGAATCCCGCCTCTGCGGACCGGATACCCGCTGTCATGGCGTATACGGAGCAACTCCTGGTCCTTTTCCGGGACCAGGATGGAGACATCGACCCCGGCGTCCTCGCCGAGATCCCGCAGCGCCATCACACACGCCACCTGGATGCTGCGGTGCTCGTCCGTCACATGCCGGATGAGCAGCTCGACGGCGCCGGGGTCGTCCTCGGCGGCGAGTCGGGTCAGCCCCTCGACGGCGGTGGTTCTGATGGTGATTTCCTCACCGACGGTGGAATAGGGATGCGCGAATTCGGGGGTGCGTTCCGGCGGTATGGGGGTGGTCAATATGGTCTCGAATACGTCCGTCGCGGAAGTCATACGGAGATCTGTCAACAATTGGACGATGCCCCAGCGGTCGGGATAGGCGAACTCCGGCAAGGTCTCCCAGCCGCGTCGCAGCACCGCGGTGACGTCCTCGGCGGGGTATCCGTTCAGCTCGTCGAGCGCCTGCTGATACCCCTCCGCGGCGTATTCGTCCATGTCGTTCATGGCGCCCACGGCACGCATGGCGTCGGTTACCGCCGCGCCGAGGCCGCCGGACTCGGCGGCGAAACTCCATTGCTGTCCGTATTCCATGGCCATGAAGTTGCCGTCCCTTCGAGCGGAGGTGTTCGAGAAGGGGTGGGGGAACTGGCGCGGCCAGTAATGCCGGAACTGGGGTGTCTTTCCACAGACTCCACCCGTCGGCACATTTCCCTCCATGCTTGGCGCCCGCGTCGGTATCCGCAACCGCACGCGGCTCCCGTTCGCCGAAATTCCCCTCACACCCGGCCGTGGGACTTCTGCGCACGCCGCGACAGCGAGTCAATGACCACGGCGATGAGCAGCACACCACCGGTGATCATGAACTGGACGGCCGTCTGGATGCCCATGAGGGCCACGCCGGAGGCGATCGACTGGATGACCAGGACGCCGAGGAGGGCGGACCAGGTCCGGCCCCGGCCGCCGAACATGCTGGTGCCGCCGATGACCGCCGCGGCGATGGCGTCCATCAGGAGGTTTCCCGAGCCCGAGGACTGGCTGGCGGAGGTGACGCGGGAGGCCAGGAACAGGCCGCCGATCGCGGCCATCGTCCCGGAGATCATGAACACCGAGATCCGCACCAGGCCGACATTGAGACCGGTCCGGCGGGCGGCCTCGACGCTGCCCCCGAGGGCGAAGATCATCCGCCCGTACGGCGTGCGGCGGAGGACGTAGTCGAGGCCCACGAGGAAGATCAGGAAGATCAGCAGGGCCAGCGGCAGGCCCTGGAACTGGTTGAGGACATAGGCCGCGGCGAGCGCGACGGCGGCGAGGACGGCCGTCCGCAGGAGGGTCTCGCGCAGCGGGCGGGAGGGGATGCCGGCGGCCCGGCGGCGCATGGTGTCCCGGTACGAGGCGAGGAAGTACCCGGCGGTGCCGAGCGCGGCCAGGCCGTACGCGGCGGCGACATCGGTGAAGTAGTGGCCGGTCAGCATGGCGACCAGGCCCTTGTCGTCGAGGTTGATGGTGCCGCTGGTGCCCAGGATGTAGAGCATCAGGCCGTTCCAGCCCAGCAGGCCCGCAAGGGTGACCACGAAGGCGGGCACCCCGACCTTGGCGAAGAAGAATCCCTGTACGGCTCCGATGGCCGTACCCGCCAGCACCGCCAGGAGCACCGCGAGACCCTCGCCCATGCCCTGGTTCACGTTCAGCACCGCGAACGCGGCCGCCGCGAGGCCGCTCACCGAGCCGACCGAGAGATCGATCTCGCCGAGCAGCAGCACGAAGACGATGCCGATCGCGATCAGGCCGGTGCCGACGATGTCCACGCTGAGGTTGGACAGATTGCGCGGGGAGAGGAAGTTCCTGTTGAGGCTTTCGAAGATCAGCCACACGACGACGAGGCCGAGAACGACGGGGACCGAGCCGAGTTCGCCGCTGCGGAAGCGGCGGGCGAACGACGCGAGGGCCCCCTGTATGCCGTGCTCGGGCGGTCCGCCCCGGCGCCGTCGGGCGGCGGGGGACGGCCTCCCCGCCCCATGGCCGTCGGCGCCCCGGTCTCCCGTGGCGGACGGCTTGTGCTTTCTGAGCGTCCAGGTGCGGCTCACGGCTCCACCTCCCACCCGGGGGTCTTACGGCGGGTGACGGCGTTGTCCGTGGCCCCGGTGATGGAGGAGATGATCTGTTCGTGAGAGGTGCTGGTGACGTCGAAGAACCCGTTGTTCCGGCCCAGTCGCAGCACGGCGACCCAGTCCGCGACGGCCTTGACATCGCCCATGTTGTGGCTGACCAGGAGCACCCCGAGGCCGCGTTCGCGCAGCTTGTCGACCAGATCGAGGACCTGGGCGGTCTGCTCGATGCCCAGCGCCGCCGTGGGCTCGTCGAGCAGGACCATGCGGGGCTCGCCCAGGAGCGAGCGGGAGATCGCCACGGTCTGCCGCTGGCCGCCGGAGAGGGAGGCGACGGGCAGGCGCACATCGGGCATCCGGATGGCGAGCGTGTCGAGCAGGTCCAGGGTGAGGCGCTCCATCTCCACCTCGTCGAGGACACCGGCCCGGTGGATCTCGCGGCCGAGGAAGAGATTGCCGACGACGTCGAGGTTGTCGCACAGCGCGAGGTCCTGGTAGACGGTCGCGATGCCCATGTGCCGGGCGTCGTGCGGCCGGGCGATCTGGACCGTACGGCCCTCCCACGCGATGACGCCCTCGTCGGCCGGGTCGACGCCGGCGATCACCTTGACCAGCGTGGACTTTCCCGCGCCGTTGTCGCCCACCAGCGCGACGACCTGTCCGGCGTGGACGTCCAGTTCGACGTCCGCGAGCGCCTGCACGGCGCCGAACCGTTTGAAGATCCCGCGCAGGGAGAGCAGCGGCGGTGCGGACATGGGTACCCGCCTTACCTGATGAGTCCGGCCTTGGTGCAGGCGGCCGCGAAATCGGGGGTGCAGATCTGATCGACCGTGTACATGCCGTCCTTGACGACGGTGCTCTTGATGTTGTGGACGGTCACCGCGATCGGGGTGAGTAGCACGGTCGGGATGCCGCGGGTCGTGGCGCTGTCGACCGTGCGCGTGGCGATCTTGTCGAGCGGTTTGCCGTGCACCAGGGCGACCGCCATTTCGGCCGCGGCGGCGGCCTCGGGGGCGAACGGCTTGTAGACGGTCATGTACTGCTCGCCGGTGACGATGCGCTGCAGGGCGGAGAGTTCGGCGTCCTGGCCGGTGACCGGCGGCAGCGGATCCATCTTGGCGGCCCGCATGGCGGCGATGATGCCGGAGGCGAGACCGTCGTTGGCGGAGTAGACGCCGTCGATGTTCTCGGCACCGAGCGCCGAGATGGCGCCGGACATATTGATATTGGCGTTCTCCGGCCGCCACCCGGCGGTCTCGTACGCCTTGCCGATCTTCACCTTCCCCTTGAGGACGGCCAGCGCGCCCTTCTGGAACCAGGCGGAATTGGGGTCCGACGCGGCGCCGTTCATCATGACGATCTGGCCGCCGTGCGCCTTGTCACCCATCGCCTTGAGCAGCCCCTCGCCCTGGAGCCGGCCGACCTGGTCGCCGTCGAAGGAGACATAACCCGAGACCGGCCCCTCGGCGAGGCGGTCGTAGGCGACGGTCGGGATGCCCGCCCGGTGGGCGTCCTCGACGGAGGAGCGCATCGACTTGGAGTCGACGGCGTCCAGGATCATCACCTTGACCCGCTTGGTGATCATCGCGTCCACCTGTTGCTGCTGAGTGGCCACATCGTGCTGCGCGCTGGCGAACTGCACCCGGCAGGCGGGGCACAGCTGATGGATCTTCCGCTCGATCAGGGGCTTGTCGAACTGCTGCATACGGGAGGTGTAGTCGGGGAGCAGCAGGGCGATCTGCGCACCGCCGCCCGGGGCGGGCCCGCCGGACCTGCCCACCTCCCGGGCGTTCCCGCAGGCGCCCGCCCCGACGGCCAGGCACAGCCCGGCCAGGACGACGGCGGCCTTGTGCGGGAGAGCAGTCACCTCAGCGGACCTCCTCCGCGTCGCCGCAGCCCAGCCGCTCGCGCGGCGACAGCGCGAGTTCGCTCCACACCTGCTTGCCGCCGCTGAGCGGCACCGAGCCCCAGGACGCCGACATCGCCTCGACGAGCAGCAGACCGCGGCCGCCGGTCGACTCCCAGTCCACGCTCACCGGCTTGACGGGCGTCCGCGGCGAGGCGTCGTTCACCGCGATCCGCAGCCGGTCCCCGGCCAGCGTCAGATCCAGCCGCACCTCGCCCTGCGTATGCGCGATGGCATTGGTGACCAGCTCGGACACCACCAGCAGGGCCACGTCCAACTCCTCCGTCACCCGCCACGTGCGCAGCGTGCGCGCGGTGAAGCGACGCGCGTGCATGACGGCGTCGGGGAGCCGCCAGACGGTCCAGCGGGCCCGGGTCGGACGGCTGCGCATCCCGTCGTAGCGCAGGACCAGCACCGCCACATCGTCGTCGCGCCGCTTGGCGCTGCCGATCAGCTCCTCGGCCACCCGCCCGGCATCGGCCGGGTCCGCCGCGCCGAGCGCCTCGCGCGCCTTGCGCAGCCCGTCCTCCAGGCGGAGGCTCGCCGACTCGGCCAGACCGTCGGTGAGCAGGGCCAGTACGGTGCCGGGGGCCAGCCCGACCTCGGTCAGCGGGAACTCGCCGTCCGCGATCACGCCCAGCGGCGGGCCGCCCTCGACGCGCATCTCCTCGGTGCTGCCGTCGGGGTACCGCAGCAGCGGCGGAAGGTGCCCGGCCCGTACGAACCAGGCGATGCCCTCCTCCATGTCCAGATCGACATAGCAGCAGGTGGCGAACAGGTCCGTCTCCATGCCGACGAGCAGGCGGTTGGTGTGGGCGACCACCACATCGGGCGGGTGGCCCTCCACCGCGTAGGCCCTGATGGCCGTGCGCATCTGGCCCATGATCGTCGCGGCTCCGGCGCTGTGCCCCTGCACATCGCCGATGACGAGCGCGACATGACCGTCGGAGAGCGGGATGACGTCGTACCAGTCGCCGCCCACGTCGAGTCCCACGGTCGCGGGCAGATAGCGGGCGGCGGCCACTCCGCCGGCCAGCTTCGGCAGTTTGCGGGGCAGCAGGCTGCGCTGGAGCATCGTGGTCAGCTCGTGCCGGGCATCCAGCGCATGCGCACGGACCAGGGCCTGCCCCGCCAGAGCGGCGGTCGCGGTCAGCAGCGACCGCTCCTCGGGCCCGAACCGGTGCTCCTCGTCCCAGCCGACCAGGCACACCCCGACCATCCGGCCGTCCGCGGGGAGCGGCAGCACGGCGAGGCCGCCGGGGGCGACGCCTTCCAGGCCGGGTTCGAGCGGGGCCCCCGGCGGCCACAGGGCCACCTGACCGGCCCGTAGCGCGGCCTCCAGGGTGGGCAGCTGGTGGCACGAGGCATCGGGCCATTCGGAACGCCACTCCGAGCGCCACGCCGAGGGCCAGGCGTCGGGATCCGGGGGATCGAGGTCGGTCACCACGAACCGGTCCGCCTCCAGTTCGGCGACCGCCACCCGGGCGGCACCCAGCGGCGCCCGCAGGGCCGCGGCGACCACCCGGCTGACGTCCCGCGTGGTCGTCGTCCCGGCCAGCGAGGCGGACAGCCGCTGCACGATGGCGACCTCGTCGGCCGTGGGCCGCAGATACGCGGCGTCGGCGACCACGCCCAGCATCCGGTCCGGCGTGCCGTCGGCGGCGGCCCGCACCCGGCAGCGCAGGCTCAGCCAGCGCAGTTCGCCGTTCGGCCGGCGGATCCGGAACGACAGAAGCTGGCTCGCGGCGGACACCCGGTCCGGCTCCACCATCGCCATCAGCGCGGGCACATCGTCCGGGACGGTTCGCGCCAGCAGCGTCTCCACCCGCCCGTCGAACTCCTGCGGCGCGATGCCGAACAGCTCCAGCACCTGCGCGTCCGCGTCCATCCGCCCGGTGCCCAGCCCCAGGATGAAGGCGCCGCCCCGGAGCGCGTCCAGCCCCGGCCCCAGCAGCGCCCGCCCCTGCGGCCGCCGCTCCACCGCGCCCCCGGCCCGCCCGATGACCCGCGCCGCCACCGCCTCCAGCCCCGTCGTCACCTGGTCGGCATGCAGCTCCAGCAGACTGCGCCGGTCGGCACCGAAGGCGTCCGCGCCCTTGTCGACGACCACCAGGCAGCCCAGCCGGTCGGTGTCGTCGCCCAGCGGCAGCACGCCCACCGAAGCGTTGGCCGCGCCCTCGTCCGGCCCCAGCCACTGCGGAAGCCCCGTCCGGAAGGCCGTGGCGACCGGGGAGTCGCCGGACCGCGCATAGCGCACCGGCAGCCCGGAGGGGACGCCGGAGCCTCCGACCGCCTCGGCCAGCTGAAGATCGCCGTCCCCTTCGGCCGGCACGTAGACGGCGGTCAGCTCAGCGCCGGAAGAGCCAAGGACCCGCGCGGTCACTGCCTGCACCGCCTCCGTACGCGGGAAGCCGTCGTCGTAAGCCACGGTCGCCGTATCCGCCCTCGGGGCCGGGGCATCCACCCCGGCCCCACCTCATCGGACATTTCGCCATTTATCGCCTCTCCTCCATGGTGCGGCATCCGGGGAGAGGGGAGCGAGTCGAGACGGCGGCCGACGGGAGCCGACGGCAGCGGTACGGGCGGAAGGCCCACCCCTCCGGAACGGTGGCGCGCTCCGCCGGGCCGGTGCGGCCGCGGACCGGAGGAGGGGCCCGCCGAGCTCGGCGCGCCGCCACCGGCGGTCCGCCGCCCAGGCCCTCGCCGAGGCCCGTACCCACCGGCACCTACCGCGGCGGGCGGAGGCGGGGGCGCCCCTCCGCGGTCGGCGGCCGAAGTACCCACCCCGGTAAAGGAGTTCGGGCAGGAAAACCGCGACCGGCGTCGGCTCCCCGGCTCAGCCGGGCACCAGTACGGCGGCCCCTTGTACCCGGTCGGCCGCCAGATCGGCGAGCGCCTCCGGAGCGCGGCTCAACGGATAGGGACTGACCGTGACCCGGATACCGATCCGCGCCGCCGTCTCCAGGAACTCCCGCCCGTCCTGCCGGGTATTGGAGGTCACGCTGCGCAGATTGCGCTCGTAGAAGAGGTGGCGCTGGTAGCTGAGCGCGGGGACATCGGTGAGGTGAATGCCGGCGATGGCGAGGGTGCCCGACCGGTCCAGCGCTTCCAGGGCCACCGGTACGAGGTCGCCGACCGGCGCGAAGAGAATCGCCGAGTCGAGCGGTTCGGGCGGGCGGTCGTAGGCGTCGGCGGCCGAGGACGCGCCCAGAGCGAGGGCGAGTTCACGCGCCTGTGCCGACCGCGTCAGGACGTGGACGGTCGCTCCCTCGGCCAGCGCGACCTGCGCGGCCAGATGCGCCGAAGCCCCGAACCCGTAGATCCCCAGCCGCCCGCCGGACGGCAGCGCGCTGCGGCGCAGCGCCCGGTAGCCGATGATCCCGGCACACAGCAGCGGCGCCAGCTGCGCGGCGCTCCGGTCGTCCGGGAGCGGATAGGCGTAGTCCGCGGGAACGACGGCCACCTCCGCGAACCCGCCGTCCGCGTCCCAGCCGGTGTACCGGGACGCCGGGCAGAGATTCTCGCGGCCCGCCCGGCAGTACGCGCAGACGCCGTCCGTCCCCCGCAGCCAGGCCCCACCGGCCCGGTCACCGACCCCGAAGCGGGTCACCCCCGCGCCGACCGCGACCACCCGCCCGACGATCTCGTGCCCGGGCACGGTCGACGGTCGGTGTGGCGCCAGGTCCCCTTCCGCCAGGTGAAGATCCGTACGGCACACTCCGCACGCCTCCACCCGCAGCAGCAGCTCCCCGGGTCCTGCCCCGGGCACGTCACGCCGCACAGCCGCCAAGGGCCCGGACGCCACCGGGCCGGGTCGCTCGACGACCCAGCCGGACAGTACGTCCGGGACGTCCGGACCGGAACCCGGCGCCATGCCTCCAGCGTCGCGCCACCCGACGATGCGGGCAAACGGTGGCCTTTCGGGGCGCGCGGGGGCACCGCCTCGGCGGCATCAAAGATCCGCCTCCTCGCCGATGTACAACCCGGCGAACGCCCGCGCCGCGGACGGCGATCCCAGCAGCCGACGCAGCCTGGCCGAGGCCGTGCCCGCCCGGAAGCGGTCGCCCGAGGAGGCACCGTGCAGCACGTCCGACAGCCACTGCGAGAACTCCAGGTACTGCCACACGCGCCGCAGGCACGCCGCCGAGTAGCCGGCGAGGCCGCCGTCGTCACCCTGGTAATGCGCGATCAGCGCATCGGCGAGCAGCAGCGCATCGTTGATCGCGAGGTTCATGCCCTTCGCGGCGATCGGCGCGACGAGGTGCGCCGAGTCCCCCGCCAGGTAGAGGCGGCCGTGGGCCATCGGTTCCACCACGTAGTTGTGCATGGCCAGGACCACCTTCTCGGCGAGCGGTCCTTCCGTCAGCGGCCGGGCGCCCGTGGCGGCGAGGCGGGTGTGCAGCGCGTCCCATACCCGCGCATGCGACCAGTTCTCGGCGCTTTCGCCGGGCGCGACCTGAAGGTAATAGCGGGTGACCTCGGGGCTGCGGGCCATATGGGCGCCGAGCCCGCTCTCGTGGATGCCGAAGACCACCCCGTCCGCGGACGGCGGCGCCTCGGCGAGCAGGGCGAGCCAGGCGACGCCGTGGTCGTACCGCGTCATCGCGATCCGGTCGGCGGGTATCGCCGCCCGGCTCACCCCCCGCGCGCCGTCGCAGCCCGCGATGAAGTCGCAGTCGATCAGGTGCCGCGCGCCGGTGACCGGATCGGCGTAGGTCACCGCGGGCCGGTCGCCCGCCACGTCGTGCAGTCGCACATCCTGTACGCCGAACCGGACATCGCCGCCCTGTGCGTCCGCATAGGACGCGACGAGATCGGTGACCAGCAGCGGCTGCGGATAGACGAAATGGCGGCTCCCCGACAGCTCCGCCGTCCGCAGCACCTGCCGTTCCCCGTCGAACCGGAACTCGAACTCCGCCTGGGTCTCGGCCCGTTCCAGCAGCCGGTCGGCGAGTCCGTGCCGGTCCAGCGCCCGCACCGCCCACTCCTCCATGAAGCCGGCGCGCGGCCGCCGCTCGATGAAATCCCTGCTCTCCGCCTCCAGTACCACGCAGTCGACCCCGGCGCCGCGCAGCAGATTCGCCAGGGTGAGCCCGGCGGGACCGGCGCCGATGATCGCGACGCAGGTGCGGGTGAGGGCAGGGGAGGGCGACGACACGTCGAGGGTTTCCCTTCGAACCGGGGACGAAGATCGTACGCAGTATGGCGGTTGACGCGGGCGGCCCGTCCCGGACCCCCGCAGACGCCCGCGGTACACGAAACCGGCATGCCGACGCGAGCACGCCAAGCAGGTTGCGTACCCTGACCTGGCCGTCTCGTCGATGGCCACGAGCTTTCGTCGTACGACAGGAGTACCCGCATGACCGCCCCCGCCCCCGCTGGTCCGGCATCCAGCGCCTCGGTACGTCATCGCCTGCGGGCGTGGATGCTGGAAGGCCTGGCCGATATGGCCAAGCATCAGCAGGGCGCACACCCCCAGCCGGAGCCCACGCACAAGGGGCAACGGTGGTGGCGGGTGATGTGCCTGACGGGCGTGGACTACTTCTCCACCCTCGGATATCAGCCAGGCATCGCGGCCCTCGCGGCGGGCCTGCTGTCGCCGATTGCCACCATCGTCCTGGTCATCGTGACCCTCGCCGGCGCGCTGCCGGTCTACCGGCGGGTGGCCGAGGAGAGCCCGCGCGGCGAGGGGTCGATCGCGATGCTGGAGCGGCTGCTGTCGTTCTGGAAGGGCAAGCTGTTCGTTCTGACCCTGCTGGGCTTCGCCGCCACCGACTTCCTGATCACCATCACCCTGTCGGCGGCCGACGCCTCCACCCACCTGGTGGAGAACCCGCACGTCAACAGCGTCCTGCACAACCAGCAGCTGGTCGTCACCCTGATCCTGGTCGCCCTGCTCGGTGCGGTGTTCCTCAAGGGCTTCCTGGAGGCGATCGGGGTGGCGGTCGTCCTGGTGGGGCTCTACCTCGCGCTGAATGTGGCCGTGGTCGTCGTCGGACTGTGGCATGTGGCCACCGCGCCGCATGTCGTCACCGACTGGTCGCACGCACTGACCACCGAACACGGCAGCCCGGTGGCGATGGTGGGGGTGGCCCTGCTGGTCTTCCCGAAACTCGCGCTGGGACTGTCCGGCTTCGAGACCGGCGTCGCGGTCATGCCGCATGTCGAAGGCGACGAACAGGACACCGAAGAGCGCCCCAGCGGCCGGATCCGCGGAACGAAGAAGCTGCTCACCACCGCCGCCGTGATCATGAGCGTCTTCCTGATCATCACCAGCTTCGTCACGACCCTGCTCATCCCGGAGGACGCCTTCAAGTCCGGCGGGGAGGCCAACGGCCGTGCCCTGGCCTATCTGGCCCACGAGTACCTGGGCTCCGCCTTCGGCACCGTCTACGACGTCTCCACCATCGCCATCCTCTGGTTCGCCGGCGCCTCCGCCATGGCCGGGCTGCTCAACCTGATGCCCCGCTATCTGCCCCGCTACGGCATGGCGCCCCACTGGGCCCGCGCGGTCCGGCCGATGGTCCTGGTCTTCACCCTGGTCGCGTTCCTGGTGACCTGGATCTTCAACGCCGATGTCGACGCCCAGGGCGGCGCCTACGCCACCGGCGTCCTGGTCCTGATCAGCTCCGCCGCGATCGCCGTGACCATTGCCGCCCGGCGCGCCCGTCAGCGGGGCTGGACCATCGGCTTCGCCGTGATCTCCCTGGTCTTCCTCTACACCACCGTGGTCAACGTCATCGAGCGGCCGGACGGTGTGAAGATCGGCGCCTGCTTCATCGCCGGCATCATCCTGCTGTCGTTCCTCTCCCGCGTCGCCCGCGCCTTCGAGCTCCGGGTGACCAGTGTGGTCCTCGACGACGCCGCCGAGCGCTTCATCCACGACGCCGCCCAGCGCGGCATCCGCTTCATCGCGAACGAGCCCGACCAGCGCGACGTGGCCGAATACCGCGACAAGCTCCAGCAGATCCGTACCGACAACGACATCCCGACGGCGGAGGACGTCATCTTCGTCGAGGTCACGGTCGGCGACCCGTCCGAATTCGAGAGCGAGCTACGGGTCCGCGGCGAGCTGCTGCACGGCCGCTACCGCGTGCTCTGCCTCGACAGCTCCACCATCTCCAACGCCCTGGCCGCCCTGCTCCTGCACGTCCGCGACACCACCGGACAGCGGCCGCACATCTACTTCGAGTGGACCGAGGGCAACCCCTTCGCCCAGTTCCTCCGCTTCTTCCTCTTCGGCCAGGGCGAGGTCGCCCCGGTCACCCGCGAGGTCCTGCGCGAGGCCGAACCCGACCGGGACCGCCGGCCCCGCGTCCACGTCGGCTGAGCGACTACCCTCCGAGGCCGTTACGCGCCCGTAGCTCACCGATGTACGCGTCGACCTGCCCACGGTCGTAACCCCGCCGCGTCAACGCGAACGCGGGCGGATCCGTCGGCGGCTCGGCCCCGGACAGCCGCTCGACGTAGGCGTCGACCTGTCCGCGGTCGTAGCCGCGCCGCACTATGGAGAAGCCGAACTCGTGCCCCGGGCCCGGGGCGTTGCGCGAGGAAAACATCCGGTCGTCCCCTCCCTTTCACGTCGTACCGGGGTGAAAGCTACTCCTGCGCACGATGCGGAGTGGCGGGAACCCCGGGAGGGCCGCGAGGAGTTGATACGGCGTGCAGGAACGTCTGGGCAGGATCGCCGCCAAGCTCGCCCTCGTCGCCGGGCTGCCGGGCCGGGCCCACTCCTTCGGAGAGGAGGCGCACCGCTTCCGGCTCGGCCCGCCGCTGCCGGAGTCCCGGGTGACGGAGTTCGAGACCGAGCACGGCATCCGGCTCCCGGAGGGCTACCGGAGCTTCCTCACCACGGTCGGCCATGCGGGCGCCGGCCCGCACTACGGCCTGGTGCCACTGGAGGACTGGGACCTCGCCGTCCTCGACGCCGTCCGGCCCGGCCATCTGCGCGAGCCCTTCCCCCTCTCGCCCTTCGACCCCGCACCGGGCCCGGACTGGTACGACGCCCTGGACGACGAGGACGCCGAGCCCTACCCCGGCGCCCTCACCCTCACCCACCGGGGCTGCAGCCACTACACCCTCCTCGTCGTCTCCGGCCCGGCCCGCGGACGCCTCGTCAATGCCGACCTCGACATGCGGCCGCCCCACTTCTGCCACGACACCGACTTCCTCGGCTGGTACGAGAGATGGCTGGACGAGACCGCCGCCGGGATGGGCACGGCCGGATTCGACCTCTCCCTGCCGTACGGCGAGCCCGAGCTGGCGTCCGTACTCCGCGACGCGGCGGACGCCCATCAACGGCGAGCGGCCGCCTGGACCTTGGGCCGCTACCCGGCACTCGCACCGGCCAGCAGGTCCCTGCTCCGGGCCGCCGCGCTCGGTGACGCCGCCGACGAGGTCCGCCGGGCCGCCGTCATCGCGCTGGGCCGCCGCCCGGTACCCGACGACGAAAGCGCGCTCACCCGCGCGCTGGCGGACGCCTCCGCCGGCACCCGGGCCGCCGCGCTGCGTGCCCTGGCCCGCCGCGGCGGCGCCTGGCACGCCCGGGGCCGCGCCCTGCTGTCCGACACCTGCCCGGAAGTCCGCAGGCTGGCCGTCCGCACCCTCGAAGAGTCCGGCGTGATCACCGCGGAGGACCTCATACCGCTGCTGACCGACCCCGACCGCTCGGTCCGGGACGCCGCCGCCGCGACACTGCAAGGGCCGGCCCGGAAGTGATCGATCGGCTCCGCCCGGCGGCGCCCGACTCCGGTCGCTTCCGCTGTCCGCCCGGAGCACCCTGGAGACGTAACCCGTTAGCCGTGAACTGAGCTGTGAGGTGTCCCATGAGCACGCTCGAAGAGCACATAGACATCGGCGCCCCCCTCGACCTGGCATGGGATGCCCTGCACCAGGTCGAGAGCTATCCAAAGTTCGTGGACGGCGTCCGCGAAGCCCATTTGGAGGGCGAGCGGACGCATCTCGGACTCGATGCGGGCGGCCGGTCCCAGGAGCTGGAGCTGGAGATCAGCGACCGCAAGACGGAAAAGGTGATCACCTGGCAGACCACGACCGGCCCTGACCTGGCGGGCACGGTCTCGCTGCTACCGATCGACCGCGAGCACACCCGCGTCCAGGCGCGGTTCGAGTACGACCCGGGCACCATCAAGGAAGATTTCGGCGGGCCGAAGGGGTTTGCCCAGGCCGCCGCGATCGAACGCGGGCTGCGGGGCGATCTCCAGCAGTTCAAGGAGATGGTGGAACACAAGCGGTGATGTGCGTGCGGCGGTGAGGGCGAACCAGTGGACGGTGGCCAGTTCGGCGGCCGGCGAGCGGGCAAGGGGAGGGGACGAGGCGATGCGGGGCGTCACGGCCCGGCAGGCGCCTCGTCCGTAACGGCCACCAGCGCGGGCCGCAGCAGCCGGCCGCCGACCCGGTAGCCCTGCCGGAGGACCGCCCCGCAGGTGGCGCGCTCGACCCGGCCGGCGGGGGCGTCGGGAGGGAGGTCGGCGGGTGTGTAGGTGAGGGCCTCGTGCAGGCTGGGGTCGAAGGGGGCGCCCGGCGTGCCGAAGGACTCCAGGCCCAGTGCCGCCAGTTCGGTCTCCAGCGCCTCGGCAACGCGCCGGAAGCCGCCGGTCAGCTCGCCCTGCTCGGCGGCCTCGGCGACGGCATCGAGCACGGGCACCAAGCGGCCCAGCACATTGGCCACGGCGATCTCGCCGACCGCCCGGCGATCACGGTGGACCCGCTTGCGGTAGTTGTCGTACTCGGCCTTCAGCCGTTGCAGATCGGCCGTGCGCTCGCGCAGTTCGGCGCGGAGCGCGGCCTCCGGCGACTCCGGCTGCGCGGCGGGGGCGTGGCCGGACGGCGTGCCGCGGTCCGGACCGGCGGTCCCCGACCCATGGACGGTGCGGGACGGGAGCACGGCGGCGCCGCCGTCCGGGTGATCGCGGACGATCGCCAGCGGCGGGTGGGGGAGGCCCCGGACGTTGGTCGGGCGGTTCATCGCGCGCTGCCCTCCTGCTTGTCGTCGTCGACGATCTCGGCGTCCACCACGTCGTCGGCGTCGGTCTGGCCCTGCTCGCCGGCCGGGGCACCCTCGGCGCCACCGGCGGCCTGCGCGGCCTGGGCGTCGGCGTACATGGCCTGGCCCAGCTTCTGCGAGACGGCCGCGACCTTCTCGGTGGCGGTGCGGATCTCGGCCGTGTCCTCGCCCTTGAGCTTCTCCTTCAGCTCACTGACGGCTTCCTCGACCTCGGTCTTCACCTCGGCGGGGACCTTGTCCTCGTTGTCCTTGAGGAACTTCTCCGTCTGGTAGACGAGCTGCTCGCCCTGGTTACGGGACTCGGCGGCCTCACGCCGCCGGCGGTCCTCCTCGGCGTGCTTCTCGGCCTCGCGGACCATCCGGTCGATGTCGTCCTTCGGCAGCGAGGAGCCGCCGGTGACGGTCATCTTCTGCTCCTTGCCCGTGCCCAGGTCCTTGGCCGTGACGTGCATGATGCCGTTGGCGTCGATGTCGAAGGACACCTCGATCTGCGGGAGGCCACGCGGGGCCGGCGGCAGACCGGTCAGCTCGAACATCCCGAGCTTCTTGTTGTACGCCGCGATCTCGCGCTCGCCCTGGAACACCTGGATCTGCACGGACGGCTGGTTGTCCTCGGCCGTCGTGAAGATCTCCGACCGCTTGGTCGGGATCGTGGTGTTGCGCTCGATGAGCTTGGTCATGATGCCGCCCTTGGTCTCGATACCGAGAGACAGCGGGGTGACGTCCAGCAGCAGGACGTCCTTGACCTCGCCCTTGAGGACACCGGCCTGGAGGGTGGCACCGATGGCGACGACCTCGTCCGGGTTGACGCCCTTGTGCGGGTCCTTGCCGGTCAGCTCCCTGACCAGCTCGGTCACCGCGGGCATCCGGGTCGAGCCACCGACCAGAATCACATCGTTGATGGCGGAGAGCTCGATCCCCGCATCCTTGACCGCGTTGTGGAACGGAGCCTTGCAGCGCTCGAGCAGGTCGGCGGTCAGCCGCTCGAACTGCGCGCGCGTCAGCTTTTCGTCCATGTGCAGCGGCCCGTCCGGCGACGCACTCAGATACGGCAGATTGATGGTGGTCTCGGTCGCCGCCGACAGCTCGATCTTCGCCTTCTCGGCGGCCTCCCGCAGCCGCTGGGTGGCCATCTTGTCCTGCTTCAGATCAATGCCGTACGCGTTCTTGAACTGACTGGCCAGATGGTCGACGATCCGCTGGTCCCAGTCGTCCCCACCGAGGTGGGTGTCGCCGTTGGTGGCCTTCACCTCGACGACGCCGTCGCCGATCTCCAGCAGCGAGACGTCGAAGGTGCCGCCACCCAGGTCGAAGACCAGGATCGTCTGGTCGTTCTCCTTGTCCAGGCCGTACGCCAGCGCCGCGGCGGTCGGCTCATTGACGATCCGCAGTACCTTCAGTCCCGCGATCTCGCCCGCCTCCTTGGTGGCGGTGCGCTGCGCGTCGTTGAAGTAGGCCGGGACGGTGACCACGGCATCCGTGACGTCCTCGCCCAGGTACTGCTCGGCGTCGCGCTTGAGCTTCTGCAGCACCCGCGCGGAGATCTCCTGCGCGGTGTAGCGCTTGCCGTCGATGTCGCCGCTCTCCGGGAAACGCCACTGCGTATCGCCCATATGCCGTTTGACCGACCGCGCGGTGCGCTCCACGTTGGTCACGGCCTGCCGCTTGGCGATCTCGCCGACCAGCACATCGCCGCCCTTGGCGAACCCGACCACCGACGGAGTGGTCCGGGCCCCCTCGGCATTGGTGATCACGGTGGGCTCACCGCCCTCCATCACGCTGACCACCGAGTTCGTCGTACCGAGGTCAATACCGACTGCGCGTGCCATGGTCCTCTCCTCACCTTGCGGCCCGCCCGCTCCCGAAGCGGTCGCCGACGCGGCGCAGCGATGGCTGCGCCGTACGGTCCGCTGAACAGGCACCCTCACCCGCTGGTACGGAGAGCAAGCCACCTACACCATCTGCATAAATCGTGCCCACACACCTGTCAGGATGCACCGATTTTGTGGCAAATGGACCGTATGGCTACCGGCTGCCGGGTCGTGTCATCGCCCGCTCGCCCACCGGTAGAGGTGTTCCGGCCGCCCGGTGTCCCCGTATTTGAGGGTCAGGGTGATGTGGCCGCTGCGTTCGAGATGCTTGAGGTAGCGCTGGGCGGTGGAACGGCTGACGCCGGCGCGTTCGGCGACCTCGTGGGCGGAGAGCGGGCGCCCGGCCTGGTCCAGGACGTGCCGGACCAGGTCGACGGTCGCCGACGAGTGGCCCTTGGGGAGCTCGGCGTGCGGGGAGTCGGCGGTACGGAAAGCGCCGAAGATCCGGTCCACCTGTTCCTGCCCGGCCTCGCCGCGCCCGCCGACGCCCGCGACGGTCCGGCGCAGCGCGGCATAGCCCTCGAGCTTGCCGCGCAGTCCGGAGAAGCCGAACGGCTTGACGAGATACTGCAGCGCGCCGCAGCGCATCGCGTCCTGGACGGTGGTCACATCGCGGGCCGCCGTCACCATGATCACGTCGGCGTGGTGGCCGAGCTGGCGCAGCCGCCGCACCAGGGCCAGACCGGTCTCGTCCGGCAGATAGTGGTCGAGCAGCACCAGGTCGACGGGGGTGCGCTCCAGCGTCGCCAGCGCCTGGGCGGCGGTGTGCGCACGACCGACGACGCGGAAGCCGGGGACCTGGGACACATAGGCGGCGTTGATCTCGGCGACGTGGAAGTCGTCGTCCACGACGAGGACGTCGATCATGGTGTCCCTCCCTCGGCCCTCGCCGGTTTGCCGGCTGCCATGGGCCGGACGCCGGGGCCTCCTGGCGTATCGGCGGCGCCCGCTTCCCGGGCCAGCGCCTCGGGCAGTACGACGGTGAAGACCGCCCCGCCGCCCGCGCGGGCGGTCACCCGCGCCATCCCGCCGTACCGCTCGGCGAGCCGGCGCACCAGCGCCAGGCCGATGCCCCGGCCGCGATGGGCGGCCGCCGCCGGGGCGAGCTTGGTGGACCAGCCCTCGGTGAAGATGTCGCCGCGCAGCGCGGGCGGCACGCCGGGCCCGGTGTCCGACACCCGCAGCACCGCCGTGCTGCCTTCGGCGCGCAGCTCCACCTCCACGAACGGTTCGGCCCGGCGGCGCTCGGCGGTGGCGTCCAGCGCGTTGTCGAGGAGATTGCCCAGTACGGTTACCAGGTCGCGCGGGTCGACCACCGCATCGGGCAGCAGCGTCGCGGCCGACACCCGTAGCGACACCCCGCGTTCGGCCGCGATGGCCGCCTTGCCGACGAGCAGCGCGGACAGCAGCGGATCGTGCACCCGCTCGGCGATCTGCTCCGCGGACGCCCGGTGGGCGCTGGCCACCTCGGCGACGAACTCCACCGCCTTCTCGTGCCGGCCCAGTTCCAGCAGCCCACGCAGCGTGTGCAGCTGGTTGGCGTGTTCGTGGTCCTGGGCGCGCAGTGCGTCCAACAGCCCCTGGGTGCCGTCCAGTTCACGGCCGAGCAGCTCCAGCTCGGTACGGTCGCGAAGCGTCACCACCGCCCCTCCGTCCCGCGTCGCCACCCGGTTGGCGATCAGCACCCGCCCGCCGCTGACGGCCAGCAGATCCGCCCCGGCCACCCGCCCGGTCAGCACATCCGTCGTCCGGCCCGGCGGCAGCACCTCGCCCGGCGCCCGCCCCGCCGCCGACGCGTCCAGACCGAGCAGCCGCCCGGCCTCGTCGTTGATCAGCCGGATCCGCCCGTGCCGGTCACAGGCCACCACACCCTCGCGGATGCCGTGCAGCATCGCCTCCCGCTCGTCCAGCAGCGCGGAGATATCGGCGAACGCGACGCCGTGCGTACGGCGCCGCAGCCGGCGGGAGGCGACGAACGCGGCCAGCACACCGGCGGCCAGCGCCGCGCCCGCGTACCGCAGCAGCCCGGGGATGATGCCGAGCAGCCGCCCCCGGACGCTGTCGTAGGCGATCCCGACCGATACGGCGCCCACGATCCGGCCGCCGCCGTTGCGCAACGGCACCTTGGCGCGGGCCGACCGCCCCAGCGTGCCGGTGTCGATCCCCCGCACCTCCTGCCCGGCAAGGGTCCGGCTCGGATCGGTGGACACATGCCTGCCGATCTCGGCGGCATTGGTGTGCGACCAGCGCACCCCGCGGGTGTCCATCACCACGATGTACAGCGCGCCCGTCGCCGTACGGATCCGCTCCGCCGCCGCCTGCACCGGCCCGCGCGCATCCGGCCTGGTGACGACCAGCTGCCGCGCCAGATCCGGATCCGCCGCCGCGGTCTGGGCGATCGACAGCGCCCGCCGCATCGCCTGGTCGTCGAGCTCCGAGCCGAGCGGGGCGAGAAACAGACCGGTGGCGAGCACCATGACGCCCGTGGTGATGGCCACCTGCGCGGTCAGGACCTGCGCGAAGACCCGCCGGGGCCAGTGGATCCGCATCCCCGCCACCCCCTTGCCTTCCCCGTCGCCCCTGTGTCCCGGCCCGCCGCCCCGCCGCGGAACGGACTCGTCCGATTGACGTCGCGATGAGCGAACCGTAAGCGGAGGGGTGAGCGCCTGCCCACCCCTCGGTAACGCTTCCGTCGTTCTAAGGGCTGTTCCGTAATGTCTGGTGGATCAGCGCACGGCGTCAGATGCTCTCCGCTTCGCTCCGTCTCGGCTCTTCATTCGTCCCCCGGAAGCCGAGCTGCATCGCAAGGCGGAGGGACGTCCGGATACTGGGCGTATCCGGATGTTCCGACAACGCGGCGTGGGGGTACCTCCCAGCGTTAGCTGGGGGAGTGCCGTAGCTGTCGTCGTGCGCCCGCCAGGCATTACGGGACAGCCCTTAGCGTGAGCAAAACGAGCACAACAGGTACTGCGCGCAGAAAGGCGGCTTGCGCCCACAAGGCTGCCGCGGTGGCCCGGGTCGCTCCTAGCCTCCCGGCCATGAGCAGCCACCCCAGTCCCGCGATCGAACTGCGGGGAACGAGCAAGACCTTCCGGACCCCGTCCGGCGCACTGCACATCGCCGTCCGGGATCTCGACCTGGTCGTCGAACGCGGCGAATTCGTCGCCGTGGTCGGGCCCACCGGATGCGGCAAATCCACCACGCTGACGCTGATCAGCGGGCTGGAAGAGCCCACGGACGGCGACGTCCTGGTCGCCGGCGAGCCGGTCCGCGGCATCGGCGACAAGATCGGCTTCGTCTTCCAGCAGGACGCGGTCTTCCCCTGGCGCACCGTCCTGTCGAACGTGATGGCCGGCCCCCGGTTCCGCGGCGTACCGAAGCCCGAGGCGAAGGAGCGGGCCCGCGAATGGCTCGCCAGGGTCGGGCTGGCCTCCTTCGAGGACCGCTATCCCCACCAGCTCTCCGGCGGCCAGCGCAAACGCGTCGCCCTCGCCGCGACCTTCGTCAGCGACCCCGAACTGCTGCTCATGGACGAGCCGTTCTCCGCCCTGGACGTCCAGACCCGCGCCCTGATGTCGGACGAACTCCTCGACCTGTGGTCGGGCACCGGCGCCTCCGTCGTCTTCGTGACGCACGACCTGGAGGAGTCCATCGCCCTCGCCGACAAAGTGGTGGTGATGACGGCCGGTCCTGCGACCGTCAAGGAAGTCTTCGCCATCGACCTGCCGCGCCCCCGCCGGGTCGAATCGGTACGTCTGGAGCCGCGGTTCATCGAGATCTACCGGGAGATCTGGTCCTCGCTCGGCGAAGAGGTACGCCTCACCCGCGAGAGGGGCGCCGCCCATGCCGCCTGAGACCGTGGCCCTGGCCAAGTCCGCCGCCGAGGCCGACCCACCGGACCGTACCCAGGCCAGGGCGCGCGCCGCCCGCAAGCACAGACTCCTGGTCCACGGCACCCGGGTGCTGCTCCTGATCGGCCTGATCGGACTCTGGGAGGGGCTGGCCCGAGCCGCCGTCATCGACCCCTTCAACTTCTCGATGCCCTCGAAGATCTGGGAACAGATGAGCCAGTGGGCGCTGCACGGCACCCCGCAGGGCTCGTTGTGGGAGCAGATCTGGTACACGCTCTACGAGGCGCTGCTCGGCTGGGTCATCGGCGTGATCGGCGGCGTGGTGCTGGGCATCGCGCTCGGCCGGATCCGCTTCCTCGCCGATGTGCTCGGCCCGTACATCAAGGTGCTCAACGCCCTGCCGCGGATCGTGCTGGCCCCCATCTTCCTCATCTGGTTCGGCCTCGGCCCGGCCTCCAAGGTCGCCTCCGCCGTCGTACTCGTCTTCTTCCCGGTCTTCTTCAACGCCTTCCAGGGCGCCCGGGAGGTCGACCGCAACCTGGTCGCCAACTCCCGCATCCTGGGCGCCAGCAACCGCCAGGTCACCCTCCAGGTCGTGATCCCCTCCGCCACCTCCTGGATCTTCACCAGCCTGCACGTCAGCTTCGGCTTCGCGCTGATCGGCGCGATCGTCGGCGAGTACATCGGCGCGACCAAGGGCCTGGGCCTGCTGGTCTCCGCCTCGCAGGGCACCTTCAACGCGGCCGGCGTCTACGCGGCCATGGCGATCCTCGCCGTCGTCGCCCTGCTCGCCGAGGGACTGCTGGCCTTCCTCGAACGGCGGCTCTTCCGCTGGAAGCCGGCCGACACCTCCACCGACCGCTGAACCACCCCAGCCCCCTTTCCTCAAGGACGTGATCATGCGCACCCCACTCAAGCTGTCGGCCGCCGCCCTCGCCCTGGCCACCCTCACCGCCTGCGGCGGCTCCCCGGCCGGCGGTTCGGACGCCAAGGACGGCAGCATCAAGATCATGGTGGGCGGCCTCGACAAGGTCATCTACCTGCCCGCGAGACTCACCCAGCAGCTCGGCTACTTCAAGGCCGAAGGCCTGGACGTCACCCTGCTCACCGAACCGGCCGGCGTACAGGCGACCACCTCCCTCGTCTCCGGCGATGTGCAGGGCGTCGTCGGCTTCTACGACCACACCCTCGATCTTCAGGTCAAGGGCAAGCAGGTGGAGTCGGTGGTCCAGCTCGCCCACGCCCCCGGCGAGGTCGAGGTGGTGTCGAACAAGGCGGCGGGCGACCTCACGTCCCCCAAGGACTTCAAGGGCAAGAAGCTCGGCGTCACCGGCCTCGGCTCGTCCACCGACTTCCTGACGAAATACCTCGCGGTGAAGAACGGCGTACCGACCAATGAGTTCACGCCGGTGGCGGTCGGCGCGGGCCAGACCTTCATCTCCGCCCTCCAACAGGGCTCGATCCAGGGCGGAATGACGACCGACCCGACGGTCGCGCAGATCGTGAACAAGAAACTCGGCAAGGTGCTCATCGACATGCGCACCCCCGAAGGCTCCCGGCGGGCGCTCGGCGGCCCGTACCCCTCCTCCAGCCTCTACATGAACACCGACTGGGTGAACGGCCACAAGGAGACGGTCCAGAAGCTGGCCAACGCCTTTGTGAAGACCCTCAAGTGGATGTCCACCCACACCGCCGAGCAGATCGCCGCGAAGATGCCGTCCGACTACGCCCAGGGCGGCAAGCGGCTCTACGCCCAGGCGATCAAGGACACCCTGCCGATGTTCACCAAGGACGGCGTGATGCCGGCCGACGGCCCGGCCACCGTCGAACGCGTCCTCAAGGCCTTCAACCCCAACCTGAAGAACGCCTCGGTGGACTTGACGAAGACCTACACCACGGAGTTCGTCAAGAAGCAGGGCTGAGCGGGCCCGACCCGGGCTGACTCGGGCGGCGGACGGTGACGCATCGCGCGCCCGTCCGCCGTCCGCCGCCCGCCGACCGCCGTCTCCGCGCTCAGTGGCCGAGCGGTTCGACGGAGGGGGCCGCGAGCGGATCCGTGGGCAGGCCGAGAGCCATGCTGCCGACATGGATCAACCGGTCCCGGTACGGAGCCAGGAACGGCGCCGTCACGGGCGTCTCCATCATGCCGACCAGGCAGGACGCCAGCCCGAGATCGGTCGCGGCCAGGCTCATCGTCTGCATCAGGCACCCGGTGTCGCGGTAGATCAGGCTGAGCGCCATGCCCTCGTACTTCCAGCTGGTGCGTCCGGTGCAGGACGCGAGATAGAGCCCGGCCGGGGGCGGGGCGTCCATGAGCGCGAGATCGGTGACGGTTCGCTGCAGCAGGGCCGCAACGCCATCGGTCCAGGGGCAGAGCCGGTGCAGCGTGTGGTGGAACGGGTCGTAGTGGTAGGCCCCGGCCGCCAGCCCCGCCACCTCGCGGGCCAGCAGATAGACCTCGAGACTGTGCCGCCCGCCCCCGGAGGGCGCCGGGCGCTGGGTCTGCTCGTACGCGCGCGGCGGGAGGTGACCGCGTACCCGGACGGTGCGGTCCAGGAACGCACCGATGAGCGGCAGTGGCACCGGTGCCGGGGCGAAGGCGCGGACGCTGCGGCGCTCGGCCAGAACCTGGGCCAGCGGGCGGCTGGGGGCGTCGTGGCCGTCGGGAAGCGCGATGGCGTCCTCGGCCTCGGGGTGGTGCAAGCGGGCGGGCGGCGGTGTGCCGCGCCGGGCATGGGGAACGGGGCCCTTCCCGGCCTGTGCGTGCACGGCGAGTTCGTACGGCGTCCACCCGTCGCCGCCGGGCCCGTTCTCCGCTCCGCCGCCGTCATCCGCTCCGCCGCCGTCGTCCGGTGCGCCGCGCCGCACGATCCCGGCCGCGGCCAGCCGTTCCAGGATCTTGTGCACGTCGTCGGCGTGATCGGCCCCGTCCCAACGATCGTGCAGCTCATCGGCCGTCTGCGGACGGTCGAGCTGATGGAGGAGCCCCACGAGCGCGGGCTTGGCGGAGAATTTCCGCCACCGGCGGCAGTCCACGAGAACGGGGCCGCCGCCCTCTCCCCACTCCAGCAGCAGGTCGGGGTTGCGTCGGTAGAGGTCCGGATGGTCGTCCATGCCGTGGCCGCCGCCTCTCATCGGATCGGTGTGGTCAAAGAAAGGGTCCAAAGGAGGGAGCCAAAGGAAGAGACCGGAGGAAGGGGGTCAAAGGAAGGGGGTCAAAGGAAGGGCAGCGGAAGGGGGTTGAGATCGTCCTCGGTGAGCGGGGTGGCGCGCACGCCCATGTCGACCGGGGCCCGGAGAACGCGGGGGCCGCCGCGCCGGTGGAAGTCGCTGCGCAGGGTGAGCGGGCACAGGCCCGGAATCACGGTCCTGACCACCGAGACGCCGCATTCCGCCACGTCAATGGGGGTGATGTCGACGGTGACGGTCTCGTATCCGCGCGCGGCCAGCCGTCGTACCGCCTCCGCGACCTCGTCCTGGAGCGCGGCGGCCGGCCTGGTGGCAGGCATCGGGCGCAGCGGGCCGTCGTTCCAGAAGGCGAGGTGGTGCTGACGTTCGGGGGCGCAGTAATAGAGGCAGAACTCGCTGAGACTGCTCAACGCGGCGTCCTCCGCCGGGATTTCCTCCTTCTCGAGCCAGATCCCGGCGCCGGTGCGGCACAGACACGCCTCCTCCAGTGCGCCGAGGAGCGCGGCATGCGGGTCGAGGTCGGCGCGGGCGGCGTGGATGACGACGGGCCGCTCGGCGGTGCCCTCGGCGAAGCGGACGGCGACGGCCGGGATGCCCAGGTCGGTCGTCAGGTCCTTGCAGCTGACCGTCGCACCCTCGGCGGTGATGCGGTCGACGATCCGCCGGGCCGGGCCGTCCGGGAGGGCGGCGAGATCGAGGGTGGGCAGCGTGAGCCGGTTCTCCCAGAAGACGATCGTCGAGTCGCGCTCGACGATTTCCATCAGCCCGCCGAGCACGGCGTGGTGATAGCTGCCGCCGGCGGCCAGCCCGGTGGAGATCGGGTCGAACCACGGCTTGTGCGCACGCGGAAAGCGGTACGGCAGGTAGACCGCACAGGCCGGTACGTACCGAGTGCGGCCGGAGGTCAGCGACCGGCCCGCCACCCAGTCGATCTCCACCTCGGGATCGAAGGGGGAGTACCGGGTCTGCTCGGCGTACTCCTTCGTGGAGCCCAGCGGCAGTTCCCGGGGATCGACCGCGGCGTCCCCGAGATCGGCGTACGTGGCGCGCACCAACTGGCCCGCGTCGTACACCCCGGCCGCGTACCGCTCCATGGTCTCGCCCACCGCGCAGACCCGGGCCACGGTCGGATCGCTCTTGACCGCGCCCCCACGCGCCTCGGCCGCCACCGGGGAGAACCAGGTCGTCGTGGTCATCCCGGCGGTGCGCGCATAGGTGGTCCCGCCCGCACCGCTGTCGCCCTCGTCCACCCGCAGCTCCAACACCAGCCCGGTCAGCGGATCGACCGCGCCCCGCATGAGTTCCCAACTCGCCCGCGCATCGACCGTGCTCACCTCGGCGCGCTTGGGCGCGGTGGCGGCGTGCGCGCAGGCCGGGCAGTTGGGCGTGTGGAACAGGGTGTGGCGGGTGCGCTCCAGCGAGGCATGATCGATCTCGGTCAGGACCGAGGTCTCCGGACGGCGCCCCGGGCCGAGAACGGTGAGGACTTCGTGCGCGAGGACCCCCGCGGCGATGGCGGTGGTGGGCCATGCCTCGCTCTCGGCCGCGCCCAGCAGCATGTCCAGCGGCAGGTCGGCCACCGGCTGCCAGGTGTGGTTGGCGCGGAAACGCCGCACGAGACAGACCGGGCAGGCCGTACGGGGCGGGTCGAGGGTGGCGTGGAGCAGCCGCGTCGGCGTGCTCAGATACGTCACCAGGGGAGTGGCGCCCTCGAGCACGCTGCCCGTCCAGCGTTGGAGTTCGTCCTCCGGCAGCCCCAGCGGCAGTACGACAGCGTGCGCGACGGCAGCCTGCTCGCCGGCCACCACTTGGGTCCCCGCCCGGGTCAGCAGGGCCGCGATCTCGGTACGCAGCGGCCCTTCCCCGGCCACGGCAACCGTGAGCCCGCTCCGCTGGTGCCCCTCGCCGTAGAGCGGGTGCGGCCGCTGCCCGTCCCCGGGATGGACCAGATCGCGGGCGCGCAGCCCCTTGACCACGCGCTCCGGCACGGCGTCGAGCGCGACCAGCCCGTTCCCTCCCCTGTCGGTGGCCGGCAACCGGGCCGGGACACGAAGGGTGCCCGTACTCGCGCACACATAGAGATGCTCGCCGCGCGTGACGAGCCGTACGTCACGCCGGGGAGTCAGCGGAGCAGAGCGGGCGGTGGCCGACGGGTCCGGGCTGGTATCCAATTCATTCCGCCTTCGCAGAGCAGTGGCCGGTCGCAGAAATCATGCGAAAGAATCAATTCACAAAGGCCGTGCAGAAAGTCCGTTGAGAAAAGCCGTTCGGAAAAGCCGTACGCGAATGCTGTGCGCAAAGGTCGTGTACAAGGCCCCTACGCAAAGCCCGTTCGGAAGAATTCGATCAGACAACGACGGAAGTGCCTCCCGGCCAGGACGACCGAGCCGGGAGGCAACCGATGTCGCTACTCGGCCGGTTCGGCGTCGTACTCGGTGACAAAACAGAGACAGCTGTGACCCGCGAAAGCCGTTTCCGCCTCCGAAACCGACATCTCCTCGAACAGCTCTTCCTCTTCGAACATGGCGGTGCCCCTTCCTCTTCCATGAACTGTCGCTACCGACGTGCGCCGTTCACACCGAACTCCGGAACGGCGCCTTGGTCCATTTCGGGGGACACGGACATTCCGCGTCAAGGAATGCAGGGGGAATGGCCGGATCGATGATTAATCCTACGAATTCGCGTGCCGTGCCGGATGGCCTGAAGTGTATGGGGCGTGGGCTGCGGCCTATTCCGTTCGCCTGTGCGTGCGGCCGCCGACCCGCGCGCATTCCCTGTGCGCCCGGAGGGAGGAACTATCGGTGTTTCAGGTGCCCTTGTTTTGCCGTGTGTCCTGTGGGGTGTTCCTGCGCGTACCGGAACTTCCTTCTCCGCGGAGGGGGCCGGGTGAAATTCGGCCGCGCCGTGCCTCGTGTTTCTCGGGATTGCCGGGTGCTCGGTCAGCGGACCGGGCTCCTGGTGCGCGGCCGAAAAGTAGGTGGCCATCCGCGCGTGCGCGGCATCCGCCGTAGGCGCGATCGGCGAAATCTTTACCGGTCCGCATCCTCGCGGCCGGCGCCCCGGAAGCCGCTCTCCGCCAAGACGATCTTGCGTTTGACCGGCGGCAGGTGGTTCATGGCGCGCAGCGCCGTGCGCATGCCCATCCGGGCCAGTCCGCCGAGCGGAGCTTCCTTGTGCAGAACCGAGTTGCCGTCCATCTGCGCACGTGACGCGATGACCGCGTCCCAGGCGTACGACGTCATCGTGGTCTCGTACTCATGGACGGCATCGAGCAGCGGCTGAGTGCCTTGGTGGACGCCGATCAGCTTGCGGGCGAGCAGGCGCGCATCGCGCAGGGCGGTGTTGGCGCCCACCCCGCGGCCCGGCGTCATCGTATGGATGGCGTCGCCGATGAGCGTGACGTTACTGGTCTCCCACGGGTCGACGGGTTCGGCGGTACGGATCACCAGGGGGAAGCTGCTGCCCGGGTCGCCGAGCGCGAAGATCCGCCGGAAGTCGGGGTGCCACGAGGCCGTTTTGTCCAGCACCAATTGCTGGATTTCCGCTCCCCGCATCCGAGGGACGTCGTCCGGCAGCCACTTCTCGGACGCGGCGAAACCCCACATGATGTAGTCGCGGCTGTTGTCGTAGAGCATCCCCGGCCAGGCACAGAGGGCCTCGGCGTCGGTGCTGCCGACGCCCCGCTTCGGCCTGCCCGCTTCGTCCCACGGGAAGCGCATGACGTGCAGGATGCACAGGAAGCCTTTGGGCCCGTGCGCCATCGTGACGCCGTCGCGAACCCGCCGCGGCAGCAAGGCGGCGGTCTCGTCGGTGAGCGGGGTCTTGCCGGTGATCCCGATCAGCCCGGTGTCGACCAGTTTGGCGTGCGGCAGATATTGCCCGCGTACGCGCGAGTTCGCCCCGTCGGCGGCAACGAGAAGGTCTCCGGTGACCGAGTCGCCGTCCGCGAAATGCGCCGTGACCTTTCCGTCCGCACCTCGCTCGTAGCGCGTGAACTCCTTGTCGAAGCGGACGATGTCCTCGATGCCGGTGAGCAGCAGCTGTTGCAATGTCATACGGCTCACCGACTCGTCCCGGTCCTCCTCGGCCGGCTGGTCCCTTTCCTTCAGCAACTCCGGACCGGCAGAGAACAGAAACGTCTTCCGGTGCGTCATCTGGTAGCCGTAAAGGGGCCGTTGGGCACAGGTGCGAGAAAGGTGTGGTACGGCTCGGGAGGCAAATTGGAGCGCAGGGCGCGCTTGCCGTCGGCGTCGATCCCGACCCGGTAGCCCTGCAGTCCGTCGCGCCGGGTGCGGTCGCGCTCGTACACCGTGACACGGATACCGGCGCGTCTGAGGCCTTGTGCCAGACACAGACCACCGGTGCCGGCGCCGATAATGACGATATGTAAGGCTCTGGCGTGCATAGGGGTCTCCCTCTCCCGATAGCGAACTACTTCGCGGTGGTGGGCGGCGTGGCGGTCAAGGCGGCCAGCGACTCGTTGGACCACGCGATCTTTCCGGAGCGCAGGTCCTCGATGACCGACTCCACCCACGCCAGCTCGGCCGCGGTGGTCTCCCGCAGGCATTCCAGCTCCAGTGTGAACAGCCGGCCCCATTCGGCCGCCGCCGCGATCTGCGCCGCGAGCCTGGCCAGATCCGTGGCCAGCTTTTCCTGCCGATGCGCCAACTGGGCGGCGACGTCGTGGGGTTCGAGGAGCGGTACGAACGCCATCGCGGCGAGGAACTCCGGGTACTCGCGGGTCGGCGAGGCCAGCGCGTCGAGCATCCACTCCCGCCAGACCTTGCTGCCCTCGTCGGTGAGGGCGTACAGGGTCCGCTCGGGACGGTTGTCCTCGCGGCCGTTCTCGCGCACCTCGATCAGCCCGGAGCGGTGCAGCCAGTCGATGGTGCGGTACAGGCCGGCCCACTGGCCGACATGTGAAAGCGCCCGCGAAGCCGCCGATGAAACCGCCCACGAAGCCGTCGACGCAACCGCCCGCGAAGCTGCGCGCCCCGAACGCAGCGGCGCGGTGGGCTACCGGCAGGCGACTCCGTGCGGAGGGGGAGGGGCGGACCCTCAGATGCGCAGACTCAAGGCCGGATGCGTCCCGTTGAGGTAGTGATCGCCGATATCGCGAAGGCTGTGGGTGGGGGAGCCCTGCGCGGTCAGCACGCGGGCATTGCGCCAGAACCGGTCGAAACCCGGGCCGTCGGCGGGGGAATCGGCGCCGGCCGTGAGTTCCATGATGCGGGTGGTGACGAGCATGACGGATCTGCTGGTGACGGCCTCGGCCGCGGCGACGAGGACGGCGATATCGGCGCGCTCGTCCACCCCGAGGTCCTGTTCCAACAGGAGCCCCCTTGCCAGGGCTTCCGTAGCCGGTTCGACGACCGCTGCGGCGGTGTGGGCGGCGGCGACCAGTTCCCCGTACGCGAGGAGAAGATACGGATCCCTGCCCGGACGGTCCGCGTAGTCGCCGCCGTCCGGCCCCGTGGCCGGCCAGGTGCGCGGTGTGGCACGGCTGAAGTCCCGCGCCTCGGCCAGCGCTCCTTCGGCGATGCCCAGGGCGACGTGGACGAGGGCGAGCCGCAGCGCCAGGGGCGCGAGCGCGGCGAACGGCGAGAGGTCGTGCTCGTCGCGTGGGACGACGCCGAGAACGTGGTCGGGGCGCACCGGCACGCCGTCGAATCCGATGCTGCCGGCCCCCGTCAGGCGCTGTCCGAGGCGGTCGTGTTCCGGGACGGCCGTCACGGCAGGATGGGCCGGGTCCACCAGCACGATCAGGGATTCGCCGGTATCGGTGCGGAGCGCCCCGAGCGCCAGCCGATCGGCGACCGCCACCCCGGAGGCGAAAGCCTTGTGCCCGTTGAGGACGTACCCGCCCGGGGCCGGCGTGAGGGTCAGTTCGGGATCCGCCGCCGCCTCGGCCTCCGTCCCCGGGGTATCTGTGCTGCCGCCCCAGAGCCACTGCTCCTCGGCCGCCGGCGATTCGAGACCTTCGGCGCTCTCCGGAGTGCCGAAGAAGCGAGGGCTCCATGACAGGACGTAGTGACGGGCGAGCAGTTCGCCGATGGAGCTGTCGGCCGCCGAGATCTCCCGGATGACGGCGCAGGCGGTACGCCAGTCGCTCCCCCTGCCCAGCGGGCCGGGCGGCAGCAGCAGGGCCGGCAGGCCCGCCTCGCGCAGCCGCGCGATCTCGTCGAAGGGGGGCTTGCCCGCACGGTCACGGGTGAGCGCGTCGACGGCCAGGTCGTCCGCAAGCTCACGGGTGACGCGTGGCCATATCCCTTCCTCCGCGGAGTGGTCGGGCTCCGGGGAGGCGGGGCGGGTTGCGGACTTCTTTGGCATGGCGCCGGTCACCGTCCTGTCGGGTGGGTGTGCCGGTGAGCGTCGGCCGGAAGCGGCGTGGCGGGACGGTGGTACGGAACGGCGTTCTCACGGCCGCCGCCACCTCCGGTCGACTTCCCTAGTATTCCCACTGGATTAGTAGGGAATAAGAATGCTTCCGGACTCCGGACCGGGCAAGGGGTGTTCGAGGGGTGGACAGTTGAGGGTTGGAATCCGGACGGTGCGCAGGGGGCCGCGATGCGAACGGCGGTCGATTGCGCCTGCCGAGCTCCCCCTTGTAGCCCCTAAGGGTTCGTCCAGGAGGCGGGGTCCTCGGTCAGCGCGGACACCTGGCTGGGCAGCTCGGATGATGCGACATCGGCCAGGGACACGCCGTCGAGGATCTGGCGGACGTTGGCGCGCAGCGCCACCCACAGCGGCAGCAGTGACTCGGCGGGGCCGGTATAGGACAACTCCGGCGGGCGGACGCCGCGTACCGAGACCAACGGCCCGTCCACGACGCGGATGACATCCGCGATGCTGATGGCCTCCGCGGCCTTGGCCAGCCGGTAGCCACCGTTGCCGCCGCGCTGACTGAGGACGAGTCCGCCCCGGCGCATGTCGTTGAGGATGCCCTCGAGGAATTTATGCGGAATGTCCTGGGCGTCGGCGATGGCCTCCGCCTTGAGCGGCCCGGCGTCCCGGGCATCAGCGAGTTGCAGGGCGGCGCGCACCGCATAGTCCGCTCTGGCTGAAATCCGCATGGGGGCATTATCCCGCAGGGGAGAGGGCGAGGCTCTCCGGGCCGGGCCCGCCTTTCTCCGGCGCGATCCGTCCTGCCGCACCGCAGACCGCAACGCCTGCCGGCAGACCGCGACGCCGTACCACTCTTGACGCGGCTCGACGGTGGCTCGACACTCAGGGGCGGGAACCCTAGTGAACGGGTGGGAATTCATGGGGCAGGCAGCGCCGGACACCGACCGCGCGATCCGCGCGGCCCGGCCGCTTCCCCTGCTGACCTCGCGCCGGCACATCGATCTCCTGCGCGTCTGCAGCGCGGCGAGTTCCCTCCGCTGAGGCGCTACGCGGCGGCTCTGCCCCCGTCCCGGCCCCTGTCCCGCCGTCTCGCGGCGAAGCCTCCCCGAGCCAGGGCCTGCGCCGAGGGCGCCCCCATCCCGCCGCTCGCCCCAGGTCCCGCTGTACGGAGCCCCGCCTCGCACCTCAGCCGCACCCCGGCCCGTACCGCCGCCTCCCCAGCCCCTCCGCCCGCTTGCCCGCGAACCGGCCTCGGCCCCAGGGAGTCAGCATGACCGCGACACCTGCCATGACCTCCGCGTCCTCCTCATCGCCCGCATCCCCCACCGCGGTGCCCTCCCTCCGGGGCAGGATCGGCTGCGATGCGCGCAGCGGTCACTACGCCGCGCCCCACCGCTATCGCCTGCACCTCTCGCTGTCCTGTCCGCTCTGTCTGAGAATCGCCATCACCCACAGCCTGCTGAACCTCGGTGACACGCTCCCGGTGACCCTGCTGCCCGCCGTCCCCGACGGTCCGGGCGGTGAATTCTCCGCGCTGCGCCCGCTGTACGAGGCCAGCTCGCACCAGCACCCCGGACCGGCCTCGGCGCCGGCGCTCAGCGACGGATGGACGGGGCGGATCGTCAGCACGCACACCCCCGACATCCTGCGCGATCTGGCCGAGCGGTTCGGCGGCGCGGGACCCGTGCTGTATCCGGACCACGCCCAGAACGACATCGACGCGATCGGGCGACTCTGCGAGCGCGACATCAACGAAGCCGCGCAGAGCGCCGGCCGACTCGGTACCGACAGCACGGAGTACGGGACCGCGCTGGGCACCCTGCTCGATGCGCTGCGCTCGCTGGAAAGCGGACTGGCCGACCGGGAATACGTTCTCGGCGACGAACTCACCTCCGCCGACGTCCAGTTGTGGGTCACTCTCGTGCAGCTCGACACCGTCCACCGCTGGCATCTGGACGCCGCAGCGGTACACCGCATCGCCGACCACCGGCGGTTGTGGTCGTACGCCCGACGCCTGGCGGCCGACCCCGCCTTCGGTGCCCATCTCGATCTGGACGGCATCGCGCACCGTCATCATGCCCGCTGCCAGGGACAGGAGGCCGCCGGGGCGGCGGTGCAGATCGTGGACTGGACGGCGGCTCTCAGGTCCGGGCCTGTCACACCGGTCCACCACTGACCGGACGGGGGTCCGGCGGCAGGCGGCGAGCAGGCAGGCGGTGAGCAGGCGGCGGGCGCCGGTGACGGGGAAGGGGTGCGGGTACGGAGGGAAGGTTCCCGCCGTCACCTATCGGCGCGGACGAGCGCGATAAGCGCGCGTGAGGAGATAGGGGATCGCCAGGTGAGGGATCGGTGCGACCGCAGCCCACACCGGCCGAGCGATTCGTCGGTGAAAGCGCACGGAGGTGACCCATGGGACGGTCGAGTTGTCCACCGTCACGATGTTGCGAGCGGTGACCAGGCCGGAGCGGGGCTGGGAGTGGACAGCGCCTCCGACGCGTCATGCCCCACGGCGAGCGGCCACCGTGTCGAACATGACCCAGCCGTCCACCTCCGCAGTTGACGGGTCGTCCGGCTGCCAGCCCCCGGTCAGGGCCTCGTCGAGCAGGGCTCTGACGGTGCCCGGCTCGTTGAGGTTCAACCAACTGCCCTCCGTGCCAACGGCGCCGGCGTGAAGAATGCCATCGGGGACCAACCGGCCGGCGCCTTCTTGGAAGACGATCAGGAGTCGCCCGCGCGCCCCGAGGCGGCGGATGGAGAGGAATTCGCGGCAGTCCCGATACCGGCCCTGTTCTCCGTGGTGCCGATGTCCCACCGACCAGAGGTACGTCTCCTCGTCGGCCACGAGGCGCCGGGCCTTCTTGCTGCTGCGCACCATCCGTAGAGGGTAGCGCCGTCCTCGCGTCCGACCCCGGTTGCACAACGGCCGGGCAGTCTCATGAGCGTTCGACGGCGATCGGCGTCGGCGATGGACGCGAGCAGCGGTCACGACCCCGGCATCCCCGGGCGCCGGTCGGTGTCCCACCTGTGGAACGGCACGCACCCACGGTGACGACCGCCCGCCGAAGAGCGCCTTCTGTTCCGCCATGGCGGCGCCTGCTGCGCGGCTCGTTCCGCCACGCAGCAGCATCGCCCGGTTCCCCAGCGTCACCCTGAGCCCGTTCGGGATGCGTAGGTCAGAAGCGGGACCACTCTTGAAATATGGGAGAACGATCCCCAAGGCGTAGCCGGTCCGCGTCGTCGGTCACCCGACGGCGCGCAACATGCGTGGAATACGGCGTTGGGCCCGCGGCACGCCACGCCGCCGAACCGACAAAGAGCCTGTTCAGACGGCCGGATTGGTTTCGCGCATCGAGAGCGAAGGCGGACGCCGGGACGTTCCGGCGTGACCAGGAGCGGCCGCTCGACCGCTGCACGGCGCAGACCGGCCGTATCCCGATGATGAGGTGATGCACGTATGAATGACGGCACCAAGGTCCTGCTCGCCGCCGCCCTGGCCGGCGGCTACGTTCTGGGCCGTACGAAAAAGGGCCGGTTTGCCCTTAGCGCGGCTTCTTACCTCGCCGGGCGCGAATTCGGACTTCAACCGCGCCAGCTTGCGGCGGAAGGGATCCGCAGGCTCGCTGAGATACCTCAGGTCACGGAGTTGATCGAGCAGCTGCGTGGAGAAGTCCTGGACGCCGGCCGACAGGCTGTCGCGGCCGCCGCCAACCGTCAGTTGACGACGCTTGCCGACACGCTTCATGACCGTACTCTCCAGCTCGGGAGCGGCGGGGAAGCGTCAGACGAAGAGGGCGAAGAAGGCGAAGAGGGGGACGAGGGCGAAGAGTACGAGGAGGAAGAGGAAGAGGAAGAGCCGGAGGCGGAGTACGAAGAGGGCGAAGAGCCTGAGGAGGAGTACGAGCAGGAATACGAAGAGGAACCGGAAGAGGAACCGGAAGAGGAGCCGGAAGAGGAGCCGGAAGAGGAGGAGGAAGAGGAGGAAGAAGAAGGGGAAGAGGAGGAGCCGGAAGAGGAAGAAGAGCCGGAGGAAGAGGAGCCGGAAGAGGAAGAGGCCGAGGAAGAGCCGAGGAAGCGACCCCGTCGTCGTGCCTCGCGGGAATCGGCAAAGGCCGCTCCGGCAAGGCGGGCTGGTAAGAAGGCGGCAGCAAAGAAGTCCGCTCCCCGAGAGAAGGCCGCGAAGAAGTCGGCCCCTGCCAAGAAGACCGCGACCAAGAGGCCCTCGCCCAAGGAGCGGGCTCCCGCCAAGAAGGCAGGCGCCAAGAAGACGGCGGCGAAGAAGGCTCCGGCGAAGAAGGCCCCCGCGAAGAAGGCGGCCCCGGCCAAGAAGGCCCCGGCGAAGAAGGCCCCCGCGAAGAAGGCGGCCCCCGCCAAGAAGGCCCCGGCGAAGAAGGCCCCCGCCAAGAAGGCCCCCGCCAGGACGTCAACGGCGAAGAAGGCCACGGCGAAGAAGGCCCCCGCCAAGAAAGCCACGGCCAGGACGTCAACGGCCAAGAAGGCGCCGGCCAAGAAGGCCGCAGGCAAGAAAACCGCAGCCAAGAAGGCCCCAGGTAAGAAGACGGCCGCTCAGAAGAAGACGACGTCGTCCAAGAAGTCGGCAGCCTCGTCGAAGAGGACTGCCAAGAAGACATCATCGCGCGCCGAGCGCCGGAGGTAGCCGGTCATGGCTAAGACGGGACGGGAAAACGGTGCTGGAGACTCGGGCGCCGACCGACTGCGTGACGAGCTCGGGAACTACGTGAGTGCCTGGGTGGGGAATCTGGCCGAGAAGGCCGGTGACAAGCTGGTGGATGTGACGGACCAGCTCACCGATGTCGCCGACGGTGGGGGATCGTTGCCGAAAATCGGCGCCAAAATTCTCCAGGGCGACTCTCCGATCAAGGCTGCGCTCACCGGAAAGATGAAGGACGTCAAGGACAACGTCCTGGACAAGGCCAAGAACATTCTGGGTGGCGGGAAGGGAGGAAAGGCGGGAGATACGAAGGTCACCAACATCATCGAGGTCATCGATGTCGGTGTGCCGGTGCGTACCGCCTACGATCACTGGACGCAGTACGAGAAGTTCAGCAGCTTCACCAAGGGCGTGCGCAACGTATCGCAGAGCGACGAGTCGACCAGTGACTGGAAGGCCAAGGTCGGCCCGTCGACCAGGAGTTGGAAGGCGACGGTTCAGGAACAGGTGCCCGACGAGCGCATCGTCTGGACGTCGGAGGGCGCCAAGGGCACGACGCGCGGGGCCGTGAGTTTCCACGAATTGGCGCCCAGTCTCACCCGTATCGTTCTGGTCGTCGAGTACTACGCCTCCGGTTTCTTCGAGAAGACCGGGAATCTGTGGAGAGCTCAGGGGCGTCGACTCAGGCTGGACTTCAAACACTTCCAGCGCTATGTCACCCTCACCGAAGAAGAGCCGGACGGCTGGCGTGGGGAAATTCGTGACGGCGAGGTGGTACGGACCCACGAAGAGGCCATCGAGGACGAAGAGGCCGAGGGCGGCGACAGCGAGTACTACGACGAGGAAGACGAAGAAGACGAGGATGCTGACGCGGAAGGTGAGGAGGGAGACGGAGAGGACGAAGAGTGGGAAGAGGCCGACGAAGAGGCCGACGAAGAGGGCGAGGAAGACGCTGAGGACGAAGAGGAGGAATGAGGGCACCGGACGTGCCTACCGCGCACGATTCGCCCTGCACCTCACGGTCGAAATCGGCCGCATCAACATGTCCGGCGACGCCATGTGTTCACGCGTTGACCCGATGTGGCTCGACGGCCAGGGCAAGGGATGTCGGCCAGGGCCGTGCATGTCATGGCGAAACCCGCGGCGATGGCCGCGACGCCTCGCCACCGCGACTCGGTGCCACGAAGGGCTTACGACGAGGTACCGGGATCAGGGGTGCGCCCGCTTAGCCCGAGATGTCTCGCTATCTGCCGTATACCATGTAAGGGCGCCTCCCGAAGTTGGCGCGGGCAGCATGTCGTCTCCGATGCCGGAGAGAGAACATGGCCGCAGGTGAAGAGGACGGGACAGAGCCGCTCCGGCGACCGTCCAGCAAGAAGACCGTCAAGAAGACTGCCAAGAAGACCGCCGAGAGATCTCGCGTTGCCCGATCCGGCAGCAGCCGCAGCGAGAGCGGGCCGAAGCGGGTGGCCCGCCGCGTCTCGGCGCCGCGGGCCATGCGGTACGCGGCCGAGCAGCTCCAGGAGTTGTTGGGGCGAGCCCCCGAGTCCGTCTCTGCGGTGCAGCCGACTGCCGACGGCTGGCAGGCCGACGTGGAAGTCCTGGAGCTGGCACGCGTCCCCGAGACCACCAGCGTGATGGCGAGCTATCGGGTGACGCTGGACGAGGAGGGCGAACTGGTGGCGTACGAGCGCACCCGCCGCTACACCCGAGGGCAGATCGACCGACGCCCCTAAGGGCTCCGGGAAGACAGCCAAGGGCTCCGGGAAGACACCGAAGCACCGTTCGCTCGGCGAACGAGACGGCCGCCCCGCCGAGGCAGGGGCGAGCCGGTGAAAGGAGGCACCGTGACTGTGGTGCCGCAAGGCGGAGGAACCGTCTCCAGAGGCGGCGGGGCCGGCTCCGGAAATCTCTACGACATTCTCGATCTGATTCTGGACCGTGGCCTGGTCATCGACGTCTTTGTGCGGGTGTCGCTGGTGGGCATCGAGCTTCTCAAGATCGACGCCCGCATCGTCGTGGCGAGCGTCGACACCTACCTGCGCTTCGCCGAGGCCTGCAACCGCCTCGACCTGGAGTCGGGAGACAAGGCACCCGCGACGTTGCCCGACATCGTCGGCGAGGTCACCGAGGGCGGGGCCCAGGGCAAGACCAAGGGTGTCCTGCAGGGGGCCGCGGAGACGGTGACCGACGCTCTCAAGGGAGCACGCGGCGACGAAGGGGACGAGGAGGGGGACGAGGAGGAGCCCGCGGGTCGGCACAGGGAGCACGCGGAGAAGCGGGAGCGGCCGGCTCGTCGGCCGGCCCGGCGCCGGAAGGAATGAGCCATGGCCGTGTATGTCTACTCGGTCGTCGCGGCCGGCCACCCGCAGCGCCTGGACGGCGTAGACGGGGTAGGAGACCCGCCCGCCGCCCTTCGTACGGTGCGCAACGGGAAGCTGTCCGCGATCGTCAGCGATGCACCGGAGGGCCTGCGGCCCAAACGGCGGGATCTCGCCGCTCACCAGACCGTCCAGGAGCGGCTGATGGCCGATGGAACGGTCCTGCCGCTGCAGTTCGGCTTCGTCACCTCCGATGACGATGCCGTACAAGCGGTGCTGGAGGAGCGTGCGGAGCTGTTCACCGAGCGATTGCAGACGTTGGAGGGATGCGCCGAATACCACCTCAAGGCGGCCCAGCAGGAGGAGGCGCTGCTGCGCGAGATCCTGCGGGAGTCGGAGGAGGCGCGACGGCTCAACGAGGAGATCAGGAACGGCAGCCACAGCCCGGAGCTGCCGCTCGCCCTCGGTGAACTGGTCGCACAGGAAGTCGAGGTACGCAACGACCGGCGCGCCGCCGGAGTCGTCGACGCACTGCGCGCATTCGCCCGGGAGGAGCGCTTGTCGCAGGCCACCGGTGACGACTTCGTGAACGTGTCCTTCCTGGTGGACCGGGACGACGAAACCCGGTTCCTCGACGCGGAGCGGCGGCTCGCCGAAGGGCTGGGCGGGGGCTTCGACCTCCGGCTCCGCGGCCCGCTGCCCCCCTACAGCTTCGTCTGAGGAAGCCCGAGGAGTACGTCATGGGTCTGCTCACACAGATCGTCACCTTTCCGTTGGCGCCGGTACGCGGCGTGACCTGGGTCGTGGAGCGCGTTCTCGAGGCCGCGGAGAACGAGTACTACGACCCGGCTCCGGTCGAGCGGGAACTGGCCGAGCTCGAGCGGGCGCTCTTGGCGGGAGAGATCGACGAGGACACGTTCGACCGGCGCGAGGACGAACTGCTGGACCGGCTGGACGAGATCCGGGCCCATGCTCGGGGCACCGACACCTGAACGGCGACGCCGAGAAGACGGCGGAAGTGAGGTGAAAGGGCCGTGACCGAACCCGTCGCCCGGCGGATGGGCGACTATCCGTCCAGGGCCGCTGCGCCGTACGGCCAGGGCTCCTCCGCCAATCTCGCCGACATCCTCGAACGCGTCCTGGACAAGGGCATCGTCATTGCCGGCGACATCCAGATCAACCTCCTCGACATCGAACTGCTCACCATCAAGCTGCGGCTGCTGATTGCGTCGGTGGACAAGGCGAAGGAAATGGGAATCGACTGGTGGGAACGCGATCCCGCGCTGTCCTCCCGCGCCGACGGCCACCATTCGCTCGCCGAGGAGAACAAACGGCTACGCGCCGAGATCGCCGCCCTGCGCGAACGCAGCGAGGGCGAACTGCCGTCGGCCGAGGACGAGGACGAGGCCGAGGACGAGGCCGAGGAGAGCCGCCCGGCCGACACCCGCCGCACCGCACGTACGGCACGCACCTCACGCGGCGAACGGGCGGCGCCGAGTCCCCGCGGCAAGAGGCGGGACGAGCGATGACCGCCTCCCTCATCTACGTGTACGGCGTGGCGCGGGACGCCGACGGAGCGCCGGCCGAGGCGCTGGCCGGGCTTCGGGGCGTGGCGGACGCGCCGGTGCACCTGGTGCGCGCGGGAGACGACGACGAAGTGGTGGCCGCCGTGAGCCCGGTGCCCGCGCAGGACTTCCAGGAGGCCGCGCTGACAGCGCACCTGGAAGACCTGGACTGGCTGGAGTCGGTCGCCCGCGCGCATCACCGCGTGATCGAGGCGCTGGCCGCCCGCACCACCGTACTTCCGCTCCGGCTGGCGACGGTCTACCTGGACGACGACCGGATACGGGACATGCTCGAGGCCCGCCGGGAGGCGTTCGCCGAGCGCCTGACCGACCTGGCCGGGCACGAGGAGTGGGGCGTCAAGATCTCCGTCGAAGCGCCCCCGGCTGCGCGGCACCCGCCCGAGCCGTCCGCGAAACCGGACCCCGCCGCGGCCTCTGCCGCGGACCCGGAGCTGAGCCCCGGCCGGGCCTACCTCAGCCGGCGCAGGGCGCAGCGGCATGCCCGCGACGAGGCCCACCGGGACGCCGAACGGGCCGCCGAGCGCGTCGAGGCCGCCGCGCGCGCCCACGCGGTCGACCGGGTCCGGCACCGGCCGCAGCAAGGCGAACTCGCCCGCGGGCCCGGGGAGAACGTCATCAACGACGCCTACCTCGTACCGCTGCGGCACGCGGAGAGCTTCCGCACCGACGTCATGCGGGCCGCGGACGGGCTGTCCGGCGTATGCGTCGAGGTCACCGGGCCCTGGGCCCCGTACTCGTTCTCCGCGGACGGGCGGACCGAGCCGTCGAAGCGGGCCGCGCCGTGAGCGCGGCGGACCGACTGCCGACGGGGGAGCGGCCGCTGCCGGACCGGCAGATAGCCCTGATCGATCTGCTCGACCGACTGCTCGCCGGGGGCGTGGTCGTCACCGGCGATGTCGTCCTTTCCATCGCCGACATCGATCTCGTACGCATCTCCCTGCGCGCGCTCATCGCCTCCATCAGCGAACAGACCCCCGCGCCGTGGCCCGACCCTGTCACCCCGGCGACGGGACGGCCCGGACCATGACCACCGACGGCAACCGCCCGGTCACCCGCTTCCATGATGTCGCCGACGCAGCGGCCCGCGCCTATCGCCGATTGCCCGCGTCGGCGCAGGACGCCGCCCCTCCGGCTCGCGCGGAAGCGCGCACCGCTGCGCAGAGAATCAACACCGACCCCGACACCGTGGAGAGGGACCTGTTCAAACTCGTCCTCACCCTCGTCGAGCTGGTCCGCCAGCTCATGGAACGCCAGGCCCTGCACCGGGTCGATGCCGGAGACCTCACCGAGGAGCAGGAGGAACGCCTGGGCGCCACGCTCATGATCCTTCACGACCGCATGATCGAACTCTGCGCCCGGTACGACCTTTCGCTCCAGGACCTCAATCTGGATCTCGGCCCGCTGGGGACGCTGCTGCCGCCGTCCGACTGAGCGATTTCGCGTGAAGTGCGATAATTCAACAGGGAATGGGTGGTCCAGGAGCTGCGCCCGGAACACCGGCCGAAACGCATCCCGTCGGCTCGGCCGAGTCGCTGAAGGAGCACGACATGGGTATCGGGAAGAAGGCCAGGAACATCGGCGAGATCACCGAGGGAAAAACCAAGGAAACCACGGGGAAGGTCTTCGGTGACAACAGCCTGGAGATGAAGGGCAAGGCCGAAAAGATCAAGGGCAAGGTGAAGCACGTAGTGGAACGGGCCCGGGACACCCTCAAGCACTGACCGCCCCGCCCCGGCTGACCGTCGGCATCGCCCCACTAGTCCGTACCGACGCCGCGCGATGCCGCCCTGCCGCCGCGTACAGAGGCAACAGCGGCCCAACGGGGCGGCCGCCCGGACAACCCCCGGACGGCCGCCCCGTTTCGCCGCACCGGTGCCACGGCGGGCTCACGAGCGCCTTCGCCGGGCCGAGGGATCGCGCTGGGTGGCGACGGTCTTCTGCACCTTGCGCAGGAAGCGCTGCCCCGTTTCCCCCTCCGGGTCCGTGAAGGCCTCCCGCGCCGCGACCGTCTCCGCATTCAGCCCGACCGAAGAACAACTGCCCCAGGAGAACGGCCCGTTCGTCGACCCTGAGCGGCCCCCGGTGCCGGGTCGCCGGTGTCCCATACCTAGTATCTCGCTCGACGAGACACGTGTTCGGCGACAGTGCTGCCCTGGGGGACTCCGGTGACCGACGACCTGACGCGCTTCCTCGCGGCCTACGACGCCGTCCTCGCCCGCTGGCCCGTGCCCGTCGACCGGATGGACCTCCTGTCGGTGTACGGGACGACCAGGGTCACCGCGTGCGGCCCCGAAAACGGGGAACCGTTGGTGCTGCTGCACGGCGGCGGCGCCACCTCCATGGTCTGGTACGCCAACGTCGCCGACCTGGCCCGTACCCGGCGCGTCTACGCCATCGACCGGATCGGCGAGGCGGGACGCAGCCTGCGCGGTGACCGCCCGATACGGTCCGTCGACGAACTGCTCGACTGGCTGGACGGCGTGCTCGACGGCCTGGGCCTGGGGCGCACCGATCTGTGCGGACACTCGTACGGCGGCTGGATCGCCCTGACCTACGCGCTCCGCGCACCACAGCGCGTGCGTCGGCTCGTCCTCCTCGACGCCACCAACTGCTTCGCCGGCTTCCGGTTCGGGTACCTGCTGCGCGCCCTTCCCCTGCTCCTCCGGCCCACGGCGGAGCGGGCCCTCGCCTTCCTCGCCTGGGAGACCGGCGACGCCGAGGCCGACCCCGCCTGGCGGGAACTGCACGGTCTCGCCGCCGAGTTCCCGCAGGCCAGGATCATCGGGGGCCGGCGCCCGCGGCCCGGGCAGCTGCGCGGTTCGACCGTGCCCACCCTGGTCCTGCTCGCCGGGGACAGCCGGGCGCATGACAGCCGACGCGTCGAAGCGGCCGCGCGCCGGCACCTGCCACACGCCGAGACCGCCGTACTCCCCGGCCTCTCACACCACGGCATCCCCTTCGACCACGCCGCCGCACTCGACCGCACGATCCTGGAGTTCCTGGAGAAGCCGTGACGCGCGCGATGGTGCGCCCCTCGCGTGCCCGCTCCGGCCCGCCCGTCC
>NZ_JBITYA010000005.1:0-450093 GCF_044544985.1 Streptomyces sp. NPDC053427 | reverse complement strand
CTGCCTCCGGCCCGCCCGTCCTGCCTCCGGCCCGCCCGTCCTGCCTCCGGCCCGCCCGTCCTGCCTCCGGCCCGCCCGTCCTGCCTCCGGCCCGCCCGTCCTGCCTCCGGCCCGCCTACCAGTAGTGCTTCCGGCCGAAGAGCGCATGCCCCAGCGAGCCGAGGATCCACAAGATCGCCCCGAGCACGACGAGCACGATTCCGATGGTCCACAACACGGTGATGCCCGCCAGGAAGCCGATCACCAGAAGGATGATTCCGAGAACAATCACGATGCTCTCCGTTCTCGTGCGAACGTCCCCCTTCCACTGTCGTCCCGGTCCACCCCCATGACAAACGCAGCCGGAGGCCCCGGGAGCGATCATGCGGCCGCCGACCGCCCCCGGCGACCGGCGCGGGGTCGAGACGGAAGCCGAGCGCGGCGAGGCACCCGAGGCCACCCGAGGGGGGCCGCCCCGAAGACGCGTCGGCGGGCGGGCCGTTGAGGCAAACCGGCGCGGCCTCTCGCCACACGCCTCCCGCCGTACGACCATGTCCACGCGCCCCGCGCCCGTCGCGTTCCTTCCGTACGCCGTGCCCGCGAAAGGACCCCGTCCATGAGCAGACCGTTTGCCGTACGCGCCCTCGCCGCCCTGCTGTTCGCCACCCCGCTCATCGGCCTGCCGCTCCTCACCCTGCCCGGACCGCTCGCGCACGCCGCCGACACCCCGCGGCACGCGACCGCATCGGACGTCACGTACTGGACCCCGCAGCGGATGCGCGCCGCCCGGCCGGCCTCCGCCGTCCGGAGTCCGTCGGCCCCGCGCCCGGCCGCTGACCCGGCTCCGCCGAGCCACCCCTTCGACGGCGTCCCGCAGGTAGGGACGTTCTTCTGGACGGACAGCAGCAACACCGGGCGGTTCTGCGGGGGAACGGTGGTCCGCAGCCCGCGCCGCAACCTCGTGGTCACCGCCGCCCACTGCCTGCGGTCCCCCGACCCGAAGCGCCATCTGTCGTTCGTGCCCCAGTACCACGACGGAGTCAAGCCGTTCGGGATCTTCCCCGTCGACCGCATCTACATCGACCAGCGGTACTACGACCTCGGCACGGACGCGGGCGCCCGCTGGGACTACGCAGTCGTACGCCTCGCCGCGCGCGAGGACGCGACGGAAGTCGAGGAGGCGACCGGCGGCTACGACCTCCTGCCCTACCCGGGCTACCACCACCGCGAAGTGCGGCTCATCGGCTACCCCGGCAACAGCGACACCACCCACCCCAAGCCACTGGACTGCGCCTCCGCCACGCACCGGTACACCAGCACCGACCCGGCCGCCCCGGGCACCTTCCTCGAGATCGCCTGCGCCGGCTACATCGGCGGCACCTCTGGCGGGCCCTTCCTGATAAGGGACTTCACCGGCTACGCCCTCATCGGTGTGATCGGCGGCTACCACACGGGCGGCGATTTCCCGGACGTCTCCTACAGCTCGTACTTCACACGCGACACCCTGGCCCTCTACCTGCACGCCGTCCGCGGCGACACCCCCGCCGCACCGCGCTGAGCGGCCGGCCGACCGGACTTCTCAGAGCAGGTCCTCGATGGTGACGGGCATCTTACGGATGCGGCGCCCGGTGGCGTGGTGGATGGCATTGGCGACGGCCGCCGCCGCGCCGACCTGCCCGACCTCTCCCACGCCCTTGACGCCGAGCGGGTTCACGATCTCGTCCGCCACTTCGATGAGTTCGACCGCCACCTCAGGTGCGTCGGCGTTGACCGGCACGAGGTAGTCGCCCAGGCTGGAGGCGACCCAGCGGCCGCGCCGCGGGTCCATGTGGTTCGCCTCCAGGAGGGCTTGGCCCAGACCCCACAGCATCCCGCCCATCAACTGGCTGCGGGCCGTCTTGGGGTTGAGGACCCGGCCGGGGGCGAAGGCGCCGACCATACGGCGGACCCGGGCGATCCCGAGATCGGGATCGACGGCCACTTCGGCGAACTGAGCGCCGAACGTCATCATCCCGTAGCGGGTGCTCTGCGGCGACGGCGACCAGGAGCCGGCCGCCTCGACGTCGGGAAGGGAGTTGCGGTGGAGCAGATCGCCGTAGCTCTCCCCGGTCTCGGGGGCCTCGCGCAGCATCATGCGGCCGTCCCGTACGGTGATTTCGCCGGGTTCCGCGCCGTGCAGCGGCGACTGGGTGTCCGCGACGGCCTGCGCCACGAGCTGGTCGCGCAGATGGGTTGCCGCGGTGTGCACGGCCGCGCTGATCATGCCGGCACCCGAGGAGCCGACCGCGGCGGCGATCGTGGGCAGCGCGGTGTCACCGCCCTCGAAGCGGCACCGCGCGAAGGGCAGGCCCAGCGCATCGGCGGCCACCTGAGTCATCACGGTCGCCACCCCGGTGCCGAAGTCGGGGGTGGCGGCCTGGACCACGGCGGTGCCGTCGGAGTACAGGCGGGCCCGGGCGCGTTGCGGGTTGATCGGGCCGTAGACGGGATATCCGGAGGCGGCCATGCCGTAGCCGATCAGCCAGTTGCCGTCACGGTGGGACCGGGGCTCGGGGTTGCGACGGTGCCAGCCGAACCGCTCGGCGCCGCGTTCGTAGCACTCCCTGAGCCCGTCGCTGGACCAGGGACGGCCGGTGCTGGAGTCCCTGTCGGAGTGGTTGCGCAGGCGGAGTTCGACCGGATCGATGCCCAGCCGGTGGGCGAGGTCGTCCATCGTGCATTCCAGTGCGAACATGCCGGACGCCTCGCCGGGCGCCCGCATGAAGGTGGGCGTCATCGTGTTGGCACGGACCAGCCGGTAGACGCCTTCGTAGTCGGCGCAGGCGTAGATCTGGGAGGCGACACCGAGGGAGGGCTCGGCCCAGTCGTCGAACTGCGAGGTGGGCGAGAGCTTGTGGTGCCGCAGCGCGGTGAGGCGGCCCTCCCTGTCGGCGCCCAGCACGATGCGCTGTTCCTGTTCCTCCCGGTGGCCGACGGAGGTGAACATCTGCTCACGGGTGAGGGCGAGTCTGACCGGCCGTCCGACCGCGCGGGCGGCGAGTGCGGCCAGCGCCGGGTGCGCCCAGATCATGGCCTTGCAGCCGAAGCTGCCGCCGACGTAGTGGGACAGGACGCGCACCTTCGAGGGGGTCAGGCCGAGCAGCGCCGCGACGGTCAGCTGGGTGGCCGTCACCCCCTGCGTGGCGTCGTAGAGGGTGAGCTGGTCACCGTCCCAGGCCGCGGTGGTGGCCGAGGGCTCGATGGGGTTGTGGTTGTTGGCCGCGAAGGTATAGGTGGCATCGATCCGTACGTCGGCTCGGGCCAGCCCCGCCTCGACATCGCCGCGCTCGGTCCGGCCGGGGACGAAGCCCGCAAAGATCGCCTCGGGCTCGTACGCCGCGTCGCGCGCCTGGTCGAGCGTGGTGACCGAGGGCGTCTCCTGGTAGCCGATACGGATCAGCGCGGCCGCGTGCTGGGCCCGTTCCAGGGTGTCGGCGACCACCAGGGCGACCGGCTGCCCCGTGTAGTGCACGACGTCGTCCTGGAAGGGGAAGAAGGTCTGTCCCGGGGCGGGCATCCCCGCGAGCGAGGGAATCAGCGGGGGCTGCGCGGCTGCCTCGGGCAGGTTCTCGTGGGTGAGGACGGCGAGCACCCCGCCGGCCTCCCACGCCTCGTCGGCGTCGATGTGGGTGATCCGGCCGCTCGGCACGCGGGCGCCGACCAGGACGGCATAGGTCATGTTGCCGAGGAGGATGTCCGAGGAGTACTGCGCGCTGCCGGTGACCTTGTGGCGGCCGTCGACCCGGTCGGTGGGCTGCCCGATCGCGAGGGTCGTCGTCATGACGGAATCTCCGGGTGGGTGAGGGACTGCAGGGCCCGGACGAGGGTCCGCTGGGCCAGCTCGGCCTTGAAGGCGTTGAGCGGCGTGGTGCGGGCGGGGACGAGTTCCTCGCGGGCGGCCCGTCGGAAGGTCTCGGTGTCGGCGGGCGCCCCACGCAGCACCGCCTCCGCACGGCGGGCTCGCCAGGGCTTGGTCGCCACCCCGCCCAGGGCGAGCCGGGCCTCGCCGATGACACCGTCCTCCACGGTCACCGCGACGGCCGCGGAGGCCAGCGCGAACTCGTACGACTCGCGGTCGCGGACCTTCAGATACACGGAGGTACGGGCCGTGCGCAGGCCCGGGACCTCGATGCCCACCACCAGCTCACCGTGTTCCAGCGGGTGCTCCAGATGCGGGGTGCTGCCGGGCAGCAGAAAGAAATCGTCGATCGGGTAAACCTGCCGGCCGTGCGGGCCCTCTGTATGGATGCGGGCGTCCAGAGCCATCAGCGGTACGGCGACGTCCGACGGATGAGTGGCGATGCAGTGATCGCTGACCCCGAGGACGGCGTGGCCGCGGTGGAAGCCGTCGAGAGCGCTGCATCCACTGCCCGGGTCACGCTTGTTGCACGGTGACGTCGCGTCGCGGAAATAGGCGCAGCGCACCCGCTGCATCATGTTGCCGCCCATGCTGGCCATGTTCCGCAGCTGCGCCGAGGCACCGAGGACGAGCGCCTGGGCGACCATGGGAAAGCGCTCCCGTACGGCGGGGGCCTCGGCCACCTCGCTCATGCGGGCCAGGGCGCCGATGTACAGGCCGCCATCGGGCCGGTCCTCGATCCGGCCGAGGGGCAGATCGTTGATGTCCACGAGCCGGCGCGGCAGCATGACGTTCTGCCGCAGCAGGTCGATCTCGGTGGTGCCCCCGGCCAGGAAGTCGCTGGTGGGATCGGCGGCGACGGCGGCGACCGCATCGGCCACGGCACCGGCGCGCGAGTAACTGATGGGCCGCACGGCAGGCCTCCTCAGGCTTCGTCGCGGACCGCGCGGATGGCGGCCCGGATGTGGGGATAGGCGGCGCAGCGGCAGATGTTGCCGCTCATCCACTCCCCGATCTCGGCGTCGTCCGAGGCGTGACCCTCGTCGAGCAGGGCCACCGCGGACATGATCTGGCCCGGGGTGCAGTAGCCGCACTGGAAGGCGTCCTGCTCGATGAAGGCGCTTTGCATGGGGTGCAGCTCGTCACCGTCCGCCAGACCCTCGACGGTGGTCACCTCGCGCCCTTCACAGGCGATCGCCAGCGTGAGGCAGGCGAGCACCCGCCGCCCATCGACCCACACCGTGCAGGCACCACATGTGCCCTGGTCACACCCCTTCTTCGCACCCGTCATGGCCAGCCGCTCACGCAACGCATCCAGGAGGCTGACCCGTGGCTCGATCTCACATGTGTGGTCGGTGCCATTGACCGACAGGGTGATCCGCACCGGGTCGGGGCCGCGCTCCGGGAGAACGGCGGCCGCGGGCGCCCGGGACGGGATGTCGGGAGCGGACACTGGAAGACCTCCTCTGGCCTGATATTTCATCCTGTTTCATCGGCAACCGGCCCGCGACTCGTGACGGCATGTGACCAACCGTGGCCACCTATGACGATCCGTGACGGCCGCGACCGTGACCTGGCACGAGGGCCCCGGCGGCCCACCGTCCGCCGCCCGCACCGCCGCACGACGCCCCGCCATCGCCGTGGCGAGGAGCGAGAATGGACGGGAGCTCACCTGCGAGCACCCGGCCCGCACCTCGCCTGAGCTGGGAAGTGAAGCGCCATGATGTTCTGGTACGACCACGGTGCGGGCGGCTGGGGCTGGTTCGCGATGACGGTCGGCATGGTCCTGTTCTGGGCACTGGTCGTCACGGCCGGTGTCCTGCTCTTCCGCGCCCTCGCCCGTACGGCGCCTCCCGGGGGCGAACACACCGGCCGCCGCGGCGACCGCCCGCCCGGCGGGCCCACCCCCGAACAGATCCTCGCCGAACGGTACGCACGGGGTGAGATCGAGGACGAGGAGTACCGACGGCGGCTGGCGACCCTCCGCTCGTCCCACGGCGGGCCGGAGAAACCCTGACCCGCAGAAGGCGGTGCCGTCTCGGCCGTCCGCCCGCGCAGACGCCCTCGATGCGAACGCCCCCGATGCACACGCCCTCGACGCGGACGGACGGAGCGCACCCGCTACGCTTCTGCACCGGGAATGCGCCTCCGACAGGGGCGGAAGCGGCGGCCTCGGCACTCCTTATTTCCGCTGCCCAGAGGCGTTTTCGCGGCACACCTGCCGGATCGCCCGCCCTATGACAGCGGGTGTCCGGTCCCGCTGCACAAGCCATCGCGACGACCAGCCGGAGGACGGCATGACGATTCACCGACCGGGCCTGCCAGGGGACTTGCCGTCGCCGGAGGTGCTCTGGGCGCGGTGGGCGCTGGTTGCCGTACTGGAAGCGACCACCGCAGCGGAGGAGAGCAAGGGGTACCGCACGGGCTGCTGGATCGACGCGGGAGGGCTCCACCTCGACGACTGCGGCTGCACATGGTGGACGCTGGCCAGGAGGGGCGACGGCCGGTTCGTCCTCTACGGCGAGGACGAGGCGAGCGACGTCAAGTGGCACAAGCCGCCGATCGACATGCTGGCGGGCGCCCCGGACTGGCTCCCGTACGAGGACCTGCACGACCTGCTCACGGGCTATGAACTGGGCTGCGTCTACTGGTACGAGAACGGGTCCTGGGCCCGGGCCCCGTACCCCGACGGCCTGGACGACGACGGCCTCGACTGTGGCATGCGCCGCTTCGTCGACCGGGACGAGGTCCTGGGACTGCTGGCCGGCGACGACTACGGCAGGGCCGCCGGCCGGAGCGCCGAAGACCTCCTGGACCAGGCCGAGCGGTATCGGCTGACGCCCGAGCTACTGGCGTCCGTGGTCGCCGACTCCACCGATGAACACTGGGATCTGCCGGCCATGACCAGGGCGCTTCGGGGCGCGGGGCTGTCGGACGGCGGCGTCCCGGTCTGACCCGGGACCGGGCCGCCCGGCGTCCGGCCGTCGGTCGAGGGCCGTTGGCCGTTCGCCGATGGCCCATGGCCGTTCGCCGAGCATGCGGACCCGTTGTTACGCCTCGGACGCGTCCGTCCTCTGACGCTGCTTCCGGTAGAGCGCGATGGCTTGGTCGGGCGGGTAGTTGGGAACGGTCGAAATCTTCCCGGTGTCCTTCGCCACCACGAAGTTGCTGCCGCCCGGCGGCGCGGGGACCGGTCGGCCGTTCTTGTCGACGGGCTTGGCGAACGTCGCATACACCAGATAGCCCAGATCGAATTCCTCGACATGCAAGGGCGCGAGGGTGCCGTCGAAGGAGCGGGGCTGGCCGAATTGCCGGCGTACCGACTCCAGCGCCTCATCGGGGTTCGCGGGCACATCCTGGGGATCCATTGGGGAGTTGCTTTCCGACGTCATGGAAACTCCTTCGTCCTATGTCGATGCGCAGGCAGAAAGACGGAATGGCGGAACGGTGTGCGTCATGAGGCGCTGTGTATGGCCCCGTCATGAAGACGTACCTGGTCCGGCTACGGCGTTGACCGTACTCCACATGCGGACCCGATGAGCCCCAGGTTCCGCTCGGCTAGGGTCGTTCTCATGAGTGAGGACATCGCCGCGCTGGTACGTCGGCTGACAGCCGTGGACAGGGAAGACCGCGACGACGCGAGGGACCGTCTGGTCGCTCTCGGGGCCCCCGTCGTCGAGCATCTCTTGCCACTGCTCCAGGACGAGGCGGCGCCCGGCCGCTCGGCGGCGGAGTCCTGCCTGGAACGCCTCGGAACCGAGGCGATCGAGCCCCTGAGGACGGTGCGCCGCACGGGCCCGGGGCACCTGCGGGTAACCGCTCTGCGCGCATTGGCGAGCCTCGGCGGCGGCGATGCCCTGAGCCCGGCGGACCGGGCGGCCATTGAACGGCTGGTACGGATCAAACTGCTGGACGAGCGGCCCGGCGACCTTCCGGCCGGTCTCTGGATCGCGGTACCCGGGGCCGAAGTGGCGGACATCGTTGCGGCGCTCGAACTGCACGACCCGCGCCCCGCGACGACCGCCATGGGCGTGTCCGCCGCCATCGACCACGAGAATTCGCTGAACCATCGAGCCGATGACGGTACCGACACCACGGTCTACCGCGTGTTCATCACGGCCGAATTCGAGGGCTGGCGACTCGTCTATGGTGCCGACTACCTCAACGACTACTGGGCGCAAGCCGTAGGAAGGCTCAGTAAGCACTGCCGGGAAGCTCATTTCTATGCCGTGGACGACTACAACGGCGCGCGGGTGTGGTGGGTCTCGGAGAACGGACAGGACAAGCGCGGATACCGCACGTACGGTGACCCCGAATGGATCGGAGAACCGCTTGAGTTCGAGCGGAACTTGATGCAGGAGGAGGACGATGAACTGTACGATCCGGCGGAAGCCGAGGAATACGCGGAGGGCGTCCGCGATCCGGAGGAAGCCGCGTCCTGGATTTCCGTCCAACCGACGACGGTCGAGGTACTCGACACGGTAGGACACGGCTGGCTCGCCGTGACCAGCCCGGACGTCGGCCATGGCCGATTCAGGGGCGCACTCGCCATCTGACGGCGGGACGAGGAGTCCCTCGGCGCCGCCGCCCCGCTGTACGTGGCGGCACCGGGGACTCCGGCCGACCGGTCACATCAGGCTCGGCTGGATCTTCCGCCAGGTCGAATCCAGGTGGTCGATATGCCGGTCCATTTCGCGGACCATGGCGCGCTTCTCGTCCGTCGTCGCGTCTTCCTTGCGCTTCTTGTACTCGCGCTCGATGACCTTCTTCAGCTCATCACGCGCCTCCGCATCGCTGAGCTTCTGGGCCGCCGCGATTTCCTTCGCCGCCTTTTCGGGCGACTTGTCCGTGCGGTTGTTGATCCGGTCCGCGATGTTCTGCTGCACGTCGGCCGGGCTCATCTTGTCGACCTTCTTCTTCTCCCCGGCCTTCTCGGTGTCGAGCTTCTTCTTCGCCGCGACGTCGGCCGGGTCGGTGCGGTACGTCGTGCTGTAGTACACCTTGGTGTCGTCGAGTGCCTTGCCCCGCAGCACCGTTGAACACTTCGCGTGTCCCTGCCCGTTTCCACAGGGCTCACGTTCCGTGTAGACGGCCTTGGGGGTGTATGTCTTGTCGCCCTGGTTCGTGCGCTTCAACCAGTCGGCGAGGTGCTTCTCCGAGTGCCGGCCCGACACATATTTCTCGCCCACCGGTACCGATGAATCGGTGACGTAATGCGTCTCACGCTCGGGCGGCGGCCCCTCGACCTCGAGTACCGCGTAATTGCGATCCGTGAGGTCTGGGCTGTTGTGCTTCAGGCTGGGCGGCATGGTGCCCGAAACCTTGAGGTTGTCGAGGAACTTTTCGCTGCTCTTGCGGTGCCCCCGCACGCCCAGAGATTCGTCCGAATTCTTGGCCGCGCTGTCCTTCGATTTCTCCTTGGGATCGCCCTCGTCCTTGTTGCGGTACGGCTTGTCGACGTTCTCCGGATTCTTGCCCACACCGTGCTGCTCATGGAAACCGACGCTGAGCCGGGCCAGCGACGAAACGACCGCGAGTCGCTCACCGCGATCCAGGTCCTTGAACCCGGGCAGCCGCTGTTCCAGGTCGCTCTGGGTGAAAGCACGCGGACCCTTGCCCGCGTCGGCCGAGGGCGCTTGGGAATCACCGGTCGAGGCGCGCAGAACCTGTGCCAGATTCCCGTCCTCCGCCCAACGGTCCAGGTGGTCATGGACGTTGTCGAGCGGAATGCGGTGCACGTCCCGGTCCCGGCGGAGCTCGTCCTGAAGCTTGTCCGGCGGAATGCCGTACTCCTTGGAGCCTTCCTTTTCCGCGTCGAGGGTGTGCTTGCCCTCCTGCTCCTGCTCGGAGGTGTCGCTTTCGCCGCGGTCGTGTGGGTCGGAGTAAGGCTCCTTGTCGACGTCCATCGAGTCGTCGTCGGGCTTCGACGACGAGGGTGTCGGCGTCGGAGTGGGCGAATCGTCCAGTTTCAGCCGGGCAAGCCCCTCGTGGTCCGGTTCCGTTCGCCGCCTCTTGTGGGTGTTTCCGGTGGTGGAAGAGCTTGAGCCGGAGGGCTGATTGTCCGAGGCCGGTGGGTCCGTCGCCTTCCGCTTCCCGCTGGGAGCTTCCGGAGTCGCCGGCTTCGGGCGTGCGTCGGGGGGCGTTTGGTGCGGGGGGTTCGACGGGGTCGGCGGATTCGACGGGGCCGACAGGTTCGCCTGGTTCGGGCGGCCGTCGGACGGCGTCTCGTTCGGGCGTCCGTCGGGCGCGCCGGGATCCGTGTCGCGCCGCGGAGCATCGCCGCCGGGGCGCGGCGACCCTCCGGTCGGGCCGGGCACAGGCGGCGCGTCCGAGGCCAGCGAGGTGGACTGGTTGTGGTCGTTCGGGGTGGCGGAGTGAGGGTCCGGGGTGGTCGAGGCAGTCGGGTTGCCGTCCGGGGCGTGCGGATGGCTGCCCGGCCCGGGTGGCGTGGCGGGCGGCTGCTTGGCGGGATCGTTTGCGTCCGGGGTGGTGCCGTCGCCGTGGTCGCTCGGTGCGGATTCGGCCTGCGGCGAGGGGGTGGACTGCGGCGAATGCTCGGGCGAGGAGTGGTCGGGCGACGCCTCGTCCGGCGACGTGTGGTCGGGCGATGTGTGGTCGGGCGACGCGTGATCTGGCGATGCCTCGTCGGGCGTCGCCTGGTCTGGCGGTGTGTTGTCCGTCTGCGGGGCGTCGTCCGCGTGCTGTTGCGGGTCCTGCGTGTGCTCTTGCGGGTCCTGCGTGTGCTCGGGCGCGGAGTCGGAGTCCGAGTCGGAGTGCTGTGTGGAGTCGGACTGGGCATCGTCCGGCTGGGAATATTCCGACTGCGAGTCGTCCGATTGCGAATATTCCGACTGGGAGTCGTCCGACTGGGAGTCGTGTGTCGGGGCGTCGTTGGACTGATCCGACGTCGTGGCATGGGCATCATCGGACGCATCGGACGCATCGGAGTCGGCCGTCGGATCCGGAGCGGGATACAGCGGATTCCGATCGGCGTCCAGCGGGATGTAGAAGACATCCGTGGCGCCGTCGGTGTTGATGGGCTGATGGCTCACTTCGCCGCTCTGGGTGTCCACCCAGACGATCTGGCCGTTGTGGTTGACGGCGTTGAACGCATGGCCTCCGCCGTCGGCCCAGTTGACCTGCACGATCGCGGCCGAGCCCGGGCCGGCGTTCAGAAGGTCCTGGGCGATGGCGTCATGGCCGTCGGGGCTGGTGCCGGCATACGAGTGCGGAGCACCTGTCCAGTCGATGATGTTCTCGTTGGCATTCGTCTCCGGCGACCAACGGTCCAGGCTTCCGTCCGGATTGAGGTCCGGCGTACGAGGCGCCGAGACCTGCGGATTTCCGTACCAGGTCTCGAGGAACGAACGGCTGCAGTCTGCACAGTTGTTGGAGCGTCCCGGCACGTCCGTGCCGCCGTCGTTCTGCAACTGGGACCAGTTCCCGAACGGGTCGGGGAAGCGCTGCGGGGTGCCGTCGTCGTTCCTCGGGACCGCGTCCTCGAGAGCCTGCTGGTCCGCGGTGTCGGGCGGCAGTAGCCCGCCGGGGGCCTCCTGGATACCGGCCCGGACGTCGTCGAGGCTGGGCCGGTCGTCCTGCGCGTCGGGCTCGGAGTCCGCGTCCGACGAGTCCTGGTCGCCGGGCTCGGAATCGTCGGCCGGTGTGTCCTCGTCGGCCGGTGTGTCCTCGCTCTTGGAGTCGTCGCTCTTGGCGTCGTCCGACTGGGAGTCGTCGTCCTTCGCGTCGTTGGTCTGGTCGTCCTCGGACGTGCTGTCATCAGGGGCGTTCCCGTCAGACTCACTGCCGTCCGGCGCGCCGTCGTCGGGGGTATGGCTTTCAGGGTCCGCGTCAGGACTCTTCGGCTCCGACTCCGACTCCGGTTCCGACTCCGACTCCGACTCCGGTTCCGACTTCGACTCCGGCTCCGGTTCCGGCTTCGCGGTGTCGGGGTTCTCCGCGTCGTTGTGCTCTCCGTCCGGATCCTTGGTGTCCTGCTTCTGGTCCGGTGCCGGGTCGTTCGGAGGCTGCTCCTGAGGCTGGTGCTCGTCCTTGGGCTGGTTCTTGTCCTGATCGTTGTCCGGCGCCGGATCCTGCGCGGCGTCCGGAGTCTCCGCTGCGGGCTGCGTGTCATCGCCCGGCGGCACCTGTTGCTTCGGGCCGCTCTGCTCCGGGACGTTCTGGTCGGGTCCGGCCTGCTCCGGCGTATCGCTGGACGGAGGCTTCGGCGGCTGATGCTGAGGCGTTTCGTTGCCGCGCGGCTGCTCGGTACGTGGCTGCTCGGTGCGCGGCTGCGGGGTACGAGGCTGCTCCTGACGAGGAGGATCGGCACGCGGCGGCGTGGGCCGCGGACGCGATGTCTGGTCAGGCGTGCCGGGGCGCTGACGCGGGGGAGTGCTCTGCGGTTGTCCGTAGGGCGCGGTCCGTGGGTCCCGGGCCGGGTTGGCGCGGGGCGGCTCGCCGTTGCCGGTCGGCGTGGAGCGCGGGGGCGCGGAGGCGGGCGGCGCGCCGGCGGGGCTGCTCGGTGCGGGCATGGCGCCGCCGCCCATCACCACGCCGGGCGGCGGGGACTGCGGGGTGGAAGCCGGGGGAGCGGCGGCAGGCCCGGACGCATCTCCGCCGGTTCCCGACGGGTGAGACACGCCGGGGGCAGGCGGAGCCAGGGTCGCGCTCTCCGATTCCATGGTGACGGGACCGTCGTCGTCCGGCCGGCTGGGGGCGTGCTGTTGAGGCGAGCCGTACGAGGAGCCACCGGAGTGGCCGGAGGGCGCCGCTTGGGGAACGACGCCCTGCGGCATGCCCCCTCGGCCGCCGCCCCCCGTGGCGTTGTTGCCGTTGCCGTTGCCGTTGTCGCTGCCGTTGTCGCTCTGCGATGTGGAGTGGTGCGGTTCCGGGCCCGCTGCGGGGGCGTTGTCCGGCGAGGGCGACGGCGAGGGAATGTGCGCCTGGGACTGGCTTCCCGAGTCCGGTGACGGCGAGTGGGAGGCGTCGGACGACGGCGAGGGAGAGGGGTCGGACGACGGCGAGGAGGAAGGGCTGGACGACGGAGAGGGGTCGGAGGACGGAGAGGACGACGGCGAGGGCGACTGGGAATGAGGCGGCGACGGGTTCGCGTCGGGGCCCGAGTCGTGGGGGGTGCCCTGGTGTGCCGGTGCGGCGGCAGCCGGGCCCTCTGCGCGGTCGGGGGTCGGCGCGGCTCCGTCGTCCGGGCTGTCCGGCCGCGTACTCGCCTCCGGGGACGGCGAGTTGTCCGTATGGATCGACGGTTCCGACGAGGGCGTGCTGTCCGGTCCCGGGGTGGCGGAGGAGTCGCCATGTGCCGGCGTCGCCGGGCTCGGACCACTGTTCTGAGGCGAGTCGACATCCGGCGTACCGCCCGCGTCCGGCCGTGCAGCCGAGCCCGAGTCGGGGGACGTAGACGACGAGGACGACGAGTCGCCCGACGAGGACGGCGAGTCGCCCGCAGTGTCGCCGCCACCCTGCGTTTCGTGGTACCCCGCATCGAAGGGAGTGAGGTGGCTGGGGGGCGGGGAGTCGGAACGCGAGGACCCGGAAGAGCCGCCGCTGTCCGGGGAAGGGCCGGATCCGGAAGAGGAATCCGTATCACCGGAAGCCGAGTTCGGCGAGGCCGTGGCACCACCGTCGGGTCCGCTGCCGCCGGAACTGTCGGTGTGCGTAGCGCCACCGGACGAACCGCCGGCGCCCGACGTCCCCGTCGACGACGACCCGTCCGACGCACCACCGGACGCCCCGGACGTCCCGGACGACGACGAGTCACCCGCCCCGTCGGACGAGCCGCCTGAACCTGCCCCTCCGGATGAGGGCGAGCCACCCGATGGCGAGCCGGTGGACGACGAGCCACCGGACGGCGAACCACCCGATGACGAGCCACCGGAGGACGAGCCACCCGAGGAGGAATCACCAGAGGAGGGCCCACCCGAGGGGGACCCGCCTGAGGCAGAGCCACCCGATGATGTGGAGGAGTCACCTGACGACGAGCCGGTGCCGGAGCTCCCACCGCCATTGCCGCCGCCGCTGCCGTTGCCGCTGCTGGTCTCGGCCCCACGGCCGGAGTCCCGACCGGATTCGTGTCCGGAGTCCTCCCCGGAACCCTCGCCGGAGTTGTGCCCCGCGGCCGACTCCAGCCCATTCCGGGCGTGGTGTCCGGCCTTGGCGCCCGCACCGTCACGCAGCGCCTCGGTGAACGTCTGCCCCGAGTTCTTGAGCGCGTTGACGCCTTCCTCGGCACCCTTCTTCACCGTACGGCCGGCGTCGAAGCCGTTCTGCGCGTCAAAGCTCATGTTCACGGACTGCGCGATGACGTCCGAGATCATGGCCTGCAGCGCCGAGACGGCGGGTTCCTTCACCGTCTCGAGGACCGCGTCGAGGATCTGTTTCGCGGCTTCCTTGATGAGTTTTCGTACGACCGCCCGTGTCGCAACCGTCGCAGCGGCGGCTCCCACCTCCGACAATCCGAAGGTGAACGGTGCCGCCGCTTGGGCCGCGATGATTTCCGCCGCAAGGATCACCAATTGGGCGATCACCGCGACTTTCATCCCGATGACGAGTCCCGCCGCGGCGTCCAGCGCGATGGCAATGGCGTTCGCGGCGCTACGCGCGTCGTCGAGGTAGCCCGAACCGCCGGCGAACTTCTCCCACGTGGTGTTGAAGCCGTCGATGGAGTCGCCGGAGTTCGCCGACAGGACGTTGCCGGCGGCCTTGACGCCCTGGTGCTGGAGTTCCTCCACCCCGGACGCGAAATCCCGCCACTTCTGGGCGGATTCCATCAACTTGTCCTCGTCCGCCGTGGGCCAGTTGAACCCCAGCATTTCGAGGACCCATTCGAGTGCGTCCGGCAGCATTAGTGACACGGCTGGGTTCCCCCGAATGGCAGTGGCTCAGGTATGTACGGAATCAACGGCGCGGAGCAAGGAGCGCGGAGCGAAGAGCGAAGGCGAGGAGCGAGGAACACGGGCTCGATACGAAGAACGACTGCCCGCATCGCGAGGTCGAGCGATAGGGGCCGGGTGCGGTCCTGCCTAGACGCTGGGGCTCTTGAACCGGGCGATCAACTGGCTGTCCGCCTCGGCGTTGGCCGTGTGCTGCTTCATCATGGATTCGTTGAAGTCCTCATCGGCCTCGTGGTTCTTGGCCATGTTGTTCAACCCGCCACCGATGTCCTGGAGCTTCGCGGCAAGATGGCCCATCGACTCGTACATTCCGTCCCGCAATCCCTCATATACGACGCCGAACTTCTCGCCGAGGTCGTCGTCCCCCCAAGGCGGGGTGTCCTGGCCCTCCAGAGAGGTCAGGGCATTCTGCAGGGTGTCGACGAGACCTTGGTAGTCCTTGCCGATCCGGTCGAAGTCTCCGCCGCCCGTACGTAGTGACGCGATGTCAGCCTTGAGTCCGTCTCCCACGGTGCTCCCCTCTCCTGGACGCCGCCGTGGCCACGTCAGTACTGGAAAGTTTAACCATCCAAACTGACATGTCCTCAAGGTGTCGCTTGCTGCGGATTCGTTGCAGAGTACGGCGTTGGCCCGGGCCGGGCCCGCGTGAACCGGTGCCCTGTCGCCGTACGAGCTGCCGACCGTCACCCCCGTACACGCTGAGGCGGTTCTTCCGGTTCCGCGGTTCTGCGGTGGCGCGGTCGCTGCCGGGCGCTCGGAACCGGGCCGACGGCGGACCACGCGAGCGCCGTGCGGCCCCCGGTGCACCGCCCGGCGGGCATCGGGCAGGTAACCTCGCTGGTACCGGCCCACCACCTGACCTGTGGTGCATGCCGAGGTGCCGACCAGGCATCACATCCACCCCCGGTTCCTTGGAAAGACCAGCGTCATGATCTTCATCACCGTGAAATTCACCGTCCGCCCCGAGCGCAGCGACAACTGGCTCGACCTCGTGGACGGCTTCACCCAGGCCACCCGCCGCGAGCCGGGCAACCTGTTCTTCGAGTGGTCCCGCAGCGTCGACGACCCGCACCAGTTCGTGCTCGTCGAAGCGTTCCGCGACGGCGAGGCGGGCAAGGAGCACGTGGAGTCCGAGCACTTCAAGGCCGCGATGGACGCCATGTCGTACGCGGTGGCCGATCGGCCGCAGATCGTCAGCACCGAGATTCCCGGCATGGACGGCTGGGGAGCGATGGGCGAGATCACGCCCCGCAATCCGGAATAGGGATTCCCTCGGACCCGGTGGCAACGTCGGCCGGCACGTCGCGTGCCCGGGTCAGAGGTCTTCCCACGACGGGACGGCAGCGCCGTCGCCGGCGGCACGTCGAGCCTCGGGTGCGGGAAGACCGACGTCCCCGGGGGCCTGGCGATGGCGCAAGTGCCGGTCCCGTAGCACCGTTACGCGCTCATACCTTCCGTACGGTCACGCCCGCGGCCGTCAGTGCGCCGGTCTCGTCGTCCGGGGCGGCCTCGTCGGTGATGAGGGCGTGCAAGGCGGAGGCGGGGGTGACGAAGGCGAGGGCGGTGCGGGAGAGCTTGGGGGCCTCCGCGACGGCGATGACGCGGCGGGCCGAGGCGATTGCGGCGCGTTTGACGGCGGCGTCGTCGAGGTCGTAAGCGGTCAGGCCGTCCGCCGCGTTCACTCCGCAGCACCCGATGACGGCCGTGTCGAAGCGCAGGGCGGCCAGCGATGCCGCCGTCAGCGGGCCGGTGAGCGCGAGCTCGCCCGGACGGGGCCGGCCGCCGGGCACCAGTAGCGTCAGCTGCGGCGCCCCGGTCAGTGCGTTGGCCGCGTGGAGGGAGAGCGGCATCACGGTCAGGCGGCGGTCTTCCAGCGCGCGGGCCACCTCCAGGCACGTGGTGCCGCTGTCGAGGACGACGGACTCGCCGTCGGCGATCAGCCCGGCGGCCTCGGCGGCGATGCGCCGCTTGACCTCCAGCCCTTCCTGGGCCCGCAGCGCGAAGGGGGGCTCTTCGCCGCGCAGCAGCAGGCTTCGGGCTCCCCCGCGGTAGCGCTCCAGAACTCCCTGGTCGGCCAGAACCTCCAGGTCGCGACGGATGGTCATCTCCGAGGCGCCGGTGAGTGCGGCCAGCTCCGCGACGCCGATCCGGCCCGCCTCGCGCACGGCGTCGGTGATCTGCCTGAGTCTGTCTGTGCTCGCCATTCCCGAATTGAACATCGAATGCGCTCGAACGGCAACCTTACGAACATGATTCATGTTCGATATGTTCGTTGCATGGAAAGATCACTGCGGGCCGGTCGCCTGGCCACCTTCGCCTACTTCGCCCTGAACGGCTTCCTCATGGGCATGTGGGTCGTCCACATCCCCGTCGTGGAGCACCGCGCCGGGATCGGGCATGCCGTACTCGGCTGGCTTCTGCTGCTGCTCGGCGCGGGAGCCTTCGCGGGCATGCAGATCGTCGGCCCGCTCACCGACCGCTTCGGCGCCCGCACCGTCGTACCGGTCGGCGCGGCGCTGTGCAGCGCCGCGCTCGTCCTGCCGGGGCTGGCCACGAACGGCTGGATGCTGGGCGCTGCGCTCCTGGCGCTCGGGTTCGGCAACGGCTGCCTGGACGTCAGCATGAACGCCCACGCCGTCCAGGTCGAGCGCGGCTACCAACGGCCCGTCATGTCCGCCTTCCACGCCACCTTCTCCATCGGTGGTGTCCTCGCCGCCCTGGTCGGCGCCCGCGCTCTCGACCGCGGCTGGAGCCCGCCGGTCACCCTCGGCGCGGTGGCGCTCTTCGGCCTCCTCGTCACCGCACTGGCCACCCCCGCACTGCTACGGCCCGAGCCCGCCACCCCCACCGCACCGGCCCCCGCCGCGGCCAAGGCCAGGCGACGGACGCCCCGGCGCATCTGGGTGCTCGCCGCTCTGGCGCTGATGCTCATGCTGTGCGAAGGGGTGGCCAACGACTGGAGCGTGCTCCATCTACGCGACGGCCTGGGTGCGCCCGCCGCCACCGCCGCCCTTGCCTACGGAGCCTTCGCCACTGCCATGACTGTCGGCCGGCTGCTGACCGACCGGATGGCCGCGCGCTTCGGCCCGGTGGCCATCGTCCGCCACGGCGCGTCCGTGGCCGCCTTCGGCCTGGCGATGGCAGCGCTGTCCCCGTGGATCCCCTTGGCCTTGATCGGCTGGACCCTGTTCGGGATCGGACTCTCCGGCTGCATCCCCCAACTCTTCAGCGCCGCGGGCCATGTGGACCGGGACGCCGCCGGCGCCAACGTCTCGCGCGTCGCCGGCCTCGGCTACCTCGGTATGCTCGCCGGGCCCGCCATCATCGGACCGCTGACCCACGTCGTCCCGCTCAACCTCACGTTCTTCCTGCCCGTGGCGTTCTGCCTCACGGCCGCCTGTACGGCGGGCATCCTGCGGTCCGAGCGCACCGCATCTCCCCGTCTGGAGACCGAGACCGTATGAGCGACACGACGGACGCCTCCGGCACGCACCGCGGAGGGAGCCCGGCCCGCGGAGGCCCCGCCCACGCCGTGTTCCGCAGTTCCACCGTGAAGTGCGACGGCGAAACCCTCAGTTGCGCGGCAGCGGTCCCGTCGACCGTGCGAAGGGATTCGTCCCCGCCCCTGACGGCCGTGGTTCTGCACGGCGCCGGTACCAGCGACAAGACCCGCCTGACCGGTCTGATGGCCGACTTCGCCGCCCGCGGGCACCAGGCACTCGCCTTTGATTTCTCCGGGCACGGCGACAGCTCCGGCCACCTCGGCGAACTCAGTCTGCGGCGCCGCTTCCTCCAGGCCCGCGCCGTGATCGACAACCACATCTCCTCCGAGGGCAACCTGGTGCTCATCGGCTTCAGCATGAGCGGCCAGACCGTCGCCGACCTGGTGGCCCACTACGGTTCCCGGGTGGCGGCCATCGGGCTGTGCGCGCCCGCGGTCTACGCGGCCGAGGCCTGGTCCGTGCCTTTCGGTGCGGGTTTCACCGAGATCATCCGGACGCCGGACAGCTGGCGGCGCTCCCGCGCTCTCGACGTCTTCCGGTCCCTTTCCCCCCGCGCTGTCCTCGCCGTACCCGGCACCGACGCGGTGATCCCGCCGGCCGTCACCGAGGCCGTCGCCGACGCCCTGGGCACATCGCGCTCGCGTTTCACCCGGCTCGTCCACCCCGCGGCGGATCACCGGCTGGGCAGCTGGTTCGCCGACAACGCCGCGCCGCGCGGCCGCTTCGTCGACACCGTGCTCCGCGGGACACCGTACGAGACCGGTCCCCCTCCGCCGCTGCACCGAGCGGGCTTGTCCTGACGCCGCGGGCGGTGGAATCCGGTGCGCCGCCCCGCAGAGCGGGCGCCCCGCGATTCATCGGCGCGCATACCTCGCCGCCATCGCCGGGAACACCTTCTTCGGCTCCCAGCGCGTCTCGTCCAGCATCCGGACCACGCCGTAGGAGGCGATATCCCGCTCCCCGGGCTTGTCGTAGTTGGCGAAGAGGAACCAGAGCGCGGTGTCCACGCCCTCCTCCTCGAAGATGTCCAGCAGTTCGGTCAGGTAGCGCACCTGCTCGTCCTCGTCGCGCACCGCTCCTGGGGGCGGCTGCCAGGCCATACCCCCCAGATCGGCTGCCCCACGGTAGGCGCAGGTGCCGTACTCGGTGATGGCGACGGGCTTGCCGTGGGCGAAGAACTCGCGCAGGTGGGTACGGAAGCTGTCGCCGTCGTCACCGGTCCGGTAGGCGTCGATGCTGACGAGATCGAACGGCTGCCAGTCGATGGATTCCCAGGGGCCGGAGGCATAGGTGATCCGTCCGCCGAAGTGGGCGCGGACCGTTGCGGCGGCCTGTGCGAGGAAGGCGTTGAGGCGCTCTTGCACGGGCCCCAGGGAGGTCCACCACTCCATGTCGGCGGAGACCATGGCCCGAAGCCGGTCGCCGTAGGTGGCACCGGGAAGGAAGCCGTGGCAGAAGGCGCTGATCTCGCATCCCGCGACGAACACCACCTCGGCGCCACTGCGCCGCACCTCTTCGGCGCGCTGCGCGCAGTCGGCGAAGAACCGCAGCACCTGATCGGGCGGGAGATCCACGGGGAAGGGGGTGAACCAGACTTCGAGACCGACCTCCGCGGCGAGGCGGGCGGCGATGCTCAGCCGTTCGGGCTCGCGGCCGGAGATGCGTACGGCGTCGCAGTGCAGCTCATCGGCGATCACCCTCATCTCGTCCCGGACCGCCTGGGGAGCGAAGGATTTCCTGGTGAGCTGGTCGCCGGGGAAGAGCCCGGTGTCGTAGTTGATGCCCCGTGCGCGCATGTCATTTCTTCTTTCTTGCGTGGTGGAGTCCGTGTTCCAGCAGGTCGAAGGCGAGCTCGACGTCCTCGGCCAGTGCGCGGCCCGTTTCCTGCGGTGATACGCCCGCGAGCAGGCGGTGGCAGTACGACTCCTGGAGGGTGAGCAGCGAGGCGGCGATCTGAGCCGCCATGAGTGCGGCCGTGGTCTCGCCGTATTCGTCGGCCAGCGCCTCCGCCAGCGCTTGGCGCTGCTCGTACAGCAGGCCGTTTGCGGCGGCGGTGAGGGTGGGGCTGTCGAAGATGACGCGCACCGAGGCGATCAGCGCGTCAAGGTCCCCCACCGTCGCCTGTGTGGTGGCGAACGCCCGGTGATGGGCCCGTAGGGCCTCCAGCGGCGACTGTTCCGGCGGCCGCCGCGTGATGATCCCGGCCAGGTCGTCGTCGCCGACGCCCCGGAGAGCGAGCGACTCCTTGGTCGGGAAGTAGGTGAACAGCGTGGCCTTCGCGACCTCTGCGGCTTCAGCGATCTCGTTGACCGTCACCGCATCGAAGCCGCGCTCGCTGAACAGTCGCAACGCGACCGCGGCGATCCGCTCCCTGGTCTGTTCCTTCTTGCGCTCACGCAGCCCTGTCATGGGTCCCACCATAACCATCAATCCATACCGAGTTCAAAATTAAACCCGGTATGGTTTGTGAAGACGAGGGTGTGGCAGCCGTGGGGGTATCGCGTGACCGGCGCGTAAGGCGTCGTTCTCGCAGCTCAGAGGGCTCTTGGTCGCATGAGGGGGACTGCGGAGGGGCTCTCCTCGCCGACGCCGGCCGTCGCCGCGGGCCTCACGCGGCGCTGTTGGCGCCCGTCGGCAGCCGCCCGACGGACTCCACGAGGGCGCGCACCGCCGGTGGCCAGGGGCGTCCCTGTGGGCCGCACAGCACCAGGCTCCTGGTGTGGTGCGGGGTGATCCGTACCAGGACGAGATCTTCCGGGACCAGCGGACGCGAGACCTCCGGCAGGATCGAGACACCGAGGCCGGCCTGGACCATGCTGATGAGCGTGCCGAGGTCCCGTACGCGATGGGCCGGGCTGTATTCCTCTCCCGCCAGCCGGTGGATGGTGCGGATGTGCCGCTCGCAGCCGTTCGGCGAAAGGATCAGCGGGTCGTCCGCCAGGTCCGCGACGTGGATGGTTTCCTCTCCCGCCAAGGGGTGGTCTCGCGGGAGCAGGGCGAGGAAGGGGTCGGTCGCCAGCAGCGCTCCGCCGTCGGCAGGGGGGTTCCCCGGGCCGGAGGCCGGGGGAGGGTCGACCACGATGGCGGCGTCCGCCGCTGCGCTCGCGAGCCAGGCCTCGGTCTCCTCCCCGCTGCCTTCGAAGACGCGGATGCGGATGCCCGGCAGCCGCTCGGACCAGTGGCGCAGCAGCGAGGGGAGCAGGCCCTGGCAGACCGTGGGCGTGGCGGCGAGGCGGACCGTACCGCCCGTCGTCGCCTCGTGCCGGGCCGCCGCGTCGACGATCGCGTCCGTCGACGCGAGGGCCGCGCGGGCGTGCGGCAGGACGGTATCGCCAAGTGCGGTTGTACGCAGGGGAGTTGAACGCACGATCAGCGGGGCGGCGAGGGTGCGCTCCAGCGAGGCGACGGCGTGCGAGACCGCCGACTGGCTCAGGCCCAGTTCCGTCGCCGCCGTACCGAAGCCGCCCGCGTCGACGACCGCGACGAACGCGCGCAATTGCGGAAGATTCAGCGCCACGATGCCTCCTCGCCCCATGTGATGACGCTCCCCTGAGACCACTCCGAGGCGCCTCCGAGGTCCCTGGCGAGCCCGTTTGCGAGCCCCCATGAGGCCCCCTCATGAGGCCCCCTCATGAGCCCATCGATGATCTGCGTTGGACCCATCCTGCCTGATCGGAAAGGGTGATGAGCATCCACTTCATCCCCTTCGAAAGGCGTCGCACCATGCCGTACATCCGCGTCACCGTCTCCGAACCGGACCTGGCCCCCGCCCGCCGGTACGCGCTCGCGGAAGGTCTCACGGACCTGGCCGTCTCCGCGCTCGGAAAGTCCGTTGCCCGCACCACGGTCCATGTGAACACGGTCCCGGGCGACCACTTCTTCGTCGCCGGCCGCCCGGTCCGGGAGGCCACCGGCGCGCATGTGGAGGTGAGCATCACGGCGGGCACCAACAGCGCCGACGAGAAGGCGCGGTTCCTCACCGGAGCCTACGCACTGCTGAGGGAGACGCTGGGCGTGCTGCCTCCGGTCGCCGGGGTCGCGCTCTACGAACTCCACCCCGAGAGCTACGGCTACAACGGTGTCACGCAGCTCGACCACTACCGGGGTGCGTCCGCGGCCCGTTGAGGCCGTCGGGTGGCCGGACGGGATCAGTCGGCCGCAGAATCCACCGGGCGTCGGCGGCGGATCAGACAGCCCCCGACGCCCAGGCACCCGGCAACCGCCAGCATGGCGGCACCGGCGACGGTGGCCGGTCCGGGCGGGGCGTCGAGATCCAGCTCGCTCTCGTACGCGACCCGTAGCGCCACACCCTGCGTCCGGGGCAGTTGCGCCGGCGGGGCGTACGGGGACGGCGTCATGTCCCGCAGGAGCAGCGTCACTCCGGCGCCGGTGAGCACCAAGGCGGTGCAGGCCACGGCCAGTGCGGCGCGCCACGGGTGTCGTAAGCGGATCACCATGGGCCGACCCTACCCTCGCGCGGCCGTCGGAGGCGCCGTCACCCGCTCATTACCGATGCTTCACGTCTCCGCTACAACCTTCACGTTCTCCTGGAGGTCTCCTGTTCGCCAACTACCGCCCGGACAAAGGCGGAACGCCCGTCCGCACGCGGTATTCCGGCACATCATTCGGCTGTGGATGCCCGGCATCCCACAGGCAGCAGGAGAACCCGCATGCCCAAGCACCTCCGTACGACCCTGGCCACCACCGCAGCCGCAGCCATGGCGGCCGGGCTGCTGACGGCCGCCACCGGAACCGCCTCGGCCGCGGACCGCGCCGCGTCGGCCGCCAACGGCCGTCAGGGAGACTTCAACGGCGACGGCTACCGTGACATCGCGGTCGCCGCGCCCGTCGCCACCGTCGACGGCAAGAAGGGCGCCGGCGCCGTCACCGTCCTCTACGGCTCGCCGCACGGCGTGGACGCCTCCCGGCGGACCACGCTGAGCCAGAACTCCCCGGGGGTCCCGGGCGCGGCCGAGGCCGGTGACCTCTTCGGCGCCGCCCTCGCAGTCGGCGACTTCGACTCCGACGGCTTCGCCGATCTCGCCGTGTCGGCCCCGAACGAAGACGTCTCCGGGGACGTCGATGGCGGCACGGTGCAGATCCTGTGGGGCGCGGCAGGGGGCCTCTCCGGCAAGGGCAGCGCCACGCTCACCGACCCGGCACCGTCGAAGCACGACCTTCTCGGCGCGGCGCTGGCCGCGGGCGACTTCGACCGCGACGGCACAACGGACCTGGCCGTCGGCGCTGCCTCCTCGACGCTGCACGTCTTCAAGAAAGGCTTCAGCCGGTCCGGCACACCAGGGGCACGTACGGCCATCGGCCTGCCCCTCTACCAGGACGCCACCAATGGCATCGTCCAGCTGACGTCGGGCGAGGTCACCGACCAGGGCTACGCCGACCTCGTCGTCAGCGCCTACGACAAGAAAGCCCCCCACGCCAGCGTCAATTACTACCTGCCCGGCACGGAGTCCGGCCTGTCGGGCGCCCGCGCCAAGCGGCTGCCCGGCGGCTACATCACGGCCATCGGCGACGTCAACGGCGACGGTTTCGGCGATCTGGTCACCGGTATGCACTTCGACGACCGGGTCCCGGGCGCCACCAAGGGTGGCAAGGTCAACGTCATCCACGGCTCGGCGAGCGGGCCGCGGGTGGACCTCGTCGACACCATCACCCAGGAGTCCGGTGCGGTGCCGGGCGGTTCCGAGAAGGGGGACAAGTTCGGGTACGAGGTCTCCCTCGGCGACATCAACGGCGACGGCCTGCAGGATCTGGCCATCGGCGTCGCCTCCGAGACCATCGATGGCGTGGCGGAGGCCGGTGCGGTGACCGTGCTGCGCGGCTCGCCGTCCGGCATCGACACCACGCACCAGGTCCAGTACTTCCACCAGAACTCTCCGGGCGTCCCCGGCAGCGACGAAAAGCGGGACCTGTTCGGCGGCGAGGTCTTCCTCTCCGACCTCAACGGTGACAAGAAGGCCGATCTGACCGTCGGTGCCAATTTCGAGGACGGGGGCGACGGCGCGATCATCACGCTTCCCTCGGACGGCAGCCGCCTCACCACCACGGGCTCCCGCTTCGTCTCCGCCGCCGCGGCCGGCATCTCGACCGCGGGCGCACCGCAGTTCGGCAGCATCGTCGCCGGCTGACTTCCGGCCAGGGAGTGCGGGGCGGGTGCCGCGGCCAGGCGGTGGGCGCGGCACCCGTTCCGGAGGAGCGGCCACCTCGGCACCGTCACCGCCGTCGCCGCTCTGCTCGTCCGGACCCGCTCGTGACGCGCTTTCACGGGATAACTCCGTCCAGGGAGAAGTCCCACTCACCGGAGAACTCCCCTCCACGGGAGAACCCCCATCCGCAGGAAAATTCCCCTATTGACAACCCGGCTTCCCACGTACGGATTCCCGGTTTCGCTGTGATGTTCACCCACCCCCCTGTGCCTTTTCGTCACGGCGTTCACCTGGGCATACTCCTCTCCCCACCACCTCGAACCGTCCAGGGGCGAGGGGCTGTTCGAAAGGAACCGATGGGAGAGACGACCTCGGACAAGGTATCCGCGGAGGTGGCGGGCACCTGGATGCTCGGAGGCCTGACGGTCAACCGGATCGGATTCGGTGCCATGCGGCTGACCGGCAGCTCCGCCTTTCACGAAGGCACTCCACGCGCGCGCAGCCAGGGGGTCGAAGTGCTGCGCCGCGCGGTCGAACTCGGCGTCAATCACATCGACACCGCGGCGTTCTACTTCTCCCGGCTGCGCTCCGCCAACGAGCTGATCAACTCGGCGCTGGCGCCGTACCCCGATGACCTGGTCCTCGCCGCCAAGGTCGGTCCCGCCCGGGATGCCTCCGGCGCGTGGACCACCCCGGCGCGGCCCGACCAACTGCGCGGCCAGGTCGAGGAGAACCTGCGCCAGCTCGGCCGCGATCACCTCGACGTCGTCAACCTGCGCATCATGGGCCAGGACTCCATCAGCGAGCACTTCGGGGCCCTCGCCGAGCTGCGCAACACCGGACTCATCCGCCACCTGGGCATCTCCAACGCCCGCCCGGAGCACCTGGTCGAGGCCCAGGCGATCGCACCCGTGGTGTGCGTGCAAAACCGCTACGGCATCGACGCCCGCAGCGGCGAGCAGATGCTCCGCACCTGCGGCGAAAGCGGCATCGCGTTCGTCCCCTACTTCTCCATTGCCGGCGCGGGACGAGAAGCGGGAGCGGTCCATTCCGAGCACGAACGGCTCCTCGCCCTCGCCCGTGCGCATGGCGTATCACCGGCACGCCTACGCCTGGCATGGACCCTGCAACAGGGCAAGCACGTACTGGTCATTCCCGGCACGGGCAATCCGGACCATCTCGTCGACAATATGGCAGCGGGCGGACTGCACCTGACGGCGGAGGAACTCGAGCTTCTCGATTCCCTCGGGCACTCCGCAGACTGATATGCCGGGCGGAATGAAGGGCGGGCGTTCTCGGCGTCCGCACCCCGCACTATGGAATGGCGTATTCGGGAGGTTGAGTTGTCCGCATTCTCGGCGGGAAAGGGTGTGGGGGATTTACGGGGGGGTGAGTCGATCAATGCGGCCAGGGCGGAGGGTGGCCGTGTCGGGGGCGACCGGTCGTGCCGCATCGCCGAACGCGGGGTCGCGCCGGGAGGGTGTCGCGATACCGAGTCCCCGGCAGGCCGACAGCGAGTCGCCGGCAAGTCGGTGCAGGGAGTGCGCAATTGACCCGTTCCGGAGCAGCTGGGGCCAAACGGAACATGGCGCGTAGTGGCCGGTGGTCACGCTCGTTTTCGCCGTCGGGCAGCGTGAGTTACTTCACAGTAGGCATCGGTCGGCGGGAGGAGCGTGAAGGGCCCCGGGGCGTACGTGAAGAGGGACTTGCGAGGGCTCGGAGAAGCCCGGCGACGGCCATGAGGGCCTTGACCCGGGCCGGTGCGGGGCACTGGAGCGCGTGAATAGGTATGTTGGCGAGTGAGAGCGTAATTGCGGGGTAGGAGTGCGGCCCTCGTTCTCGTGCCAATGCTCTTGTCGTAGGGTGGTGAAGGCGAGGAGGGACAAGATCTTTCCTATTCTCCTTCGTGGGTAACTGGTTACACTCACGCTCCATGCGAACCGCTACCCCCCACAGCAGTCGCCCCGGTAAGCAACGGAATCGTCCCGTATTTGTCGACGCCTCAGGTCGGCGTCGACGCTTCATGGGCCACGCAGCGTTGACCGTAGGGTGCATATGCACCGGATATCTCGTGCTCCTCGTCGTCGTGTTCGGCGGCCTCCTGCAGCAGGCCGGAAAGCCGGCGCCGAGAAAGGCCGATCCGCTCCCGGAGCACTCCGCACGCCATGAGCCCGGTGCCTCCAACGGCGCCCGCCCGCCCGCGCGCTCCGGTGTCCCCGGGCCGGCCGTGCCCCTTGACCACCACGCGTCCCGGGCCCACGCCGAGACCGCTCCTGCCCCGTGAGAAGCGCCGGACCGGTGAGCTCCCCCTGCTGGGTGTGAAGCCTCCCCGGTCCCGCCCGAGGCGCGTCCGTCCGCGCTTGCCGCCATGGCGCGCCGGCGCGGGCGCCCGCCTCGCCGCGAGGCATGTCTCCTCGACAGAAAGGGCCCATTGTGGCGTTGTCAGGACAGGGGCGGCACGCGCTCAGCCGCCCCCCACGTTGGCACTGGTTGCTCCTGCTGCTGATCCTCCCCATAGTCGCCATGTCACTGCTCTTCGAAGGGTGGACCACCCACGAGGTCGACGGAGCCCGGACCAGGCGTGCGTGTACGAGTCCCATACCGAAGTCCGCGGACAACGGAGACCCCGTCCTGCGCGTCAGCGGCAACACCGCCGAGACCGCACGGATGCCGCTCCGGACCGCCGCGCTCACCTTCGACGGGGGACCGGACCCGGTCTGGACGCCGCGGCTGCTCGACCTGCTGCACGACCACCGTGCGCACGCGACCTTCTTCCTCTACGGAAACCAGGCGGCCCGCCATCCGGACCTGGTGCGTCGGATCCGCGACGAGGGCCACGAGATCGGCTCCTACACCTACACCGGCGGCGACCTGGGCAGCGCCTCGCCCGTCCGCTCCCGGCTGGAGCTCGCCCTCACGCAGACCGCCCTGGCGGGATCCGCGGACATCAACACCCGGTTGCTGCGGCTGCCGCACACCACCACCGCCGACACGATGTGCGGTGCCGAATGGTCCGCCGCACGGCGCGCCTCCGACCAGGGGTATCTCCTCGTCGCCGCCACCCACCATTCCCGTAAGCCCCCACAGGGAGTGGTACGGCAGTTCAGCAACACCGCTCTGGGATACCAGGAGGCGAACAAGCTGCTGTCCGATCCCGACGTGGCACGGTTCACCACCGTCACGGGCGGGCTCGGCCGGTCCTCGCTGACCACGCAGGCTTCCTTGCCCGAGCGTGCGCAGGGCGAGGCGCTGATGTGGACGCAGTCCATCGGGCACCGCTTCGCGCGCTCGATGACGTGGGCGCTGGGGATCGCGGGCGGGCTGGGCGTACTCCGGCTGGTGTTGCTCGCCGTCCTCGCCCGCGTCCATGTGCGCCGACGGCACAGACACCGGTCCGGCGCGGCCCTGTTGCGCAAGGTGACCGATCCGGTGACGGTGCTGGTTCCCGCGCACAACGAAGAGGCGGGCATCGAGGCCACGGTGCGCTCACTCCTCGCTTCCACGCACCGGGAGCTGCAGATCATCGTCATCGACGACGGGTCCACGGACCGGACCGCGGAGATCGCCCGCGGCATCGACGACGTGCGGGTGACCGTGGTGCAACAGCCCAACTCCGGTAAACCCGGCGCGCTCAGCACGGGCCTGAGCTACGCGCGTTGCGAGATCATCGTCATGATCGACGCGGATACGGTCTTCGAGCCGGACGCCCTCCACCGGCTCATCCAGCCACTCGCCGACCCGACCATCGGAGCGGTCAGCGGCAACACCAAGGTGGGCAACAGGCGCCGTCTGCTGGGCCGATGGCAACACCTCGAGTACGTCCTCGGGTTCAACCTGGACCGCCGCATGTTCGAGGTGCTCGAGTGCATGCCGACGGTTCCCGGTGCCATCGGCGCCTTCCGCCGGGACGCGCTGACGGCCATCGGCGGGATCAGCGACGACACCCTCGCCGAGGACACCGATCTCACCATGGCGCTGTGGCGGGTGGGCCGACGAGTGGTCTACGAGGAGACCGCCATCGCCTGGACCGAAGTGCCGGAAACTTTCAGCCAGTTGTGGCGACAGCGCTACCGCTGGTGCTACGGAACCCTCCAGTCGATGTGGAAGCACCGCCACGCCGTGGTGGAAGTCGGGCCGGCCGGGCGCTTCGGCCGCCGCGGGCTCACCTATCTCGCCCTGTTCCAGATCGTCCTGCCGCTGTTCGCGCCGGTCGTCGATGTCTTCGCCCTGTACGGGGTGTGCTTCGGGGACACGGCGCAGGCCGTCGGGGTGTGGCTGGGCTTCCTCGTCGTCCAGTTGGTCACCGCGGGGTACGCGCTGCGGCTGGACCACGAAAAGCTCCGTGCGCTGTGGGCACTGCCGCTCCAGCTGTTCTTCTACCGGCAGCTGCTGTATCTCGTGGTCATCCAGTCCGTGGTGACCGCCTTGCTCGGCACCCGGCTGAAGTGGCACCGCATGCAGCGCTCCGGCAGCGCCACCCAGTATCTGCTCAAGGAGCCCGTCCCGTACTCGACCACCCTGACCCCGAAGTGACCGACCGAATGACCGACCCAGTGACCCACCAAGTGACCGGGGAGAGTGAGGACATGAGCGACCCGCTGGGCCGGTGGGCCTCCAGCGATACGAGCGACACCACCGCCGCGGGACGGGGCGGGCCCGCCGGGTACGGGGCGGGTGGCCGGGCGGATCACCTCGCGGGGGAGGGCCGGCAGCGCGGCAGTGCTTCCGGCCACGCCCCGCGGCGCCGGCACCGCTCCCGGCGACGGCGGCCACTGCGGCGCTTGGCCCTGGCCCTGCTCGTCACACTTCTGGCCATACCGGCCGGGACCTTGGCCTGGGCCGAGAGCAAGCTCAACAGCGACGTCGATCTCGGCGCGCCGGAGCAGCGGCACCGGACCGGCAAGGGAACCAACTATCTCCTCGTCGGATCCGACAGCCGCGAAGGCCTCACCGACCGGGAGAAGCGGGATCTGCACACCGGAGCGGCCGGCGGCCGACGCACGGACTCGATGATCGTGCTGCACACCGGCTCGGGCGGTACCACGATGGTGAGCCTGCCCCGTGACTCGTGGTTGACGATCCCGGGCTACACCAGCCCGATGACCGGCAAGCGTCACCCCCCGGCGAAGAACAAACTGAACGCGGCGTTCGCGCTCGGCGGCCCCAAGATGCTCGTGCGGACCATCGAGCACAACACCGGCCTGACGATCGACCACTATGTGGAGGTGGGCTTCGCGGGCTTCGTGAATCTCGTCAACGCGGTCGACGGGGTCCCGATGTGCCTCGACCGGGACCTGAAGGACAAGAAATCGGGCGCCGATCTGAAGAAGGGCTGTCAGACCCTCGACGGTGCCGCCGCGCTCGCCTTCGTCCGCCAGCGCCACCAGGAGGCCCAGGGCGACCTGGGCCGCACCCGGAATCAGCAGAAGTTCCTGTCGGCGCTCGCCCACCGGGCCGGGGCGCCGGGCACCGTGCTCAACCCGTTCGCGGTCTACGCCGCCCTGAACGCCGGGCTGGATACGCTCGTTGTCGACCGGGACACCGGTCTGCTGGATCTCACCTCGATGTTCCGGGCGATCAGCAGCGTCACGGGCGGGCGCGGCAAACAGATCAACGCTCCGGTATCCGCCGTCGGCATCCCCACCTCCAAGGGCAGCGCCGTGCTCTGGGACGAGGCGCGGGCGCGGCGGCTGTTCGGCGAGCTCAACGACGACCGGCCGGTGGACGTCAAGGGCGGACGGCGCTGACGCGCGACGCGGCAGGGCGTGGAACGGCGGGGACGAGCGCCGCGCCACGCCCTGCGGCGATCAGGCCGCCGGGCGCAGCTGCTGTCGCAGCGCGAGGGCGTTGAGCCGGATCGAGTAGTGCGCGACGTCTTCGAGGGTCAGCAGGCGGGCCTTCGCCGCGTCCAGCGCGACGCTGATATTGGTGCAGAAGGCGATGGCGTAGACGGAGTCCTCGGTCTCCTCGTCCTGGAGCGCGAAGAGCAGGTTGTAGTAGTAGCTCGTGCTGTCGGCGGCGTCTCCGTGGAACGAGAGGTGCGTGCCCTCCTGTTCGCCGAGGCCGATGAAGGCGCCGGTGAGCGCGGCCTCGGTCTTCTCCCAGAAGACGGGGTTGCCGAAGGGATGCGTCAGCGCCTGGCGGACCGCCTCTCGGAGCGAGAGCACCATGACGCCGGTGGGAGCGGTCTCCTGGAGTCCCCAGCCGCGGACGATCTTGACCGTCGAGCTGTCGGGGACGGCGCTCGCCGCGCGGCTGATCTCACCGAAGTCGAAGTCCACGGTCGCCGGAGCGATCGCGTGCTGGAACGCGTCGGCTATGCCCTGCGTCTGCTCCAGGGCGGTGGGGCCCACCTCGAAGACGGTCTTGAAGGTCGTCTTCTCGGCGGCGGGCTGGTCGGCCATGACTGCTCCTCATCTGCGGAATGATCGCGTCGCGCCGAGGGGCAAGTATGCCGCCGCACTCGCCCGGCCGGTGCGCCGGGCCCGGCAACGTCACCGACCGGTCCCATGCCGGGCCGGACGTGGCGCGGAAGGAGTCCTCCCGCATCCGTCCCGAACGCGTCCGGAACGCGTGCCGGGGACGGCGTATGACACGCCGCCGACGGCCCAATCATCGGGTCGGGCCGTTCGGCTCGGTCAGGCTGGCCCTCGGTCACAGTCGTGCCATCCGGTCCCGGGGCGGACGCCCGTCCGGTGGGACAAGGTGTCGCGGAATACGGTGGTGAAGGCGTTGGCGTGTCCTGTTCCTGCGACGCTGGGGATGCCGCCGGGCGTGCGCCCGGGCCGGCGGGCACCACGACCTCGGGGCACGTCGTGACCCGCCCGGGCCATGGCCACTTGGCCGGAAGGCGCATCGCGCTTGCGGCCAACAACGGCTTCGAGGTGCTCCGTCCGCCCGCGTGGATGCGCTGGCTGCCGCTGGCCTACGTCGCGTTCGTCCTGGTGCTCGAACCGGTGACTCCTGCACCCTGGCCGGTGAGTTCCCTGCTCGTCGCCCTGCCGGTGACCGCCGCCTACACGCTCGGTCCCGTGAGCGTCGCCGCCATCACGGTCTTCGCCGTCGTCTTCGAGGGCGTTCTCGCGGGCACCGCATGCTGCACCGGCCGCAACATCCACCAGCTCTGGGTGAGTCACCATGTCGCCGCGTACATCGCCACCGCCCTGGTCGGCATTCTCGGTGTGGCGCTGGCTGCCCACCGGCAACGCCAGGAGCAGCACCTGGTGCGGGCCAACTCGGTGGCCGAAGCCCTGATGCGCACCCTGCTGAGGCCGGTGCCCCACCAGGTGGGCCATGTGCTCGCGGCCGGTCTCTACCGGTCCGGTGAGGTCGGCACCATGGTCGGCGGCGACCTCTACGACATCCGCGCCACCGAGAACGGCGAGCGCGCCATCATCGGCGATGTCCGCGGCAAGGGCCTGAAGGCCGTACGGACCGTCGCCGACCTCCTCGGCACCTTCCGCGAGGCCGCCTACGACCAGGGGGACCTCCAGTCCGTCGCCCTGCGCATGGAACGCAGCATGGCCCGGGCGGCCGAGGAGATCCGCGACGACGAGCTGTTCGTCACCGCCGCCCTGATCGAGTACGACGCCCCGGCCCAGCGGCTGACGATCGTCAACCACGGGCACATCGAACCGGTCCTGATCTCCCATGGCGAGGTGACCGCCCTGATCGGACCCCCCGCCCTGCCGCTCGGCCTGGGCGGATTGGCCGAGGATCGGCCCGTCGCCTATTCCCATGCCTTCGCCCCCGGTGACGTCCTGCTGCTCTGCACCGACGGCCTGATCGAGGCCCGGGACGACACCGGCGCCTTCTACCCGCTCCTCGACCGGCTCGGCCACCGCTTCGCCGGCAAGCCGGCACCGGGCCCGGCCGATGTCATCGACTTCCTCAACACCGATCTGCCGCGCCACGCGCGCGCTTTTCACGACGACGTGGCCATCCTCGCCATCGCCCCCGGCGGAACCCTCCGAACCGCCTCTCTCTAAGGCGCTATGACGGGGCGGGGCCGTCGGGTCCCGGAGCCGCCGCGTTCAGAAGGGCCTGTTCCGCCCAGATGATCTTGCCTTCGGGTGTGTAGCGGGTGCCCCAGCGCTGCGCGAGCTGGGAGACGAGGAAGAGACCGCGGCCGCCTTCGTCCTCCACTGCGGCATACCGGAGGTACGGGGAGGTGCTACTGGTGTCGGAGACCTCGCAGATCAGGCTGCGGTCGTGGAGCAGGCGTACGCGGATCGGGCCGGTGGCGTAGAGGATGGCGTTGGTGATGAGCTCGCTGAGAATGAGCTCGGTGGTGAAGACCGACTCCTCCAGGCCCCACTGCATGAGCTGCCGGGTGACGTCCGCGCGCGCCTCGCCCACTGCCGCGGGGTCGGAGGGGACTTCCCAGGCGGCGATGCGCTCGGGATCCAGAAGGTGGGTGCGCGCGACGAGTAGGGCGATGTCGTCGCGCTGACGGTCGGGGAGCAGGGCCCCGAGGACGGCCTCGCAGGTCTCGTCGGGCGTCCGGCCGGGGTGTGCCAGCGCCGTCGTGAGGTTCCGCATCCCGGCCTCGATGTCATGGTTGCGGTCCTCGACGAGGCCGTCCGTGTACAGGACGAGGCTGCTGCCCGCGGGCAGGTGCAGATTCATCGCCTCGAAGGGCAGACCGCCGACGCCGAGTGGCGGGCCCGCGGGGAGGTCGAGCATCTCCACGGTGCCGTCGAGATGGACGAGCGCCGGCGGGAGGTGGCCGGCGCGGGCCAGGCTGCAGCGGCCGGTGGAGGGGTCGTAGATCGCGTACAGGCAGGTGGCGCCCGCGATCGTGGCTTCGTCGTTCGCCGCCGTCACCTCCTGGTCGATGCGGTTGACCAACTCGTCGAGGAAGCTGAGCAGCTCATCGGGCGGCAGATCGAGGGTGGAGAAGTTCTGCACCGCGGTCCGCAGCCGGCCCATGGTGGCGGCGGCATGCAGACCGTGGCCGACCACATCACCGACGACCAGGGCGACGCGGGCGCCCGGCAGCGGGATGACGTCGAACCAGTCGCCGCCCACCCCGGTCTGCGCGGGCAGATAGCGGTGCGCGATGTCGAGGGCGCTCTGCTCGGGCAGGCCCCGGGGGAGCAGGCTGTGCTGAAGGGTGACGGCCACGGCGTGCTCGCGCGTGAAGCGGCGGGCATTGTCGATGCAGACGGCGGCTCGGGCAGCCATCTCCTCGGCCAGGGTCAGATCGCCCTCCTCGAAGGGGGCGGTGTCCCGGGAACGCCAGAAGTTGGCGACCCCCAGGAGCACACCGCGTGCCTGGAGCGGCACGGTGATGAGCGACCGGCACCCGTAATCGAGGACGAGCTGGAAGCGTTCGGGGTCCTGCGCGCGCCAGTAGTCGGCGGTCCGCAGGTCGGGTACGAGCACGGACTGTCCGGTGACGAAGCCCGTGGCCATCGGGGTCGGCGCGGCGTACTGGTGCAGCTCGCCCGCCCGGTAGAGGGGATGGTCGTCGCGGAGCCCGGCGAGCGCCACGCGGCGCAGTTCCGGGGCCTCCGCGTACGACCCCGTCTGCGGCTCCTCGCCGCTCAGGACGGGTTCGGCGAGGTCGACGGTGGCATGGTCCGCGAACCAGGTGACGGCGACCTGGGTCAGCTCCTCGGCGGTGCGTGGCACATCGAGGGTGGTACCGATGGCCACGCTCGCCTCGTACAGCAGCCGCAGCCGGCTCTGCGCGGCTTCCGCCTTTCCGGCGAGGGCGAGCAGCTCGGTGGAGTCCCGCAGCGTGGCCACGCTGCCCGGCGGGCCGCCCTGCCTGTCCGTGGGCCTGTTGTTCACCGCCAGCAGCCGGTCCCCGACCGGCAGTACCTCGTCGGTGACCACGCGTCCGGACCCGAGCAGCTCGGTCGTACGGGGGGCGAGCCCGAGGCTGGAGACGAGCTGGCCTTCCGCGTCGGGGCCCAGCCCGAGCAGGCGGTGCGCCTCGTCGTTCGCCAGCACGACGCGCCCGTCCGCGTCGACGATGAGCACGCCCTCGCGTACGGCGTGCAGCACCGCATCGTGGTGTTCGTACATGCGGGTCATCTCCGCCGGACCGAGCCCGTGGGTCTGGCGTCGCAGCCGCCGGGTGGCCAGCCAGGTGCCGGCCGTGGTCAGGGCGAGCGCGGCGGCCCCGGCGCCGAGTACGACCGGCAGCTGCCGGTCGACGGCGCTGCTGACGCGTCTGACCTTCAGGCCGGACGACACCAGGCCCACGACCTTGCCGTGCGCGTCCGTCACCGGGACGACGGCCTGGACCTCGTGGCCGAGGGGGCCGTTGACGCCCTCCAGAGTGACCCGGCCGTCCAGCGAAGGCTTGATGGTGCCGACGAAATGCTTCCCGATCTCCCCCGGCTTGGGGTGCGTATAGCGGATGCCTTTCCGGTTCATGACGACGATGAAGTCGACGCCGCCGCGTTTGCGAGCGGCCTCCGTCAGCGGCTGGAGCACCGCGCTCGGGTCGCGGCCGCGCAGCGTTTCCACGAGCCCCGGGCTGTGGGCGAAGGCCTCGGCCGCCGCGAGCGAGCGATCGCGTGCCCCCTGGAATCTGTCGCTCCGCGACTGGAGCACCAACGTGGTCACCGCGGCCACGATGAGCAGCAGCACGATCAGCACTTGCAGAAGGAACATCTGGCCGGCCACGCTGCGGCCGCTCGTCAGCGAGAGCAGGCGCCGCGCAGCCGGCTTCGGCGCGCCTTTACGCAGCTCACCCCGGCCGTCGCCGTCCGGGCGCCGACGGGTGAACCAGCGCCCCGAAGGCAGCCAGGGGAAGCGGCCGGAAAATCGGGCCATGTTCCTTTTGTACCTCGCGCGCCTTTGCGACCCGTACGCACCACGCCGAAATCGCATGAATGTACGACAATATCCGGCCTCGGGTGGCCCCTTGCATCCATCCCGTCAGGCGCCCACGCCTCCGTCTCCCTGAGGTCGCCATCGCGGCCATCGGTGGCTTCGGGGCGGTTCCGGAGGCGCCACGCCTGGGAAATGAAGGGCGCCGGACCGCGTGGACGCTACTTTCTGTAGTCGATACGCGCCGATGCGTGATCGCCGCCGTCGGCGCCGTCCGCCGGTCGGCCCCGTCGCCCCGAGGAGCCAACCCCCTTGACCGCCTTCACGATCGACCACCAGGCCACCGGCTACAGCCTCGGCCACGCCCTGTGCATGGCCCATGCGGCCGACCTCGCCTACAAGGACGAGAACGCCATCGAGAGCAAGGCCCGCGAGTGGGGCTTCGACCGGGTGCGCCACCACCACACCCGGTTCCGGCCGCCCTTCCCGCTGGAGGACACCCAGGCGTACACCCTTGCCGGGGACCGCATGATCATCACCGGCTTCCGGGGGACGGAACCGGCGCAAATGCGCGACTGGCTGTCCGACGCCAGCACTCCGCCCTGGCCCGGCCCCGGCGGCAAGGGATTCATGCATTACGGCTTCGGCGAGGCGCTGGACTCCATCTGGCCGCAGGTCCACGAGGCCGTCGCCGAGTTCCACGACAACGGCCAGACCATCTGGTTCACCGGGCACAGCCTCGGCGGCGCGCTGGCCATGCTCGCCGGCGCCCGCCTGCACTTCGAGGAGCCGCATCTGACGGCCGACGGCATCTACACCTTCGGCCAGCCGCGCACCTGCGATCGGCGGCTGGCCCAGGAGTTCAACGCGGCCTTCGCCGACCGGATGTACCGCTTCGTGAACAACAACGACGTCGTGCCCCAGCTCCCGCCGGAGCCGGTCTTCCATCATGTCGACGCCCTGCGGTACATCGACTCCAAGGGCAAGCTGCACGAGGCCATGCCGGTGATCGGCGGCCTCCTCGACCGCGCCAAGGGCCGCACCGCCGACGTGTTCGCGCCCGCCTCGGACGGCGTCCGCGACCATTTCATCAACAACTACGTCGACGCGCTGGAGAAGAACCAGCGCTGAACTCGCGGCGGCGACGCGCCGGCGGCCGGGGACGCGGGCCGCTCGCGGCCGTTCCCCGGTAGCGGCGCCGCCCGCCGGCGCGCCTCAGCGGGATCTGGCAATGGCGATCATGGCCGCGTCATCGCCCAGGGTTCCGCCGGCGTGCTGGAGCAGATCGCCATGGAGGTGCCGCACCAGGGACTGCGGGCCGGACCCGTTCCATCCCGTGATCCGCTCGGTCAGCGGGTAGAACGTGCCGGCGCGGTCCCGGGCCTCGATGACGCCGTCGGTGTAGAGCAGGAGCAGATCGCCCGCTTCGAAACGGAACGTCTCCACCTCGTACTCGCTCTCCGACGTGGCGCTCAGGCCCAGCGGGAGTGCGGGCTCTCGCACCTCCAGCGACCGGACGCTGCCGTCACGCAGCAGCAGGGGCGGCGGATGCCCGCAGTTCACCATGCTGATGCAGGGCGCGTCCTCGTGGATGTCCAGCACCAGCGCGGTCACGAACGACTCCTCGTGCTCCGGCTCGCCCTCGGCGAAGTGGACGATGTTCCAGTACACGGAGTTCCCCAGATGCGCCACGATGCCGGGCAGCGGAAGATTCCGGTAGGCGGATCCCCGGAAGGCCCCGACCAGCAGTGCGGCCTCATTGATCGCGGGCAGACCCTTGCCGCGGACATCGCCGATGACCAGGCGGGTCGCGCGCACCGCGGGCACCGCCGCGTAAAGATCCCCGCCGATCTCGGCCTCCGCCTCGGCCGCGAGGTAGGCCGACGCGATCCACAGAGGGCCGATCCTGCGGGGCAGCGGCCGCATCAGGACCTGCTGCGTCGCGACGGACACCGACCGTACTTGGCCCAGCTGCCGCTCGTGCCGGGAGCGCAGATAGCGGAAGAGCGTGACAAACACCGAGATCACGACGAGGGCGGCGATCTGCGCCTGGTGGTTCGGTGTCATCAGACCGCCGTGCAAGTGGCCGATGACGACCTGCGCCGCCACGGCGAGGGCTCCGATGGCACCGGTGAGTGTCGGGCCGGCGAAGGAAGCGGTGATGGCGGGGGCAGCGACCAGGAACGGGCCCAAATGAATGGTCGTCGGGGAGTTGATGTCGATCACGGTGATCGCCGCGATCATCGCGATCGGGATGATGACCAACCCACGCCCCGGCCGCCAGGACCTGCCGAGCCGGGGGGTACGGCCGTGCCGGAAACGCATATCTCCTGCTTACACCCGTGACGGCCGGCCCGCCGCACAGGCCTCGACCGGGTGGCTTCCGCCGTGCCCCATGGGCGAGCCCCGCTCCCGGGTCCCTCGCACATGCGTCGTCCGCGGTCGCGCGCCACAGCGAGAGGGCGGCCAACCGCGGAAGGGCGGGCGGTGACGTGGACGGCGACGCCCGGCGGACCCGCTCCGTCCTCAGCGGGCGCACCCTGAAACGGGCGGCCGCCGACGAGGCCGCGGGGCACGAGGCCGGCACGCTCCCGGCACCCGGCCTGCGCCGACGGAGGCCACGGCGAATTCCGATGGCGCCCACGAGACTTCGGGTGTTCTACTCCGGCCGTGTTCACAACGATTTTCCTGCTGGAGTTCACGTCCTGGTACTGGCACGACGCCTTCGACGATCCGGAGTTGCGGGACGCCTACGACGCGATGAAACCCCCGACGACCGCGGCGGAGTTCCACCGGGGATTCCTGACGCTGCTGCGCAGCGACGACACGGTCGCCAGGGCCATTGCGCTGGACTTCTACGACCGCGCCGAGATGACGGAGCGGCATGTCGGCGGAAATGCCCTGGAGGAGTACGAGGAGGAAGTGTTCGCCGTAGCCAGGCAGTTGCTCCGGGAGCCTCCCACGCCCAAGGACGACGGCGAGCACAGCTTCGCGGGCGCCAATCATGCCAGCGCCCTGGGCGCGTTGCTGCGCTTCGGTCTGGAGGACGAGGACGCGCCGACGGTCGCCGCAGTTCTGGAACGGATGCCGGACGAGGCGCTGCGGTGGAACGCCCTGAACGCGGCGCACGCAATCCTGGAGGACCAGGAGACGCCCGATCCGCGGCTGGCCGCGCTGGCCGCCCGGGTGGAGCGGTGCGGCGAGCGCATGGAGGCGGTCGCCGCACTGCGCGATACGCCCGGAGCCGAGGCGACCGAGGCGCTGGTACGGGCGACCGGGGACGAGGAGTGGCAGGTGCGGCAGGAGGCGGCCGCGGCGCTGGCGTCGGGCCCGCGCTTCTACGCTCACCGGACCCTGGTGGCACGCCTCGCCGAGCAATGGTCCGCGGACGAACGCTCCACCGCGGCGGATACGGTCCGAGATGCGCTGGCCGACGGCCCGCACAGCACGTACTGGGAAGGGTGCGAGCCGGAGGGCGCGGAACTGCGCGCGGCCCACCGTGAGCTGCGGTCCCCCACGGGCGAGACATCCCATCGCCGGGCGTTCCGCACCCTGCTGCACAGCGGGCAGCCGGTGGCCGTGGGGATCGCGCTCGACCACTTCCACGACAGCGACGGGCTCGTCCGGTTCGGCCTGGACGACGGCGAGCACCTGTCAGAAGTGCTCGCCGTAGCCCGGGGCGTCCTCGCCGAGGCACCGTCCGAGGCCGGGCTGAGCCCGGGGACCGGAGCCGGCGCGAACCATGCGAGCGCGCTCGGCATCCTGGCGGAGGTCGGCGAGCCCGCGGACGCCGCAGCGATCGTCGCTGCGCTGCGCACGCACGACGCTTCGGCCGCGGTCCGCGAGGCCGCCGTGGGGGCGGCGGCCGACGGTCTCGCGCGGTGGGAGTCACCGGACGAACGGGTCGTCGCGGCGCTCGAGCGGCTGATCTTCGACGGATCAGCGGACATGGACCTGCGCACGGATGCCCTCAACGCCCTGTTCGGCCTGGAAGCCTCCCCGCAGGCGGCCGCGGTCCTGGTACGCGCCACCCGCTCCGCCGAGCTGCCGCTCCAGCTGGAGGGGGCCGTCGGTCTCACCTACCGGCACCTGATCGAGGAACACCGGGACCTGCTCCGGAACCTGAGCGCGGCGTGGCCGCAGGACGCGGGGGACCGGGCCGCCCTCGTGCGGTCCCGGGTGAGCGAGTGACGCCGGCGGCCGGAGTGTCGTACCCCGCCGGTACGGTGCCCGCCATGGCAGACATCTATGAGCTCGTGGTGGCGATGGACCTGTGCGACGACCTCTCCGAGGGAGAGATCGCCGAACTCCGTTGGCACCTCGGCCTGGGGGCACAGCCGGAGAGCCTGACCCTCGTGACCGCGTTCCCGGTGGTGGTGGAGGACGACCTCGGCGAACTCGTCACGGAGAACGACCCGGTGCCGCTCCTGGCGTCGCACGGCGAGGCATGGAAGGTGGGCGGAGCGCTCACCTCGGTCCTGGTCCGGCGCGCGGAGGGCTGGGCACTGACCGCCCGGCAGGAGATCCACCCGGACGACTGCGACCGGGTCGGCGAACTGCTCGAGTGGCTGGCGACCAAGGCCGACGCGCTCCATCGGCGTTTCGACGGCTCCGTCCAGGTCGGCTGGATCAGGTTCTACGAGGACGAACGGCCCGGCCCGCTCACCGTTCGCGACGGCCGGACCGTGTGGCGGTAGGCCTCGCGTCCCGCGACGGAGGGCACCTTGCCGGTGGGGCTGCGCCGGCCCGGACACATGGTGCCGGGGTGGATCGCCGGGCGTACCGTGGGAAGAGCCGGCCGAGCCTTCCGCGCCGCGTGACAGAGCAGCTATGGCCAGGCGTTTTGGCAGTTCGGGTTCCGGGCCGACCGGGACCCTCGGGGGATCGGCTGTGTGAGAGCGGTGCCGGCGTTGTTCCGAGGGATTCGGAGGGCGCGCGATGGCGGACGCGACGGGCAGGGAAGCCGCGGCACGTCCCGGTGAGCGGGTGGTCACGCTTCTGGTGAACGGGCGGTCGTACACGCTGGGGCTGGATGCGCGGGTGACGCTGCTGGATGCCCTGCGTGACCATCTGGGGCTGGTGGGCACGAAGAAGGGCTGTGATCAGGGGGCCTGTGGGGCGTGCACGGTGCACGTGGACGGCAAGCGGGTGCTGGCGTGCCTGTCGCTGGCGGCGCAGTGCGAGGGGCGCGCCGTGACGACCATCGAGGGGATCGGCGAGGCGGGCGGGCCGCATCCGGTGCAGTCGGCATTCGTGGCGCACGACGGTTTCCAGTGCGGCTTCTGCACCCCGGGTCAGATCATGTCCGCGGTGGCGCTGCTGAAGGAGGGGCGAGCCGGTTCCGACGAGGAGATCCGCGAGTTCATGAGCGGGAACCTGTGCCGGTGCGGCGCCTATCCGCACATGGTGGCCGCCATTCGCGAGGCCGCGGGGGGTGGTGGCGATGCGCGCCCTTGAGTACGTGCGGGCGGCGGATCCCGGCGAGGCGGTCAGGCTGGTCTCCGGTGATCCGCAGGCCGCGTTTCTCGCGGGGGGTACGACGCAACTCGACCTGATGAAGGACGGCGTGCTGAATCCCGGGCTCCTGGTGGACATCACGCGTCTGCCGCTGCACGGAATCGAGCCCAATGGCGAGATGCTGCACGTGGGTTCGCTGGTGACGATGGAGGAGCTGGCGGCGGATCCGGTGGTCGCGGCCCGGATTCCCCTCGTCAGGGAAGCGCTGCTGGCGGGGGCGTCGACGCAGCTGCGGAACATGGCGACGATCGGCGGGAATCTGCTGCAGCGCCCGCGCTGCCGTTACTTCCGCGATCCCGCCGTGCCGCAGTGCAACAAGAGGGTTCCCGGCTCGGGGTGCGCGGCGGTGGAGAACACGGCGCGGATGCACGCGATCCTCGGTGTGAGCGAGCGGTGCATCGCGGCACATGCCTCCGATGTGGCGGTCGCGCTGGTCGCGCTGGATGCCGTGGTGCGGATCCAGGGGGTGTCGGGCCGGCGGGCGGTGCCGTTGACGGACTTCTACCGCACGGCATCGGAGAGCCCGGAGCGGGAAAACGTCCTGGCGCACGGCGAGTTGATCACCGGCGTGGACATTCCTCTGCTGCCGGCCGGGGCAAGGTCGGGATATCTGAAGGTGCGGGACCGGGCGTCGTACGAGTTCGCCCTGACGTCGGCGGCGGTGGCGCTGGTGGTGTCCGACGGTGTGGTCCGGCACGCCCGGGTGGGCCTGGGCGGTGTGGGGTCGACGCCCTGGCGGGCCTGGGGTGTCGAGCGTGAGCTGAGCGACGCTCCGGCTGATCGCGCGACGTTCCGCCAGGCGGCGGAGTCGGCCGTGCGGGGGGCGTGGACGGTGCCCGGTACGGCGTTCAAGGTCGAGCTGGCCCAGCGCACCCTGGTCCGTGCACTGCAGACGGTGGCGGGAGTTGCGGCATGAGTACGGTCAAGAGCGCTCCGGTGGTCGGGGCCGGGGTCGACCGTGTGGACGGTCCTCGCAAGGTCACCGGCGCGGCGCCCTATCCGATGGACTTCGACGCCCCCGGGCAGGCCTACGGGGCGCTGGTACAGAGCACCATCGCGGCGGGCCGGATCGTGCGGATGGACACGGCGGCGGCCGAGGCGGCCCCCGGTGTGCTCGCCGTGCTGACGCACGCCAGCATGCCCAGGCTCGAACGGGGTCCGATGACGGACCTCGGGCCGTCACCTCCTGCGCCGCTGCAGGACGACCGGGTTCTGCACCACGGCCAGCACATCGCGTTCGTGATCGCGGAGACACCCGAGCGGGCCACCGCCGCCGCCCGGCTGGTGGCGGCCGAGTACGACCGCTCCGAGCCGCTGCTGGATCCCCTGGACCCACGGGCCACGCAGGTCAGCGATCCGTGGGGAATGGACCACAGCCGGGGCGACGCCGCCGCCGCGCTGGCGTCGGCCGAGGTCAAGGTGGAGGCGACCTACACCACGCCGGACAACACCAACAACCCGCTGGCGCCGTACGCGACGCTCGCGGCCTGGGACGGGGACCGCCTGACCGTTCACGACACCACACAGTGGCCGTCGCAGGTGCGCACCACCCTGGCGACGGTCTTCAACGTGCCGGCGAGTTCGGTGCGGGTGCTGGTTCCTTATGTGGGCGGCGGGTTCGGCAGCGGTCTGCGCGTATGGCCGCATGTGATCCTCACCGTCGCCGCCGCCCGCCTGTTGCAGCGGCCCGTCAAGCTGGTCCTCACCCGCCCGCAGATGTTCACCTCGGTGGGGCACCGCCCCAAGGGCGTTCAGTGGATCACGCTGGGAGCCACCCGCAACGGGGAGCTGGTGGGCATCGACCACCGCAGCATCTCCTCGGCGGCGATGGAGGACGACGACTTCGAGCCGTTCGCGGCGGGGTCGGGCTTCGCCTACAAGTGCCCCCATGTGCGCACCCAGGATCGCCAGGCCCGGCTGAACATCCCCGATCCGACGTCGATGCGCGCGCCCGCCGAGGCACAGGGCAACTTCGCTCTGGAGTCCGCGCTCGACGAGCTGTCCTACGTCCTGGGCATGGATCCGCTGGAGCTGCGGATGCGCAACTACGCCGATGTGCACCCGAAGTCGGGGCTGCCCTGGTCCAGCAATGCGCTGCGCGAGTGCTACGAAGTCGGCGCGGAGCGGTTCGGCTGGTCGGCCCGCCCTCCCGAGCCCCGCTCCCTGCGGGACGGGAACTGGCTCGTCGGGTACGGCATGGCCGGTGTCAGCTACCCGTGGTACGCGACGGACTGCCGTGCGCAGGCCACGGTCAGCCGCGACGGCAGCGCCCTGGTGTGCAGCGCGGCAACCGACATCGGCACCGGAACGTACACCGTGATGGCGCAACTGTCCGCGGAGTGCCTGGGCCTCGCCCTGGACCGGGTCCGGTTCGACCTCGGTGACTCCGACATGCCCTTCGCGCCCCAGGCCGGCGGCTCCGGTCTGACGGCGGCGCTGGGCAACGCGGTCCGCGATGCCTGCCGACGGCTCATCGGGCTGTTCGTCGGCCTCGCCGGCACGGACGGCGACTCCCCGCTGCACGGCGCCTCGGCCGACATGGTGGACGTCACCGAGGGCCGCATCCACCTGGCCGGGCAGCCCGCGAAAGGGGAGTCGTACACGGACATCCTCAGCCGGCACGGACTGCCGGAGCTGACGGCCGGCGGCTCCAGCACACCGGCCTCCCAGGACGACCTGGGGATGGCGCTGGCGGGAGCCTTCGGCGCCAAGTTCGTCGAGGTCCGGGTGGACGCGGACCTGGGCCTGATCCGTATCGCCCGGATCGTGTCCGCGATCGACGGCGGCCGCATCCTCAACGAGAAGACCAGCCGTAGCCAGATCGTCGGCGGAACGGTCGGCGGGATCGGCATGGCGCTGTTCGAGGACACCGTCACCGACGCCCCCAGCGGCCGGATCGCCAACGGGACGTTCGGCGACTACCTCATCCCCGTCAACGCCGACATCCCCGACATGGACGTCGTGTTCGTCGGCGGACCGGACCGCGGCAGCCCGATCGGCACCAAGGGCATCGGCGAGATCGGCCTCGCCGGCATCGCGGCCGCGGTGGCGAACGGCATCTATCACGCGACGGGGAAGCGGATCCGTTCCCTGCCGATCACCCTCGATGCGGTGATGTGACCGCGCCGCCGGCCGGCCGCGCGGTGCCCGGCAAAGGGAGACCGAGATGCTCGACATCGCCGACGAGCTGAATCGCTGGGCCGAGGAGGGCCGCGAGTTCGCCGTCGCCACCGTGGTGGCCGTCGGCGGCAGCGCGCCCCGCCAGCCGGGCGCCGCGCTGGCCGTGGACGGTGCGGGCACGGCGATCGGGTCGGTCTCCGGAGGGTGCGTGGAGGGCGCGGTGTACGCACTGTGCCAACAGGTCCTGGAGGACGGCGAAGCCGTGCGCGAACGCTTCGGCTACAGCGACGAGGACGCCTTCGCGGTGGGCCTGACCTGCGGCGGCATCATCGATGTGCTGGTCACGCGGGTCCGCGGCGGGATCGTCCCCACCGCCCTGGCGGCCGCCGCGCGAGGCCAGGCCGCGGCCCTGGCCACCCTCACCGACGGCCCAGCAGATCTGCTGGGCCACGCCCTGTTCGTACGTCCCGACGGTGCGTACGAGGGGACCCTCGGCGGTCACCCCGGACTGGACCGGACCGCGGCCGACGAGGCGGCCGCGCTGCTGGACGCGGGCCGCACGGACAGCGTCGTCATCGGCGAGGACGGCAGCCGCTGCGGCCGCCCGGTGACGCTGCTCGTCGAGACGAGCGTGCCGGCTCCGCGCATGATCGTCTTCGGCGCGATCGACTTCGCCTCGGCGCTGGTGCGGGTGGGGAAGTTCCTCGGCTACCACGTGACGGTCTGCGACGCGCGGCCCGTCTTCGCGACGAGGACCCGCTTCCCGGAGACGGACGAGCTCGTCGTCCAATGGCCCCAGCGCTATCTGGAGGCGACGGAGGTGGACTCCCGTACGGTGCTGTGCGTCCTGACCCACGACCCCAAGTTCGACATACCGCTCCTCCAACTGGCCCTGAAACTCCCGGTGGCCTACGTCGGCGCCATGGGCTCACGCCGCACCCACGAGGACCGCAACCAGCGGCTGCGCGAGGCCGGCGTCACCGACGTCGAACTGGCCCGGCTCCGCAGCCCGATCGGCCTCGACCTCGGCGCCCGTACGCCGGAGGAGACGGCCCTGTCCATCGCCGCGGAGATCGTCGCCAACCGCCGCGGCGGCAGCGGAGCCGCTCTCTCGGCCGCGCGCACCCCCATCCACCGCCCCACCGAAGCGCACACGCGCCCGCGGCTCAGCCGCCTGCCCTCGCGAGGGGCGGGTCTCTCAAGTGGCGTCGGCGATACGGGTGAGGGCCTCGGTGAGGGTCTGCGGTGAGCAGCTGCGTCAGCAGGTCCGCCAGCAGCCTCCGGTTGTGGTCGAGCAGGTCCAGGACATCGGCGAGCCATGGCTCACCCTCGTTGAACGCGGCGACCGTGGCGAGCACTCCGAGATGCACCGTCAGGAACGGGACGAACGCGGCTCCGGGAAGGACGAGCGGCGCATGGATCTCGTCCGACAGCACAGGGACGCCGTACCTGTCGGCCGGTTCGGCGAGTGCGGCCGGCTCCTCACGGCGCAGCACTGACCTGCGCACCCCGTGGCAGCCGTGCCGCCGGGTCGGCGCCGCCGCGAGGAGGGTGCCCCGTACGCTTCCCTCGTCGAGGCGGGTGCGGAGGAAGGAGCGGACTGCGGTGCGTCCACTGCTGGGTGTGTGCGGTGCCGTCATCGTGCTCGGGATCTTCTCCTCGGTGCTGCACTCGCTGGTGATTCCGCGGCCGACGCGTTCCGGCTTCACCCGGGTCGTCCAGCGCCTGGTCCACTGGCCGTTCCAGCTGGTGGCCGACCGTCTGCCGACCGCCGAGGCCAAGGACCGGATGCTCGCCCCCATGGCGCCGTTGGCCATCGTCGTCACCCTGATCAGCTGGCTGGCGTCCTTCATGGTCGGCTATGCCCTGCTGGAGGCGGCGGTGAGCCGGCTCGGCATCACCGAGGCGCTGGTCGAATCGGGCTCCTCGCTCTTCACGCTCGGTTTCGCCGGCGGCAACCGCGTCACGCTGAACGCCATCGACTTCTGCGCCGCCGCCACCGGCCCGATCGTGATCGGCCTGCAAGTGGGCTATCTGCCGGCGCTCTACGGCGCCTACCAGCGCAGGGAGACCGAGGTCACCCTGCTGCAGGCCCGCGCCGGGGGCCCGCCATGGGGGCCGGAGATCCTCGCCCGCTATGCGCAGGTCGAGCTGGTGGACAACCTCACCGAACTCTTCCGCAACTGGGAGCGGTGGAGCGCCGGGGTGAGCGAGAGCCACACCACCTACCCGATCCTGATCCACTTCCGCTCCCCGAAGGCGACCCGCAACTGGCTGATCGCCCTGCTGTCCGTGCTGGACGCCGCCGCCCTGCGGCTGTCCTTCAACCCCTCGCAGCCGGATGCCGAGGTGCGGATGGCGCTGCGGGCGGGCTTTGTCTGCCTGCGGGAGATCGCCGACATCGAGGGCATCCCGTACGACCGCGATCCCCACCCGGACGACGCGCTACGGCTGGGCTACGAGGATTTCCTGCGCGGCGTGGAGCGGATGGCGGCTCAGGGCTATCCGATGGAGCGCACGCCGGAAGAGGCATGGCCGCACTTCCGTGGCTGGCGGGTCAACTACGAGGCGCTCGCCTACCGCCTGGCGCGCGACATCGAGGCGGTACCGGCCCCGTGGTCCGGGACGCGCCGTACGGCGGTGTCCATCCGTACCCCGCTCACCCCGGTCGACCGCCGCCCCGCCGGGTAGCCGCCACCGTGCCCGACGGCGCGGCCCACAAGACCCGTTACCCGCGAGTAATTTTGGCTGATCATCGTCTCACCAGGGTCGATGCTGCGCCCGTACGCTCCGAACCACCGCACCGGACGGGTGCCGCTGTGGCGCCGCGGTCAGATCATGATGGAGCACCAATGGCGCGATCCCGCCGTACCACCGGCAGACACCACGGCCGGCGGAAGGTGACAACTGCCGTACTTGTCACGGCACTTGCTCTGGGCGGCGTCCTCGCCACGGGGCCCGCGTCGGCGGCCCCCCGCCCCGCCGTCACCACCGTCGCGCCCTCCTTCCGGCTGGCCGACATACCGATGAAGGACGGCACCGTCCTCAAGGCCGACGTGTTCACCCCCGCTCCCGGCACGCCCGGCGCCGACCGGAAGGGCCGCTACCCGCTGGTCGTGCAGCCCGCCAGCTGGGGACAGAACGACCTGGAGTACATCGCCCAGGGCAAGCAACTGGCCGCCGACGGCTATATCGCCGTGACCTACACCGTGCGCGGCTTCTGGCGCTCCGGCGGCGAGGTCGATGTGGCGGGTCGCAAGGACGTGGCCGATGTGTCCGCGGTCATCGACTGGGCCCTGGCCCACACACCCGCCGACCGGCAGCGCATCGGCATGGTGGGGCTGTCCCTGGGCGGCGGCCTCACGCTGATGGGCGCCGCCTTCGATCCGCGGATCAAGGCGGTCGCCGCGATGAGCGGCTGGGCCGACCTGGCCGACTCGCTCTACAGCGGACGGACCCGGCACCTCCAGGCCGCCGCCCTGCTCGCCGCCGTCCAGGCACCCACCGGCCGCAGGAGCCCGGAGTTCGCCCGGATCCTGGCGGACCTCTTCGCCGATCGCGACCTGCCCAAGGTCGTCGCCTGGGCGCACACCAGGTCCCCGGCCGCGTACGTGGACCGGATCAACGCCCATGGCACGGCCGTCTTCCTCGCCAACGCCTGGGGCGACAGCATCTTCAACCCCAGCCAGATGACCGCCTTCTACCAGCGGCTGACCGTCCCCAAGCGCCTGGAACTGCGCCCCGGAGACCACGCCACACAGGAGCTGACGAGCCTGCTGGGGCTGGACAACGCCACCTGGGCGAGCGCGCGCAAGTGGCTCGATCATCACCTCAAGGGCACCGGCGGCGGTGAGGGCCGACGGCAGCCGGTGGAACTGGAGGTCCGGCCGACCGGCACGCACGAGAGTTACCCGGACTGGCGCGCGGTCAGTTCCCGGACCGAACGCCTGCGGCTGGGCGACCCGAATCGGCTGGGCACCGGGGCGCTCGGCGGCGCGGCCGCGACCGGCTGGCGGAAGCCGGTCGTCGGTGGCACGGATTCGGGCGCGAACGGCGGGGTCCCCGAACTGTCCGGGCTCCTCGACCAGACCGTCGGCCTGCCGCCGACCGTCCTCGTCCCGCTGCTGCCCCGCAGGTCCGCCGCCGTGTGGCAGTCGGCGCCCACCGCGGCGGCGCAACACCTCCGCGGCGCCGCGCGGTTGCACACCCAGGTCACGGCCTCCGCAGCGCGGGGCACGGTGATCGCCTACCTCTACGACGTGAACGCCCTGGGGGTGGGGAAGCTGATCTCGCACGGCCCGCAGAGCTGGTCCGGCAAGCAGCCGGGGCGCGCCTTCCCGCTGGACGTTTCGCTCTTCGCCGCCGCGTACGACCTGCCTGCCGGACACCGGCTGGCGCTGGTCGTGGACACCAAGGACCCGTTGTACGGAGGCAGTACGCCGCGGGGGAGCGGTGTGGCGTTCGGCTCCACCTCGGCCGACCCGTCCGCACTGGTGCTGCCGCTGCGCTGACGTGCCGGCTTCGCGCCGTCGCTACCGCACGCCTCCGCCGGGGCCGTCAGGGCGCATCGATGCGCCCGTCACCGCGCCCTCTCGTACACCGTTATGCGGCGCCCCCCGGTCTCGGCGGAGGTGAGGGGGGTGAAGTGCCGGGCGAGGACGGCGCGTTTGGCGCGGTCGCGGGACGCCGATGCCGCCGCGGAGCCGCCGGTGTCGGTGATGTCGCTGACGAGGACGATGCGCTTGTGGGCCAGCATGGCGGTCGGGATGCGCGCGGGTGCGGCCTCGATGCCGTACAGGGTTCCGGAGGCGATGGGGCTCTCGACCAGCGCGACATCGTCGAGTCCCCGGAACGCGGAGGGTGTGACGAGTGCGGTGTCACGCCGCTGGTCGGGGATGAAGACGACGCCGTCCCCCGCGCGGGCGAGCGCCGCGACCTTGGCGGCCGTCACCCGTACGTCGTCCGTCCGGCTCGTCGGGGCCCGCAGGCCGAGTTCCAGGGGCAGCAGCGCGAGGAACGCCACCGCCACGACCCCGGCGAGCGGTACTTCGGCGCGCACCCGCCCCCAACGACGGCCCCGGGTCCGGCCGTGCGCCACCGCCGTCTGCACCCCCCAGGCGACGGCCGGACCGACGAGCAGCGCCAGCCCGGTGTAGGCGAAGAGCACATAGCGGTCGGAGTAGAGCGGCTGGATGAGCCAGGAGGCCAGCAGCAGCCCGAGTTGCGGCACGGCGAGCAGCGGCAGCCCCACCGAGACCTGGGACAGCTCCGTACCCTCGCGACGCGGTATTCGGGCACAGGCCAGGGCGACCACCAGCATGACGGTCACCCCCAGCAAGCTGGCAGCCGAGGCGGGCCGAATCCACGCCACCTGGCCCGACTGCGGGCGGCTGGCGAGAATGAGCGGCAGCGTCGCCGAGACGACCACCGCGGCGGACACCGACCACCGTGCCAGCAGCGGGCGTCGGCCGGCGCGCCAGGCGATCGCGACGGTCGCACCGTGGGCCGCCAGCGCGAAGAGCGAGAGCCAGTTGAGCAGTGCGGCACCGACCATGACCGTCGTGTAGCCGGCCCAGCGCCACCCCCACGCGATCCGCCGCCCGCGGCCGTCGCGCGCACTCGCGGGCCCCGCCGGGCACACCGCGCCCACCAGTAGCCAGGTCGCCACCGCCACCCCCGCCGTCACCAGCGTGAAGGAGCGCCCCTCCTGCCCGTAGCGCTGCATCGCCGGGACCAGCGCCACCACCAGCCCGGCCGCGAGACCACCCAGGGGTCCGGCGAGCCTGCGGCCGGTCGCCGCGGTGGCCGCCGCGGCGATGATCAGGCCCAGGACCGACGGCAGCCGAAGCGCCAGCAGGTTCGCCCCGAAGACCGTGAATATGGCGTGCATCAGCAAGTAGTAGAGCCCGTGGACGACGTCCACGTGCGCGATCGTGTGCCATATCTCGGGTATGGACCGCTCGGCCACCGCCCATGTCGCGGCCTCGTCCCGCCATATGGCGCCCTGCCGGAACAGTCCCCACGATCCCAGCGCGAGTGCCAGCAGCGCGGGCACTCCGGGAGCCGCCCAGCCCCGCCACCGGTGTGCTTCCACGGGGGCCCGGGCGGCCCGTCGGCCGAGAGCGGCGGCTCCGGAGTCGAGGTCAAGAGACATGCCGGGAACTATACACGCGGCGTATATTGGGTATGTATAGATGTCGCGTTGTCCGGTCACGGAGGCTCATCGTGAGCCATGAGCGCGCCCCGGGTCAGGGGCGCGCGGCAGTCACTCTCTTCGCCGACCCGCGCCGCGGCGTCGGTTCAGAGCGTGAATCAGCCAGGCGTTGTTTCCCTTGTTCGATGTTCAACCTCTTGACGCCACGACAGGGAGATGGCTTAACTTCCGTACGCCATCAGCGGGTTGAGTCGCAGCGCTGACGCATGTCGGCGCCGCGCCCACGCAGCGAGGAGTCGCCGGTGTCCGGTTCCGGATCCATCAGCCGTCGTCACATCTTCAAGGCATCCGCGGGCGCCGCGGTCCTCGCGGGTACCGGCGCGTTTCCGGCGCCCACCGCGGCTGCGGCGACCCCGGCCGCGGCGCGCCCGCCCCGAGATCCGAAGACCGAGCGCCGGGTCCGGGCGCTGCTGGCCAGAATGACCGTCGAGGAGAAGTTCGGGCAGCTCCAGCAGCTGACCTGGCACGCGGACACCGGCCCCGGCGACGGCCAGAACAAGCAGTGCGCCGAACTCGCCGCGAAGGGGCTGCTGGGCTCGGTGCTCAACCTCACCGGTGCCAAGCAGTGCAACGACCTCCAGCGCGCGGCCGTGGAGACGTCACGGCTGGGCATCCCGCTGATCTTCGGCCAGGACGTCATCCACGGCTACCTCACCACCTTCCCGATACCCCTCGCCCAGGGCAGCAGCTTCGATCCCGGCGTGGCCGCGTCCGACGCCGAGACCAGCGCGCGGGAGGCCGCCTCCCAAGGCATTCACTGGACGTTCGCGCCCATGGCGGACGTCAGCCGCGAGCCGCGCTGGGGCCGGGTGGCCGAAGGCAGCGGCGAAGACCCGTATCTGACGGCGAAGATGACCGCCGCCAAAGTGCGTGGCTACCAGGGCGCGGACTACGCGGCCAAGGACCGGCTCGCCGCCTGCGCCAAGCACTTCGTCGGCTACGGCTTCCCCGAGGGCGGCCGCGACTACAACACCGCCGACGTCTCCGAGCGGCGGCTGCGCGATGTCTGCCTGCCGCCCTTCAAGGCCGCCGTCGACGCCGGCGTCGCCACCGTCATGGCGTCCTTCAACACCGTCAACGGCGTGCCCGCGCACGCCAACCGGCACACCCTGACCGACATCCTGCACGAGGAGTGCGGCTTCGACGGCTTCGTCGTCGGCGACTACACCGGCGTCCAGGAACTCATCGCCCACGGCATCGCGGCGGACGGCGCCGACGCCGCCCGGCTCGCCCTGGGTGCCGGCGTCGACATGGAGATGGTCTCCACCACCTATGCGGAGCACGGCAAGCGGCTGCTGACGGCCGGAAAGATCAGTCGCGAGCGGCTGGACGACGCCGTCGCCCGGGTGCTGCGGATCAAATTCCGCGCCGGTCTCTTCGACCACCCCTACGCCGACGAGGCCGCGGAGATCACCGAGCCCAGCGCCGCGGCCCGCGCGGCGGCACGCACCGCCGCCGCGCGCTCCATGGTCCTGCTGCGCAACGAGAACAGGACCCTGCCGCTGACCCCGAAGACCGCATCGATCGCCGTCATCGGCCCGCTCGGCGACGACACCAAGGAACTGCACGGCACATGGGCGAGCATCGGCGCCGCCTTGTTCCCCGCGGTGTCCGTACTGGACGGCATCAAGCGGGCCGCCCCCTCCGCCACCGTGCGCTTCGCCCGCGGATGTGCGGTGGAGGGCGACGACACCGGCTCCTTCGACGAGGCGGTCGACGCGGCCCGGGCCGCCGATGCCGTGGTCGTCGTCGTGGGCGAGAAGGCCGCGCAGAGCGGCGAGGCCGCCGTCCGCAGCGACATCACCCTGCCCGGCGTCCAGGCACAGCTGGTGGCAGAGGTCGCCGCCACCGGTAAGCCGGTGGTCGTGGTGGTCCTCTCGGGGCGCCCGCTGGTGCTCACCGCCATCGCCGACCGGGCCGACGCGATCCTGCAGGCCTGGCATCCCGGCATCGAGGGCGGCCATGCCGTCGCCGATCTCCTCTTCGGCAAGGTCAACCCCGGCGGCAAGCTGCCGGCCACCTTCCCCCGCTCGGTCGGCCAGCTCCCGCTCTACTACGGGCACGAGAACACCGGCCGCCCCTTCGACCCGCAGAACAAGTACACCTCGAAATACCTGGACATCCCGCACACCCCGCTCTATCCCTTCGGACACGGCCTCAGCTACACGACGTTCCGGTTCTCCGGCCTGAAGCTGACGGCGGAGGTCCTGCGCGCGAAGAGCGTCGCCGACGGCGGTGCGACGGTCCGGGCCACCGTGCAGGTCGAGAACACGGGCGCAACCGCGGGCGACGAGGTCGTCCAGCTCTACCTCCGCGACAAGGTCGCCAGCGTCGTCCAGCCGGTCCGCAGGCTCGTCGGCTTCTCCCGGGTGCATCTGAAGCCGGGGGAGCGGCGGACCGTCGGCTTCACCCTCGGCAGGCCGGAACTGGGCTTCCACACCAACGACCCCGGCGGAGAATTCTTCGTGGAGCCGGGGGAGTTCGAGATCTACGCCGGCAACAGCTCGGAGGCCGCACTCACGGCGGGATTCACCCTGACCTGACGTACTCCGGCTGACCTGACGTACTCCGGCCGCACCCCCGCCCCGCGCAGGGACGCCCTCATCCCTCCCGGGCGTCGGGGGACGTGCCGCCGGCCGCCGCCCGGTACCGCCCCGGCGTGGTCCCGAACTCCCGGCTGAAGGCGTGCGAGAAGGCGTACGGCGTGCCGTAACCGACCCGGCGGGCAATGCCGGCCAGCGGGTCGGGGGTGTCGCGCAGGAGGGTGGCCGCGACGGTGAGCCGCCACCAGGTGAGGTACGCCATCGGAGGGCGGCCGACCAGGGAGGTGAACCGGCGGGCCAGGGTGGGGCGGGAGACGCCCGCCTCGGCGGCCAGCCGGTCGTTCGTCCACGGGGCGGCCGGGTCCGAGTGCAGCGCGCGCAGGGCGGCGGCCGCCACCGGGTCGCCCAGCACGGCTGGCCAGGCTCCGGTCGTGCTCTCGGCCATCCAGGAACGGATCATGTAGACGAGGAGGAGGTCGAGCAGACCGGGCACCGCGATGCAGGAGCCGGGCCGCTGTGCGTCCAGCTCCCGGCCCAACAGGTCGATGGCGAGGCGGAGTTCGGGGTGATCGCCGACACGGTTCGGCAGGTGGACGACCTTCGGCAACTCCGCCATCAGCGGGTGTGCACGGCTGGCGTCGAGCCGGTACTTGCCGCACAGCAGCGCCACCTCGTCGGAAGCCGATCGGTGAGGGTGGCGCGGCTGCCTCCCGTCGTGCCAGCGCTCGAACGGCACCGCCCGCTCCACCGCCCTCGCATCGGCGCGGGAGTCGGCGATCACATGCCCGGTGCCGTGCGGCAGCAGCACCGCGTCACCCGTACCGAGCGAGACCGGGGCGCCGCCGTCGGGCACCAGACGGCAGCTGCCCTCCAGCACGACATGGAACCCCGCACCTTCGTACGGGGCCAGGCGAGTGCTCCAGCTCCCGCTCACCCGGACCCGGTTGGAGGAGGGGCGTCCTCTGCGTACGGCCGAGATCGCGTCGCTCACCACATCCACCGTCACAGGGTATCCATGGAGTCGGGCATGAGAGCCATGCGTATCCGGATGAGCCGGGTAAGTATGGAAAGACTCATCCGGCCTTCCCTAGAGTCATAGCCATGAACAGCGAGAACGTGCAGAACAACGCGCAGAACAACGGACAGAACGGCGTGCAGCGCATCCTGCTGGGTGACGTCGAGGTCATCCGGGTCGTCGAGTGGCAGGGCCCGATCGCGGCCGCCCGCGACTTCGTTCCGGAGTCCGGGGCGGAGGTGTGGAAGGACAACGCGGGCTGGCTGGCACCGGACCACTGGGACCCGGACAGCGACAGGATGAAGTGCGCGGTGCAGACCTGGGTGCTGCGCAGTGGCGGACGGACCGTTGTGGTCGATACGGGTGTGGGTAACGACCGCGAGCGGCCCGGTTCGCCCTTCCACCACTGGCAGAACGACTTCCTCGGTTCCCTGGCGCGGGCCGGTGTCCGCCCGCAGGACGTGGACGTCGTCGTCAACACCCACCTCCACGGCGACCACGTCGGCTGGAACACCACCGGCATCGAAGGGGAATGGCAGCCGACGTTCCCCAACGCCCAGTACCTCTTGCCGGCCGCCGACGACTTCCACTTCGGCCCCGACAACGCCTACGGGAACGGCGTACGGGAGGTCGACCGGCTCATCTACGAGGACAGCGTCGCGCCCGTCCACCGGGCCGGGCAGGTGGTGCTGTGGGAGGGCGTCCACCGCATCGACGACCATCTCACCCTGGAATCCGCGCCCGGCCACACGCCCGGTTCGTCCGTGCTGCGGCTCGCGTCCGGGAGCGACCGGGCGGTCTTCGTCGGCGATCTGCTGCACAGCCCGGTGCAGATCCTCGCCCCGTCCTGCAACAGCTGCTTCTGCCTGGACGCCGATCAAGCGGTCGCCAGCCGCCGCCGGATCCTTGAACGGGCTGCCGATGAACGGGAGTTGCTGGTGCCGGCGCACTTCGGCGGAACGGGCGCCCTCGAAGTCCGTCGGGAGGGCGCGCGGTTCGGTCTCGGGCCGTGGGCAGCGTACGAGGCCGGGTAGGGAGCGTCGCCGGCCGCCCCGTTCCGCGCCGGGCTCTCGGCGGCCTTCGCCGCCGTGTGCCGGGGCGCCGTTCGGGGGGCGGCGCCTGCGCTCACTCGCCGGCGTCGTCTTTGAGGGTCTCGCCGGGATCCGTGCGGTCCGTACGGTCCACGTGCCTCAGGAACGTCCACAGCACGTTCTCGCCGCCGCCGATGAACGGCAGCCGGTCCTGGCGGTCGCGGATCTCGTCCTCCGTCAGCCAGCCCCACCAGGCGATCTCGCGCGGGTTCGGGGCGATCGAGGCGATCTGGGCGGCGTCCAGCCGGACGTCGTGGACGGCCATCCAGTACGGGCCGTGCTCCTCGTGGTAGATCCGCTTGAACACCATCCGAGGCGGCTCGGTCAGCCGGACCCCCAGCTCCTCCTCGAACTCCCGGGCGGCGGCCTGTTCGTAGCTCTCGCCGACCTCGACGCCACCGCCGACGACGGTGTCGTAGCGGCCCGGGTAGCGCTTCATGCCGTCACCGCGGCGGTGTACCAGGACGCGGCCCGCGCCGTCCCGGCAGACCACCATCGCTATGCGGTGCAGCAGCCACCGTCGGACCGCCTCCTCGCGTTCCACCACGCCGACCACACGGTCCCGCTCGTCCACCTGCTCCACCAGTTCGCTCATGGGCCCCACTGTGTCAGGCGCGCCAAGGGGCAGGAGCACCCTGGTCACCCTGGTCGCGGCGGCCGATCGCCGCGCTTCTCTTGCGGGTTCATCGCTGCGCTGCTTGGCTCTGCGTCGCCTCATCAGCGAGGGTGGGAGGAGTGCTGCCATGGGCAGGCCCTGGTCGGTTGTCCGCGGTGTGTTCGTTGTCCTTTGTGCCGCCGGGCTGGCGCTGGCTCCGGGCGCCGCCCCGGCCCCCGCCGTTTCCGTCTCCGCTGCCGAGGCCGCCCCGAGCGGCGGTGGGCCGAGCATTCCCCGGCTGACGGACGACGACGGCCGGGCGCTGACCCTGCACGGCTGGAACGTCGAGGACAAGGAGCACCGTGGCGACGCCGCGCTGTCCGCGATCACGGAACGCCACTTCCGTGATCTGCGCTCCCACGGCTTCAACTGCGCCCGCCTGCTGGTGTTCTGGGACGATCTCGAACCACGCCGGGGCCGCTACAGCGCGCGCTATCTCCGCACGATCGAGCGCATCCTGGACTGGGCGCACAAGTACGGCATCAAGGTGCTCATCGACGCCCACCAGGACGTCTTCGGTCCGGCGTTCGGACACCGGGGCATCCCCGGGTGGGCGACCCGGACCGACGGACTGCCCTTCACGCCGCATCCCGACGACTGGTTCGCCGAATACTTCGAACCCGCCGTCCAGCGCGCCTTCACCCACCTCTACACGGATCCGGACCTCCAGCGCGCCCAGGGACGCATGTGGCGCCTGCTGGCCGACCGCTTCGGCGACCATCCGGCCGTGTTCGGATACGACCTGATCAACGAGCCGATGGGCGAGCTGCGGGAAGGCGAGGATCTGCCCACCGCGGCCCGCCGCATCGAGGCCCGGCAGCTCACTCCGATGTACAACCGCATCGCACGGTACGTGCGCACCGTGGACCGTGACAGCCGGCTGTTCATCGAGCCGACCCCGATCGTGGGCGAGGGCGTACCGACCGGACTCGGCGCGGTGCGGGACCGCCGTGTGGTGTACGCACCGCACTTCTACAACGCCGCGATGGAAGCGGGTGCCGACTACGACCCGACGGCCGGATGGATCGAATCCTACGAGCGGGCCGTCACCGACTATCCCCGGCGCCGGCGCCTCCCCGTGGTGATCGGCGAGTGGGGTCCGCTCAACAACGAGCTGCCGAACATGCGCCGCTTCTACCGTGACGCGCTCGCCTCCCTCGCCCGCTACAGCTCGGGCTGGACCGGCTATGTGTGGTGCTACGGCGGCGGATACTGCGCCGTCGACAAGGACGGCAGGCTCCGTACCAACAAGGAGCTGACCGCCGCCCCTTATGCGGCGGCGGTCGCGGGACGGACACATGCGCAGACCTATGACGCCGCCCGTGGCCGCTACCGCTTCACCTACGACGCGCGCCGGGGCGGACGGACCGAGATCGCGCTGCCGTCCGATGTCCGGTACCGCCTCGTGACGGTGAGCGGCGGGGCGTGGAGCGATATGCGCGCCGTGCCGCCGGGGAAGCCGGCCGTGGTCACCGTGTGGTCGCCGCGGCGGACACGGGTCACGGTCACCGTGTCCGCCGTCACCGGCCGGGGCATCGGCCCTCGGCGGGAGCGGCCGTAAGGAAGCGACCAAGCCGAGAGCCGGTCCCGAGCCCACGGTCCCGAGCCCCATATTTCCTCCTGCAATGTCAGGGCAATGCCTTACAGTGAGTGACATAGCTTGTGAAGAGGGAAAATAGGGGTGGGGCATGTACAACGCGAGCGTGCGGCGCGCGGGAGTTTCGCTGGCTGCGGTGACCGTGCTGGTCGGTGTGACGGCCTGTCAGAACGGCTCGGACAAGGCCGAAGGCACCGAGCGGGACGCAGGTCGGCGCGCGGCGACGCGGGCGCTCACGGCGGCGTACGAGAAGACCGCGGCGGCGAAGTCCGCGAAGGTCACGATGACGATGTCGGCGCCGGCGACGATGCCGGACGGCGGTGACACGAAGATGTCCGGCGTCATGGGCTGGGATCCGTTCGTCATGGACGTGACCATGAGCGAGAAGCCCGCCGAGAAGTCGGCGGGCGGTGCCGAAAAGACGCACATGATCTGGATCGACGACACCGTCTACATGGATATGGGCGAGCGGCCCGCGGAGTTCGACGGCAAGAAGTGGGGCAAGTTCGACCTGGGGGCCGCGGTCGGGCAGACCGGGGACGCCCAGCTCATGAAGCAGATGACCGCAGGCCTGGAGGACATGAACCAGGACCCGGCCCAGCAGCTCGGGATGTTTCTCAACTCGCCGGACATCAAGCACCTGGGAACCGGCAAGATCAACGGCCAGCGCGCCGAACGCTACAAGGGCTCTCTGACGGCCGAGGAAGGCCTCAAGACCAACAAGAGCGTCAAGGCCCTCACGCCCCGGGAGCGGGAGGCGCTGCTCGCCAACATCAAGAAGGCCGGCATCAAGGGCTACGACTACGACGTCTGGGTCAACGGGGACGACTACCCGGTGAAGATGGACGTGAAGATCAAGACGCCCCAGGGAACGATCACCACCACCGCGAGCTTCTCCGACTACGGGGCCAAGGCGTCGGTGCAGGCTCCGCCGGCCGACGACACCGTCGACCTGTTCAAGATGCTCAAGGAACTCACCAACCAGAAGAAGTAGCACCGCATCGCCGACGGACGGGTGGGCGCCGCCGCGCTGATCAGCGGGGAGGTCGGCTTCGAGGGCGCGGCCGACGCGATCGACACGCCGGCGGCGCCCGACGACCATGTGAAGGTGCTGGTCCGGCCCGAGTCACGGGGCCCCGGCGTGCGCCCGCCCCGGAGCGTCCCAGGGGGCTGAACTTCCGCTTCCGTTGCCGCCGTCGTCGCACATGCCGGGCAAGCAGGTGTGTCAGCCGTTGCGCGGGGCGTAGGAGAGGGCGCGTTCGCCCAGCATGCTCTCGACGAGGTCGAGGAGATCCAGCACGGCCCCGGCGATCACGTCCGGTTCCTCGCCCGCCGCGATGCGCCGGCCGATCTCGCCGTAGACCAGGGAGTGGAACCAGCCGATCTGACTGGCCACCACGCGCGGCGTCTGGTCCTCCGGCGCGGCCCCGGTCTCCTCCGCCAAGGTGGCGGCGAGCGCGTCGGTCATCTGCCGGCCGAGGTCTTCCAGGCGGGCGGTGAGAGTGGGAGCGGCCCGCATCATGTGGAAGACGGGGCCGAAGCCCGCGGTCAGGCCCACTTTGCGGTCGCGGCGCCGCAGTTCGTCCCGGAGATGGTCGAGCACGGCCCGCGCGGCGGACGCGCCGGGCCGCCGGGCGCGCACGATGTCGGCGAGCCGTTGCGGGGATGCCTGGTCCGGCGGCAGGACGAGATCTTCCTTGGCCTCGTAATAGTTGTAGAGGGTGTTGACCGAGACTTCCGCCGCCGCCGCTACCTCGGCGATGGTGACATGGTCGAAACCCCGCTCCACGAACAGGCCGATGGCTGCTTCGGAGATGCGTTGCCGTGTCTGCCGCTTCTTGCGTTCCCGCAGCCCTTCGCTCATGGACCGAGTTTACCTTCGCTCCAATTCGGCACCTTCGCTCGATCCCGAGCCGGTTCGCGCCGGTCCGTGCCGTTCCGCGCGCTGATGCTTCGCTCCGGCGGCCCGGCCGGGGGCTTCAGGAGGTGTGCTGCTCCCGGCCGGGGAAGTGCGTGGGGAGCCACCGGGTGGAGACTCTCGCGCGGGCGGCGAGGTGGGTGACGGAGGCGTCGCGGATCTCGTCCGGCGTGATGAAGCCCGGCTCGTCGACCAGCCATGCGTCCGGGACGGGCGCAACGACCTCGCGCCGCAGCTGCGCGGTCACGCGGGGCGCGAACTCCGCGTCCGGCGCCGCCATGTAGGGGCGATGGGGACCGAACGCGTGGTGCCGGAACCAGGCCAACGCTGCAGGGAATTCTCGCGAACCTTGGTCATCGGGTGGGCCGGGACGGAGTGGAACCGGACTGCGTGCCGCACCAGGCCGCTTCGCCCCGCAGGTCCACGCCCCCGGTTCCGACCCCTCGCCGGTTCCGGAACCGGAGAGCCGTTAGCCCGCGTTCTCGTACGTCCCGAACTACCGTGAATCACCACCCGCGCCCCGCCCCGGCCACCGTCCCGCGCCGGGCGGACGGGAAGGCGGCCGGGGTCACCTCGATCTCGTTCATCGCCGCGGCGTACAGGAGGTAGCGGCGGCGTGCCTCGCCGTGGCGGCCCGTGGTGGTCAGCAGGGAGACCAGACCGAGATGGGCGTCCTCGTCGTAGGGGTCGCGCTCCAGGAGCCGCAGGCGGTAATGGGCCTCGGCGTGGCGGTCGGCGTTCTCGGCGGCGGCCGCGGCGAGTTGGGTGAGGAGCTCCAGATGGACGGCCTGCGCCTCCTCGCGCAGGCCCGCCGCCCACGGGGCGTACGGCTCGTCCTCCAGGACGTCCCCCCGGTACAGCTCCTCGGCGGCGGCCAGGGAGGCGAAGGCGCCGCTTCCGGTGCGCTGCGCGCCGCTGATCGCATGGCGGGCGGCGGCCAGGAACTCCTGTACGTCGACGCGGAGCCGGGCCAGACCGACGACATGCTTGTCGGCGGTGATGAAGTGGTCCTGCGGCATCCGGCGTCCGGGGTCGAGCACGAGCCGTACCGTCGACAGGGCGACCGACAGACGGTTGGCGCAGCGGGCCGGATCCTCGTCCGGCCACAGGGTGTCGATCAGGACCTCGCGGGACGTGGGCAGGCCGCGCCGGGCCACCAGCACCTTCAGGAGATCGCGGGCCTTCTTCGACTGCCACTCGTCGGCACCCACCGGTACACCGTCCCGGATCACCCGGAAGCCGCCCAGGACGCGGACGCTCACGCAGGGTTCCCGGTCCGCCATGACCCGGTTGAGCAGACCGGCCGCCTCGGCCGCCGCGGGCGACACGCCGAACTGCCGCAGCCAGAGCGTCGCTTCACGCAGTGCCCGGACCGGGCCCCGCTCCGGCGCGGGACGCAGCCGCGCCCGGGCCACGGCCACCCGCGCCACCGCCAGCGGACGCTGCGCGGTGACCCACAACGCCTCCGCGTCGTCGAGGAGCCGCTGCCGTGCCCGCCCGTCGGCCAGGCACATCGCCTCCAGTTCGAGGATCTCCGCGCACACCGTCCGCGAGGTCTGCGCACCCGGTTCCCCGGCCGCCTGCCGGGCCGTCTCGGCCGCCGTCTCGGGGCGGTTGTCGGCGAGAGCGATCCAGCCGCCGGCGAGCAGGGCACGGATCCGCTGCGGGCCCACGCACCCGTCGGCCGCCCGGCGCGCCAGCACGGCCGCGGTACCGGGTGCGTCGGCACATCGTGTCAGCGCCAGACCGGTCAGTGCCGAGGCCAGCAGCTGGGCGTCGCCCGAGTGTTCCGTGCACACCACCGCCTCCTGATAGGCCGCCCGCGCCGGGCCCAGATCACCGCGCTCCCGGTGCGCGTCCCCCAGGCCGACCAGCGCCGCGGCGCCCAGTGGGCCGCTCTCCAAGGACTCGCCGAGCCGCTGGTAGCCGTCGAGCGCGCCGGTGAAGTCCGCGATCGCACGGTCCAGTTCGCCGAGGGCCAGGTGCGCGGAGCCACGCCGACAGCGAGCCAGCAGCACCAGCGGCAGATCGACGCCGCCATGGTCCCCGCCCAGGGCCCGCAGCGCGGTGTCGAGCGTGTCGCAGACGTCCCGGCACGCGCCGCGCTCAAGACGTTCCGCCGCCAGGCTCGTATGGACGAAGAGACGGAGCATCGCGTCCCCCGAGGAACGTGCCGCCTCCCTGGCCCGGTCCGCGTGGTGCTCGGCGAGACTGCCGTGGCCCTCCAGCGCGGCGATCGTCGCGGCGGTGGCGTGGGTGACGGCCTGGGCGTGAGGATCGCAGCAGTGCCGTAAGGCCCGCAGGGCGAGCTGCCCGAGCGCGCGGGCCGGGCGCAGCGTGCCCCGTGCGCAGTGCGCGGCGGCGGCCCAGGCCAGGGACGTGATCTCGTCCGGGGTCCCCGCCCCGGCGAGGGCGGTCCTGCGGTGGACGTCCAGGGCGCGGGCCGGCTCACCCAGCAACTGGTAGGTCATTCCCAGCCGCTGTCCGAGCGCCGGTTCCATGGGATCGGTCCTGGACGCGGCCCGGCGCAGCAGGCCGGGCGCGGCGGTCCAGTCCTCCCCGGTACAGCCCGCCGCGCGGCCGGACTCCTCGGTCGGTGTGATCGTCATCGTGCTCCCCCCAGCTCCGGGGCGGGACCCCGGACATGACGAGTGTGCTCGGGCGCTCGGGCGCGCGGCACCCGGGCGGCCTCGCTTCGGTATGGAGGTCTGCCGCCATGGGGGAGTGGAGGCAGGCTTTCTGTACACCGTGCGGCGGGACCGGGAAACTCGTGGGATGGCAGGTGTTCACGGATGGCCGGTCCGCGTCCTCGCCCTGTGCGGCGGGCTCGGACTGCTCTACGCGGTGCCCGCCGGCGGCATCTGGATCTCCGCCGAGCGGACGCTGGCATGGAGCCTGGGCGCGGTGCTGCCCTGCTATGCGGCCGGGCTGTTCCTGTGGTGGCGCGCTCCGGCACACCCGGTGGCCCGGCAGCTGGTGGCGGCCGGCTCCTGTGCGGCGCTGGGGTTGGTCGTCCGCTTCACGCTGACGCTTTTCGTCGAGCCGTCGGACTGGAACCCGCCCACGCCGTTGGTGTGGACCGGTGTGCTGGTGGCCAGGACGATCGACGTCGTCGTGAGCGTGCTGCTGGTCCGTCTGGTGGCGCTGCTGCCGGACGGGCGTCACCGGTACGTCCACGAGCGCGTCCTGCTCGGTGCGTTGTGGCTGCTGACGCTCTATCCGCCGGCCCTGATGGTGTCGGACGTTCCCGAACAGCTGCGGTCCCGGCTGCTGGTGCAGCCGGAGGCGTGGCTGCCGGCGTTGGGCGCGGGCCTGCTGCTCGTCCGGTCCCTGCGGCCGGCGCGGGACCGCGGTGCCCGAAGCAGCCGTCTGACGCTGGTCGCGGCGGCGGCGTTCGCCGTACTGCTGGGGCGAGGCTCATCGCGGCTGTTCCGGATGTGGCAGGGAGAGACCGGAGTGGCGTACTTCATCGGTGCGGCGCTGGGGGCGCTGCCCTATCTGCTGATCTCGGTCGGCGTGGTGTACGCCGGGTTCCGGCATCTGCTGCCCGGCATGGACATCGCCCTGCGCAAACCCGTGGTGTACGGGCTGCTCTGGCTGATCATCGGCGGCTGGTATCTGGGCATGACCACCGCGTTGGGCCTGACGGCGGGGCAGTACCTGCCCATCGGTCTGGCCGTCCTGGTGGCGGTGAGCGCGACCATGCTGTTCCAGCCGGTGCGAGGGCGGCTGAACCAGCTCGCGGCGCGCCGGGTGTTCGGGGCGCGCCCCTCCAACTTCGCACTGCTCGTGCAGTGCGGAACCACGCTGGAACACGCCTACGACGTGAAACGGCTGGCACCGCAGCTGGCGACCAGCCTGCGGGAGGGACTCAACCTGCGCTGGGTACGGGTCGAGCTGGGCGCGGCCGACTCCGGGGACGGGCCCTTCGCCGTGGCGACGGCCGGCTCCCGCGCCGCGGGCGACATCGGCTCACGGGCCGGGGTGCGGCTTCGGCACGGCGAGGAGATCCTCGGGTTCATCGAGTACGGCCCCAAGGACGGCGGCTGGTTCACCCCCGAGGACCGGGACCTGGTCGAGACACTGGCCAGACAGGCGGCGCTCGCCGTGCACAACGCCCGGCTCACGGCCGAACTGTCGGCGCGGGTCGACGAGGTCCAGCGCCAGGCGAGCGAACTCAACGCCTCACGGACCCGGATAGTGCAGGCCCAGGACACCGAGCGGCGCCGCATCGAGCGGCAGCTGCACGACGGGATCCAGCAGGAACTCGTGGCGCTGGTGGCCAAGTTACGGCTCGCGCGCAATCAACTGCGCGGCGACGGCAGCGCCGTGGACACCACCCTCACCGAGATCCAGGAGGACGCCGTCCGGGTCATCGACGAGTTGCGGGAGTTCGTGCACGGCATCCACCCCCCGGTCCTGACCGACCAGGGCCTCGCCGCCGCGGTGACCTCCCGGGCCCGCCGGCTGCCGATCCCCGTCACCGTCCATGTGGAACCCACGGTGTGCGCCCGGCGCTTCGCGCCCGAGATCGAGGAGTCCGCGTTCTTCCTGGTGTCCGAGGCGCTGACCAATGTGCTCAAACACGCGGAGGCGGCCCGGGTGACCATCCGTATCTCGCACGCCGAAGCGGCCCTGCTCCTGGCCATCAGCGACGACGGAGTCGGCTTCCCCGCCGGGTCCCGGCTCGGCTCCGGGCTGACCGGGATGCGCGACCGGATCGAGGCGGTGGGCGGGGAGCTGTCCATCGAGTCCCGGCCCGGGGGCGGCACGACCGTTCATGCACGGCTCACCGAGCGGCGGAAGGAATCGACCCATGCCTGACCGGAACACCCCCGAGACGACCGCCCCCGAGCGGCTGCGCATCGTCATCGCCGAAGACCACTATCTGGTCAGGGAGGGCACCCGCCGGCTCCTTGAGGACACCGGCGAGGTCGATGTCGTCGCGGCGGTCGGCACGGCCGGGGAACTTCTCGACGCGGTCGAGCGGTTCCGGCTCGACGCGGTCATCGCGGACATCCGGATGCCTCCCGACCACCACACCGAAGGCATCACCGCCGCACACTCCATCCGGGCACGGCACCCGGACATCGGCGTGGTCGTCCTGTCGCAGCACGCCAACGAGCAGTACGCCTTCGCCCTGTTCCAACGCGGTACGGACGGCCTGGCGTATCTGCTCAAGGAGCGGATCGGCGAGCTCGATCAGCTGCTGCGCGCCCTGCGCGAGGTGTCCGCGGGGCGCTCGGTGATCGATCCGCGCATCGTGGAGGTGCTGGTCGGCAGCCACATCCGTACCACCGATTCACCGCTGGCCCAGCTCACCCGCCGCGAGCTCGACGTACTGCGACAGATGGCGCAGGGCATGAACAACCGGACCATCGCCGAGTCGCTGTCGCTGTCGGAGTCGACCATCGAGAAACACGTGAACTCGACGTTCGCCAAGCTGTGCCTGGCGGAGGAGTCCCAGCTGCACCGCCGGGTCACCGCCGTGCTCACCTATCTGCGGCACGGCCCGACCGGGCCGGCGTGAACGCGGCGCCGCGCGCCGGTCGGGCACACACCTCGCCCAGGTCCACCCGCTCACCCCGCCCGACCCGCACCTCGGTGACACCGAGGGTGCGCCCGGCGCGGTCCGAGCAGCTGAGGGAGTACGACTCCGAGGGGCCGTGGGTGGCGGGCAGCGGCGAGCGGAACGTCACCCGGCCCGTCCAGTCGTCCGGCTCCGTCTCCGTCTGGTCGTAGTTGACGACGACGGCGGTGTAGCGGCCCGGGGGAGGGTCGAAGAGGACCGCCTGTTCCGAGTTGGCCCCGCCGGTGACGGACTGAGCCACGGGACGGCCGTCCGCGTCGAGGACGTAGAGGTCCCAGTCGGTGCGGGGCGACCTCCAGGACACCGACACGGTCATCCGGCCGGCGTCGGCCTCCGGCGGACCGAGGACGGTGAACGGGACCCGGTCCGCGGCCGGATCCTGCGGGAACCCGGTGTTCTCGGGCGGCAGACCGGGCGGATTGGCGAGCTCGGCCACCGGCTGGGCCGGGCCCTGCGGGTCCCTTCCGTACCGTCCCGCGACATACGGCCGGGTGGAGGGGTTGACGGACCAGGTGAACCGACCGCCGGGGGCGACGAGGTCCGACACGAGCGTGTCGGTGACCTGGAGCGGCGGCCCGGTCGAGCCGTCGGGCCCGCGTACCGGCGAGGTCGGGGTCCGGAAGGTCTTGTGGAGCCGCAGCCGGTGGCCGCGGGGCGCCGTACCGGTCAGCGTCGCGTGCGCGGCCGGGTCAGCGGTGTGGGCGAGCAGATCGAACAGCGCCCGGCGGATTCCGCCCTTGCCCGCGCCGACCGCCGGCGCCCTGCCGGTGTACTCGGCGACGACCGCGTCCGCGTACGGGCCATGAGCCTTGGCGGGACCGATCTCCAGGGTGAAACCGAAGCCTCCGGTCGCCCAGTACGACCAGTCCTCCGTCATGCCCGTCGCCTCGTACAGCCTCCAGGCCGGTTCGCTGCGGTAGCCGGTGCGGGAGGCCAGCCGCGCGCCCAGGGCCCGGTAAGCCGGCTCGTCCAGCGGCGGACGGGTGTCGAGGGCTCCCGGCGGGCGCAGCACCAGATTGCCGTAGGTGTGCAGGGAGACGAGGTCGGTGACCTGCCGGGTGGAGACGAGACGGCGGACATTGCGGGTCTCGGGCTCGGAGAAGGGGGCGGGGCCGCGGTAGTAGTCGGCGTACCACTGCGGGGCACCGCCCACACCGCCCCAGAACCCGGCGTAGTTGCGGTTGAGGTCCACACCGCGGTCGCGGCCCGCGGGGTTGGCCCCGCACGGCCCCGAGGCGTGGGAGGGCGGGGCGTCCAGGGCGCTGCAGTTCTTGCGCTTGTTCTCGTAGTCGAAGCGGGTGAAGTCACCCCGGGGCGTGGCCTGGCGGGAGACCGCGAACCCGTCGGGGTTCACCACCGGGACGACGACGGCACGGGTCCGGTCGAGCAGGCCTCGGACCCACGGATCCGTGCGGTAGCCGCGCACCAGTTCATAGGCCCATTCCAGGGCGATCTCACCGCTGGGCCATTCGGTCGCATGGTGCAGCCCCAGGGTGAGCATCACCGGCTTGCCGTCGGCGAGGTGCCGCGCGCGGCTGCTCACCTCGACTCCGGAGACGTCCCGGCCCTCGACCGTCGGGTGCGGCAGAACGAAGGAGCGCACGAGGGACGGGTGGGCGCGGGCGAGTTCCTTGAGCTCGTACTCGTACTCGTACAGCTGGCGGTAGCCGGACCGTCCGGACGGCAGCGCCGAGCGGTGCGGAGTGCCGCCTTCCGTACGAGCGGCGGCGGGTGCCGGACCGCTCCCCGGGGGCAGCGCCAACAGGTCCACACGCAGCGACACCGTGCGTGCGGGCCCCAGCCTCCGGCAGCTCTGCACCACAAGGCGCCGGCCCCTGGCGACGGAGACCTCGGCGAGTTCGCGGCTGCGGGGCGCGGCCGAGGCCGCCAGGAGCGTGCCGCTGTCCGCGTCGAACACGGCGAGGTCCCAGTCGCCCTCCGCCCCGGGGAGGGGCGCGAGCCGGGCGCGCAGCACGCCGTCCGCGGTGGCGGTCATCGGGCGCGCGGCCACGCCCGGTGTGTGCGGGGGCAGCAGGGCGGTGTGGCACGGCCGGGGCACCGCCCGCTCGGCGGACAGCACCTGCCGCGAGGAGGCGGCCGGTGCGGGCGATGCCGGCGCGAGCACGGCGAGGAGCACGAAACCGCTCATCGCGGCCGCCGGCACGGCCCGTACCGCCCTGCCGGAAGGATGCCGTTTCCTCATGTCCCGCTCCTGTCGTGTCGCCGTGCCGGGCCCGCGCCGGTCCACGGCCGGTGCCTCCCATGAAGCACCCACCGTTCCCGCCGACGGCGGGAACGGTGGGCCGAAGGTGCCGCTGCGTCAGAAGGTGCTGCAGCACGAGCACGCGGTCGGCGGCGGCCAGGCGCCGCTCTCGGCGGTCTCTTCCTCCAGGAGCTGGAGAGCGTTCACGTCGAACTCCATGATGTTCACCCCCTCTCCGCTGTCCGGTGGTGCGGTGCCGGCACGGCCGCGGCCGTGCCGGAGTCTTCGTCGCCGTGCCCCGCGAAGGAGCGCGGCTGCCACAGGCGGGGCCCGCCGTGGGCGAGGCGCAGCAGGAAGGCGAGGACTCCCGACAGGCCGGTGTTGAAGTCGGCCCACACCTCCGTCCCGCCGTCGTCCGGCAGGACGACACGCCCGTCCCGCAGGACATGACGGACATGGATCCCTGCCGCGAGCTCTCCCGCCCACTCGCGGTAGGTGTCCGTCCCGCACGCCTCGGCGAGGTCGAGCAGGAACTCCCCGTCGCCCGCGAGACCGTGGCACTGAGCGGTGCCGACGTGCCAGCGGGAGCGGCGGACGGCGACGGCGGCCCCGTGCGCGGCCTCCCGGAAGGCGTCCTCGCGGGTTTCCTGCCACATCCGCACCAGGAAGGTCCCGACACCGGAGGAGCCGCTGCACCAGTGGGTCTTGCGGGGGCTGTTCTTCTCCCCGCTGCGCCAGTACGCGGCGCCTTCCTCCACCTCGGCCACGGCGAGCAGGGTCCGCGCGGCCTCGACCGCCAGTTCCCTGTACGCGGCGGTGCCGGTGGTCCGCGCCGCCGCGAGAAGGAACGCGCCGATTCCGGCGACACCGTGGGCGAACCCGTAGTGAGTGAGGTCGGAGGGGCTGGACAGGAGTTTCCCCGGCACCGGCCATACAACGGAGCCCTCGTTGCGGACGGCAGACCGGGCGAGATGGTCGGCCGCCTCCCGCGCCCGGTCGAGGAACCGCTCCTCTCCCGTGGCCTCCCAGAACCGCAGCTGGGTCATGCCCGCACCGGCCACTCCGTGGCAGATGTCGGGGTTGGGCCAGCGGACCGGAACCCGCACCGCCAGGTCCTTGGCATGGGCGAGCAGCGCCGCGTCGCCCAGCAGTACGGCCGCGTCCAGCAGGGCCCAGGCGGTCCCGGACCTGCCGTAGTAGAGCCCCGGAAGGGTCCGTGGCTCCCGCCCGACGCTTCGGTCGATCCACCGGGCCGCCTGTTCGACGGCCGTACGCAGCCCAGGATGCGGCCCCTCGGCGTGGGCGCGGACGAGCACGCCGAGGACACCGGCCGCGCCGTGCTGGACAGTGAACGCGTCCGTCACCGTTCCCGCCGCGCTGGTGGGCCACAGGCGCTCCGCGTGCTCCGGGTCCATGGTGACGAGGAGATGGTCGAGGCCGTCCGAAACGAGCTGCTTCAGCTCGTGATCGGCGAGGCCACGCGCCGTGGCGGGGCCGCTCGGCGTCCTCTCGCCGACCGTTGTCTCCGCCAGACGGTCCAGGACCTCGTCCACACCGGGCCGCAGCTCCGGATCCTCCTGCAGGAGGTCCAGGATCAGCGGGGCGAGCCGATGCACCGCCGCGTTGCCGGACGACAGGCGTAGCAGCCAGGCGGCGAGGCGTTCGCCGTACGGACGGGTGGCCGGTACGTCGGCAGCGAGCAGCGGGTCGACGCCCGTGACCAGGTAGAAGAGGGTGGCACCGAGGCTGTAGAGGTCAGATGCGGGGCGGGGCGCCGCACCGATGCTGGGCGCGGTGCTCTGCTCGACGCCCGCGTATCCCGGTGTGTAGATACGGATCGTGGGTTCGCCGGGCCGGGCGAGCATCTCCAGGTCGATGAGGCGCACCTCGCCGCTGCCATCGATCATCACGTTGTTGGGGTTGAAGTCCCGCAGTACCCACCCCGCCGTGTGGACGGAGCGCATGACGCCGGTCAGGCCGCGCGCCAGGCGCAGGGCGTCCGCAAGGGGGATTCCCCAGGGGCCCCCGTCGTCGAAGTCGAGGTGGTCGAGCACCCACTGACGCAGCGTCGTGCCGGGAACGGCCTGCTGCACGAGGAACATGTCGTTCTGCTGCTCGAAGACGCCGACCGGGCGCGGGGTGTAGCCGCTGTCGGCGAACAGGTCCAACATGGCGGCCTCATGACGCCGTCGGTCGCGGACGTCCTGCCCGGTCAGGGTCGCGGCGGTGTGCGGACGCGCCTGCTTGACGATGACGGGGTCGCCGGTGTTCTGGTCGGTGGCCCGGTAGACGCCGCCGGCGAACGCGTGCCGGATCACTTCATGGACCAGATAGCGGCCGTCCAGCAGGACCGGCTTGGGCGCCGGGGCCGCGGCCTTACGGGGCGCGGGGGCCTGCTCCACGGCGAAGGGATCACGGGGTGCCCAGGGCGGCGGGGAGAACCACGGTTTGCGCTGGTCGCGCACGAGTGTGCCGTCCGGCGCGATCAGCATCGCCCCGTGCATGCCGTCGTCGCCCAGGGCACGTACGCCGCTGAACACCCCGTACCGGTAGTGGACCAGGCTGCCCGGAAAACACGGACGGTCGGAGAGGATGCCCGGCCCCGGCAGCCCCTCGGTGGCCCGGTGCAGCTCCTCGGCCAGGGCGCGCAGCCCGTCGTCGTCGCACTCCGGGTAGACGGTGAGGAACTTGCCTCCGCCGCCCCGGTCGTAGCGGTGCGACACCAGCTCCCCGGCACGGCCGAGGGTGCCGGCGAACTTGAACCTGCACCGCCGGCGTACGAGCACATGCGCGGCGCGGGACAGGACCAGCGGGGCGGACAGCGGAGTCGCGGAGATGTGCAGCTTCCAGCCCTGCACCCTGGTGGGCTCGTCGACGGGGGACACATAGCACCAGAAGTCCCCCGGTCGGACGCGCCATGCACCGTCCTCGTCCTGGTGCCGGGAGAGCACCGACTCCACGACGTCGACGAGGAAGGTGTCGTCGCCCGCGCGTCGTGCGTCCTGCGGCGGCATCGGATCCATGTCACTGACCTCGGTTTCCAGGGGCCGGGGAGGGGAGATCGTGGGGTACGAAGGCGGGCCGCCGGTCGATACGGGCACGGACCGCGTCCGAGCCGAAGCGGTAGTCGATCCGCCGGGCGGCCTCCGCCCAGTCGCGCACGGTCCGTACCGGGGCGAGTGTCCGGACCACGAACGGGTCGCTCCACCGGGAGACCGCGCGCTGCCAGAGCACGGCCGCGGGCTCCGTGAGGAGATTGCCGACCGTGCCTTCGTAGACCGGCATGGCCCGCACCGCGCCGTCGGGCTCCACCTGGATCGCCTGGAAGTCGAGGCCCCGCGCGATCTGGCCCGGGTGCATCTGCAGATGCAGATTGTCGGTGACCAGGACGAGCACGGACGACGGGGCCAGGGCTGTGAGCCGCTGGCGGAGCGGCTCTCCGGAGAGTTGAGCCATCTGCGCGTCGGAGAGCAGCTCATGGTCCGCGAAGCCGGTCCGGCTGGCGAGTCCGGCCGGGATCACTGCGCCGAACGACAGGATCCGCAACGCGGGAAAGCGTGGCGCGATCCGGGTGCAGAACTCTTCGAGCTGGTCGAAGTTGCTGCGGACCACCACGCAGTCCACACCGAACTGGATGGGCCGCACGCCTTGTTCGCGGCGGGCACGCGAGGCCCGGTCGAGGAGGCCGAGCGCGTCGAGCGCCCGCTCGAAGGACCCCGCCCTGCCACGGATCCGGTCGTGCACCTCCGCGGTGGCGCCGTCCAGGCTCACGACGACGCGGTGGCACACCTCCGCGAGATCGTCCACCATGCCGGGCGTCAGTCGCCATCCGCCGGTGTACAGCACCACCTGGACACCGGCGGCCGTCAGCCGCCCCGCGATCTCGGCGATCCCGGGCACCAGGAGGGGCTCGCCACCGGCCAGGGAGACCACATCGGGCCGCAGCGCGATGATGGCATCCGCGATCCGCAGCAACTCCTGGTGATCCGGCTGCTGGGCGGGGCGCCGGCCCGACTCCGAGTAGCAGTGGGTGCAGCGCAGCGGGCACGCGTAGGTGATGTCCCAGATGACGTCCCTGGGACCGGTGGAGCCGGGCTTCGGAGTCGTCGTGGCATCGACCGGACCGTCCATGGCCTGAGTACCCCCTTCCTGAGGGACCGTGGGGCGATTTCCCCTGCCCGTCATGGTGCTCACGACTCTGTGCGTTGCCTTAGTCCGTCCTTAGGGCGCCGGCATTGCGGCCGTGACCAGGGGGTTCTCGGAGACGATCGGGCCCTGTCGGGCGGTGGACGGAAGCGAGAGGCCGTCCGCGAGGGCAGCGGCCGTGCGCGGTACGGCCTCGCGCGGGGCGTCGGGCGGCGTGGTGCAGTCAGGACCAGGATCTCGTGCACCGCCTCGGCGTCATCGGCGGTGCGTAGACCCGTCGGCGGCAGCTCGACCGGCCCCAGGACGATCGGCACCGCCGCGATCCAGGCCACCTACGGGCGCGCCAGCCCGTGGCGGTCGGCCCAGGCGTTGATCGCCGCGGCCAGCTCCTCGGGGCGGTCCTCCGGGCTGTGGTGGCCGGCAATGCCGTGGCGGGAGACCTCCAGGCCCGCGATGTGCTCCTCGCACCAGGCCACGGCCCCTCGGTCGGTCATGGCGCCCGGTCCCGGCTCGAACGCGGCGAGCAGTTTGGGGACTTCGGGGCTGGTGGCCAGCCAGGCGTCGTAGTGCTCGATACGGGCCACGACGTCGGCGGGCTCGGCGTCCAGCGGCATCATGCGCGTCCACGCCAGCACCGGGCGGCGGCTCTGGGGGGTCGGGAAGGGGCGGCGGTAGACCTCCAGGTCGGCAGCGGCGAGCGGGGTGGCGAGCGTGTCCGGGAGTCCCTCGATGAACAGCGACTTCTCCAGGATCATCTCCTCGCCCACACCGGGGGTGCGCAGCAGGGTGAACAACTCCCGGCCCGCCTCGGGGAATTCGTCGCCGTGGAGCGGCTTGATGATCGTCTCGGTGAAGGCGAGGCCGTGGACGCGGCCCGGGAGGCGGGCGGCCCGGTCGAAGGCGAGGGCGCCGCCCCAGTCGTGGCCGACGAGGACGGCCTCGTCGAGGCCGAGGGCGTCGAACCAGGCGTCGAGGTAGCGGGCGTGGTCGTCGAAGGAATAGGCGAGGTCGGGCTTGCCGGAGTCGCCCATGCCGATCAGGTCGGGGGCAAGCAGGCGGCGGCCGGGCGCGGCCACGCCCGGCAGGACATTCCGCCACAGGTGGGAGGAGGTGGGGTTGCCGTGCAGGAAGACGAACGGCAGCCCGTCGGGGTCGCCGGACTCGCGGTGATGGATGGTGGAGTCGAGGACCGGGGTGGTGGGCATCGCGGTGTCACATCGCTTTCGCTACGGGAGTTCAGAGGTTGAGGCTCAGGACGCGGTCGACAGTGATCTCGAGGACGGCCAGGTCCGGCGGGGCGGGCGGAGCCGCGTGGTACCGGGCGGTATAGCGGCGGACGGCCTCGGCCAGGCGCTCGGGGTCGTCGCTGACCACGGCCGGACCTTCGAGGGTGATCCAGCGGAAGCCGTCCGCCTGGCAGAGCGCGGCCCGGGCCGCCGGACCCCCGGACGCCACGTTCCGGGCCTTGCGGGCCCCGGCCCGGGTGGTCACCCGGGCCACGCCCGAGGCCGGGTCGAAGCTGAAGCGGACGGGGGTGACATGCGGGGTGCCGTCGGGGCGGAGGGTGGTGAGGGTGGCCGTGTGGGGGCGGGCGAGGAACGCCCGTGCGGCGGCCGCGGGTTCGGCGCGCTCCCGGCTCACCTCTTCTTCACGCCCTCGTTCCAGATCAGCTTGGCGATGTTCGGCTTCACGGCCGTGGTGATGATGCCGATGGCCGTACGGACGTAGCGCCGCTCCGCCATCTCGTGCAGCATGCCGGCGGCGAGGTCGGCACGGGCGGTGAAGACGCCGTCGGCGCTGTTCTCGGCGGTGTGGTAGGTCGTGACGACGGGGTGTTCGAAGAGGCCCGAGGGCCGGACGAGGGTCCAGTCGAGGTCCGTCCGACGGATCACGGCCTCCATGCGGCGCATGTCCTCGTGGAGGGTGCGGCCGAGGCGTCGGTTCACCAGCGGGTCGAGTACATGGTTGAAGAAGTGGGCGCCGGTGGGGCGCCAGTTCGGGTCGGCGATGCTGGAGCTGACGGCGAGCAGCCGCTTGATGCCGTGGCGGGCCATGGCCCCGGTGATGGCCGTGGCGCTCGCCGAGTAGGTGGTAATGGTCTCCTTGCTGAAGCGCGCGCCCAGCGCGGACAGGACGGCGTCCGTGCCGCCGATCGCGGCGTCGACGGCCGCCGGGTCGGTGGCATCGGCGACGGCCACGGTGAGGCCGGGCCGCGCGGGGACGGAGCCGGAGCGGCGGGTCACGGCGACGACCTCGTGGCCGGCGGCGAGGGCCTGGTCGGTGAGTTGGCGGCCGGTCGGACCGTTGGCGCCGAAGATGGCGATACGCATGGCGTCGGGTCATCCCTTCGTGTGGTTACCGGAACGCCCTTGACTGTGCCGATCGCGAAACGCAGGCTCACCACTGATGAATAACGCTGCCCCCGCACCCGTCCGCCCCCGAGGGCGCCCCCGCGGCAACCCGCCGACTCGCGAGTCGATCATCTCCGCGGCCCGTGCGCTGTTCCTGGAGCACGGCTACCGGCGCACCACCCTGCGCGCGGTGGCCGGGGCCGCCGGGATCGACCCGGCGCTGATCGCGTACCACTTCGGCTCGAAGAAGGGCCTGTTCGCGGACGTGATGCAGTTCCAGTGCGCCAACGCGCTGACAGTGGACGACGTCCTCAGCGGAGACCCGGCCACCCTCCCCGACCGCCTGATCGACGCGGTGACGGACCTGTGGGAGGACGCGGACTTCCGACAGCTGACCACCCGGGGCGAGGCGGCCGCCGAGGCGATCCGCGAATACCTGGAACGCGAGCTGCTGACCCGGCTTGTTGAATTTCTCGGCGGCCGGGACGCGACCGCCCGCGCCACAGCCGTGGTGACGATCCTCGGCGGCCTCATCTACACCCGCTACCTCAACCCCCTCCCCACCCCCGCCGCCCTCACCCCGTCCGAGACCCGCCGCGTGCTCACGCCGGCGCTACGCGCGGCACTGGCCCCGAGGCGGCGCACCGCGGCACCCACCGGAGCAGGCCGTCGTGGCGCACCGACCTCCGGCGGAGGCGCCGTCCGGCCTTGACCACCTCAGCGCCTCCGGTGCGCATACCCCTGTAGGTGGTGACGCAAGGAGCTTTTCGGGATGCCGGTCCCGGCGCTGCGCTTTCCGTAGCTGCTGCCCTGATCGCGGCCCGTCAGCGCTCTTACGGAAGCCGATGTGCTGCGACGGGCGCTGGACGCGCTGTGTCGCAAGCCGGACGGCAAGGCGGCCGCGGCCGGGACGGCACGGCGCAACAAGGCCGGCCCTGCTGTCAGCGAGCCCAGCGAACGGCGCCTGACGGGCAAGGCCCAGGTCAGGCGCCTTGTCTCCTTCCTCAGGGCCGCCCCTGACACCAGATGCAGGCAGGCAGTCTCAGGCGACGGCTGGAGGATCACGCGCGTCGGGACGAAACCGCCCGAGAATCTCCGAGTCAGGATGCTGGGGCTTGTCCCGTGGATCAGGCCGACAGTGCCATGTGCAGGTTTCACGGCTACACGGCCACAGTCTGCTCGCGGCTGCCTTCGGGCACGAGCGCGAAGGCAGCCCCCAGCACCACGCCGGTCAGCAGGCCGATGTCATGGTTGTTCTCCATCACGCACAGCACCGCACCGGCGGCCGGCACGAGCACGGACAGCAGCCGCAGCGGCCGTTGCCGACCGCTCAGCGCGTAAGACGTCGCGAGAGCGCCGACCAGACCATGGATCCCTACCGAGTCACCCCCGCCGTGCACACTCCAGCCCCCCGTGCTCACCACGTGCGCCGCCACGCCGGACACGAGGAAGACCACCTTGGAAAATCGACCAGCGTTGCCCCTCGCCTCACTTGATCCGGTCATCAACGGCTCGGGACGATTGGCATGCGTGATGCTGACGGCGATCCGATGTTGCCTGGTCGATCAGGTACGAGGGTGCGCCCCGGCTCTTCTCAAAGCTGTTCGGTGCTCGTTCGCTGCTCGTTCGGGGCAGCCCTACGCCTCCGCGGGGGTGGTCGGTCGTGCCGCGTATCGGTGGCGCATGGCGTCGCTGGCTGCGGGACCTGCGGTGAAGACGTAGGTGTCGCTGTCGTCGAGTCGGCGGCCGGTCTTGGCGTCAACGACGACGGGCTCGACTTCCTCGCCGCTGTGCGCGTCGATGAGGATCATGCTGCGTTCGGCCGGTGTGAGGCGGGAGTTGCCCCACGCGGCCAGGGCGACGACCACCGGTCGGAGGGAGCGCCCGAGTTCGGTGAGGACGTACTCGTGGCGTACGGGGTTGGTCTGGTAGGGCCGGCGCTCCAGTAGTCCGTCGGCGACGAGGGTTTTCAGCCGGGTGGTGAGCATGCTGGAGGAGATGCCCAGGCTCTCCTGGAACTGGTCGAAGCGCGTGTAGCCGTCGAAAGCGTCGTGGAGGATCAGCAGCGTCCACCATTCGCCTACGTGTTCCACCGTCGTGGACAGCGGGCACTCCCGATCCTCCAGCCTGATCCGGCTTGCCATGGCGACCATCCCCTCAGTTACTGCTAAAGTCGAAGTTAGTAGCTTCTACTTTAGCAGTAATGGCGGGAGCGGTGCCTTCTGCGCCCGCACCCGGGAACGGAGCACACCGTGACCACACCCCTCAGTGAATCCCTCGAAGGCCGACGCGCTCTGGTCACCGGCGGCACCAAGGGCACCGGAGCCGCCATCGCCCGACGCCTCGCCCAAGCCGGCGCAACCGTGCTGGTCACGGCCCGCAGCCGTCCCGAAGACATCGAGGAGAAGGCGTTCATCACCGCCGACCTGTCCGGCGCCCAGGGCGCCTCTCACGTTGCCGCCGAGGTGGACGCCCGTGTGGGAGGCGTCGACATCCTGGTCAACAACCTCGGCGGGTCCGAGTCGCCGGCCGGAGGGTTCGCCGCGCTCGGCGAGGACGACTGGGCCAGGGAGCTGAACACGAACCTGCTGGCCGCCGTCCGCCTGGACCGCGCACTCCTGCCGCACATGATCGCCACAGGGAAGGGCGTGATCGTGCACGTCACCTCGATCCAGCGCCGCATGCCGCTGTGGAACGGAACCCTGGCCTACGCAGCCGCCAAGGCCGCCCTGACCACCTACAGCAAGGGCCTGGCCAACGAGGTCGCCCCGCACGGCGTCCGCGTCAACACCGTCTCTCCCGGCTTCGTGCAGACCTCGGCCGCCGACAACCTCATCACCCGGATCGCACACGACGCGGACATCACGCAGGAAGCGGCGCTGGGCCGGCTCATGGACTCCCTGGGCGGCATCCCGCTGGGCCGCCCCAACCGGCCCGAGGAAGTCGCCGAGCTCGTCGCCTTCCTCGTCTCCGACCGCGCCTCGGCCATCGTCGGCGCCGAACACGTCATCGACGGCGGCACCACCCCCACCGTCTGAACCCGCCACCACTCCAAGGAGCGTCATGCACGACAACCAGGCCCGAACCAGCACCCCGGACACCCTGCCCGAGGTGATCACCCGCTACCTGACAGCGCACCGCGCCCACGACACCGCCACCGCAATCGCGGCGTTCGCCCGCGAAGCCACAGTGATCGACGACGGCAACACCTACGAGGGCACCGAGGCGATCAGGGAGTGGCTCGACCGATCGGCCACCGAATTCACCTACACCGTCCACCTCACCGGCGCCCAGCAGACCGACGCGACCCGCTACATCGCCACCCACCACCTCGAAGGCAACTTCCCCGGCGGGACCATCGATCTGCGCTACCAGTTCACCCTCCGCGACGGCCTCATCGAACGCCTCGTCATCGAACCCTGAGTCCCTGCCGGCGCCACCCGTTGCCGCCTCAGGCGAGAAGCCCCGCTCGCCCCGCAATCCCGGTGACGCACCTCCCTGCCAGGTCAGGCCGCCACTCGCAGGGGCCGTCCGTGTAGGACGCGGTCCAAGCGCTGCGCCCAGCAGGCCCCGCAGGGAGGAGCAACGACGGACGGCGACTCATCGCAGCGGGATAAGACTCTCCCTACTTCATCGAGATCGTTGGGAACGTCCGCTCACAGAGTCACACCTCGGCGAGGCCGAGTTGACGCAGCATGCCGAGTTCGTCGCTGCTGCCCCAGCGTTCGACGAGCTTGCCGTCGCTGTCGAAGCGGCTGATCTGCATGCCTCGGTAGCTCACCTTCTTGCCGGTCCCTGGTTGCCCCATCAGCGGTCCCAGATGTGTCCCGGTGATGGTGTAGGCGAAGGCCAACTCGTCGTCAGTAGCCACCAGATGCTCCACCTCGACGTGCAAGTCGGGAAAGGCTGCTCGCAACTCGCCGAACATGGCCTTATATCCTTCGGGTCCCGACACCTGTCCTGGGGAAGGATCATGGTCGATCGAGTCGGGTGCGACGATCCCGTCGAGGGCGTCGAGGTTGCCGGTGATGACCGCCTCTCCGAAGGCAGTCTGCGCGGCGATGTTTGTCTGCTGGGACATAGGCACTCCTCGGGCGCGTGTCACCACTGGCCTGTCCGCCGGCCGCGAAGCCCACACACCTACGCCGTATTGCGACCGTAACACCGGCCACACGCCCCCGGCCTCCGGAGCACCTGCTCTCATCGGGGGCCATGGTCTGGATACAGCAGAAATCGGCGCACGGCCCGGCACGCTCGCCCCGACCACGTGGTGTCGCCGCCGGGCCACGCTCGGATCGACCGAGCAGGGCGCGGCACCCGGATCCACCGCCGCCGGCCTCTTGCGCAGTCGCGCAGGCTTGGGCCGATGGCCTGACGTTCCCGTGACCGGCGAGGTGACGGGAACCGGACCGGGTAGGGGAATTCGTGCGTTCACCGTCGATGCAACTCGACTACCGGGCGGCCGCGATTTCACGGGAAGTATGGAGATGATCAGCAGACGAACCTTCGGAAAGGTCGTCGGTACGGGAGCGGTTGCGGCCTCGACGGCCGGCCTTTCCGTGGCATGCTCGACTGCCACGTCCGGCGAAAACAATCATTTTTCGCAGAGGGGCGAGCAGGTAAAGGAAAACTCGAGGTTCGACTCATTGAAGCAGGTCAAGGCCGGCGTCCTAAATGTGGGATACGCCGAATTGGGCCCGGCCCATGGCCCGGTCGTCGTCCTCCTGCACGGCTGGCCTTACGATATTCACAGCTACGTCGCTGTCGCGCCGTTGCTGGCGGAAAAGGGATACCGGGTCATCGTTCCGTATCTGCGGGGCCATGGCACGACGCGCTTCCTTTCGAGCGGGACGTTCCGGAACGCGCAGCAGTCGGTATTTGCTCTCGATATCATCGCTTTGATGGATGCGCTGCGGATCGACAAGGCGATCCTCGCAGGTTACGACTGGGGATCGCGGACGGCGGACATCATTGCCGCGCTCTGGCCGGAGCGGGTCAAGGGCTTGGTCTCCGTGAGCGGCTATCTGATCACGAACCGGGAAGCCAACAAGAAGCCGTTGCCGCCGAAGCTCGAGTGGGTGTGGTGGTATCAATTCTACTTCGCCACGGAGAGAGGTCGGCTCGGCCTCGAACAGAACCGGCATGATCTGGCGAAGCAGATCTGGAAGTTCAACTCCCCGACCTGGGATTTCGATGACGCCACGTTCGATCGCACCGCGGCATCGTTCCGCAATCCGGATTACGTCAGCATCGTGATCGACAACTATCGCTGGCGGCTGAGCCTGGCCAAGGGCGACCCCCGTTACGACGACCTCGAAAAGCGGCTCGCCGCAAGTCCCGTCATCACCGTGCCCACGATCACCCTCGACGGCGAGGCCGATCCCTTCACGCCTGCGGGCGGCGGATCTTCCTATCGCGATAAGTTCACCGGTCACTATGCGCACCGAACCCTGAAGGGTATCGGTCACAATCTGCCCCAGGAAGCGCCCCGCGACTTCGCGCAGGCCGTCGTGGACGTTGACCATTTCCCCGCAGCCGGGCAGACGCCATCTTAGACCGCGTCCTACATGGTCAGTTCGAGGAGTCGCTTGTAGTAGCAGAGTGCGGCTGCCAGTCCGAGAAAGGCCGGTAGTTGCCTGGTTCCCGCTCATAGCGGTGATGGAGTCGGCGATAGCCGGTCAGCCAGGACATGGTCCGTTGGATGACCCACCTTCGACGGCCGAGTCGTTCGCTGGAGTCGATGCCCTTGCGGGCGATGCGGACGCCGATGCGCTTGCCCCACCACCATTTCCGCAGGTGAGGAACGTCGTACGCCTTGTCTGCCTGGAGGCGCCCGGGCTTGGAATCGGTCGCGTGGGACTCGTGTCCCATGCGGAAATGGGACGGCATGGGCTTCAGCGCGAGGCTGTCGTGGGTGTTGGCCGCGGACAGTCCGACGTGTGAAGGCAGTCCGAACGCGTCGGACAGGACATACATCTTGGAACCGGGCTTACCCCGGTCCACCGGGCTCGGACCTGCAGGTTCGCCCCTTTTGGGGCGCGGACGTGGGCGGAGTCGAGGACCGCGCGGGAGAGGTCGACGAGGTCGCGTTCATCCGGAACGATCCATCCCCAACGCCCACTCCCCATGCCCAGCACAACAGCCAACTGACCATGTAGGACGCGGTCTTAGCCGGTGGCCGGACCGTACGGTGGTGGGAATTCTGTCGGGAGCCAATGGGTGGAGTTGCGGGCGCGGGTCGTGAGGTGGGTGGCGTCGGCTGCGGTGTGCCAGCGATGGTGGAGGACGAGGGCGGCGCCGTGGTCGATGAGCCATAGACGGGGGCGCTGGTGGCCGGAGGACGGCCAGGTCATGAGGTTGGGGCTGTGGGTCGTGCGGTCGACGTTCGTGGTGAACGCGTCCAGCCAGATGACCCTGGCCGCCTCCGCCGCATCGACTTCGACGGCGTCCGCGGCGAGGGCGAGGGGGGCGAAGTCGGCCGCTCCCGGTAGGTAGTCCATGCCGAGGTTGAGCCCTGCGCTGGCGTGCAACAGGTCCTGTCGTGACGTGCCGTCCGAGTGCTGCCGTCAGTTGTTGGCGTACTGGCCAAGGCGCTTGGCAGAGTACGCGCGAACGCGCTCGGTGCGTGCCGGCCGGGCTGCCCGAGGATCTCTGCAGCGAGGTACGAGAGCATGTCCATGCTTGTGGGCGGGACTTCTCGGAGGGGGTATCGCGGTGGCTGGCGACGTCTGGGCATCGGTCTTGTCGCTCATTGGTGTTGCGCTCGGAGGCGGGCTGACGGCGCTTGCCCAGCGTGCCACTCAGCGGTCCGCGGAGCGGGCCGAGGAACGCCGCCAGGTTGTGGCGAAAGCGGAGAGCCGCCGGGCGGAGCAGCTTCAGGCGCTCAAGGATTTCATCGCTAGTGCGGCGGAGGCAGAGCGGGCTGCCTATCGCCGTCCTGAGCCGTGGGGTGACGACGAGGACGGCTGGATGACGCAGACGCAGTCCGTCATGACCGCGCTGTGGACCACATCCGGGAACGTGATGCTGCTGTGCGACGAGACACTGCACGAGCCCGTCCGCGTCTACGGTCATGCGCTCAATCAAGCGGTCTGGCGTGACATAGGCGATACCGAGGTGAACGAGCACCTCGAGACGGGGAAGGCCGCTTTCATGGCCGCAGCGCGGAACAGCCTGGCCCCCTCCTGAAGGCAACATTCGGCGGAGCCAGGCAACCGAGACTCGGGGAGCACGTACTGGGACTGCGCACGTTCGGCTGTACTTGCCTGGGCACTCAGTCGTACGCCGACAGCAGTGCCAGGCGGCCACAATGACCACGTGGCTCCGCCCGTCGAGGTGGAGGCGGCCGTCGCGGACGTCGGTGTGCACCTGGGAGACGACCTCGGCGAGTGGCAGCACCTGCTGGCCGAGGGCAGGTGCCGTCGAGCCCGGCCCGCAGGCCACCCTGCCGGTGGACATCGTCATCGCCTGAAATCTGTTGCGTGCCACCGCCGCCGTCAGCTTCTTCGGTGACCACCCCGACTTCGGCGGCCGGTGGCAGCAGCAACTGCACATCAATGAGACCCACGGAAATCCGGGAACAGACCGAACAGCGCACGGCGTGCCCCGATCGCGCCTGTCCCACGTGGACCAGAATTACCTGCGCGCTCCGCAGCTCTGTTACGGCAGGCGCGCCGGGGGGAACTGTCAACCCGCCCCACCCCCCTGGAAGACAGCGAGGTGCATCACCATGCCCGACGTTCCCGTGCCTGGCGACTATGACGGAGACGGCACGCTGGACACGGCGTTCTGGCGGCCGGCTGAAGGAAGCTGGTTCATTCAGGCGGGTTCCGGTGGCCAGCAGCGAGTCGTTCAGTTCGGCCGGGATGGCGATATTCCTGTGCCGAACGATTTCGACCACGACGGTAAGCAAGATCTCGCCGTCTGGCGTCCCAGTGACCGTATGTTGAGGGTGCGTCCGTCCTCCGGTCTACCGGACTGGGCTCTGTTGACTCCTCAGGACGGCGAAGCTCTCAGACCTGACGATTACGACGCGCTTACCCTGTTTGCCTACGCGCTCTTCGGTCTGACCCCGCGGCTGGAGGCTGTTGGCCGGCGGGACGAGGCACTTACGGCTGCTCGTGAAGGCATCCGAGTCTTTCTTCGGCTGGCGGCGAGTACCGGGGACCTGAGCCCGGCGTCGTACCTGGCCCGTGTGGTGGAATTGGCGGAGCATCTCCCGGCATCGGAGGCTGTGGCGCCGACCCAAGACGCTGTGACGATCCAGCGCCGCTTGATCGCCGCCGACCCCGCCAACCTTGACCACCAGACTGCCCTCGCCTACGCGCTCTTCTGGCTGGCCTTGCGGCTGGAGACGGCCGGCCGGCGGGACGAGGGGCTCACGGCGGCCCGTGAAAGCATCCGGGTCCTTCTTCGGCTTGCCGCGAGCCCCGGCGCCCTCAATTCCGCGGCGTACCTCTCCCGCGTGGTGCAGCTGGCAGACCATCTCCCGGCATCGGAGGCTGTGGCGCCGACCCAAGACGCTGTTTCCATCCAGCGGCGCCTGGTCGACGCTGACCCCGCCAACCTCGACCTTCAGGTCCAGCTTGCCTCCGCACTTCACTCACTGACACGGTTCCTGCAAGCCGCCGGCCGCCCGGCCGAGGCAGCCGCAGCCGCCTCGGAGGCCGAGACGGCAGAGCGCCGAGGCGCCGCGCTCCGTACGGTGCCGTCCCTCCTGGAAAGCCTCGGATATGGAGGTACAGGCGGCCCGGCAATCACGGACATGCTGCGGCGATACGGCGCCGTATGGAACATCCCGCTCGACGGACGTCCCTTCCACGACCAACTGGCCGCGGTCGCAGAGAGTCTGAATGGTCGATTCTGCGGGGTGCCTGACAACCTGGATGGCGGCGGGGGCGTGCGTCCCCTGACCTTCTTCCCACCCATCGGGCGATGGACCCGCGGCAACCTCACCTGGTCGGCGACCGCCGAGCCGCCATCCGACTCAAACCTGACCGCCAAGGAGGTGGACGAGATCCTCACCGGTGCGTTCGCCCAATGGGAGGCGGTACTAGCGTCGCACTTCTTCCGATTCAGCCACGTGCAGAGCGGCGGCGACCTCAAGATCTCGTTCAGCGGCCCAACAACACTCGACCCGGGGTTCGGTACGCCCCTTGTAGTTGCCGGCGCAGCCAACCCTCCCCCGGGAGGCAACATCAGATTCGACAGCATTGAACGCTGGAAGGAGGACGACCTGTTCCTCAAGGTGGCCCTCCATGAGATCGGCCATGCGCTGGGCCTGGCGCATTCGACCAATCCAGACTCTCTGATGTTTGCGAATCCACGTGTTAGCGAGATGCAGAAAACGATCGATGCCGGTTCCAAGCGCGAACTCTCCAGCCTGTACGACTGGACCTGGACCGGCCAGCTTCCCGCAGTCGGCGGCACGGACGACCGACCGAGCCTCGCCGTAGCAGGGACAGCAGGATCCACTCTCTTCCCCGACCAGCTCTTCATGGCCTGGCGGGGCAGCACGGTGGACGATGACCGCAGCCTGTACTTCTCCGAGCTTGTCGAGGAGCGCGTCTGGGGGTCCCAGAAGAGCACGGACTTCGCCTCCACCCACGGGCCGGCCCTCACAACGCTCCCCCTCCCCGTCACGGGTGGTCCACAGGGCCTCATGATGGCCTGGAAGGGTTCAAGAGTGGATCATCAAGACGACACGAAGATCTGGTTCGCCAGCAAACTCTCCACCGACCCCGCCTGGGGAAAGCAGAACGTTGTACCGGGAGTCCGCACCAGTCTCGGTCCCGCGCTTGCCTCGTTCAACGACCGCACATTCATGGCCTGGAAAGGATTCGAGAACGGATCCATCTGGTTCACCTCGCATGGCCCGGAAGGATGGGCGGCACAGCAAGAGGTCCGGCCAGGAGAAGTTGGAACCTCCCACAGCCCCTGCCTGGTCGCCTTCCAGGAACGTCTCTTCCTGTTCTGGAAGGGCACCAACACCAACGTCTTCTTCAGTTCGATGGGCAAAGAACCTGGCAGCACCTGGCTGGCGCAGCAGCCCGTCCAATACTTCGCCGAGGGAAACCCCACCCCACATCTCATCGGTTCGACCCATGGACCATCGGCCACCGTGCACGACGGTGTCGTTGCCCTCGCGTGGAAGGGCGCGACCGACGGTGCTCTCTGGTTCACGTGGTTCGACGGCAAGGACTTCGCACATCAGATCGCGATCCCTGAAAGAGGCACATCTGCCGGCCCCGCGATGGCAAGTTGGAACAGCCGCCTCCACATGACCTGGAAGGGCTCCGGATCCGACACCACCATCTGGGAGTCATCCCTCGGCTGACCACACCACGTATCGGGATTGCCAGCCGAGGCAGGTAGTTGTCTGAGGTCAGTCGGTCTTGGCGGGCTCCTCGGCTCGTGCCCGTGTGCTGGCGAGGCGGTAGGAGTCGGTGCCGGTCTCAATCGCTCAACGACACTGCGCCAGAGGGTCACGGAGCGGCGGCGCGCCTCCACCGGACTGAAGGCCCCGGGGCCCATGGTTTTGGAGTCTGGCCGACGGAGTGGTTCCGCCGCGCCGGTCACCTTCGGCAGCCGTGGAGAGTGCCCCACCTGAGATGTCCCTTGCGGCAGGCAGCCACCACCTGAGGCAGGCTCGTTCCCAAGCGCTCCAGGTACGCGGCACTGACGGCGTTCACGAGTCCCGGTGCGGGTGACCGGACCTCCTCGAGGAGGCGTTCATAGTGGGTCAGCATGTGATCGCTGAGATCTTCGAAGTCCACACCGGACAGGCCAAGCGCCCGGAGTTGCTCTTCGTAGAAGCGGGACGTAGCAAATTCGGTGATGGCCAGGCGCTGGGTGAGCGGGCGTAGCTCCTCTTCGGGGGCGCCCTCGGCGGCCATGATGTCGGTGAAGACCAGATGGCCGCCGGGCTTGAGGACACGTACCGCTTCCCGCAACGCGCTGGGCCGGTCGCCGCTGTGGCACAGGGCCTCTTGGGACCAGACGACATCGAACCTCGCGTCGGGTGCAGGAATGTCGTGGAAGGAACCGGTCACCACCTCGATGAGACCGTCGAGGCCGCGCTCGGAGTTGAGTTCGCGGTGCCGACGGTTCTGCACCTCGCTGATGTTGAGGGCCACGACATGGCAGCCGAACTGTCCGGCCAGCCAGCGGGCCGCGCCTCCGTAGCCGGACCCCATATCCAGCACCGTGCTGTCGGAGCCGAGCGCGTCACACACCTTCGCCGCCAGTCGCTCGACCGTTCGCCGGGACGCCACGTCGATCGCTTCGTGCGCATCGGCGTACACCCCGAAGTGGATGTCCTCCCCGCCCCATGCGTGGGCGTAGAAACCGTCGACATCGCCGGCGTTGTAGTAGGTACGTGCCACGTCGGCGGCCTGAGCCGCGTTGTCCTCAGCCATGGCGCATTCATCGGCAGATCCCGCCCGACGCAAACTCCGGTTTTCGGACACACGCTCGCTCACCCACCGCGCGCGTCACCGAACAAAGCGGCCCGGCGGCGCTGGCTTCTTGAACCTCAGTCGTGCCCCGCGCCTCACCGCGCTGGACTTGGACTCCGCCGACGAGCGGGTCGCCGAGGCACTGGCACACGTCGGCTGGTCGGGACGGCTGCGGCTGGCAATCTGCCACGAGTGCAATGTCCACGGCGACACGGAGTTCATCGAGGTCGGAACGGACGGGACCTCGCGCCTGTCAGATCCCCCCAAGCCCGGCACGAACATCCCAGACCCGGAGATCGAAAACGACGACGAAGTCCCTGCCGTGCGATGGAGCCTGGGGCACCGAGCAGGTCTCCATCCCAGCGGCTCAGCACTCGGCGGCCGGCCTGTGTGGACGGGAGACGCCCAATACCCTGAGTGCCCGGTGTGCAGCACGCTCATGACCTACATCGCCCAGGTCGACATGCCAAATATCAGTTACATGCCCATATATTTCACGTTCTTCCTGCACGCCGAGTGCGGTTTGGCGGCCATGGTCTCGCAGAGCGAGTGAGACGCGACGGGAACGGCATGTTCGACAACAGCTTCTCAGCCAGTAAGAGCAAGTAGTGAGGTCAGGCCGACAATCGCATTCGGGCTTGCTGTCCCGCGGCCACTGGGCTCGTCGAATCGAGTCCGCCCGTCTCACGCAATCCAGTCCAGGCAGGTCAGCGCAACCGCGGACGACCGCCTTCATGGAGACTGGACACTCGCGTACAAAGCCAACCGCGAGGCGCTCATGTGTCCTCTGCCATCCAACCGAGTCGTTTGACGGCGAACCCAGCCGTTTGGGCTTCCTTGCCATCGAATCCAGTCGTGTGAGGCAGCCGAGCCGGGGCCTCCGAACGACGGTTTGATCCTCTCGTCCGGGTGGGTGGGACAGGGCCACCCTGTTGGCGATGCCCGCCCTTACGGTGACAGGCATGGACAAGAACCGGCTGAGCGAGTTCCTGCGGGCCCGGCGCGCGCTGGTGCGCCCCGAGGACCACGGGATGCCCGCGGGGATACGCCGCACCCCCGGTCTGCGCCGCGAGGAGGTCGCCGTCCTCGCCGGGGTGAGCACCGACTACTACGTGCGGTTGGAACAGGGACGCGAACGCAATCCCTCCCCCCAGGTCCAAAGGGCATTGGCGGCCGCACTCCTGCTGGAGGGCGAGGAAGCCGCCTATCTGCGCGCAATCATCGATCCGCCACAGCACGGGCGGCCCCAGGCCGCCGCCCGGGAGTACGCCGGCCCGCAACTGGTGGCCTTGCTGGACACCTGGGCGAACACGCCGGCTCTGGTCTACGGCCGCTACCTCGACTTGCTGGCCGTCAACTCCCTGGGCGAGGCGATGTTCTCCTGGCTCGGCAGCGAGACGAGCCTGATCACAGCAATGTTCCTCAACCCCGCCGCACAGGACTTCTACCGCGACTGGGCCGTTGTGGCGCAGGGGTGCGTAGCCGCATTGCGGGCAGCCAATCCCGCCCCGGACGATCAGCGGTTGCAGGAGCTGGTGGGTGAACTTTCCGTACGCAACCACGACTTCGCACGCATGTGGGCGCGCCACGAGGTGCGGGCCAAAACGGCCTCGGTCAAACGTTTTCGCCACGCATGGGTCGGCGACCTGACTCTGGACTTCGAGACCTTCTCCGTCAACAGCGCGCCCGGTCAGCACCTGGTGGTCTACCGGGTCGAACCCGGCAGTGCTGCCGAACAGTCGCTGGCCCTGCTGGGCAGCCTCGCCCTCACCGAACTCCCAGATACTCAAGACGAAGGACACATCCCGCATGACCTCCACTGATTCCCCCGTCTGGTTCATCACCGGCTGCTCCTCCGGCCTGGGCCGGGAGCTGGCCCGCACCGTGCTGGAACACGGATGGCGGGCGGTAGTCACGGCCCGGAATCCCGGCAAGGCCGCCGACGTGATCGCCGGGCACGAGGAACGCGCCATCGTCCTGACGCTGGACGTCACCGACGCCGAACAGATCGCCAACGCGGTCGCCCAGGCACACGCCGCCTTCGGACAGATCGACGTACTGGTCAACAACGCGGGCTACGGCTACCTCGCCGCCGTCGAAGAGGGCGAGGACGACGAGGTTCGCGCCTTGTTCGACACCAACGTCTTTGGCCTGGTGGACACCACCAGGGCCGTCCTGCCCGGCATGCGAGCCCGTCGCACCGGCCACATCGTGAACGTGTCCTCCCTCGGCGGCCTGGTCGGCTTCGGCGCCACCGGCTACTACCACGCCAGCAAGTTCGCCGTGGAAGGTCTCTCCGAGTCCCTCGCCGCCGAGGTCGCCCCGCTCGGCATCAAGGTCACGATCGTCGAACCCGCCGCGTTCCGCACCAACTGGTCCGGGCCCTCCATGCGCCAGTCCGCCACCACCATCGCCGACTATGCTGCGACCGCGGGCACACGACGCGCGAGCACCCTGGCCAGCTACGGTCACCAGCCCGGGGATCCGGCACGCGCCGCCCAGGCCGTCATCGACGCCGTCACAGCCGAAGAACCCCCGCTGCGCCTGCTGCTGGGCAAGGCCGCATACGACATTGCCACCGCCAAGCTCGACTCCCTCAAGACCACCTTCGAAGGCTGGCGGGAGATGACCCTCAGCGCCGACTTCCCCACCGAGCAAACCGCAAGCTGACCACGTACATCACCCACTGCGGGGCCGGTTATCGCTCCGCCGTCGTGGAAGCTGAGACGGCCTCACGCCGATACCACCCGCAGGCGCTGGAACGCCGCGGGATCGTCACCCACGCGCCGCGCCGGAGTCGCTCGTATCAGGTCTGCCAGTAGGGGAGACCGGGCCGGCCCGGCGGCGACGCGTCCGGCCGGATGCTGCCGCCGCCGGGTGCCACGCCGGTCGGCAGTACGCAGCGCCGTCGGCTGGCGCCCTGCGGCAGGGACAGCCCGCGGCCCGGGGCGGGCAGCCCTGCGGGCAGCCGGGAGCCGGTCAGCTCCGGCACCGGGACGGCGTCCCATGACACGGTCCCCTCGATGAGGTACTGACCGAGGTCGATCGAGCTCAGTTCGGCACCGTCCACATACGTGGTCAAGGTGGGGTCGCCTCCCACCCCGCTCTCGGAAAGCGCGAGCCACTCATCGCATGCCCAACGGATCTCGTCGGCGTCTGACGCGACAATGGTCGCGCTATGCCGCACGGACCCGCTCCATCCCTCGTCCTCCCACACGTAGAAGCTGTACGCACCCTCCGTGGCTGGCTTGCCCTTCGCGCTCCTCACACCAAGCAGCACGGCCAGCTCGTCCAATCCGGCGTCGGCATGGTCAAGGGGACCGGCCGCATGTATCCGGGCGTACAGATCCTCCGCCTCGATCTGCCGCTGTCTCATGGTGCCCACGTCCTCCCCGTACTCCGCCATGACGTCAGGGTTCATTTCCAGCACGGACTCCCAGTAGGAGATCTGCTGGGCCACACGCCCGGTCAACATCGTCAGGGCCTCGACGTCATCGGGGCGTGCCTCCACAGCGGCGCGCAGCCAGCGCTCCTCAGGCCAGTTCTGCTCACCGTCGCCGGGCTCCTGCGGATCCGATGCCGTCAGACACAACAAACGTCCCAACTGCAGTGCGGCATAGGCATCGCCCGCCACCGCACCAGCCCGCAGTCGTGTGATCATCACGTCAGTGATTGCCATGGGTCGACGCTACAACCCGCCACTGACAACCAGGACTCGTGCCGATCCAGCAAGGCGCGCACAAGCCCAGCCAGGCCCACGTCCGTGTCCGTGAGATCGCCGGGCCCATGGCGAACGGAACGATCAGCCGGTGGGCACGTCACATGATCGGCCGGACAAGTCCTGGCCGGTGGCCGCACCGTACGGTGGTGGGAATTCTGTCGGGAGCCAATGGGTGGAGTTGCGGGCGCGGGCCGTGAGGTGGGCGACGTAGGCGTCGCGGGCCTCCGTCGCGGTGGTGAATTGTGGTTCGTCGGTGAGCCAGGCGTCGGGAACGGCGGAGACCACTTCGTGCAGCAGCTCCGTGGTGATGCGGGGGGCGAACTCGGCGTCGGCCGCGGCCATGTCGGGGAGTCGGGTGCCGAGCGCGTGGTGCCGGAAGTCGTACGCCTTGACGGTGGCGTCGGCCGCGGTGTCCCAGCGGTGGTGGAAGACGAGGGCGGCGCCGTGGTCGATGAGCCATAGGCGGGGGCGCTGGTGGCCGGAGGACGGCCAGGTCATGAGGTTGGGGCTGTGGGTCGTGCGGTCGACGTTCGCGGTGAACGCGTCCAGCCAGATGACCCTGGCCGCCTCCGCCGCATCGACCTCGACGGCGTCCGCGGCGAGGGGGGCGAAGTCGGCCGCTCCCGGTAGGTAGTCCATGCCGAGGTTGAGCCCTGCGCTGGCGCGCAACAGGTCCTGGACTTCCTGGTGCGGCTCCTCGGCGGCGACCGAGGGGTCGAAGTGCACCAGGACCAGTTCCGGTACCCGCAGTCCCAGCCGCCGCGCCAGCTCGCCCACGATGACCTCGGCGACCAGCGCCTTGCGGCCCTGTGCCGAGCCGATGAACTTGACGACGTACGTCCCCAGATCGTCGGCCTCGACCACGCCGGGGACGGAGCCGCCGCCCCTCAGCGGGGTCACGTACCGGACGGCTGTCACGGTGCGCAGCGCATCCGATGCTGTCGCCATGCGTTTCCGCCCCTGTTCCTCTTCCTCTGGAGAGCCGACCGGGCCAGGACGGCGCCGAAGCCCGTACCGAACCCTAAATCTAACTCTACTGCAAATATGCAGTCCATTGCAGTTTCTCTCCTTCTCGGATGCGGATGCAGCTGTCGTCGCCGCTCCGTAAGCTCGTAGTTGGGAGTGCTCGGCGGCGGGCCGAGGGCCATGTCCGGCACTCGGCGTCACGGCGGGGGCGTGGAGGCATTCATGACCACACCGCGGGATCTCTTGATCGTCGCCATGGACATGGCGCCCGACCGTCCGGTGGAGCGAGGCGATCTGTCGCTTGCGCTCGCCGGGGCCGAGGTGCTCGATCTCCTTGCCGCCCAGGCCATCAGGCTGGACGACGATCACCTCGTGCCCGGCTACCGGCCGGCGATAGCCGATCGCCTGCTGGACGAGGCCGCGGAGTCGCTCGTCCGGGAAGCCCCGTACGAGTCGATCGGCGACTGGCTGTGGCGCAGGGGCAACGGCTTGTCCGCGGCCTATGTGGCCGCCCTCGAGGCCGAAGGGCAGCTCACCCGGCAACGCCGCCGCGGGATACCGTTCCGGACCGGTCAGATGGTGCTGGTCGATTCGCCCGCCCGTCGCCAGGCAACGGAGCGCTGGACATCGGACGAGCCCCTCCTCGCGGCCCTGGCGGCGGCCGTCGGGGTCCGTGGCCGGCAGGGCGGGGATCCCCCGGACGTGGACGACGACGCGGTGGAGACGGTGTTGGCCGCGGTCAACGACGCGCTGGTGGAACTGGAGGCGGTGCGGCAACGGCGAGCCATCGAAGACGCCGCCTTCGACAACATTTGGCGAGGCGTATGACGACGGCGCGCGTGGCGCGGACATCACGGCACAAGCGTCGGCCGGCGCGGACGTGAGCGGCACCGAGGCGGTCGACCGGAAAGGGCCGAAAGTGACGGCCGCGGGGGAACCGGCTCATCCGACGGCGGTCATCTCGCCGAACGGGCCCGGCAGTTGGCCGTGTCAAAAGGAAGGCCGAAGCGCACTGCCTTGCCACCGCACTCCGTAACGACCGCTGGTCGGGGCCGCGTTGGCGGGTCGCATACGGCTGCCGATGGGCGTCGATGCCGCGTACGGGCCGATTTCCGCTGTGGGAGAGATCTCAGAGAACGGATCGGGGGCGAAGTCCGAGCGGACTCCGTGGTAGACACGAGGGGGCCACCACGTGGCACGCCGAGACGACAACGGGGGAATCGCGTCCGACATGAGTACCGCGCACTACACCACGAGCAATACGCCCATTTACGAAGCTCTGGTCGCCGAGCGGGGCGATGCCCTGGCCAAACTCCAGGAAGCCGCAGCCCGACTGGTGACGCCCCACCTCCCGGACTGGAGCCGCGGCTACGCGGACGGACCTGCCGTTCAACACCACCAGATGGCGCCCGACCGTGCCGCTGCCGCCGGGGCCCACCGGGAACACCGGGTCGCGGCGCCGCCCTCCCCCTCCGCAGGAGACGCCGGAGTGCCGGCGCCGCGGATGTCGTCCCAACCGACGTCCGTGTTCGGCTGAGCCACGTGACGGGCTGAGCCCGCGGCACCACGGACGGGCCCGCGGGAGCCGCGGTGGGCCCGTCCTCGCGCGACATCCTCAGGGCCGCCCCGCGACGGCGGCCGGCTCCGGCTCCCGTGCGGGCGCCGGCCGGGGCACGGCAGCCGGCCGGTCCGGGGCGCGACGGTGGCGGCGCAGGAACAGCTGAAGGGCCGCCATCAGCACCCCGGTCGCCACTGCGCTGTGCCACAGCAGCGCGTCCAAGCGGCCCGCCGCGAGATAGGCGCCCGCGGCGACGGCCGCCAGGGCGCACACCGCACGGTCGACGATGCTCTCGACGGACAGCAAGGTGGCACGGGGCGCGCCCGCCGGAATGGCGTCGTTCACCAGCTTGCGCTGGAGCGGATAGGCGAAGCCGGTAACGGCCGCGAACAGACACAGCAGGACGATCGCGCTCCAGGGGCCGGCAAAGGTGAGGCCCGCCAGAGCCCCGGCCAACGCGACGCTGAGCAGCGACACCCAGGCCGTCGGCGTCAGCCGCGCGGTGAGCCAGCGCGGACGGGCCGAGGCTGCCGCCTCCGCGAGGGTCATGGCGGCCAGCACCCCGCCGTGTGCGTTCTCGGCGACGCCGTGGTCCAGCAACACCGGCTGGAAGAGGTTGACCTGGCAGATGCGGGAGAGGGTGAAGACGGCGACGCCCTGCACCATGACCAGGGCCAGCCAGGGAGTGGCCCGGACGGAGCGCAGCGCCGTAGCCGCGTCGCGGAGGAACGCCGGTCCGCGCGGGCCCGGTCCGGCCGGACGGCCCCGGCCGGTGTGGCGGGGCGCGGGCTGGGGCGGCAGCATCACGGCGCAGAGCAGGGAGCCCGCGGCGCTGGCGGCGCTCAGCAGGTACGGCGCGCCGTGAGCGAGCGCCGTGAGCGGTCCGACCAGCGGCCAGCAGAGCACCTTCGCGGCCAGGCCCAGCGCGCGAGCCTGGCCCTCGGCCTTCAGATAGTGCTCGCCCGCGCCCTCGGCCCGCAGACCGTCGTAGAGATACGCGGTGGCGGCGCCCGAGGTCAGCGAGCGGCCGGCCGCGATGAGCAGGAAGTGGACGAGGAAGCCCGGGTAGTTGGGGGTCAGGACCGGGGCCAGGTTCGCCGCGGTCATCACGACGGCGCCGGCCCGCAGGCAGTTGCGGGCACCGATGCGGTCGGCGATCAGCCCGGTCGGGATCTCGAACAGGCAGAACGCGATGTAGTAGATGCTCTGGATACCGAAGATCTGCCCGTCGGAGAGGCCCGCCTGCCGCTGGTAGGCGTAGAACACCGGCATCCACCACAGCAGGTTGAACAGGAGCTGGAAGCCGTTGTTCAGGCGGATGATCCGGCGGGCGCGGGGCGAGAGGGGCGCGCCCGCGACACGGGGCCGGCGGCCGCGCGGCGGGCCGGTGCGGAGGCGGATCACCGCGCGTAGGGGCGGATCTGGACCACGTGGAGGTCGCCCTGGTCGGTCATCAGCCATTCGATGTCGAGCGGATCGTCCACGTCGGCGTCGCTGAAGTGGGACTGGAGCAGCCGTCCGGTCAGCGCCAGTTGTGCCAGTCGCTGCCGGGTGGCCGCGGGCAGGTCCTGGCCGGACGAGCCGAGCGCGACCGTGCGGCCGCCGCCCTCGACGGTGTTGTAGAGATACTCCAGCGGCAGCGTGGTGCCGTCGACGACGGTCTCGGGGGAGCCGGGGGAGCAGTTGAGGTAGACGTTGCGGAAGTCCGCGCGCCGGGTCGGGTTGCAGGTCACCAGGACACCGCCGAGGTCCGCGGGCACATAGCGCTGGATGATCACGCCCATGTAGGTGTCGTCGGGGGAGAGGCCCGCCTGGTGGCGCAGCCGGACGCTGCGCGGCGACAGCAGGGAGGCCCACACCCGGCGTACCGCGTCGAGAAGTTCGTCCGCGCCGTGCACCGTGGTCACCGAGTCGTAGACCCCGGCCGCGGAGAAGCCGGGCAGATCCTCGGCGTTGGAGGAGGAGCGCACCACCAGGCGGCTGCCGGCGGCCGGACCCGTGGGCAGCGCCTGGATGATCGGGCGGGCCACGTCGTCGGGCAGCGGGGTGTGCCGGACGAGGCGCTGGAGTTCCCGGCAGAGGGGATCCACCGCGTCGAGGGCGTCGCGGGCCAGGGCCGCCTTCAGCCGGCCGACGGCCTGCTGGACGGCCGGGGAGGAGGTGAGGAAGCGGCGCTGGAGGGCGAAGGGCAGGGCGATGCCGTCGGGCGCGGTGATCGTGGCGGCCGCGAAGACGGCGGCCGCGGCGCGGAGTTCGGCGGCGGGTGCCGCGGCGGTGGCGCCGAGCCGGGCCGCGAGATGGCCGCGGAGGTCGGCACGGGGCGGCCGCGGCCGTCCGTAGAACGCGGTCAGGTCGGCGGTGCGGCTGCCGAGGACGTGATGGAGTTCGCCGAGGTTGGCCGCCTTGGTTCCGTAACCGTCCTGGTCGGTGCGGCGCAGCCGGTGCAGCGGCAGCGCGGGCAGATCCGCCAGCAGCGGGGTGCGCAGCCGGATGTGGTGCTGCTGCCGGGCGGGTGCCTGGGCGGCCGGTGCCTGGGCGAGGCGTACGAGGGCGATGTCGTCGGCCGTCACCTCGTAGCGGACCCACGCGCCGTTCAGATCGTCGGCCGCGACGAGCCGCTCCAGGTCGCGGACGATGGCGTTGGGGATTCCCCAGCCGGAGGCGAGGACGTTGGTGTGCGACAGCGGGGTGGTGGGCGCGGTGCTGATGAAGCCGGCCACCCGCGGCACGTCGTCGGGCAGACACGGCATCGCCACGATGTCGGACCAGCCGAGCCCGCCGGCCTCGGCGGTGTACTCCTCGAAGGTGCGGAAGTAGCGGAGCCGGCCGGCGGCCTCGCCGGGATTGAGCGGGGTGCGGGTGCGGTTGCCGAAGAGTTCGTGGCTGAGGATCCGCGGGACCCGGACGTCGTTGACGGCGGCGAGTTCGCTCTCCTGCCCGTGGTTGGCGGGCTTCAGCAGCAACGGGAGGCGGCCGTCGAGCCGGTGGCGGACGGAGGTGTAGAACTCCTCCAGCAGCGGGCCGGTCATGGTGTCGGCCTCGGTCGTCTCCAGAACGAGGAAGGGGCGCGCCCGGCCGTCGCCGTCTTCGTCGCTGTGCAGGGACAGCACGCCCAGCAGGAACCGGCGTCCGGGGTCCGTGTAGACGGAGGCGTTGAAGGCGTCCAGGGCGGAGTCCAGCGCCGCCAGTTCCATGCCGAGGACACGGGTGGCGATGTAGTCGACGTGGAAGGGGTGGACGGCGGTGTCGAGGAGGTGCCAGGTGTCCTCGACGCGGTCCACCACGACCTTGAGGTAGGGGTGACCGGCCAAGGTGCCGGAGAGGGCGCGGAAGAGCGGCAGGGACAGATGGGCGCCGACGGTGGTGCGGTCGGTGCCGGGGTGCGGCGCGTCGGAGGGCAGGACGGCGGTGGTCATGAGCGCGCCTCCGTGGCCATCGCCGGGATCGCGGTCCCGGTCGCTAAGGGGAGGATGTGCGGCAGGGCGTCCACCAGGGTGCGGAAGTCCCCCAGAACGGTCTCCGGGGTGGCGGCGGACAGCAGGCACAGGGCCGCCATGGTGTTGGCGCCCGCTGCCGGGTCGTACACCGGCACCGGAGTTCCGTCCGGGAGCGAGTTCTCGGCCACCACGGACAGCCGGCTGCCGTCGGCGAGGGCGACCCCGTCCCGTACGGCCGGGAAGTCCCACTGCCGCCGGTCCGGCCAGGCGTCACCGGCGCCGTCCACGGCCAGGACGACGAGCGAGCCCGCCGCGCCGCGCGCCTCCCGGGGGGTGCGGGCCTGCGTGGGCCAGGACACCGGGCGCCCCAGCAGGTGGTCCACGAGCATGCCGATCAGGTCCAGCCCGAAGACCTCCTCGATCTGCGGGACGGTCATCGCGCCGCCGAAGCGGGCGGCGGTCTCGATCACCCACATCCGGCCGTCCGCGCCGAGCTTGATCTCGGTGTGTGTACCGCAGTTCTCCAGCCCCAGGGCGTCGACCGCCTCGCGTGCCAGGGTTACCACTCGCCGCTGGGCGTCGTCCGGGAGCGCGGCCGGGGTGATTCCCGCGCGCTCGGTGAAGGGCTCCACCGTCGGCATCCGGCCGGTGAGGCAGACCGGACGGAACTCCCCGTCCACGACGACGCCTTCGACGCTGACGTAGTCGCCCCAGCCCTCCTGGCCGAACCAGCCGTCGGGGGTGCCCGGCACGATCTCCTCGACGAGGAAGTCGGCCCCGGCACCGGCCACATGCAGCTCACCGAAGCCCAGCTCGGCGGATTCGGCCATCACCTCCCGCGCCCGCTCCCAGGCCGCCGGTACCTCGTCGGCGGAGCGGATGATCCGGTGCGCGGTGGAGCCCGCGCTCCAGGCGGCCTTCAGCAGCAGCGGCAGACGCAGCGCGCCGGCCGCGTCCCGCAGCTCCTGCTCGGAGGCGACGGGGCGGAACCGGGGCTGGGGGATGCCCCGTTGGCTCCAGGTGCGACGCATCAGCCGCTTGTCACGGGCGAGCGCGCAGGAGCCGCCCGCACCGGCGAGGCCGAGCTTCTCGGAGGCCTCCGCGACCGCGACGACCGCGTACTCGGAGAAGGTGACGACCGCGTCCGCGCCCACGGCTCGGGCCCGGGAGACGATCAGGGACACCAGGTCGCCGCGCTCCGGACCGTCGGCGGTCAGCACGGAGGCGCACCGTCGCCCGGCGGACGCGGCGAGGGCGGGCGGCAGCGTGCTGAGCGCCAGCAGGTGTACTGCCGAGCGTGCGGCGACCCGTGACAGGGCATACCCCAAGGGCGGCCCGCCCTTGGCATGCACAAACAGCACCGAGCTCACTGAAATCCGACTCCTTCGCAGGTGGGTGGGGCCGTTGGGACGGCCGGCGACGCCCGTACCGCACGGCCGGACGTCCTGCTTCCAGCGAAGCAGTCGGGCGCCGCCCGATCCGCCGCGACGGACGCCAACCGCTCAGGCAAATGCCAGAGTTGCGGGCATCGTGGACCTGTTGTGAAGGTTGTGTGATGCCGTATGGCGGCGGGCGCCTCGGCATGCGTCTTTCCCGCCCCGGTCAGGCGTCGTCAGGGCCGCGTCCAGATAGGCCGAGAACCGGGCATACGCCGCCGCGACGGGGGATACGCATGCCGAGGGCGCGCCCCGCGCCCCAGTGAACCGATCCCCGTACTGTCCCCCCGAACTGTTCCCAGCACAGTCCCCACAGAGAGGCCGTCGTGGACGAATCCGGTCTGAAGTCGCTGCTCCAACACCTTCCGGTGTCCTGGTGGGAGGCCGACCGCGAGCTGCGGGTGATCGACAGCGGCGGGGGCGCCTTCGACGACACCCGCACCGCCCAGCGATTCCTCGACACCGTGTGCCGAGACCTTCCCGGCCCCTCGACCACGGCGGGAACCGGCCACTGGCAGGCACAGTTCGACGGCCGGGTCTTCGACGTGAACTGGCCCCTCGACCGCCCCCGGCAGGACCGCACCCGCGGGATGGCGGTCGAAGTCGTCCCTGGCCCGATGGCCGCCCGCCGCTACGACGCCTTCGCCGACCTGGCCCCCGCCGCGGCCTTCATCCGGGACGCCGACGGGCGCTACCTCTGGGCGAACCACGCCTACGCCCATCTGTACGGCACCACGCCCGCGCAGGTCATCGGCAAGTACGTGCACGACGTCGACGCCCCCGCCGACGCGGCCCAGGTCCACGCGCTCGACCAGGCCGTGCTCGCCCGCGGCAAGCCGGTACGGCACACCCTCACCTACCACCGTGCGGACGGCACCAGCGGGCACGCGGCCGGCCATCGCTTCCCCGTACGCGAAGGCAGCCAGACCTGTGTGGCCGGCATCTACATCGACATCAGCGACCACACCCGCGCGCTGGAGCAACGCCGCGAGGCGGAGGAGAGCCTGTGCGCGCTGCGCGACCACAGCGGGCTGCCGTGCGCGCTGATCTCCGCGGGTGGCCGGATCCTCCAGGCGAGCGCCGCGGCCGCCGAACTGCTGGGGACCCGACTGTCGGACCTGGTCGGCCGCCGGGCCGACACCTTGCTCGCGCCCGCCCCCGAGCTCCTGGCGCTCCGGCGCGGCTGGCGCGCGCTGATAGGCCGCCGCAGCCGGCGGATCCAGACCTCCGCGGTCCTCGTCGACGCGCACGGCCGCCAGCGCCGCGCCCGGCTGCACCTCACCGCGGTGGCCCGCAGCGCGGCGCGCGCCTCCAGCGTCTGGGCGCTGGTCACCCACCACAGCCTCGCCCACGAGGCGTATCCGCCCTTGACGGCCGCTCAGGTCCGCATCCTGTCCCTGCTGGCAGCCGGCCGCAGCAACGCCGAGATCGCCGCCTCGCTCCACCTCTCACGGCAGACCGTCGACTATCACCTCAGCCGCCTGCGGGAGCTCCTGGAGGCCCCGACCCGCTGCGCCCTGGTGGCGCGCGCCTACGTCCTGGGCATCCTCGCCCCCCAGACCTGGCCACCGCGCTCGGCGACGGCCGGCCATCCCCACAGCGTCACCTGAGGAATGCCGGACCGGGACGTACGGCGGTGTCGCCGGGATCGGTAGCGGCCAGAGCTCGGGAGCGCATCGCGCCTGCCCGAGCTGTGGCCGGTTGGGGTATCTCCCGCCGTATGCGTATGCGTATGCGTATGCGTATGCGTATGCGTATGCATATGCGTATGCGGTCCGGCGGTGAACCCTCTCTCGCCGCTAGCGACAAATGTCGCGCGCGATCGGTCCGCGCGATTGCTCCTCTCGCATGTACGTCACTCGCTCACCCGTCCTCAGGGCCGACGGCTCCGGGTCGGAATCCCGCAATTCCGCGTACGGGGCGAGAATATCGGCCCCGTCCTCGTCCGCCCGGATGATGGCCTCCTGGCGGCCTTCGCTGACCGCCTGTACGGTTCCAGACCTGCGATGGTTCATCTGTACTCCTGTTGTGGTTGCGCGGTGTTCTGTTGTCCTTCCGAGGCAGGGAAGGCGCCCCGAAGAGCCCTTTGGCGCGGCCGCTGTTGTTCACGCTCTTCCGTGAGGCTTTGTCGGAATGAGTAATGAGTGAGCAAGGTGGAAAGCGCATGCCTGCACACATGACTGGGTGTGTGCTTCGAGCGGAGAGGATCGGCCCCTTGCAACTTCCTCCCGCTCAAGGTCATTATGTCCCGGGAAGATCGCGAATCCCGCGGAGCATTGTGGATCTGTCACCCCTACGCCTAACCACTTATTTCCGCGGAAATCGGCGTGCACTGAGCGAACTGCTGCACTGCAGTACTCCGGCGCGCGTACGGCCGAATAGCCTTTCCCGCGCGCCTCCCGAATGGCCGATGCGCCGTGGCGGTCGGCGAGTAGGGGAGAGCGGCGGCGCACGGCAAACCCGTGGGCGGACCGGCCGAGTTGGCCGGTGGAAACGCACGCCGTTGATTCACCGGCCCTTGCGATAATCCTCTCATGCGATTGTCCGGTCGCATGGGGTGTCGGTGCCTGCTAGGGGGCGGAGTTCGCCGAGAAATGCGATAACGGAGATCTCGGTCCGTGATCCCGCGTTTGCGGGCCGTAGGGCCGTAGGGCCATAGGGCCGCAGTGCCGCAGCGCCGCAATTCCAGGCGCGCCGACGCTCCCGGAAACGAACTGCCCACCCGCGCCGGCGATCTGACCGTGGCTCTCTCCCGGGGCCCCCGCGGTGCGCCGCGCGGCGTGCGGCAGGATGGCAGCTCGTGTCGGGGCGTCCGCGGATGTCTCGGCGCATTCGCAGCCCTAGAGACAAGCAGGTGGCAAGGTGACGAAACATCACTTCCGGCACTCAGCAGTACCGTTCATCCGGGCCGTGGGAGCCGCCCGGTGAACCGCGCACTCACACTGCATGACGCAATCGTCGCCGGGGCCGCGCTGGCCGCCGGTGTCGCGGCCGGCCTGTTGCTGCGAGCGGCCTTGCGGTGGCTGGGGAAGCACGCGCGCAGGACGCGGTGGAGCGGCGACGACGTCATCGTGGACGCCTTGCGGTCCGTGGTGCCCTGGGCTGCGATCTGCGCCGGCTTGGCGGCGGCCACCGCGGCGCTGCCGCTGGCGGCCACCGTCGGACACACCGTCAACCAGACGCTGACCGTGCTGCTCATCCTGGTCGTCACGCTCACCGCGGCCCGGGTGGTCACCGGCCTGGTGAAGTCCCTGGCCCAGTCCAGGTCCGGCGTGGCCGGATCGGCCACCATCTTCGCCAACATCACGCGCATCATCGTGCTGGCGATGGGCTTTCTCGTCGTACTGCAGACCCTGGGCATCTCCATAGCCCCGCTGCTCACCGCGCTGGGCGTGGGCGGCCTCGCGGTCGCCCTGGCGCTCCAGGACACCCTCGCCAACCTCTTCGCGGGCGTGCACGTCCTCGCCTCGAAGACGGTGCAGCCAGGCGACTACATACGGCTGAGCAGCGGCGAGGAGGGCTATGTCGTCGACATCAACTGGCGCAACACGGTGGTGCGCCAGCTCTCCAACAACCTGGTGATCATCCCCAACGCCCAGCTGGCCGGCACCAACATGACCAACTTCACCCGGCCGGAACAGCAGCTGTCGATCCTGGTGCAGGTGGGAGTCGGTTACGACAGCGATCTCGAACACGTCGAGCGGGTGACCACCGAGGTCGTCAAGAGCGTGATGACCGACGTCAGCGGCGCCCTCCCCGACCATGAACCGGCCGTCCGTTTCCACACCTTCGGAGACTCCAGGATCAGCTTCACGGTGATCCTGGGGGTCGGTGAGTTCAGCGACCAGTACCGGATCAAGCACGAGTTCATCAAGCGCCTGCACCAGCGGTATCGGGCCGAGGGCATCAGGATCCCCGCCCCGACGCGGACCGTGGCACTGCACCAGTCCGACGGGGTCGCCATTCCGCACCAGCGGGGGACGATGGCGCCGTAGGGGCGTGGCGGCCCGGCCCACCGGCCGACGGCCGCCGTCAGCCGCTCTTGCGCCCGCCGCGCCCGGCCACCGGCACCTCAAGGGCGCGGGCGATACCCACCACGCCCTCGTCAAGGCGCTGGAGGTGCCGCAGCACGCGGAAGGTGACGGTGTCCGACCGCGGTGCGGCGGAGCCGTTCGCTTCCAGCATCGAGGCGATGCTGGCACCGGAGGCGACCTCGCCCTCGGCCGGTTCGTCCTTCACCCGCGCGGCGATGAGATCGATGTTGCGTGTGATGCGACGGCCGACGCCATCGAGCCGAGGGTCGGCCGCCACGGTCTTGCTGGACGGCAGGAGTTCGGCCGTTGCCGCCAGGGAACGTGCGTGATAGGCGCAGGTCTCCAGGAGCGCCACCAGGTAGCGGGCGGTCTGCCGGCGCACCCGCAGCGGCGTGATGGGATGCATCAACGGCTGGGTGGAGTCGCGCAGGTCGTTCAGGGCGGTGTCCAGGTCGCGCGCCTGGCTCAGCAGGTCGGCGGCCGGCCCGCCGCTGAGCTGCTCCACCGCCGCGGACACCGCCTCGCGCAACCGGACCAGGACGGTGCCCAGGTGCTCGTCCGTACGGCGATCGGTGTGCACCGGCAGCACCAGCACGGCGGCGACGATCCCGCAGGCGGCGCCCAGCGCCGTTTCCTCGATGCGCAGCACCAGCGTGGCGAAGCTGTAGGTGTTGAGGAGCGTGTAGAGCAGGCCGAGCATCGCGGTGATGAAGAAGGACATCAGCGCGTACGACAGCGGCGCGGTGAAGAACGCCCCGAAGACGCAGAGCAGGACCAGCGCGAACGCCGTCCAGGTGTGGTTGCCGACCAGGCCGGCGAGAGCGACACCGGCGACCACGCCGAGCGCCGTGCCCAGCAGCCGGCGATAGCCCTTGACCAGGATCTCGCCCGTGGACGCGGTGTTCAGGAACACCACCCAGCAGGTCAGCACCGCCCAGTACCAGCGCTGGCTGGAGAGGAACTCGCCACCGACGATGGCCAGCGCGGAGCCCACCGCGACCTGGCACGCGGCCCGGGTGGTGGGCCGCTGGAGCCCGGTGCGGTCATCGGCGTCGTCCTCCTCCTGCTCCGCTCCGACGATCGCGAGGTCCTCGGCATCGAACTCCTCCCGCGAGCGCGTGGTGGCCGAGGTGTCGTCGGACTCGTCCTGCGGCCCGTCCAACGCCAGCCGCAGGCCCAGGACGGCGCGGGCGGCCTCACCCAGTCCGCGGAAGGCGTCCTGGACGGCCGGTGAGGCGCGCGGCAGGTTGTCCTCGTCGCGATAGCCGAGCAGCCGGTTCCGTACGTGGGCCAGCGCGGTGCCGCGGTCGTCGGGTGCCGGCCGCGCGACCAGCAGATGGAGCGCTTCGAGGCCCCGGCGCAGCGTGGCCAGGGCATCGCCCTCGGCCTGCATGCGGTTCGCGATGGCCGGCACGGGTGCATGCGGCAGATGCATGGTGAGGGTGTCGGTGCGCTCCGCGCTGCGGGCATTGAGCAGCATCATCCCCAGCCGTTCGGCGGCGATCTCGGCGTCCGCGACCCGGCGCTGGAGCAGCCCCGCGGTGGCCGCGTCGCGGGTTCCCTCCTCCAGGCGGCCCTGGATCATCAGCGCCGCCTCGTGCAGCCGGGAGGTGTGCCGCCGCAGGTCGTCGAGGACGTTGTCCAGTTCCTTCGGCCCGGCGTCCACGAGCTCCAGGTGGGTGGCCACCAGCTGCGCGAGGCGTGCTCGGAAGGCCTCACGCAGTCGGCCCAGGGTGCGTTCGGGGGTGTCGGGGAAGACGGTGAACCGTACGACCGCGCTGCACACGAACGCGAGGGTCAGGGTCAGGAACACCTCCGGCAGCGCCGGCACGGTGGCGCCCACGAACAGCGAGATGAAATAGACCTGAAAGCCGATCAGGCCCAGCGCCAGGCCGCGGTCGCCGAAGCGGCGCGCGTAGACGGCGCCGAAGATCAGGGCGAGGAAGAACAGGTCGCCGACGATGATCCTGCTGTGGAGCAGAGCCCCCAGCGTCACGGCGGCGAGCGCGACGGGCAGGCCGAGGGCGAGGGTGATCGCCTGGCCGCGCACCTCCTTCTCCCTGATGGCGAAGGTCGCGACCATGGCTGCCATGGCCCCCGCGACCATGAGGGTGATGCTGGTGTCGAGCAGTGCGAGGACGATGAGGGTGAGCACGATCGCCCCCACCGTCCGCAGTCCCGCCATCAGCCGGAGCAGCCCGGGGTCGGATGCCGCGAAGCGGTTCCAGGTGCCGGTCCCCGCCCGTCGTATCGCTGCTGTCACGCTGCCGCACGCTCCCCACTCTTGGCATCGGCCGAGGCCATGCGCGCCGTCGGCCGGGCGTCCCCAGCATCGCATGACGCCTGGCCGGGGCCGCCGTCGGCCGGATCGAAGCGGTGCGTTGGACTCCGTTTTCCGTTCAGTCTCCGTGCGAGGAGGGGGCCGAGCGGCCGTCCTCGGCGGCCTCGTACGCGGCGCCCGCCACGGCGAGGTCCTCCCATGCCATCCCCACGCTCTTGAAGAGCCGGGGGCGCGCCGGGTCGGCGGTCGCGGCTCCGGTGGCCAGGTCGACGAGCGGGACCAGCGCGGCCCGGTCGAGGTGGCCGCTGTCCAGGTCCGGGAGGAGATCGCCGGCTTCGCGTACGGCGGCGGAGCGGGACTCGACCACGACCGTGCTGCGGCGGACGGTGGCGCTGTCGACCTCGCGGCTGCCGCGCTCGTGGGATCCGACCGCCATCACCACGGCGTGATCCGGCAGCAGGGCGCCGTCGAACAGCGGAGTCCTGGCGGTGGTGCAGCAGGCGACGAGGTCGGCGGTGGCGACGGCGGACGGATCGCCGGGCTCGACGGCGAGCCCGGTGTCCCGGCGGGCGGTCTCGACGAACCGCTCGATGTGCGCGGGAGTGCGCCCCACGACGGTGACCTGGGCAAGGGGCCGGACCACGCGCAGCGCGTCCAGGTGGCCGCGCGCCTGGGGGCCGGTGCCGAACACCACCAGGCGACAGGCGTCGGGTGCGGCGAGCAGGTCGGCGGCGAGGGCGGATACGGCGGCGGTCCGTACGGTGGTCAGCGCGATCCCGTCGAGCAGCGCCACCGGGGTGAGGGTCGGGGCGTCGAACAGCAGGTACTGGCCCTGCACGCGGGGGAGTCCGGCGGCCGGGTTGTCCGGCGCGACGGTGGCGATCTTGACCCCCGTGTACCGGCTCCGGTGCGCGGGCATCAGGAGCAGCTGCCCGTGTTCGACGGGCACGATGGTCCGGGGCGGGTCGGATTCGGGGTCCGCCCCGTCCCGCAGGGCGGTGCGTAGCGCGTCGATGGCCGCGGCCATCGGCAGTGCGCGCAGGAGGCCGGTCTCGCTGATGATCCGGGTCGCAGTCATGGAGCGAAGCTAACGGGAGAGGGGCGTCCGGGGCGCGTGTGGTGCGTGGGTTCCGGGCTGCGGCGGGAACGTCACGCTCCCGCCGCACCCTTGCGGGGGCACGGCCCGCGCCCCCGCGGGGTCAGCAAGCGCCCAGGTCCTGCCAGACCCCCGAGCCGCCGGTGGAGGGCGTCTCGCCCTGCGTCCACCACTTGGCCTTCCACGTGCGCCCGTTGTACGCGACCGTGTCGCCGCCCACATAGACGGTGCCGGCACTGTAGGCGGCGGCGGTGCACTCGCCGTTGCCCGGTGGCGTGGTGGGCGGCGGGGTGGTGGGGGGAGTGGCCCCGGCGAACTTCACCGAGTACTTGGTGAAGTCGTACGCGCCCTGCGGGACGCTGCTGCAGGTGCCGGACGTCTTGCCGTTGTTGTCCGGCGGGGAGCACTGTCGGTCCCGGTTGACGGACCAGTTCGTGAAGCGCGCCATGTGGTGGGCGGTCGCGAAGTCCAGCACGGTCTGGAAGTCCGCCTGGGTGAAGTACTCGCCGGTGTCGCTGCGGCCGTTCATCTGCGAGATGCCCTCGTGGGCGTACGCGGTGGCCTCGTCCCACCCGAAGGTGGAGCGCAGCAGGGAGTTGAAGTTCGTCAGGGCCGCGGTCTGCGAAGCGGCGCCGTTGAAGCCCCCGTCGAAGGGCATGATGGAGAAGTTGTCCGGGGTGAAGGACTGGGACTTGGCTTCGTTGAGCATCTGCTTGCCGAACCAGCCGGTGCCGTCGGCGGTCCCGGCGGTGGTGACGGAGAGATAGATGCCGGGGTTCTTCTGCTGAAGGATCTTGGCGGCCCCGATTTCGTTGTGGATGGCGGCGGCGTTCTCGTACTCCGGCTCCTCCAGGTCGAAGTCGAGCGCCTTGAGGTCGTACTTGTCGACGACCTGCTGGTACGCGGCAGCGGTCGCCTCGGGGGTGGCGCAGCTCTGTCCGAGCTTGGTGCCGCCGTATCCGCCGATGGAGGCGGAGACGTCGCCGCCCTTCGCGCGGATCGCGGATATCACGCCGGCGACCGCGGTGTCCGAGCCCACCGGGCTGGTCCCGCCCCATGTCGGCGAACAGCCACCACCGTTCGGCGCCAGGATGAAGGCGAGCTGGAACGCCTTGAGGCCGGTGGCGTCCATCACCGCCCCGGCGTCCGGCGGGTCGTTGTCGAGCGGCATGAGATAGGGCGCCGCCGCGTACCAGTTGCTGCCCACGGCCTTCGGGGCCGGGGCGGCGCCGCGGTGGCCGGCGGCGAGAGCCGTGCCGGCCGCCGCGAGCGCGAGGCAGGCCGCCGAGACGGCGGCGGCGAGAGTTCTGACGTTGCGAGGTGGCACATGCCCTCCCACGGGCCGAAACTGGTCCAGACCAATTACCCCACAGAGTGGCCCCCGGCCGTGGGGGCGTCAACACTTTGGACTGGACCAGTGCCCCGGCGTACTCGCTCAGCCGTACACCGTCGACCGGGCGCGCGCGTACGCCTCACGGATGCGGCGGCCGGCGGAGCCGTCGGCAGGACCTCCCCGGTGTCGGCGTCGCAGACGACGACCTTGCAGGACTGGGGGGAGGAGTCCACCCCGGCAACTGTGGGCATGACGTTGTCGCTTCCGCTTCCGCTTCCGCTTTCGCTTCCGTGCAACGGGACGAGAGGAAAAGGGAGTTCAGGCCTGCGGGCGGAGCTGGATCTTGCGGCCGGAGCCGTCCCGGAACGTCTGCAGGGCGGCGCCGAAGTCGTCCAGCCCGAAGCTGTGGGTGATCATCGTGTCGGCGTCGACGACCCCCTTCGCCATCAGGTCCACGGCGCGCCCGAAGCTGTGCAGGACGGCCATCGATCCGGCGATGGTGATCTCGTCGTTGTACACGCGGAACGGCGAGAAGGACGCCTTGGCGGCGGACGGCGCGACGCCGAACTGCAGGAAGGTGCCACCGCGGCGCACCCGGGTCAGACCGTCCTCGATGACGGGGATGACGCCGGTGCAGTCGATGACGGTCTCCCAGCCCTGCGGCCGGTCCAGATTCGAGGCGCTCACCGCGGTGGCGTCCGCGCCGAGCTGTTCGGCGATTTTCAGCCGGTCCCTGTTGATGTCGACGACGGAGAGGGATGCCGCGCCGGCGGTCTTGGCGAGCTGAAGCATCATCAGGCCCATGGTGCCGGCGCCGTAGATGAGGTAGTGGTCGCCGAGGCGCCGCGGCAGGACGTCGAAGCCGCGTACCGCGCACGACAGCGGCTCGATCAGCGTCCCCTGCGCGACATCGACGCTCTCGGGCAGCCGATAGCAGTTCGCGGCGGGCACCTTGACGTACTCGGCCATCGCGCCGTCCACGGTGTCGCCGATCGCGCCCCAGTTCTCGCAGAGGTTGCCGTGTCCGATCGCGCAGTAGTGGCAGGCGCCGCAGAACAGCGACGGGTCGATGGCGACCTGCTGCCCGGTGCGCAGACCGGTCACCCCCGCCCCCAGCGCCACGATCTCGCCGGTGAACTCATGGCCGGGAATGATCGGGTACGGGGTGGGCGCGAACTCCCCCTGGACGATGTGCACATCGGTGCCGCAGATGCCCACCGCGGCGGGCGCGACGACGACCTCGCCGGGGCCCGGGGTGGGGTCATCGACGGTGGTGGCCTCGTAGTGCTCGGGGGCGTGGATGACGACAGCGCGCATGGGCGGGCCTTTCTCAGGGGGACGCGGGAGCCGGAGCTCGGGCCGGCTCAGCTGTGGGGATCGACGGTGCGGACCTGGACGCCGAGGTCCCGGACGGGCCGCAGTTCGCTCTCCGGCGTGTCGGCGTCGGTGACCAGCAGGTCGTAGCCGCTGACATCGCCGTAGGGATAGGTGGCGGTGCGGCCGAACTTGCTGTGGTCGACGGCCAGTACGGCGCGGTCGGCGGCCCGTGGGTACGCCCGCTTGTTCTCCGCGTATTCGCGCACGGGATGGAAGAGCCGGCCGTCGCGGACCGAGGTGGCGGTGACGAAGGCGACGGTGGCGCGGATGTCCTCCAGCTGGCGCCGGGTCCCGGGGCCGGCGCAGGACTCGAAGTCCTCGTAGAAACGGTCGCCCAGCAGCGTCACCTCAACCGGCGAGGCCGCCAGGAGGTAGGTGATGCGCAGCGAGTTGGTGATCACGCGGATCCCGTCGACGGTGGCGAGCCGGCGGGCGAGCGGGAAGAGCGTGGAGCCGCAGTCGATCAGCACCGTGTCACCGGGGGAGACCTCTTCCACGAGGGCGTCCGCGATGGCGGTCTTGACCTCGACATGGGCGTTCTCCCGGAAGCGCAGCGCGCTCTCCATGGCGACGTTGGAGAAGGCCGTCGCCACTCCGCGGCCCTTGCGCAGCAGCTGCCGCTCGTGAAGGTTGTCCAGATCCCGGTGCATGGTCATCACGCTGACGTGCATGCGCTCGGCGAGGTCGGCGATCCGGATCTCGCCTTCCTGGGCGACATGGCGCAGCACCGTCTTGCGGCGCTCCTCCACCTCGGCCTCGGAGCCGCGACTCGCTCTCATCGTGGGCGCCCCGTTCGTTTCCGCGGCGTCTTCCGCCGCGCCTTCACCCTAGAACATCACACATTTTATGTGAAGCTCTTGAAATTCTTTGTGAGGTTGTTCGGGCTGATGGCCACCTCGGGCGAATGCCCGGCCCCTCGGGAGGCCCCCGCCGTGCTGCGCACGCCCCAAGAGAGCGATCCCTCGCCGCCCCGCCCCGCCCGCCGTCCTCGGGATTCCCCGGGCCCTCATATGGGGCTCTATCGGCGCCCTGCTCTTCATGATCGGCGACGGTTTCGGTTATCCGCTGTTCGCCTACTCGGGAGGGCTTTGATGAGATCCACGAGGGAGATCGCCGAGGAATTCGGCAGCAGCCGGTTCAAGGTGGCCCGGATCCTGGAGGCCGCCCCCCCGCGACGGCTTGATCCGGCTGGAGATACGCCTGCCCGCCGAACTCGACGCCGGCCCCTCCGACGCCCTGCGTCACGGAGTCCACTCGCCGGCCGGAACCGGGCGCGGACAGGGCCCGCAGCAGTGCCGATTTCCGGCCGTCTCTCTGCGATTTCCACCCGAAATGCACTCTTCGTGTCCGCGTGCAAGTCTGGTAGCGGCCCATAGTCCGAGATCCGCCACAGGAGGCACGATCGTGGGCAAGAAACAGACCAGACAGAACCGCGGCGCCCGCACCGGCGGGCATGAACGCAGCGCCGCCGCGGAGGCGAGGGAGCAGGCGAAGGCCTCGGCCCCACACGAGACGGAGCAGCCGATCTCGAAGCACGTCGCCCATAGACAGCAGCGGAAGTTCGGCCACAACTGATCTTCGCCGGCCTGCCGCAGCCGGGTGCGCAGCGGTGGCAATCGGCACGGGGTGTCACCGCCGGGGGGTCGGTGCGCCCGAATGGTTTTCGGCGGACAAGGCGGCATCGACGGGGGGTGAGGTTCCACCGGTGGACGTGTGCTGCCGCGTCTTGCGCCCAAGACGCTAGGCGGGGGGCACGGTTGCCAGCCAGGAAGCCACGGCCTCGGTGATGGGCTGGTCGGTGTCGAGCTGGATGAAACCGAACTGGCCGCCCTGGTTGCACTCCAGGAACCACCAGGTCCGGTCGGCATCCTCGGCGAAGTCGAAGGCTCCGTACGAGAGTTGGGCGGCGCGCAGGTAGGCATCCACCGCACGGGCGATGCGGTCGGGTACCTCGGTCGGCTCCCAGATGCCGTTCTCCGTGAAGCGGCTGTCCACCTCATCGGGGTCGGACTTCCGGCGGGCGGCGAAGAGCTGCCCGCCGACGCAAGTGAGCCGGATATCGGCCTGCTTGCAGATGTGCAGTTGGAGCAGGGTCGGGCTGGCCGCCACCCCGGCGAAGTCCACGTCCGGGCTGATACGGGTGGTCGGCAGCACCATCGGCGGATCGGTGGGATGCCTGCCGGACACCGATTTCACCACGACGTCCTGATGGGCGACGGCGAATTGGCGGGCGACCGAGGGGAACGACGTGATCACTGTGGGGGGTACGGCGAAACCGGCGTGGTGGGCGGTCCGGAATTGCCAGGGCTTGCAGCGTGCCTGCGCGGCCGCGACGGGATGGTTCATCCAGCGTGCACGGGTGGAGGTGAGCATGCCGTACAGGGCGTGCTCGGACTCGGCCGTGAGCCATGCGGACTGTTCCGGGGCATGCGCTCCGGGAGTGCCGGGGCGCCGGACCCAGACCGAGCGCAGACTGCTCAGACTCACCACGCGTTCGCCGGCCTTCAGGTATCCCTCGAAGCCGCCGTTGACGTACTGCGCTGACAGGGCGACGTCCCCGGGCAGGTCGGCGGGGTCGAGGCGGACGAGCGGGACGCCGAGTTCGTGCAGCCTCGACACCACCATGTCCGCCGTCAGGTCCTCCTCGCAGGTGAGGATCAGTACGGTCATCGAAGATCAGTCGTCGAAGTGGGTCTTGGAACCGGCTGTGGAGGCGGTGGAGCCGGTTGCCAGCAGCACCGCCCGGCTGCACGAGGCCGGGCGGCCGTCAGGCAGGACGTTCAACTGCCGGGTGGGGTCATAGGCGTACGGAGTGGTGGACGGCGACTGCGTCACCGGTCGGGCGTAGCTCAGCGCGAACGGTCGCATACCTTCTCCTTCGGGGGCTCGGGTGTCTCAACATCCGGTGGTGCAGGGCGGGGACAAGTAACGCCCCATGGCTAGTCTCTACGGATTGCGCTACGAAGGTGATCGAATCATGGCTATTTTTGATCGCTTTCATCGACATTGTTGACGAAACCGTCGCGAGGTCGTAGCGAGCGTGCGCCGGGTCGGTCGTCTTCGGGCGTGGCCGTCACTTCACCGACGCAGGAGGACGGGCGGCAGTTGCACCCCCGGCTTCGGCCTGCGCCGGAACCGGCCATCGGCGGTGCGCGCGACCCGGATCCGTACGGCAGAGGCGGACCTGTGACGCACGCGTCCGCGAGGTGACGAACGCGTCCGCGAATTTTCGTTATCGGCGTCCGGCCGCCGGATCTCCTGAGTGTTGGACCAGTACGCAGTGGAACCCGCACCGGAGAGAGAACCCGTATGAATCGCGCAACCGAGACCCCGACGGACGACCAGTACCAGCCCCAGCACCCGCCCCGGCAGGCCGCGGGCCGGCACGGCAGGCGGCGCGGGGCACACCGTGGGCGGCGCCCCCGCTGGGTGGTGGCAGCGGGCGGCGTGGCCGCGCTGACGGCCGTGGTCGGCGGCGGATACGGCGTCGCCCAGTCGCTGGCCGACACCCCGTCCGGTGACACGCGTACGGCGGCCGAAGAGGCGCGGCGCGCCGAGGCGACGTCCCTGCCGATCGCACGGTCCGCCGCCCCTTCCGCGACGCCGACGCCGAAGCCGTCCAGAAAGCCGTCCGCCGCCCGCAGCGGCTCCCCGAAGCCGACCGCCGGCGGCAGGTCGTCGAGTCCCCGTAAGAGTGCCAGGCCCAAGACCACACCCACCGCACACACCGACGCCCGCCCCGCTCCCCGAACGGGCGCCCCAGGAGGCGGCTCGACGAGCACCACCGACCGCCTGGCGCAGCGGGTTGTCGAGTTGGTCAATGCGGAACGCGCCAAGAAGGGCTGTTCCCCCGTGACCGTCAACGCCAAGCTCCGGGCCGCCGCGCAGGGGCACTCCGACGACATGGCCGCCCGCGACTACTACGACCACACCACGCCCGAGGGCATCGACCCCGGCGACCGGATGACCTCCGCCGGCTATCACTGGATCACATACGGCGAAAACATCTACAAGAGCCCCAAGGACGCGCAAACCGCTATGGCTGGCTGGATGAAGAGCCCCGGACATCGTGACAACATCCTGAACTGCGCGTTCAAGGAAATAGGTGTGGGCATCAACCTGCGTTCGAACGGTCCGTGGTGGACCCAGAACTTCGGCGCATCCTCCTGAGGCGTGGGACAGCCGGACGAGAGCGGACAGGCGTAGGCGCAGGCATGGAACGGGAATACGGAGCCGCGGTGGTCGCGGCGGCCGGGGCCGGCGATGAACGGGCCCGGGAGCGGTTGATCGCGGAGTATCTGCCGCTGGTCTACAACGTCGTGGGGCGGGCCCTCAACGGGCATGCGGACGTCGACGACGTGGTGCAGGAAACCATGCTGCGGATGCTGGACGGGCTCGACGACCTGCGCGACCCGGCCGCCTTCCGCTCCTGGCTGGTGGCCATCGCGATGAACCAGGTCCGTCGGCGGTGGGCGGACCACGGCCGGTCGCGGGCCGTGGGGCTCGACAAGGCGCTGGATGTCGCCGATCCGGGCGCCGACTTCGTCGGCATGACGATCTTGCGGCTGCGCCTGTCCGGGCAGCGCCGGGAGGCCGCCGAGGCCACCCGCTGGCTCAACCGCGAGGACCGGGAACTGCTGTCGCTGTGGTGGCTGGAGGCGGCGGGCGAGATCACCCGGAGCGAGCTGACCACCGCGCTGGACCTCACCCCGCAGCACGCGGCGGTGCGCGTCCAGCGGGTGAAGGAACAGCTGGAGACCGGTCGGCTCGTCGTACGGGCGCTGGCCGCTACGCCGCGCTGCCCCGGGCTGGAGACCGTCATCGGGCCGTGGGACGAGGTGCCGTCCGCGCTGTGGCGGAAGCGGATAGCCCGCCATATACGCGCGTGCGAGACGTGTTCGGAGCAGTCGTGCGACATGGTGCCCACGGAGGGATTGCTCGCCGGCCTCGGTCTGGTGCCGGTCCGGCAGGCTCCCGCCGAGCCGCACACCCTGGAGAACACCGCGGACCTCACGGACATCACCAGCGACGCCGCCGGGCTCCGTGCCGACGAGGCGATACCCCGCACTCGGCGGCCCCGCACCCCGGCCGCCGTCGGAGCGGCGACAGCGACGCTCCTGGCGGCGGCCGTCGCGATCGTCGTGCTCCCCTGGCCGACGCCGGGCGAGACCCCCCGTGCGCCGGGCCCCGAGGCACCTGCGGCGCCCACCGCAACGGCACCACCCCCCACGCCCTCGCCTTCGTCCGCCTCACCGACCGCGCAGGCCACGACGTCCGCACCGCCGAGGACGAGCCCGCCGCCCACCCGGGCGGCCCCCGAGCCCCGGCGGCTCAGCCTCGAAGAGCAGGTCACCCGGCTGGTCAACGCCGAGCGGGCACGAAACCACTGCCGCCCCGTGCGCATCGACCCCAAGCTGCACACCGCCGCCCAGCGGCACGCGGACGACATGGCCGCCCGCGACTACTACCAGCACGTCAGCCCGGACGGCGCCGGACCCGATGCCCGGATCTCCGCGGCGGGCTACGAGTGGAGCCGGTTGGGCGAGAACATCCACCGCGGACCCACCACCGCGGCCCGTGTGATGGCGGACTGGATGAGCGACGCCGCCCACCGCGACAACATCCTCAACTGCGGTTTCACCCACATCGGCGTCGGCGTCGATCTCGCCTCCGACGGCCCCTGGTGGACCCAGGACTTCGCCGCCCACTGACCGCCGCCGCGGAGGCGGACGCGCGCCGAGGGCCGGACCCGTACCGTACGGGTCCGGCCCTCGGCCGTGGCTGCCGCGCAACCGGCTACTTGGTGAAGCCGATGTGCTCGTAGACCGGGTCGGTCATCCCCCGAGCACCCATGTTGGCGACCTTCTTGTTGATCGCCGCGATGTCGGGACGCTGGTAGAGCGGCAGGATTCCGGCGAGCTGCCACGCCTCGGCGTCGGCCTGGTTCGTCTGCTTGAGCGCGCCGGCCGGGTCGGCGGCGTTGGAGCTGGCCCCGATGAGGAGGTCGTCGAGCTTCTTGCTGCCGACGTTCGCGTCGTTGTTACCGCCCTTGACGGTGTAGATGTTGCTGGCACCGCTCGCGGCGAACGGCGTGCCGAGCAGGGTGTAGGGCGAGATGTCGAAGTCGCCCGGAGTGATGTACTTGTCGAAGAAGTCGTTGGTGGGCACCGTCTGGACCTGGAGCTTGACGCCGATCTGCTGGTACATCTGCGTCAGCATCGACCCTTCGTTGGTGGACGAGGGAGTGCCCGACGGGATGACGAACCGCAGCGACAGCTCCTGGCCGCCCTTCTTACGGATCTTGCCGCTGAGCTTCCAGCCCGCCTCGTCCAGCAGCTTGCCGGCCGCCTTCGGGTCGTACGTACCGAGCTTGCCCGAGTTGTCCTGGTAGCCCTTCTGGTTGGCGATCAGCAGGTGGTTGTTCAGGACGGAGGGCTTCCAGCCCAGGCCCTTGAGGTCCGACTTGGCGATCGTCGCGCGGTCGGTGGCCATGAACAGCGCCTGACGCACCTTCGGGTCCTTCAACTTGGCGCTCTCGCCGTTGAAGGTGAGCTGGCGGTAGTTGGGGCCGCCCGCTTCCCGGATCTCACCGGCCGACACCTTGGACGCCTGCTTGTAGGCGGAGGCGTCGCCGCCGACGTCGAAGTAGTCGATCTCACCGTTGGCGAAGGCGCCGGGCATCGAGGCCTGGTCCATCGCATGGAAGACGATCTTGTCCAGCCTGGGCTTGTCGCCCCACCACTTCGGGTCCGCCACCACCGTGATCGTCTTGGCCGACTTGTCGATGTTGCCGACCTTGAAGGCGTTGGCGGTGACCGGGATCTTGTTGACGTAAGCGGTGTTGAAGGTCTTGGCGTCAGAGACGTACTTCGCCGGGTACAGCGGCTGGTTGGCGGAGGCGTTGTACATGCCCTTCCAGTCCGCGAACGGCTTGGCGAAGGTCATGACGGCCTCGTAGTCGTCCTTGCCCTTCTTGACGCTCTCCACCTGGTCGAAGCCGACGGTGGAGGCCACCTTGTACGCCTTGTCGTGGCCGCTGAGGGCCGTGGCGTTGGCCGCGAGGTCCTTCCAGGTGATCGGGGTGCCGTCGGACCACTTGGCCTTGGGGTTCAGATGCCAGGTGACGACCTGCTTGCCCTTGACGGTCTTGGAGTCCGCGTCCAGCAGGAACGCCTTGTTCGGGGTCTGCTCGGCGTTGGCCTGCGAGTGCCAGAGGCTCGGCATGAGGGCCCTCATCACGTCGACGGGGCCGACCTGCAGGCCGTCGACCTCGGTGATGTTCCACTGGGTGGCGAACATGTCGATGGCCCAGTTCATCGTCCCGCCCTGCTTGAGCTTCGCGGGGTCCGTCGCCTTGATGTTGAGGGCGGTCGACTTCTGCGGGGCCTTCTGCTCCGCGTCGTCGTCAGCCGATCCGCCGCAGGCGGTCAGTGCGAGCGACGACACGGCCAGTGTCGCGACCAGGGCGAGTGGAGAGCGGGAGACCTTCACGAGTTCCTCTTCCTGAGTGGCCGAAACATGTCGACCACGTGTGTGTGGGGATGGAGCGGACGTGTGGGAGTGGAGCGGCTGTGGGGGCGCGTCAGTGCGGTGCCGGCTCGACGACGTCGAGCGCCGTCGCGTAATGGCAGGCCGCGGTGTGGTCCGGGCCGAGGACGGCCGTGGCGGGATCCTCGTCCCGGCAGCGGGCCTGCTCGCTCGCGCCGAGCGAGCTGTACTTCGGACAGCGGCCCGCGAACCGGCAGCCGGACGGCACATCCGCCGGGCTGGGCAGGTCGCCGCTGAGCAGAATCCGGCTGCGTTCCCGTTCCTTGCGCGGGTCGGGCAGCGGGACCGCGGACAACAGCGCCTGGGTGTACGGATGGGAGGGCGCCGCGAAAACGTCGTCGGCCGCGCCCAGCTCCACGATCCGGCCGAGATACATCACCGCGATGCGGTCGGCGATATGCCGTACGACGGACAGGTCGTGGGCGACGAAGAGGTAGCTGAGCCCGAGACGGGTCTTCAGCTCGTCGAGGAGGTTGAGGACGCCCGCCTGAATGGAGACGTCGAGCGCGGAGACCGGCTCGTCGAGGACGACCAGCTTGGGTTCCAGCGCCAGGGCGCGGGCGATGGAGATGCGCTGGCGCTGGCCGCCGGAGAACTCCTGGGGGTAGCGGTCGGCGTGCTCGGCCTCCAGGCCGACCATGTCCAGGAGTTCGGGGACCCGAGCGGCGATCCGCGCCTTGTCCCAGCCGTGCGTCTTCAGCGGCTCGGCGAGGATGTCGCCGACCGGCATCCGGGCGTCGAGCGCCGCCATCGGATCCTGGAAGACGATCTGCATATCGCGGCGGAGCCCCTTGCGGTCCGACCGGTTGAGGCCGCGGATGTCCTTGCCGAAGACGGTGACGGTGCCGGCCTGGCCGCTGGGCAGGTCGAGGATCTCCAGCAGCGTGGTGGTCTTGCCGCAGCCGGACTCGCCGACCAGGCCGAGCGTTTCGCCCTCGCGGATGTCGAAACTGATGCCGTCCACCGCCCGGACCGTGCCGACGGTGCGTTTGACGACGGCGCCCTTGGTGAGCGGGAAGTGCTTGACGAGACCGTCGAGTTCGAGGACGGTGGCGCGCTCCGCACGCGGCAGCCGCTCGATCGCAGCGGCCTCCGGCAGAACCGGCACGGGATAGACCGCGTCACGGTCGAGCCCGGCGCCGATCTCGTGCGCGCGGTGGCAGGCCATGGCATGCCCCGCGCCCTCGGCCACCGTCAACTCCGGTTCCACCGTGCGGCATTGGTCGATCACGACGGGGCAGCGCGGCGCGAAGGGGCAGCCGGGTGCCAGGTCGACCATCGCGGGCGGGTTGCCGTCGATGGGGGTGAGGGCGCGGCGTGCGGTGCCCTCCGCCCGCGCCTCGTCCAGCCGGGGAATGGAACCGAGCAGGCCGATGGTGTACGGCATCCGCGGCCGGTAGTACACCTCGTCCACCGGACCCGCCTCGACCGGCCGGCCCGCGTACATGACCTGCACCCGGTCGGCGAAACCGGCGATGACACCGAGGTCATGGGTGATCATGACGATGGCGGCTCCGGTGACCTCCTGGGCGGTCTTGAGCACCTCCAGGACCTGCGCCTGGATGGTCACATCGAGGGCGGTGGTGGGCTCGTCGGCGATGATGACCTTGGGGTCGTTGGCGATGGCCATAGCGATCATCGCGCGCTGCCGCATCCCGCCGGAGAACTCGTGCGGGAACGCATCCACCCGGCGCCTCGCATCGGGGATGCCGACCACGCCGAGGAGTTCGACCGCCCGCTTGCGGGCGACCGCCTTGTCCAGCGACTGATGGACCTGGAGGGCCTCGATGATCTGGTCGCCGACGGAGTAGACGGGGGTCAGCGCGGACAGCGGGTCCTGGAAGACCATGCCGATGTCCTTGCCGCGGACCTTCGACAGGGCGGCGTCGCCGAGGCCGAGGAGTTCGCGCCCGGCGAGCTTGACGGACCCGCCGACCTCGGCGCTCTCGGGGAGCAGTCCGAGGACGGCCATGGAGGAGACGGACTTTCCGGAGCCGGACTCGCCGACGATGCCGAGGACCTCGCCGGGGCGCACGGCGTAGGAGACGCCGCGTACGGCCTGCACCTGGCCCGCTTCGCTCGGGAAGGAGACCGTCAGGTCGCTGACCTCGAGGACGGGCTGCGCCGCGTCGAGGGCCTCGGTGGGCTGGGCCGGGCTGGTCTCGGTCACCGTCGGGGGTCCTTCCTGGGGTGCGCGGTGCGCGGGGTGCTGGTGCTGGGTGGGGGCGGTGCGCTTCACGAGGCGGCGCCCTGGCTGCCGGCGGAATGCTCGGGACCGGCGGACCGCCCGTCGGCGGCGGCCGTAGCCTGCGCCGGAACCGCGGTGGCGGCGGCCGCCCGCCCGAGCTTCGGCTGCTTCTTCTTGCGCGGCGAACGCGCCTTCGCGCCGGATGCGTTGGGATCGAGCGCATCGCGCAGACCATCGCCGATGAAGGAGATGGAGACGCCGATCAGCACCAGACAGCCGGCCGGAAAGAAGAACAGCCACGGGTAGGTGGTGGCGTTGGTGGTGTTGTCGGCGATGACCGTGCCGAGGGAGACATCGGGCGCCTGCACACCGAATCCGAAGTACGACAGGCTGCTTTCGCCGATGACCGCCGCACCGACCTGGATCACCATGTCGATGATCAGCATCGAGGCCATGCTCGGCAGGATGTGCCGGAAGATGATGACCGGCGCGGGGACACCCATGTACTTGGCGGCCTTGACGAACTCCCGGTCCTTGAGCGTGAAGGTCATCGACCGTACGACGCGGCCGGTGACCATCCAGCTGAAGGCGCCGAGCAGCAGCACGAAGGCCAGCCAGGTGGAGCCGCGGAACGCGGGCGACAGGACGGCGATGATCAGGAACGAGGGCATCACCAGCAGCAGATCGACGATCCACATCAGCACCCGGTCGGTCCAGCCGCCGAAGTACGCGGCGAAGGCGCCGACGGTGGCGGACAGAAAGGTGGAGAGGACGCCGACCAACAGGCCGATGATCAGCGACTTCTGCAGACCGCGCATGGTGAGCGAGAAGAGATCGACGCCGCCCTGCGTGGTGCCCCACCAGTGGTCCCCGGCGGGGCTGGAGAGGAAGTTCATGTAGTCGTGCTGCTGGTAGTCCCACTTGGTGAGGAACGGGCCGCCGTACGCGCCGAGGAACAGCAGCACGAGGAGGAACAGCCCGAACAGCGCCAGGCGGTTGCGGGCGAAGCGGCGGACGGTCAGCCGCAGTCGTGAGGTACGGGCCTGGGCCGGGCGGCCGTCGGCCTCACCGGTCGGGACGGGGCCGGGGGCGGGTTCGGTGGCGGGGGGCAGCTGGACGCTCATCGCGCGCTCTCCTGAGGTGCGGTGGGTGGGGGCCGGTCGGCGTGAGGGGCACTTCCCAGCGATGGCTGGGGAGGGTCAGCGGACCCTTACGCGCGGATCGAGCGCCGCGTACATCAGGTCGGACAGGAGTCCGGCGATCAGCACCAGTACGGCCGTGAACAGCCCGACGGTGGCCACGGAGTTGACGTCCTGCTTCTGGATCGAGTCGACGAGCAGCTCGCCCATGCCGTGCCAGCCGAAGGTCTTCTCGGTGAAGGTCGCACCGGTGAAGAGCAGCACGATGTTGTAGACCAGCAGCGGCACCACGGGCAGGATCGCGGTCCGCAGCCCGTGTTTGACCAGGGCCTTTCGCCGGCGCAGTCCCTTGGCGCGGGCCGTGCGGAGGAAGTCGCTGCCGAGGACGTCGAGCATGGTGGAGCGCTGGTAGCGGCTGTAGAGCGCCACTTGCAGAATGATCAGGGTGAGTGCCGGGAGCAGCATGTGCTGGGCGCGGTTGACGAGGGCGTCGACGTTCCACTGCCCCGCGTACTGCGCGTCGTACTCACCGAGCACCTTGATGGTCTGCGAGCCGTCGTTGAGGGCGGTGGCGCCGATCTTCAGCGCGACGCCGATCACGAACACGGGCATGGCCAGCACGAAGAACGAGGCCAGGGTGGTGAACCGGTCGAAGAGCCGGTACTGGCGAATGGCCCCGAACGCGCCGAGGGCGACACCGCCCAGGGATCCGATGATGGTGGCGATCAGCAGCAGCCTGGTGGAGACGCCCACCCGCCGGCCGAAGTCGTCGTTGACGCTGTCCCCGTCGATGGTCTTGCCGAGGTCCCCGTGGACGACGCCCTCCGCCCAGTGCCCGAAGCGGGTCAGGATCGGGGTGTCCGGGTTCATGTTGTAGTCGTCGAGCGTCTTGGTGATGGACGACGCGGGCAGTGGTGGGTTGCGGCCCTCGAACTTGGCGCGGGGGTTGAGACTGAGTCCCGCGAGGAAGTACGTCAGCGCCGCCGCGACGACCACTAGGACCAGATAGTTCGCCAATCGGCGCAGCAGATACCGGCCCATGTTTCGATGCCTCTCCTCTTGTGCACCGCATCAGCGCGTGACGGCTGTGGTGGGGGCGGTGCTGGTCGAGCGACATCTTTTAGCGATAAGACCTGATTGTCGATCACGAGATGTTTACGGGCCGGTAACGCCAACTTCCCCAACGGGCAGGGGCATTACGGATATCACCCGGTGAAGGCATGGGCGAAGGCGCCTCTTTGCCTGTCATTCCAAGGTGCTGCCGCTCCCTGGAGCGTAAAGTTCGCTATGTGGACAACGTTTCGAACATAACGGCGCCCAGGACGAATTGAAGAAGACTTTACACATGCGGACGCATCGGCGTGCGGATTTTTGGTGCGGGGGAGTCTGCGGGGGCGGCTGGGGCGGGTCCCGAAGCGCGCGTCACCCGGCGTCCCCGCTCGGCGCTGCGATCGCCTGTTGCCGGGCCGCCCCTGACGGGGCGACGGTCGCCGGCCGACGGGGGCACCGGCATTCACGCAGGGGGGAAGGGCTGTGTGCGGGCGATGAGCAGGGCGACGTCGTCCGGGTCGTCGGGGCGCCGGAGTTCGCGAAGGAGCCGGTCGCAGGTCTCCTCCAGGGTGCAGTCGGGCGCGTCGAGCAATTGGCGGAGGGTTTCGAGGCGTTCGTCGATGGCGTGGTGGCGGGTTTCGACCAGGCCGTCGGTGTACAGGACGAGTCGGTCGCCGGGGGCGAGGGGGAAGGTGGTCGTCTCGAAGGGGACGCCGCCGACCCCGAGCGGGGTGCCGGTGGGCAGGTCGAGGAGTTCGGGGGGCCGGCCGCTGCGTACGAGGGCCGGGGGGAGGTGGCCGGCGGTGGCGATGTGGCATTCGGCGCGGTGCGGATCGTAGGTCGCGTAGACACAGGTGGCGATGTAGTGCTCCAGCCCTGAGGTGATCTTGTCGAGGTGCTGGAGGACCTGGGCGGGATCGAGGTCGAGGTCGGCGAAGGCACTGGTGGCGGTGCGCAGGCGGCCCATCGTGGCGGCGGCGTCGATGCCACTGCCCATCACGTCGCCCACGACGAGGGCGGTCTTGTCGCCCTCGAGCGGCAGGACGTCGTACCAGTCGCCGCCGATCTCGTACGTGGCCTGCGCGGGCCGGTAGCGGGAGGCGATCTGCAGGCCGGGGAGGTGGGGCGGATGGTCGGGGAGCAGGCTGCGCTGCAGGGTCACGGCGGCGTTGCGCACGCTCTGGTGCGAGCGGGCGTTGTCGATGCACACGGCGGCGCGGGACGCCAGCTCGGCGGCGAGGGCGAGGTCGTCCTCGTCGAACGGCAGCGGATTGCGGGCGCGGCTGAGACCCAGGAAGCCGAGGATCTGGCCGCGGGCGGTGAGTGGGGCCAGCATGTACGAGTGCAGCTTGGAGCGGGCCAGCACGTCGGCGGCGTGGTCGTCCCGGGCGATGCGTGCCAGGTCGGCGTCGTCGGTGCGGGTGATCAGGATCGGGCGGCCGGTGCGTACGCACTGGGTGGCCAGGCGGTCGGCGTCGAAGGCGGCGATCTGGCCGGGCGGATCGACGGCCTGAATGGCTTCGGTGGGGTAGGCGGCCTTGACCGCGAGGGCGCGGAAGACCGCGGGGCCGTCCCTGCTGGCCGGGCGGTGCTCGTCCAGTACGGAGTCCAGCACATCGACCGTGACCACGTCGGCGAGCTCGGGAACGGTGACCTCGGCCAGCTCTCGGGCGGTCTGGTCCACCTCCAGGGTGGTGCCGATACGGGCGGAGCCGTCCGCGATCAGGGCCAGGCGCCGACGCGCCTCCGCGGCCTCCGTAGCGGCCTGATAGCGGTCGGTGACATCCACCACCAGGTCGGCCACGCCGAGAACGCGCCCCTGGGGGTCCTCCAGCCGGTACAACGAGATCGACCAGGCGTGCTGGTGACCGGGGTCGGCGGGGGTGCGGCCGACGATGGTGGACTGGTCGACCATGGGGACCCCGGTCTCCAGGACCCGCCGCATCGCGGCCTCGGGCACCTCGAACTTCGCCGCCTTCATGATCTCCCGGTAGTGCCGGCCGAGGTGATCCTTCGCGGGGATGCCGTGCATCCGTTCCAGGGCGGGGTTGACGGCCACGTACCGCAGATCGGTGTCGAGCATCGCCAGCCCGATGGGGGACTGGGCGATCAGCCGGGTGGACAGGGCGACGTCCCGCTCCACCTCGCGCAGCGTCGGTGAGTCGGTGGCGAGCCCCAGGGCGTAGAAGTCGCCGCGGTCGTCCAGCAGCCGCATATTGCGCAGCTCCACCAGCCGAGCGCTGCCGTCCTTGTGCCGGACGGGGAACGAGCCGCCCCAGCTCCGGCCGGTCTCCATGACCTCGGCGAACTCCCTCATCACGAGGTCCCAGTGCTCTTCATTGACGAGCAGCGGCGCGGCGTACTGGCCGAGCGCCTCCGCGGCCGTGTAGCCGTACAGGTCCTCGGCCTGCGGGCTCCACAAGACGATCCGTCCCTCGGCGTCCACCAGCACCGCGGCGACACCGAGGAGATCGAGCAGCCCGCTCGGCTGCGGCGGGCTGCCCTCCGGCCCACCGGTCACGGCCGGAAGCTCATCGGCTGCGCTCACCCGGGCTCTCCTTCCGCTCGACGGACCACCTGGGCACTCGCCTCGCTCCGGTCCGCGGCCGCCCACGCATGAGTCCGGCCTGCCCCCGCGTCCGGTAAGTGCTTCGGCTTCCATGGTCCCCCCGGAGCGGCCGACCGCACATCCCGTCCCGCCGGGCCGGGCGCCGCGGGCACGGCCGAGGGGAGCCGTACGGGCGTCGACGCCGGCCCCCCGAGCGCGGGTGGGACCGCCTGCGGCGTGGGCCCGCCGGCCGCAGGACGCGCCCGGAATGCTCTGCCCGGGGAACCGGAGGCCAGGTCCGTACGACTGACTGGAGCGGGTCCCAGAGGCGGGCCGGTGCTGTGGGGAGGGATGCTGTGCGGGCGAGGCGTGGCGGGGAACCGGAGGCCGCCGGGGCGGACAGCGGCACGGCGGGGCCGCCGCGCGCGGGCCGGCCGGTGATCGTGCTGCTGACGTCGGCGATGGCGTTCTCGATGATGCAGCTGTTCGTGATCGGCGCGTTCGGACCCCGCCTGGTGGACGGATTGCGGATTTCCCCGACGGTGCTGGGGCTGACCACGACAGCAGGATTCGGGGCGGCCGCGGTGCTTTCACCGCTGGCCGGACGGCTGGTGGACCGGGCCGGTCCGCGGCGCTGCCTGGTGGCGTTGCTGCTGCTCACCGCGGTCTCGCTGGCGCTGATCGGCAGCGCCCCCGGGGCGGCGGTACTGCTGCTGGCGGTCGCGCTCGGCGGTGTTCCGCAGGCCTTGGCCAACCCGGCGACGAACAAGGTGATCCTCGCGGCCTTTCCCGCCGAGCGGCGCCCCGGCGTCACCGGGCTGAAGCAGTCGGGGGTGCAGTGCGGGGCCTTTGCCGCCGGACTGCCGCTGTCGCTCCTGGCGGCCGGTGTCGGCTGGCGGGGCGCGGTGTGGACGGCGGCGGTGGCGGCGGCGTCGGCCGCGCTGTGGGCCGCCCGAGCGCTGCCGCCCGACGTCGCCTTCTCCGCTCATGGTCCGCACATCACGTCCTCGCCGCACGGGATGCCGCGACGGCTGGCCGTCTTCTCGCTGCTCCTCGGCTGCGGTATCGCCTCGGTCAACACCTACCTCGCGTTGTTCGGCTCGCAACGGCTGGGCCTGTCGCCGACCACCGCGGCGGCGCTGGTGGCCGTCCTGGGCGTGTCGGGCATCGCCGGACGTGTGGGGTGGTCGCGCGCGGCGGGGAAGCCGGGACGGGCCGAAGCGCTGCCCGCCGTGCTGGCGGCCGGTGCGGTGGGCTCGGCGCTGCTGCTCGCTGCCGCGATCCGGGTGCATCCGCTGGTGTGGGTGGCTGCGGTGGCGGTCGGGTCGTTCGCGGTGTCGGCGAACGCGGTCTCCATGGTGGTGGTGCTGCGACAGGCCGCGCCGGGGCGGGCGGGGCAGGACTCGGCGCTGGTGTCGGCGGGCTTCTTCGCGGGCTTCGCGGTGGGCCCGCCGCTGTTCGGCGCACTGGCCTCCGCCGCGGGGTACGGAACGGGCTGGCTCCTGGCGGCGGCCGAGTTCGCGGCGGCAGCGGTCGTGGCCGTGCCGCTGCTACCCCGTCGTGCGGGAGCGCGGGATGCCTGAGGCGGCCGACGGCGGGCGGTGGGCCGGTCAGGCGCTGGCGGCCGTGTGGGAACGGGTCCGGGTGACCGAGGCCCAGGTCGGCTCGCGCTTTCCGCTGTACGCCGATCCCGGCACCGGCGTCTGGAAATCCACATCGAAGGGGTCGTGGACGGGCGGCTTCTGGGCCGGACTGCTGTGGCTGCGGGCCCTGGCCTCCGGCGCGCCCCGGGACCGGCGGACGGCGGCCGAATGCACCGGACGGCTGGCCTACTGGGTCGATCAGGACACCGCCGCCCGAGGGCTGATCTTCTGGTACGGCACCGCGCTCGCGGCCGGGCCGGGGCGCGACGCTGCGGCGGCCCGGCTGAGGGACCGGGCGGCACGGGCCTGCCTGGCGGCGTACGACACCGAGCTCGGGCTGGTGCCCTGGGGGGACGCCTTCGGCGGTCCCCGGCTGCGGGCGCGGGCGGACGGCGTACCCGGGCTGGTGCCGCTGCTGGCCGGGCCGGCGGACGGGGGCGAGGCCGCGGCGTACGGACATCTGAACCGGCAGCTGGCACTCAGCCTTGCCGAGCACCCGCCGCGACCGGCCTGGCGGGCCGCGCCGGACGGCACGTGGACGGCCTGCCCCGAGCCGCCTCCCGGATGGAGCCGCACCGCGCCGTGGCTGCTGCTGGGGGTCGCGGACGGACTGCACTTCCTCGGCGGGAGCGGGCTGTGGGACGCGGCGGACCGGCTGGCCGCACCGCGGCTCGCCGCCGGCCTGCCGCCCGTCCCACTGGCCCAGGACGGGAGCCACCCAGGGCCGCTGGACACCTCCGCCGCCGCCATCGAGGCGGTCGCCTTCCTGAAGCTGGCGGACCTCGCACGGAACGTGGGGCGGCAGGACAAGGCCGGCCTGCTGACCCGCCGGGCGCGCCGGATCCTGCACTGCCTGTGCACGGAACACCTCTCGGCGGGGGGCGCGTTGAGAGCCGGCTGCTACGACGCGGGCCGCGGGCTCGCGCCGTGCCACGAGCTGATCTGGGGCGACTTCTTCCTGGCGGCGGGCCTGGCGATCCTGACCGGTCTGACGGATCCCTTCACGACGTGACCCGGTAGCCGCGGAGCACCCGGCGGGCCACCGCCGCGATGTGCAGCTCGTCCGGGCCGTCCAGCAGGCGGGCCGCGCGGCCCGTGCGGAACAGGCCGGGCAGTGCCGTGTCGGGGCCCAGTCCGGCGGCGCCGTGCACCTGGATCGCGGCGTCGGCGACCTGTTGCAGCATCCGGGCCGCGGCCACCTTGGCCAGGCCGGTCTCCAGCCGTGCGTCGTCTCCCGCTGCCAGGCGGTGCACCGCCTCGTACACGACTGGCCTGGTGGAGCGGATCGCCAGCAGGGAGTCGAAGACCATCTGCTGTACGAGCTGGCGGTCGGCCAGCGGGCCGGACGCCTGGCGCCGGCTCCCGGCCCGTACACACATCAGCTCGAAGGCCCGCTCGGCCTGCCCGAGCCAGCGCAGCGCGCGCAGTACCCGGCCGAGGCGCAGCCGCTCCCCGGCGATCCGCAGCGCCTGGCCCGGCTCGCCCACCAGGTGGTCCGAGGGCACCGTGACACCGTCCAGGGCGATCTCCCACTGCCCGCCGGCACCGAGAACCGGCACCTCGCGCACCACCGTGAACCCGGCGGCGGAGGCGGGCACCACGAACAGGGAGAGGCCGCCGGTTCCGGTCTCCGCGGCGCCCGTGCGGGCCAGCACGGTGACCAGGTCGGCGTCGCCCGCACCCGTGATGAACCACTTGCGGCCCTCAAGGGTCCAGCTCCCGTCGGGCTCCGCGCGGGCCCGGGTAGCGGTCAGCGCCGGATCGGTACCCGGCGTGTCGGGCTCGGTCATCGCATAGCTGCTCCGCAGCTCGCCGGACGCAATCCCCGGAACCCAGCGGTCCGTTACGCCCTCGTCGGCATGCCGGGTGAGCATCAGCACGTCGAGGAGGGGACCCGAACCGAGCGCGGCGGCGCCGTGGTCGCTGGCTCCCTCGGCCTCCGCGAGAGGGGCGTAGTGGGACAGGCCGATCCCCTGACCGCCGCACTCCACGGGCAGCGGCAGCGCCCACAACCCGGCCTGCTTCGCCTCGACTTGAAGCCCGCGCAGAGCGGTACGCGCGGCCGCGCCCCCGGCATCGAGAACCGGCTCGCAGGGCATCACCCGGTCCCGTACGAACGCCCGCACGCGCCCCTGCAACTCGACCACTTCGGGCGGGCAGTCGGGCTGCCCGAACCCGGTGGGCCCCTGGTGCGGGTCCGCTCCGGGTGCCGCGCCCCGAGGGTTCTGCCCTGAGTTCATGGCATTCACGGCTTTCCTCCATATTCCCCGGGAACTCGGTGAACCATCGGTCCGACTCACTGGCTGTGGAGTTGGTCGGCGTCGGACGCCGCCTGGTTCCCCTGGATGTGTGCGAGCCACAGGGCGGTCCACCCGCCGGAGAGGAGTGCCGTGGGACACCCCGCCGTCAACCGCGCGACCCGGCCGTTGGAGGGAGTCGGCATGCAGGCATCGGGCCCTGCCGCCCTCACCTCCCCGGCGCTGGGCCATCTGCGGGCACTCGGTGCGACGGTCCTGGAGACGCCCCGGAGCCACGGCGGCCCCGCGCGCTTCGCCGCCACCGGCAAGGGACCGGGAGAGATCACCGCCCACACCGCCTGGGCGGACATCCTGCCGACGGCGGATGCCGCCGATGAGTCCACCGTCCAGGCGGCCACCGGCATGATGCATACGCACGGCAGGCGCGACGGCCGGCCGCGCGGCCTCGCGGTCGACTACGCGGCCACCTGCGCCTCCGTACTGACCGTGCAGGGGCTGCTCGCCGCCCTGCTGGGCCGGGCCCGCGGCGGCGCGCGCAACCCCCACCTCACCACCGGCGCCGACCGAGCCGCGCTGCTCACCCTCTCCCAGTACATCGCCGCGGCGAACGCGCCGGAGACGGAGGCGGTGGAACTCGCCCCGGGCGGACCACCGTTCACCGCCCGGTGCGGAACCCGCTTCGAGCTGGAAGCGCTCGACCCCGCCCCCTGGGCCCGGTTCTGGCGGGAACTCGGCGCGCCCGAGGAGGCGATACGCGCCGGCTGGCGTCCCTTCCAGTTCCGTTACGCCACCGCCTGCGCCCCGCTGCCCGACGCGCTGCACCGGACCGCACGCACCGCCTCCTGGACGCGGGTCCGGCAGGCCGCGTCCGCCGCCGGAGCCGAGGTGTGCCCGCTGCACCCGCTGGCCGACAGCGTCGCGCGGCGCGGGTCCGCCGCGCCGTGGACCGTGACACCGCGCGACGAGTCGTGGGCCGCCCCGACCGACGAACCCGCCCCCGATGCCGCGCTCCCCCTCTCCGGTCTGACCGTGCTGGAGGCGGGCCGCCGCATCCAGGCCCCGCTCGCGGCGCACCTCCTCGGCCTGCTCGGGGCGGACGTCGTACGGATCGAACCCCCCGGCGGGGACCCGTTGCGCGGCATGCCGCCCTGCTGCTCCGGCGTCTCCGCGCGATGGCTCGCGCTCAACAGGGGCAAGCGCGCGGTGCAGATCGACATCAAGTCCGCCGCCGGCCAGGGCGAGTTGCGCGAGCTGGCCTCCGACGCCGATGTGTTCCTGCACAACTGGGCGCCCGGGAAGGCCGAACGGTTCGGGCTGGGCGCCGACCGTCTCGCGAAGGTGAACGCGGGGCTGGTGTACGCCTACACCAGCGGCTGGGCAGGTCGGCTGGCCGACGCCCCGATGGGCACCGATTTCATGGTGCAGGCCCGCACCGGTGTCGGCGAGGCGGCGCGCCCCGCCGACGAGGCGCCCGCGCCCTCACTGATGACCCTGCTCGATGTCCTCGGCGGACTGCTCGGCGCCGAGGCAGTGGTGAGCGGACTGCTGCTGCGCGAGCGCATCGGCCGAGGCGTGCGGGTGGAGTCCTCGCTGCTGGGAGCCGCGGAAACGCTCACCGCACCGGCGTTGCACAGGGCGGCCGGCGGACGGGAGGCGCGCCGCCCCGCGGGCTTCCGGAGCCCGCTGCCGACCGCGGACGGATGGATAGCGCCGAGCGACGACTCCGCTCCGGCCGTACGCAGCCGGTCCGCCGAGCTGCGGGAGCTGACGTCGGAGCGGGCGGTCGAGGAGCTGCGCGCACGGGGCCTGTCCGCGACCGCCCTCACCACCGGACTCGGCGCGCTGCCGCACGACAAGCGGTTCGACGGGGCCTTCACCCGCGACCCGCTCGGAGCCCTCATCGTCCCCCCGCCCTGGAGATTCGCATGACGCACCGGTTCCCCGACCTGGTCCCTGCCCCCCTCCGGCGTAGCTGGGCCGCCGCAGGCCACTGCCCCGACACCGACCTGTACACACTCTTCCGCGCCCATCGCCGGTCGGACCCGCACCGGACGGCGGTGATCGATGCGCGGGGCGCGCTCTCCTACGCGGAGCTGGACCGCCGGGCACGAGGTCTGGCCGCCGGACTCGCCGAGGACGGCATCCGTCCCGGTGACGTGGTGGGCGTCCAACTGCCTAACGGCACGGAGGCGGTGACGGCCGACCTCGCCCTCGCCGCCCTGGGAGCCGTGGCCCTGCCCTTCCCGGTCGGGCGCGGCCGCCGCGAGGCGCGATCGCTGCTCGGCCGGTCCGAGGCCAGGGCGGTGATCACCGCCACGGAATGCCGGGGCATCGAGCACGCCAAGGAAATGGCGGAACTGTCCTACGAACTACCGGAGTTGCGCACGGTGATCGCCGCAGGACCCGGTCCCGTCCCCGCCGGATGCCGGCCGCTCGCCGATCTTCCGGGCGCCGGGCAGGACACCTTCACTCCGGCGCGCCCCGATCCCGACACGGCGGCCCGGATACTCGTCTCCTCCGGCTCCGAGGCCGAGCCCAAGATGGTGGCGTACTCGCACAATGCCCTCGCCGGCGGCCGCGGCAATTTCCTCGCCTCGTTGCTCGCGGACGGCATCGCCCCGCGCTGCCTGTTCCTCGTACCGCTCGCCTCGGCGTTCGGAAGCAGCGGGACCGCGGTCACCCTCGCCCGACACGGCGGAACGCTCGTCCTGCTGGACCATTTCACGCCCGAAGCGGCGCTCACGGCGATCCGCGCCCATCGGCCGACCCATGTGCTGGGCGTTCCCACGATGGTCCGCATGATGCTGGAGCGGTGCGGGACCGGACGCGTCCCCACGGACGGCCTGACGGCGCTGATATTGGGCGGCTCCGCGCTGGACGAGGCCACCCAGGACGAAGCGCGGCGGGCGTTCGACTGCCCGGTGGTCAACCTCTACGGGTCCGCCGACGGCGTCAACTGCCACACCGGTCGGGAGCGGGAGTCCGGTCGGGCGGGCGGCGCCGGGATCGTGGTGGGCAGGCCCGACCCCGCCGTCTGCGAGATCCGCATCGCCCCGCTGCACGGCAGCACCTCGCCCGGAGTCGGGGAGATCCTCGCGCGGGGACCGATGACACCTCTGTGCTACGTCGGTGCGCCCGAGCTGAACATGCGCTACCGCACCGCGGACGGCTGGGTACGCACCGGGGATCTGGGGACGCTGGACGCGGACGGCACACTGCGCGTGGTCGGCCGCCTCAAGGACATCGTGATCCGCGGCGGGGCGAACATCAGCCCGGCCGAGGTCGAGGGCGAGCTCTCCTCCCACCCGGACGTACGGGACGTGATCTGTGTCGGCGTGCCCGACCCGTTGATGGGGGAGCGGCTGGCGGCCTGCGTGGTGCCGAGGTCCGGGCGGGCGATCACCCTGGAGAGCCTGTGCGCGCATCTCGACGCGCGTGGTCTGGAGCGCCGTAAGCATCCCGAGAGGCTGCTCGTGGTGACCGGCGAGCTGCCGCTCACACCGGCCGGCAAACCTGATCGCGCCGCACTGGGCGAAAGACTCGCCGCCGCCCCGGCCGTCCGGGCGCGGACCGGATGACGCACGGGGGAGCGGGCCGGGGGCTGCCGGGCCGGGCAACTCCCGTGCCCGGACCGGCAGTTGGATCGTCCGGTCGCTACCCCGTCGCTGATCAGGACACCCGGTCAGGACGCCCGGTCAGGACGTCCCGTCACGACGCCCGGTCATGAGGCGGCGAACGCCTTCGTCATCTGCTGCGCGGCCTTGCGGTAGACCGCGAGCAGGTCGAGATCCCTTCCCGGGTAGTTGGCGATGTTCAGCTGCTCGGCGCCGGAGCCGGGCAATACGGTCCCCGTCGACATGTTCTCGTTCTCGAGGACGAACTTCGGCCTCTTCGCGGAGAGCGCGGACAACTGCGCGGGAGTCACCGCGTCCGGGCCGTAGGTCCCCACGAGCCGCGCCCCCGCCAACTTGGCCGCCCACGCGGTGAAGACCTGCGAGGCCACGGCGGGGGCCTTGCCGTCGGGCCAGGCGGCCTTCAGCTGGCCGGCGAGGGACTTCCACGCGCCGGTCAGGGCGGTGTTCCACTTCGCGGCCGCCGCCTGCGTGCCGAACGCCTTGCCCAGCCGCGTCACATTGGCCGCCGTCTTCGCGGGAGCGTTGTCCAGTTCGAGCTCGATCAACTTCGCCTTGGAACCGGTCGCTTCCTTGATCCGTCCGGCGAATGGTTCGAAGGAGGAGTACAGGACGTAGTCCGCTCCCGCCACCGCGGTCAGGTCGGACGGTTTGAGGTCGTAATCGGGCGCATGCCGGATCGAGGCGGGGACTATGGACGTGACGTTCCTGGCTCCGGCGGCCTTGGCCAGCGCCGCCTCCCAGGAAGTGGTGGCGACCACTACGGGCCCGCCGGAAGCCTTCCCGGACCTGTTCGCCGACGCCTGCGTCGAGGACGTACCGGAAGCACCGCATGCGGAGACGAGCAGCAGCCCCGCGCTCAGTGAGGTGAGGGGACGGACGAGGACGCGGGCACGCGCCATGAGGGGGTTCTCCGTTCGGGTACGAAATGAGCTGCCAGGGCGACCGCCCCCGCAGCGAGGACGAGGACCGGGCCGGGCGGCAGGTCCCAGGCGAGGGAAGCAAGAAAGCCGACGACGTTGACCACGAGGCCGATGCCGACGGCCCACAGCGTGATCGACACCAGTGAGCGGCCGAGACGACGGGCGGCGAGCGCGGGCAGCAGCGTGAGCGCGTCCACCAGCAACGCGCCGGTCAGCCGGATGGCGCCGGCCACCGAAACCGCCACCACGACGAGGAGCAGCACCGTGAGCCGCTGCACCGCCACACCGGAACACAGCGCCAGCTCACGGTCGTGCAGCAGCAGAGCCAGATCGCGGCGGCGCCGGACGAACAGCGCCGGCACGATCACCGCGAGGGCACCCAGTACGGCGAGGTCGGCGGGGCGCACCGCCAGGATCGAGCCCCACAGGAGCGCGAACGCCCCGTTGGCATTCACTCCGGACAGGGCCAGCAGCAACAACGCGGCGGCGATGGCCAGACTCATCAGCAAGCCCATGGCTCCGGAGAGGCCGTCGGCGCTACGGGCCAAAGGAGCCACTCCGGCGCCCGCCAATGCACAGGCCAGCAGGGCGCACAGCACGGGATCCAGGCCCAGCAGCTGGCCCGCGGCGATGCCCAGCAGCGCGACGTGCATCATCGCGAACCGCACCGGCATGATGTCCAGGCCGACGATCACCACCCCCACGATCGGCAGTCCGAGAGCGGACAGCAGCAGGCCCACCCCGGCCCGCTGCACCGGAACCAGCTGCAAGAGGTCGCTGACCTGCCCGAGCGCACTCACCGGACCTCCCGCAGCCGCCCGGCGGCCATCTCCAGCGTCCGGTCGCACCGAGCGGCCATCGCCCGGTCGTGAGTGACCACGACCACCGTGACCGGCAGCGCCGTCAACACCTCCGCGGCCTCCTCCTGCCCCGCGAAGTCCAGCGCCGCGGTCGGCTCGTCGGCGAGCAGCACCCCCGCTCCGGCCGCCACGCACCCGACCGCTCTCGCCAGGTGCATCCGCTGCAACTGACCGCCCGACAGGCCGCTCAGCGGCCGGTCGGCCAGCGCGCCCACGCCCAGCCGGTCTGCGGCCCGCGCCGCCGCCTCCGCCGCGCCGCTGCTCGTCAGCAACTCCCGCGCCAGCAACGGGAAGCGCCCGGCGGCCGGCCGCTGCGGAATCCAGGCGCATGCCCGCCGTCGCCAGGCCCGTTCCGCGGCCGTACGGATGCCCCGCCCACCGACCAGGATCTCGCCGTCGGCCTGCCGGTGCAGCCCGAGCACCGCGCGCAGCAACGTCGTCTTGCCCGAACCGTTCGTCCCGGTCAGCGCGACGCGTTCGCCGGCGGCCACCTCCATGTCCACACCGGCCACCGCCTCCAGACGGCCGTGCCGGCACACCACGCCCCGAAGCCGTAGACCGAGGCCGGCCGCATCGCCCACCGCCCGCGCCGCGGGGGACCCTGACTGCTCATCGCTGCGCTCCACAGCCAACTAGTCGGGGCGGCGGCCGGTTGAGTTCCCACCATGTCGCGCGGTGTCGCGCCGTGTCCCACCGTTTCCCGCCGGGTTCCACGGGGCACGGGAACGCGCCCTGACAGGTTCGTTCCCGTGCCCCCGGCCTCGCCTCCGCCTACCGGAAACGGGTCATGCCAGGGAACCGGATGCCCTCAACGACCGGCCGAGGCTTCGCGGCGTCATTCCCCGCAGGGTCGCCTCCCGGCACGCCGGATCTCCGTCGGCGGCGTCGAGCAGCGCGATCAGCGTCTCCCGGGCCCGAGCCACCCTGGAACGGACCGTACCCACCGGACAGCCGATGACAGTGGCCGCCTCCGCATAGGGCAGTCCGATCACCTGGGTGAGCACAAACGCTTCCCGCCGGGACGGCGCGAGGGCGGCGAGCAGATCGGTCAGGGCGACGCCCTCGTCGAATCCCGGACCGCTCTCACACTGCGCCTGCTCCGCCACGGTCTGCCAGTCGGCGAGACCGGCGACGCGAGGCCTCGCCTTGTTGGCGCGGATCCGGTCGGCGACCGTACGCCGGGCGATGGTCAGCAGCCAGGTACGGGCCGAGGACCGCCCTTCGAAGCCGGGCAGGCTGCGCAGGGCCCGCAGATATGTGTCCTGCACCAAGTCGTCCGCCGCCTGGGCATCGCGGCTCAGATGCGTCACATAGCGCAGCACGTGACGGCGGGTGCCCCGCACGAACTTCTCCACCGCCTCTTCGTCACCGGCGCGGGCCGCCAAGGCCCACCGGGTCACCAAAGCGTCCTCGGTCTCAGGCATGAGCTTCCTCCCCTCGCCGCTCACCATGCGGCTCGGACAGGCCGGGCAGCGGCAGCGCTCCGCTTCCCGTACCGCTTTCTTCGCGCGCCTCGACGGCGAGCGCGCCTCGTGCATGCATCGACCCTCGGGCATGCATCACCCGGCGGGCCGTTCCGGTCGACCCGGCGAGTGACTCGCGCGACCCGACGAGTGACTCGTGGCTCCCGTGCAGAGTGGGGCGGATGGCTGGAACGAGATCGGCCGTGGGCACCTGGGATGCCAACATCCGGACAGGCGTCATCATCTGCAGTCCTTTACGTGATCCGGTCGCCGTGCGTACGGACGGACCGGCGGGCCGGTGCGGGCGCGCACGCCGCCACTGCCACCTCGCGACGTCCGCACCCCGATGTCAGCTGCTGTCAGCAGACAGCCGGCTCCTTCGGAGGGCCGCGCAGCGACACCACATGGGCCAGCAGCAGCTCGCGCAAGGCCCGTCGGGGCCGCTGCTCCGGTATCCCCGCGTCCGCCACAACTGCCGGAAGCACAGGGCGCGTTGCGGGGCAGATCCGCCGGAAGAGGAACAGGGACACGGTCCGCACCACGCGGAAGAGCGCCTGTTCACCGCCCCACATCCACCAGGCACTCAGCGCCGCGACCAGCGCGTGCGCCCCAAACATCGCAGGCCCACCACTGTGCATTCCCTCGTGCAGCGCATGCGGCATGCCGCGCATCGGGTCGGGTACGAGCCGACCGCCGAAAGGAGCGGACGAGAGCCGCGTCCCTCCCTCACACGACAGAGCCGTCCACCACTGCCGGACCAACGACCACGCGCGGCCGTCTCCTTGAAGCGGGGCCGACTGGCTGAGCGCGAACGCCGTGTGGAGCGCCGCCTGGGTTCCGGCGGTCAGCAGTCCCACCACGACCGGACCGCGCTCCCGCCGGGCGAAGCACCACGCACCGGCGGACGCCCCCGCGACGGCCGCGATCACCGCAGGCCACGGCAGCGGCGAACCGGACGACAGCACGTGCCCGAGAGCGGTGAGCAACACGCAGACCGCGGCGAACGCCACGGCCCGTAACCCCCTGAGAACGCGTCCGGCTTCCATGTCGCCCCCAGCTTGCACCCCGCCCGCTCCTCCGGACCCCAGAGTGCAAAAGGTGCTCATCCCTGGAGCGAATCCCCGGAGCGAATTCCTTCCCGCCGTGGACTCCGCTATGGACTCCGCTATGAACTCCGCTTTGGGCTCCTGTGGACTCCGTCACGGACCTTCAAGACCGCGGCCGCAGGGGTCGGCAAGGACATGGCGGTCGGGAGCTCCGGGTGTGCCGGACGGAGATCGTAGGGTGACGCGCATGAGAAGACACCTCGCGTTCGAGCGTCTGCACAACTTCCGTGACCTGGGCGGGTACTCCACCCCTGCCGACCGTACGGTCCGATGGGGACTGCTGTACCGGTCCGACTCGCTCGCCAAGCTTGCGGGCGAGGACTGGGAACGCTTCCAGGCCCTCGGCGTGCGCACGGTGATCGACCTGCGGTACCCGTGGGAGATAGCGGCGAAGGGACGCGTACCGCAGAGCGACGGGCTGACGTACCTCAACCTCAGCATCGAGCATCGGCCCTACGACCAGGCGGAGATCGACCCGGGTGTCGACCCCTGGCGCTATCTTGCCGACCGGTACGCCGAGGTGGCGCTCGACGGGGCCGAGGAACTGACGCAGGCGCTGGAAGCCATCGCCTCCGCCGATGGCCCGCTCGTCTTCCACTGCGCCTCGGGCAAGGACCGCACCGGACTCCTGGCCGCCCTCGTGCTGACCCTGTTGGGAGTTCCCGAGAACCAGATCGCCGAGGACTTCGCCCTGACCGAAGCGGCCACGGAAAGGCTGATCGCCGACTGGCGTGCCGCCAATCCGGGCCGCCCGCTGCGATGGCCCGGTTATGGACGGGCGCCGGCCGAGATCATCCGGCTGTTCCTGGCCGACCTGGCTGCCCGCTACGGCTCCGTGCGCCGCTACGCCGCCGACCACCTCGGAGTGGACGACGAGCTGATCGCCCGCATGCGCCAGAGACTTCTCACCGCGTGACCGTCGAACGCCGCCCGGCCCTGCTGTGGTTCGGACCGCACGCGGGACACCCGTAGGGGCGGGGCGGACGAGGGGTGGGACATCTCGGATGCGTAAACTTCCCGCGGATCGTCGGCGCTACGAGTGCTGAACTTCTCTGGGGGATGAGCAATGCGTGCAGGGGTCTATCTCGCCCACCCGCGGCCGGGCAGCTTCAACCATGCGGTGTTCGACGCCGTGGTGGAGGAACTGCGCGACCGGGGATGCCAGGTGCTCGCCCACGACCTCTGCGCCGAGGGCTTCCCGCCCGTACTGGCCGCCGACGAAACGGAGACGGTGCAGTCATCCGCAAGCGCCGCCGACTCGCAAGTGGCCTTGCACCGGGCGGAGGTGGCCACGCTCGACGCCATGGTGTTCGTCCACCCCAATTGGTGGGGCATGCCCCCCGCCGTCCTCACGGGATGGGTGCAGCGCGTACTGGCGCCCGGCGTCGCCTACAAACTCCGTGTGGCGGAAGGTGAGCCCGCGGGGCTGCTGAAGGCCGGCCGGGCGCTGGTCCTGAACACCTCCGATACCCCCGCCGACCGGGAAGAGGGCGAGTTCGGCGATCCGCTGGACAGGATCTGGTCGGCCTGCGTTCTGCCGTACGTAGGAGTCACCGACGTTCGCCGGGTGGTCTTCCGTACCGTCACCGATTCCACCCCTGAAGCACGCGCATCCTGGCTGCACCAGGCGCGCGAACAGGCCGCCGCGCTGCTGCCCTGACGCCGCCGGGCGCGCGCCGCCGTCACCCCGCCAGCCGCCGGCACAGCGCCACGATGTCCGCGCGGACCCGCCCCGTCGCGGCACGGCACACCGCCAGCATGCCCCGCCCCGACATCGGAGCGGCATTCCGCCGCCCCGCCTGCCGTCCCGGCGTCCTCCCCACTTTCTTGTGCGCCCGCGTCACCCGGCGGTGCGGCGGCGCGGTCGGCGCGGCGCGGCGTACCGCGCGGGTGTGCGGACGATGCCTGCCCTGCGCGTTCTCTGCCGTCTTCGCTGCCCCGGCCGCCTTCGGCGTCCGCACCGTGCCCGACGTCCTCGACTTCCCCGATGACTTCGGTGGTTTCGATGACTTCGGCGATGTCGGGGGCTTCGCATCCCTGGGCCGCGTGGTGACCAGCCCCTCCCGCACCGGCCGGTCGGAGAAGTCCGGACCCGGTGGATCCACGGCGATCGTGCGAAGCGGTGAGGGCAACGGCGCCGCCCGTCCGCCGCTCGGATCCGGCCCCACCACCGTGCAGCCGCACAGCCCCGCGAGTGCCAGGGCCACCAGGACGCGTACCCGTGCCGCCCCGAGAACCGGCGACCGCATCGCGGCCACGGCACCCGGACACCGGCCGGGCCTTCCCACCGCCGCTGACCGGCGCCATGTGATCACGACCTGACCAACGGCCCCGCGCCCGTGGGCGTCACGCCGTACGCACTACCGTCTTGCTCTCCCGCCGTGCTCTCACGTCCCCGTGCGTGTCAGCCGCTCGTCCCCTCGGTCACCCCTACCGGATCCTGCGGGGCTCCGTCTCCGGTGGTCGGCAGATCGCCGCGCTCGGTGCCCTTCTGCCCGCTCCCGCTGCCCTTCGTCTTCGGCAGCACTGCGTCCAGCTCGGCGTTACCGGCTTTACGGGCCCTATGGGCCGCCTGGTACAGGGCCTCGCCCTTGACGGTCGCGCGGTCGGCGCTGAGCCGGATCACACGGGGGCCGTCCTGGAAGGCGTATTCGTGGCCCGATGACGACGTGCGGTACCAGAGCCCGCGGTCGGACGCGCAGGACACCTTCTGTCCTTCGGACCGGTGGATCCCCGGTGCGGCGCAGTGATCGGCGTCGATCGTGCCCTGGTCCACGGCCAGCCGGATGTTCCCGCCGCCGTGCGAGGCGACGTACGTACCGTCGAAGCCGTGGTCGCCGTGTACGCCGACGGACTGGGACGCCAGCTTGTAGCCGGGCACCTCGGTGACGTACACCATGTCCAGCTGGGTTCCCAACGTGCGGGCGCGTGCGGCCAGTTCGTTGCGGTCGGCGCGGTGCGCGTCGTCTCGTGCGGTGACCGTCGGGCGTTCCGTTCCGCAAGCGGTCATCAGCACGGGCAGCACGGACAGTGCGAGAAGCGGCAACACCCTTTGTCTGCGCATCATGCCCACATCATGTCCTCACCGGGCCCTCCGGTCGCCGGCAGGGCCCGTTCACGGAACTACCCTTCCCTGAGGGGATTGTGCGTCGGCGGAGTGGCGGCCGCGGCGCCCTGTGAAGCGGTCGTGAGGGGCGCGGGGGGCAGACCGAGCACGCCTCGGACGGCCCTGTCGGCGAGTTCGACGTCGAAGGGGGCCTGCCCGGCAAGTTGGATGACGAGCCCCGAAAGGGCGCCCAGATAGGCGAGCGCCGTCTCCCGGAGCGGTGGCCCGGGTGGGATCGCGCCGCTTTTGCGTCCGGCGGCGATCCGGTCGACGCAATCGGCAACGAGCCGCTCGACGATCTCCTCGAGCGCTCGGCCGACCGGATGGTCCTGCCCGGTGAACTCGATCCTCAGCGTCATCATGACGCGGGCCACGTCGCGGCGGCAGTAGACGGCGTGGCCCCGTGCGATCGCCATCAGCGCGTCGACGGGATCGGCCTCATCGGCGGCGAGTTGGCCGACCTCGGCGTCCCAGGTCTCATGGACCCACTCCACCACCGCCAGCGCCAGCTCTTCCTTGTTGGCGAACTGGTGATACAGGGCGCCGCGCGTGTAGCCCGCCTCGGTGGCCACGCGTTCCAGCGCCAAGTTGGCGTACCCGTACCTGGACAGTCCCCGCGCCGCGGCCTCCAGCAGGGCGCTCCTGGTCGTGGCGCGCCGATCCGCCTGGGTCCGCCGAGCGCTTTCCGAGGTCTCCCGCGTGGCCACCGGTCACCTTCCCTTACATACAGACATGGATGTATGTTACTTGCCCGAACGCAGCGTCGCTACCGGACCGCTCCGAAGGGAGCCACGCGTATGAACGTCGCAAGCGAAACGCGCCGTGGCGTCGGCGTCGGCCCAGGGAGCTCGATCGAGAGGATCTCCGTGCCAGCCGCCCGGCAGCACCACCATGTCCCCGAGGCCATACGCTCCCTGAGCACCATGGCCGACCCCGACTACCTCGACCTCTTCACGCTCACGGCGCGTGACGCCTCGGACTGGTCGCCCGAGCAATGGGCCCGCGCCATGCTGGAGGACGTCGCGGGCCGGAAAGGGCAGATCCTCTGGCGCGGACTCCTCGGACTGCGCCTCGAACGCCGCGGAACGCCGGACTGCGTGGCCGGCTGGAAGATCGCCGATCGCGGCGACGGCTGGGTCCGACTCGGGGCACGCTCCTGGTTCCTGACGGCGCATCTCATCGTCGAGGTCCGCGACGGGCAGGTGTCGTTGGCCACCTTCATGCAGTACGACCGTCCCCTGGCGGCACGCGTCTGGACACGGGTGTCCGCGAGGCACCGCACAGTGGCGCCCGGCCTGTTGCAGCAGGCGCACCACGTCCTGCGGTCGAGGACGCGCTGAGGGCCCACCCGCGAGGTGCGACGCCCACCGTGCCGAGCCCGACCCCGGCCCGCGCCCGGCGGCGGTCGACGCCGCATCCACCATCCGCCGCCCAGCCTGGGCGGCTGCTCATTTCGGCATGCGTAGCCGCCGCCGGTGACCGCCGTGATGACGGTCTCCGGCACCGGATCCCGAAGCGGGCCGTCGGCGCCACCACACCGGCGGTCATCTCGCGACGGCTCCCGCGGTGGTGATGAGCTCCGCCAGGGTGCCGTGGAAGCCCGACAGCAGCTGGAGGGCGATGGCCCATGCCTCGACGTTCACGCCGAGATGTCTGTCGATCAGCTCGACGACCTCCTCCGAGGGCCGCAGCCGCACCGTGGGTCGGCCATGTGCCCAGGTCTGGTGAAGCAGGTAGTCGAGGACTCTTTCGGCCGGCCGGGCATGGCGCACCAGGTCGTCGATGGTGAGGGACCCGTGATCGAGCGCGGTCCGGAACCACGGGTTGAACCGGTCCGACTCGTCCACGGGAGTCGTGCGCAGGGCGTCCAGGACGAGGTCCCGGTGGCAATCGGGCTGTGCGAGGAGCGGAACCAGGAGGCCCGCCGGCAGGGGGTCCTCGGCGTGGGCGCGCGCCAGTTCCTCCCAGGGCAACCGGCCGCCCTCGGACAGGAAGTGGCGGATCCGCTCGTCGTACTTCCGGGTCTTCTTGCGCAGGTGGGTGATCACCCGCTCGGGATCCTCCGCGGCGGCGAGCCGCTCCCGCAGCATGCCGAGGCCGTCGGGAGCGTCCAGCGCCTTGGCCACGGCACGCTGGGTGCCGACGGGCCAGTGGTGGTTGTGCTCGCCCGCGTCGGGAACGAGCAGTTGCCTGACCGCGTCCGGACCCTGGCCTTCCCACAATCCGATGACGACGCGGAGGCGGCCGCCCTCGGTGTGCAGTGTGAGCCGGTTCACCACGACGTCGGCGACCTCGGGGACGGGGGATCCGATGCCCGCCGTGAGCCAGTCGCGGTGCTCACCGAGGTGGATGCGCCGCAGGAGATGTATCAGCCTTTTGTCCACGACGATGTCGCCGCCGTCTCGACCGCGGCCCGCCAGGATCCGCGCCCGTTGCTCCCGGGAAAGGGAATGGTGTTCATACAGCAGCGTATTGACGCCGGGTTCGTCGCGGTCGAGGAGGGCGTCGCGGTCCTCGCCGCGGCAGGAGCCCGCCGCATGCGCCTCCAGGGCCGCGGCGCCGTGGACGGCGACCACCTCGTCGTACAGCCGTTGCGAAGGCCGGCCGCTGACGAGCAGGTGTTGGAGGGTACGCAGGTCCAGATGCGGTACGAGCGCGAGCTGCGCCTCCTCCGGGGCGCACCGGTAGAGCTGCAGGAACACCGCACGCAGGGCGTCCGGTGGCTCGATGGGGGCGGTCGCGTCCAGGGGCGCGGGCCACCGGGTGGTGCGCTCGGACGACGCCCCCACTTTGGCGACCAGGGCGGCCGGAGTTCCCCGGAAGCGGGATGCCAGGCGGCTGTACAGGGTCAGCCAGGCGGTCGGGTCGGAGCCGAGCGGGGCGAGCAGCTCGGCGACGGCCCTGCGGGTCGGCTCGTGGTCGTACGGAAGGGCCGCCAGGAAGGTACGTGCGGGTGCCGCCTCGGTCAGGAGGCGTTCGATCGGCAGCCACCCGTCGTGAATGCTGCGCTCCACGACGCGACCGAGGTCGTACATCTCCCGGCGGCGGGCTTCCGGGCCGACCAGGGCCGCCATCGGCAACCGCGCCGCGTGCCAGGCGGTTTCGTACGGGTCCCGGCGATAGCCCTCCATCAGCAGATCCTCGGGGCACCCGGGCAACCGGCTCAAGGAGATCAGTTCGGAGGTGGTGAACGGCCGGCGTTCGTGTTCCCGCCGCACCAGCGTCCAGTCCAGCGGAGCGTCGGGCAGCACTTCGCGCCGCGCGCCCGTGCGAACGTGCAGCAGCAGGGTCGCCGCGCGGGGGTCCTCCCACTCGCCCGGCGCGCGGCGGTCTCGGAGGAAACCGGCGGGGTCCGACGCGGCGGCGGCCTCCCGCAGCAGTGCGGGGAGACCGGGGTGGGAGTCCTCCCCGATCGCGTCGGCCAGTTCGGCGAGCGCCTTCGCACCGCCTCCGCAGTCGAGGAGCGCCCCGCACGCATCCAGCACCACCGGCATCGGCATGTCCCTGGCGAGCAGGCGTATCGCATGCGCGACCAGCTCGGGGAACGGGCCCTGGCGGGCAAGGGTGAGCAGGCCTCTCTCCTTGCTGCGGACCAGGCGCGCGACGAACCCGCGCGGCGCGTACCAGCCCGGGTCGGCCGGGTCGGCGGCCGCCAGCACCGCGGCCCTCAGCTCGGGCACCCACTCCCCGGCGCTCCACAGGGCCCGGCCGCTCTCGGGGTGCCCGAGCCCGGCCAGCCGTATCCGGAACGCCGGATCGCACGCGTCTTCCAGGGAGTTCTTCGCGAACTCCGTACACAGCCCGCGATCACCGGACGCGAGGACGGCCTCCAGCAGCGGTTCCGGCAAGCGGGCCTCGTCGCGCAGCAGCGTAAGGACGAGGGGCCGCAGCCGCGCGATCAGCTCCGGCACGATGGACCGGTCGGCCAGCCGGAACGCCGTCATGACGGCTTGCGTGTCCACCTGAAATCCCCCATTGATCACCGTGGTTGCTGTGTTTGCAGCGTGACACACGGCACTGACAATGCGGCTCGGAGCGCCGACCGGCCGCCGACCGGCCCTGCCGTGTCGGGCTCCGGCCAGGAGCCGAAATCCGGGACCCGCGGGGACTCGCGAGATGGCGGGCTCAAGCCGCCAAGATCACCCCATAGCGGATTTCTGGCGTACCCGGGGCATGCCCCATTACCGCTTCGCCCGCGCATTCGACAGGATGGGTGGCATGACCGAGATCCACACCCCCCGCCTCCTCCTGCGCCGCTGGCAGGACGACGACCTCGCCCCCATGGCGGACATCAACGCTGACCCGCTGGTCATGCGCTGGATCGGCGACGGCACCGTCCTCGACCTGGACCAGACCGCGCAGGCCATCGAGCAGTGGGAGGAGGAGTGGGACGACGAAGGCTTCGGCCTCTTCGCGGTCGAGCTGCTGGCCTCGGGTGAGCTGGCCGGGTGCGTGGGTCTGTCCGTGCCCGAGTACCTGCCCGACGCGCTTCCCGGCATCGAGATCAGCTGGCGCCTGGGCCGTCAGTACTGGGGTCAGGGCTATGCGTCCGAAGCCGCCCAGGCCGTGTTGGAGTTCGCCCTCCAGGACCGCGGCCTGGACCGTGTCGTCGCCATCGACCGGCCGGGCAACGAGGCTTCCGAGAATGTGATGCGCAAGCTCGGGCTGGTCCTCGAGCGGGAGACCGTACACCCGGAATACGGGCATGCGCTGACCGTCCACAGCATCGATCTCACGGAATATCAGGGCTGAGCGGCAGCGGCCGGCGTGCCCGGCCGCTGCCCGTCATGCAGCACGGCGTTCCGGCACCGACTCCGGTGCCGGAACGCCGTACGTAGGCGCCGGAGGTGCCTACTTCACGTTGAGGCCCGTCCAGGCCGCGCCAACCGCCTTGTACTCGGCGCTGGTGGTGCCGTACAGAGCGCCCGCCGCCTTCAGGGTCGCGGCGCGCGCGGCCTTGTAGTTGGTGGTGGAGGTCATGTACGTGGTGAGGGCCTTGTACCAGATCTTCTCGGCCTTGTCCCGGCCGATGCCGGTGACCTTGGAGCCGTCGTAGGTGGGGCTGTTGTACTTGACGCCGTTGATGGTCTTGGCGCCGCTGCCCTCGGACAGCAGGTAGAAGAAGTGGTTGGCCACGCCGGACGAGTAGTGCACGTCCTTGTTGCCGACGCCGCTGGACCAGTAGTCGGCCGAGGCTCCGTCCTTGCTGGGCTTGTCCATGTAGCGCAGCGGGGTGCCGTCGCCGTTGATGTCGATCTTCTCGCCGATGAGGTAGTCGCCCTGGTCGGAGGCGTTCTTGGCGTAGAACTCGGCCGACGTGCCGAAGATGTCGGACGTGGCCTCGTTGAGGCCGCCGGACTCACCGCTGTAGTTGAGTCCCGCGGTGGCGGCGGTGACGCCGTGGCTCATCTCGTGGGCGGCCACGTCGAGGGCGGTGAGCGGGTGGGAGTTGCCCTCGCCGTCACCGTAGGTCATGCAGAAGCAGTCGTCGTCCCAGAAGGCGTTGACGTAGTTGTCGCCGTAGTGGACGCGGGAGTAGGCGCCCTTGCCGTCGTTGCGGATGCCGTTGCGGCCGAGGGTGTTCTTGTAGAAGTCCCAGGTGACGGCCGCCCCGTAATGGGCGTCGACGCCGGCGGTCTGGCGGCCGCCGCCCCATACGTCGTCCGCGTCGGTGTAGAGCGTGCCGGTGCCCGACGTGTTCTGCTTGAGGTCGTATGTCTTGTGGCCGCCACGGGCGCCGTCGGTGAGCTTGTAGCTCGATCCGCTCTTGGTCGTGGTGAGTGCGACCTTGCCGCTGTAGGTGCTGGTGCCGGTGCCGGTCTCGATGGCCTCGTTCTGGAACAGCTTCTTGCCGGTGGCCGCGTCGGTGATGACGTGCAGTTGGCTGGGCGTGCCGTCCTTCTGGACGCCGGTGACGACGGTCTCGTAGGCGAGGACGGGCTTGCCCGTGGCGGCCCAGATCACCTTGCGCGGCGCGGTGGAGACGTCGGTCTTCGCGTCGCTCTTCGCGGCGGCAGCGCTGAGTGCGCTCTTCTTCGCGGCGGAGGGGGCGAGCGCGGCGGAGGTACTGGGCACGGATATCCGGGCGCCGGTCGCCTTGGTGACGCTGTGGGTGCCGTTCTTCGCCTGGTGTACGACCAGGTCACCGCCGAGGACGGGCAGTCCGGCGAAGGTGCGCTCGTACCGGGTGTGCACCGTGCCGTCCGCGTCCTTGATGACGTCCCGGACGATGAGCTTCTCCTGCGTGCCGAGGCCGATCTTCGTGGCGGTGGCGGCGGCAGTGCTCTGGGCGTTCTGGAGTGCGGACGCCCGCTGTGCGGTGGAGAGTTGGACCGCCGACGCGCCGGTCGCGCGGTCCGGCTGCGCGCTGGCTGATCCGGCCTGGACGCCGACCGCGACCATGGCGGCCGAGGCTACCAGGGCGGCAGCACGCAGGGTGTTCTTGCGGGGGGTGGACGAGATCCGTCTCAACTCGGTCTCCCTTGTGAGGGCCGCGGGGTCGCGGTCCCAAGATGCGGCCGGGCATCCGAGGGGTGGGGTGCCCGGTGGAACAGGAGTGAATTGAGAGAAGGGTGCCACTAGTTGACTGTTTTTGGCAGATGTTCAACACAGAAGAAACAGCAATTTCACAGTTTCCCTTGCTTCGTGACGTCAAGTCGGGAGCAATGGGGATCTTCCGGGCCGGTGCGCCCGTACACGAGGAAACGGGATACGGGCCCCGACGGCCCGCTCCCGTAGCCCGTCCGCGCCGCCCGCGCGCGGCGGTTGCCGCCATGATCTGGATCACGAAGACCCGGGCGCCACTAAATTGGTGTCCGCCCGACCCTCCTGCACGTGACAATCAAGGCCCACTACCAGGAGGAACACATGAGCCAGGCGTACCTGACTCTCCACGAGCTGCTGCCGTCGCAGGAGCTGACGGCCGCCCTCGATGCCGGGCACCTCACCCGCAAACGGCACCCCGAGCTGCCGCTCTCCCTTTACACGTATACGAGGACCTGCCAGTACGAGCGCGTGTGGAACGAGGTGACCATGCGCTGCCGCGGCCTGGTCGCCGACGACGTCACCGGCGAGATCGTCGCGCTTCCGCTGCCCAAGTTCTTCAACGTCGGTGAGCACGAGGCCGGTCAGCCGTACGCGCCCGCTCTCCCGGACGAGCCGTTCGAGGTGTACGACAAGGTCGACGGCAGCCTCGCGGTGATCTTCCACTACGCCGGCCGGTGGCGGGTCGCGTCCAAGGGCTCGTTCATCAGCACCCAGGCGACCTGGGCGCAGCGCCTGCTGGACGGCAAGGACACCGCCGCCCTGGTACCCGGGGTCACCTACCTCGCCGAGATCCTGTACCCGCAGAACCGCATCGTCGTCGACTACGGCGACCGCCGGGACCTGGTGCTCCTCGCCGCCATCGGCCGGGACGGCACGGAGATACCCCTGGCCGACGCCGCGGCCGGCTGGCAGGGCATCGGCTCGGTCGTCACGGTCTGGCCCGGCATGCCGCTCGCCGAACTGCTGGCCCTGGCCGAGTCCAACCGGCTGCCCGGCGGCCGGGCCGCCACCGGCACGGACGCGGAGGGCTTCGTGCTGCGCTTCGCCTCGGGCGTCCGGGCCAAGGCCAAGCTCTCCGAGTACGTACGCCTGCACAAGGTGCTCACCGGCGTGACCGAGCGGGACATCTGGCGCGGCCACGGCATCCAGCGCTTCGCCGGCCTGCCCGCCAAGCAGGTGGCGCAGGCCCTGGGCTGCTCGGCGGCCGACATCGAGGCGTCCGAGGGCCGGCCGCTGGACGCGCTGTTGGAGCAGGTGCCCGACGAGTTCGACCTCTGGGTACGCGAGGTGATCGCGCGGATCGAGAAGGGCGTGGCCGACCGCGAGCGAGCGATCGACGAGGCGTATGCCGCCCTCGCCCCGCTCACCGCCGACCGTGGCGCCTTCGCCCGCGCCGCGAAGGCGCTGCCCGACGCCGCCGTCCGCCCCGCCATGTTCCAGCGCCTGGACGGGCGTCCCACCGAGCTCATGACGTACCGTTCCGTCCGGCCGGAGGCGGCCGACCCCTTCACCACCGACGAGGAGAACTGACCGTGCCCGTAGTACATGTCATGACGGGGCTGCCGGCCTCGGGAAAGACGACCGCCGCGCGGAAGCTGCAGGCGGAGTCCGAGGGCCGGATGCGCCGAGTCAATCTCGACGACCTGCGGACCATGCTCGACATCCCGGCGCCCGAGCGCGGCCGGTCGTATGCGCATGAGCAGACCGTGCTGGCGACCCAGGACGCGGCGGTGCGGGCGGCGGTGGACGGTGGGTTCGACGTCGTCGTGGACAACACGCATCTGACGCCCCACATCCCCAAGCGCCTCAAGGCGGCGGTGGCCGGACAGGCCGCCTTCGTCGTGCACGACTTCACCGACGTACCGGTGGAGGAGTGCATACGGCGCGACGCCGAGCGGGACCGAGCGGTCGGCGAGGAGATCATCCGGATCCTGGCCGACAAGCACACGAAGGCCCGGCGGGGCGGCTGGCAGCTCACCGCGGAGTGGCTCAACGACGAGCCCCCGGTCGAGCCGTACGACGCCGACCCGGCCCTGCCGGCCGCGGTGATGTGCGACATCGACGGCACGCTCGCCATCAGGGGCGACCGGGGCCCCTACGACTTCAGCCGCTGCGGCGAGGACCTGCTCAATGTGTCGGTGCGGGACGCCCTGAGCTCCTTCCGGCGCGCCGACGGCGACACCCTCGTCCTGCTGTCCGGGCGCGGCGAGGAGCACCGCGAGCTGACCGAGGAGTGGCTGCGCCGGCACGAGGTCCCGTACGACGAACTGTGGATGCGCGCCGCCGGTGACGGCCGCCGGGACGACGTCGTGAAGGCCGAACTCTTCGACCGCCACGTCCGTCACCGCTTCGCGGTACGCGTCTCCCTCGACGACCGCGACCGCGTCGTCGCCATCTGGCGCCGCATGGGCCTGCCCACCTGGCAGGTCAACTACGGCAACTTCTAGGTCGCTTCCGCCTCCCGTCTCATCGGGAGTCGAGCCGGACCCGGCGGCCGCGCGGAACGGACGGGTTCTTCTCGGCGCCGTCGGCCCACAGCGAGCGCACATGGCCGAGGTGGCGCGCCGTGCACCTCTCGGCGGCCTCGGCGTCGCCCGCCACCATCAGATCGAGGAGTTCGATGTGCTCCTCGGCCGAGGGGATCAGCTGATCGCGCTCGTCCAGGCCGGTCAGACCGTACAGGCGTGAGCGCTTGCGCAGGTCGCCGACGGTCTCGACGAGGCGCTCGTTGCCGGAGAGCGCGAGCAGCGAGAGGTGGAACCGGCGGTCCGCCTCCAGGTAGCCGATGAGGTCGTGGTCGCGCGCGGCGCGCACGATCTCCTCGGCGACCGGGCGCAGCGCCTCCAGGTCCGTGCGGGAGGCGGTCCGGGTGATCCGGCCGACCATGGGGACCTCGATCAGGGTGCGGATCTCCGTGAACTGGTCGAGGTCGCGCTCATTGACCTCCGTGACCCTGAAGCCCTTGTTGCGCACGGGCTCGACCAGGCCTTCGCGGGCCAGGTCGAGCATCGCCTCGCGCACGGGTGTCGCGGAGATATTGAAGTCCTCCGCGAGGCCGGGCGCCGAGTAGACCTCGCCGGGCCTGAGTTCACCGGAGATGAGCGCGGCGCGCAGATGGTGGGCGACCTGGTCGCGCAGGCGCTCCCTGGTGGTGTTGAGATTGCGCTGCTCGAGGTGGCCCATGATCGTGGTGTTCCCTTCGTGCCCCGTCCCCCGTGCCCCGTCCCTCGTGGCCGAGCGGATCACCAACGTACAATGTCACGTTGTTCTCGCAGGTGGCTATGGGTGGGCCCGGACCAGGGGATGGACGGGTTCCGGCGCGGCGATGTCCGGGGCGACGGTCATCGCAGGAAGCGTCCTGGGAACGGGTCGTCGGGATCGAGCAGGTAGTGGGCGGTGCCCGTGATCCAGGCGCGCCGGGTGATACGCGGTACGACGGCGGGTACCCCGCCGACCTCCGTCTCGGCGACGAGGCGGCCGGTGAATTCCGTACCCAGGAGGGCTCGTGGGCGCCGAGCGCCCCCAGCGGGACCGCTACGGCCGGCGGCCGGCGCTCCGGCGACGGCTTCCGCTTCTCCCTCTACGCCGGCACGTTCGGTCCTGACGCCCGGCTCCGGACGCCCTCCCGCGCCCTGACGCAGCGCGAGCCGGCTCATATCGCGCCGGCCCGGGGCGTGGCGGTGAACCGCCGCCGCCCCGGGCCGGCCTTGCGCACGTCCCGGCCGTCCCTCCCGGGACGGCCGCGGAGATCAGACCAGCGGCGCCGGGTAGGTCGGGTACTCCACCCCGGAGACGTACTGGACGACGCGGATGACCTGGCAGGAGTAGCCGAACTCGTTGTCGTACCAGAGGTAGAGGATCGCGTTGTCGCCGTCGACCTTGGTGGCACCGGCGTCGACGATCGACGCGTGGCGCGAGCCGACGAAGTCCATGGAGACCGCGTCGGGGGCGGTGGTGAAGTCGATCTGGCGCTTGAGCGGCGAGTTCAGCGAGACGTCACGGAGGTAGTCGAGGACTTCCTCGCGGGTGGTCTCGCGGCCGAGGCGCAGGCTGAGGATCGCGATCGAGACGTCCGGCACGGGGACACGGATCGAGCTGCCGGTGATCGGAGCCTTGAGGTCCGGCAGCGCCTTGGCGACGGCGGAGGCGGCGCCGGTCTCGGTGATGACCATGTTGAGCGGCGCGGAGCGGCCGCGGCGGTCGGCCTTGTGGTAGTTGTCCAGCAGGTTCTGGTCGTTGGTGAACGAGTGGACGGTCTCCACGTGGCCGCGCAGCACGCCGTACTCGTCCGCCATCGCCTTCAGCGGCGGGACGATCGCGTTGGTGGTGCAGGACGCGCAGGACAGGATCTGCTCGTCCGGCTTGATCGTGTCGTGGTTGACGCCGTGCACGATGTTCGGGACGTCGCCCTTGCCCGGAGCGGTCAGGACGACCTTCTCGACGCCGGGGCGGAGGTGCTTCGAAAGGCCCTCGCGGTCGCGCCACTTGCCGGTGTTGTCGATCAGGATGGCGTCGTTGATGCCGTACGCCGTGTAGTCGACCTCGGACGGGTCGTTGGCGTAGATCACCTTGATCTCGTTGCCGTTGGCGACGATCGTGCTGTTCGCCTCGTCGACCGTGATCGTGCCGTTGAACTGGCCGTGGATGGAGTCGCGGCGCAGCAGCGAGGCGCGCTTGACGAGGTCCTGCTCGCCGCCCCCGCGGACGACGATGGCGCGCAGGCGCAGACCGTTGCCCGAGCCGGCCTTCTCGATGAGCAGGCGGGCGACGAGGCGGCCGATGCGGCCGAAGCCGTAGAGGACCACGTCACGCGCCTGGCGGCGCTCGATCTTGTTCTCACCCGTGGCGCCGGAGACGGCCTCGGCGGTGAACTCCTGAACCGACAGACCGCGGTCGTCGGCCCGGTACGCCTCGGCGAGCAGGCCGATGTCGATCTGCGACGGACCGAGGTCCAGCGCGGCGAGCGCCTGCAGGAACGGCATCGTCTCGGTGACCGACAGTTCCTCGCCGGCGATCTGGCGGGCGAACCGGTGGGTCTTGAGGATGCTCACCACCGACTTGTTCACCAAGGAGCGGCTGTGGAGCAGGACCGTGACGTCGCGCTCCCTGTGCATCTTCCCGATGATCGGGATCATCGACTCCGCGATCTCCTCGCGGTTCTTCCAGTTGGTGAACGAGTCGTCTTTGACAGTCACAGGTTTATCTTTCGAGCTAGGCGGTGCTCATATGCTAACCCACCGCCAATTTGATCATTCGAACGGCACCGTCCGAGCGGGAAGCCGCGACCGACCCCATGGCGCATCAGGGGCAAATATGCCGTTATAGGCGATTTGGGAATGGAAGTTTGCTGGGATTTCATCGATTTGCCCGGTATGTGATTCCCGCGCTGCGGGTCACTGTGCCGGGCCGAGCAGCGGCCGGAACCGCCAGAGCTCCGGGAAGAACCGGGCGTCGGCCCGCGCCTTGAGAGAGGAGGCGCCCGCGCTGCCTCCGGTGCCCGGTTTGCCGCCGGTCTGTCGTTCGACGACCAGCACATGGCGGGTGCGCTCGGCGGCGGTGAGCCATGGCATCCGTTCGAAGCGCGGGGGAGCCTGCCGACCCGGGAGGATCTCGATCTCGTGGAACTGCGCGGACTGGGCGCCGCTGGCCGTTCCCAGGCCGTCGCGGAACGCCAGGAAGGTCGACGGTGCCTTGCGAGCCTCACTCCCTCCGGTGGCGACCGGCGGCGCGGAAGCCGTCACAACGGCCGCACCTCCCGCCCCGTGAAGGACGGGAGGCGCAGCGGCCGAGCCCGAGACGTACGCGCCCGCGCTCGGCCGGCCGACTCCGTCGTGGTCAGCGCTTCACCATGAACGCCCGGCCCTGCTTGGCGTCGGACGAACAGGACTTCTGCTCCGCGGTGGTCATCTTGCGCGACTTGACGATCACCGCATTGCTCTGCCCGTCCGTGCCATTGGGCGCGGGGCCGGTGACCGTGTCCGGCACGTACCAGAAGTAGTGGCCCCACTTGGGGCTGTCGTAGTGGGTCTGCCAGGTGCCCGAGACGTCCTGCATCACCTGCGCGCGGGAGATCCAGCCCACCTCGCCGGGCTTCACGGTCATGTTCATGGAGCTGTTCTCGGTGTGCGAACTCGACCAGGTGTGGCTGTAGGTCGCGGTGACGCTCAGGTCGATGAGATCGGCGATCTTTCCGCCGACGGTGACGGAGACACCCGCGGAGTCCGTCGAACCCACCGTGTCCGCCCAGCCCATCGACTGAGTGGCGTCAGAAGTGCTGCAGTTGTAAAGGGAGTTGGAGACCTGATGGAAGTCTCCGAGGTACGCCGTGCCGAGCTTCGGCTCGTTGAAGCTGCACTTCCCCTCGCCGGAGGCGCAGTCGGCTATCAGCTGCTCCCGGGTGGGCTGGTCGTCCGCGGCGGCCGGTACGGCCATCGCCGCGACCAGGCCCAGTGCCGCGGCGGACAGCGCCATCAGCCGGTTTCCGTAGCGGATCGTTCGGCTTTTCGTCATCTTGCGGTTGCCTCTCGCCCTGTCTCGTGGAGGCGACGATTCCGAGTGTGGTCTTCGTCGCTGTTGCGTTTGAGACTGGAGTGAAATTTGGTTCAACTACACCAAGAGTTGGTAAAGTTGTAGTTGATGACGAAACAGACCCTTTATGGGTGCCCGAAACGGAGGCGGCGTCAGGTCAGCGGACCTGGCAAACAGGCTTCATGCCACCCCAGTTGAGGGGGCGTTGCCCTGCAGGGTGGCTACCACCAAACGGCACCGAGGGCTGCCGTCGGGGCGCCGCCCGAGCTCCGGCAGCGCGTGCAGATGTACGTCGAATCCGGCCCGAGCCAACTCCGCGCACACGTCGTGCAGGCGGAACGTCCGGTAGTACATGACGAATTCCGGGCGCCACAGCGCGTTGCGGACCCGCATTGCCGCGTCGAAGCCCAGCAGCGTCCAGTAGCCGAAAGAACCCGGCCGGGCCGGCGCAGCGATCGGGAAGGCGAACCGGCCGCCGGGGCGCAGCGCGGAGCGAACCTGCGTGAACAGCCCCGGCCGCTCGCGGGGCAGGAAGTGCCCGAACGCGCCGAAGCTCACCACGAGATCGAAGACCGGCCGGAACGGCAGGGCCCGCGCATCCGCACGCACCCACTCCACGCGCGGCCCGTCGGCCGTTCTCCCCGCGTGGGCACGCCCCTCGGCGAGCATCCCCGCGCTGATGTCGACACCGGTGACCCGCTCCCGGCACACCTGCCGCAGCACGTCCAGGCCGGCGCCGGTACCGCAGCACAGATCCAGGCCGCTGCCGAACGGACCGAGCTCGCGCAACGTCCGGGCGACGGGGGTCAGCACCGACTCCGGGGTCCGGAACGGAGTGCGGTCGAATGTGGGGGCGAGCAGGTCATAGCCGCGCTCGACGGAGGACAGCGCCTGAACGGCGAGTTCACGGAAAGTGGGTCCCTGGGGTGCGAACATTGTCCGCAGCATAGGGCCGTTGCGAGCCGCGCTGCGGCGCACGGCGGATCGCCTTCGATCCTTTCTTCACCCGATCGGTCGCGCCAAGTGGTACGGTACGAGCGGAACGGACCTGAGTTCGCCGAATACGGTGCCGGTTCCGCTTTCCTTTCCATGTCGCTGCTGCACAGCCGTCCTTCTCGACCGGCGATCCCACACAGCACCGACTGTTTGTGACGATCTCGACACTCGCAGTCAAGCGATTCCGCACGACCTCCTTTCCGGTCGGGCCAATCTGACGGCCCGCTGGGCGCGCGGCGTGATCACACCGCCCCGCCTTCCCGCACCGGATCTTTCTCCATATCGGTCCCTGCCTCAGCGTCCCGAGAGGACACCCATACCCATGACCATGACGTCTGCGTCCCCCTCCATGACCCTCATCGCCGACTCCCCTTCCTCCAGCGGCATTTCCGACCGGCCCGTACGGCCGAACGCGGCGCGACCCCTCGTGCCGGTGGCCGGGACCCTGGACATCGTCAACGAAAAGGAGGGGCTCGGCTTTCTTCGCGGAAAGGAGTGCGCCTCCTCGTCCGATGACGTCCGGGTGCCCGCCGCATTGATCCGCGAATTCGGCCTCCGCACAGGCGATTTCATCGTCGGCAGGTGCGGTGGGCGAAGGTCGCTCGCCGAGGTCGAGTCGGTCGGCGGCCGTCCGCCGGAGGAAGCCCGCGACCGGCCGCATTTCCGTCACCTCACACCGCTGCATCCGCGAGACCGTCTGCGTCTCGAAAACCCGAGGGGCGGGCTCACGCCGCGCATCGTCGACCTCATCGCGCCGGTCGGCAAGGGGCAGCGCGGATTGATCGTCGCGCCGCCCAAAACGGGGAAGACGGTGCTGCTGCAAGAACTCGCCGCCGCCGTCTCCGACAATCACCCCGAATGCCGACTGATGGTGGTGCTGGTCGACGAACGACCGGAGGAAGTCACCGAGATGCGCCGTTCGGTGCGCGGGGAGGTGCTCGCCTCGACCTTCGACCGGTCCGCGCGAGAGCACATCGCACTCGCCGAATTGGCGGTGGAACGCGCCAAACGGCTCGTCGAGGACGGGCAGGACGTCGTTATCCTCTTCGATTCCCTCACTCGGCTGTGCCGGGCACACAACAATGCCGCCTCGTCGGGCGGCCGCACGCTGAGCGGAGGCGTCGATGCCGCCGCGCTCCACGGCCCCAAGCGGCTCTTCGGAGCGGCGCGTCGTACGGAGGAGGGCGGTTCGCTGACGATTCTCGCCACGGCGCTGGTGGAAACTGGATCCCGGGCCGACGATTACTTCTTCGAGGAATTGAAGAGCACCGGAAACATGGAACTCCGCCTGGATCGCGCGCTGGCAGGAAAGCGGATCTACCCGGCCGTCGACATCACCGCCTCCGGCACCCGCCGCGAGGAACTGATGCTCTCGACCGCGGAGTTGACCGCCACCGGTCGGCTGCGACGCGCCCTGCGGACCGGCGACGAACGGCTGAACACGGAGGCGCTGATCGACCGGGTCCGGCGGACACCCGACAACGCCACCTTCCTGCGGCAGGTGCAGGGGACCGTCCCAGGTTCCTGACGGGCCCGCGTCCCGGCCGAATACGGCGCATTCGTCAGAACGCCAGAGGGGGCACGCGCGGCCTTTCCCGGCTCGACCTCCCCGGGGTTGCGTCGGCATCGCTGCCCGAGAAGCCGAGTTTGACCTGCCAAGCGGAAGAGGACTGCACGTCTCGGTCGATGCTCCTGGTCACATACCCCTCACCGTCTCGGCATCGGCTTCATCGACGACGTACTGTTCGCTGGCCGCGCCAACGGCGCGCCCGTTCCTACCGAGCTGTCGCCCCCAGGGCGCCGCAGCGTCCGACCACCACATTCAGGAGGCGCGATGGACGAGATTCGCGTGCTGTCCGCCACGGCGATCCTGGGATACGGATTCCCCGACGCGTCGTTCGAAGCCGGTCTGGCCCGCAGACCCCATGTCCTCGCCGCCGATGCCGGCTCCACCGACCCCGGTCCGTACTACCTGGGCGCGGGAGAATCGTTCACCGACCGTACGGCGGTCAAGCGCGATCTGGAGCGGATGATCGGCGCCGGGCAGCGCCTGGGCATCCCTGTCGTCATCGGGTCCGCGGGCGGCGCCGGGGCCGCCCCGCACCTGGCCTGGCTCCGCGGAATCGTCGATGAGATCGCCGCCGGGCAGGGGCTCCGGCTCCGCGCGGCCCTCATTCCCGCCGACATCGACCGGGAGACCGTCCTGCGGGCCTTGCGGGACGGCCGCATCGGCGCGGTTCCGCACGGCCCGGAGCTCACCGCCGAGGATGTCTTCGCCACCACGCACCTGGTGGCGCAGATGGGCACGGCGCCGCTGGTGGCCGCGCTGCGCGGCGGCGCCGACGTCGTCCTTGCCGGGCGCGCCTACGACCCGGCGGTGTTCGCCGCGATGCCGCTGCTGCACGGCTTCGACGAGGGCCTGGCCCTGCATATGAGCAAGATCCTGGAATGCGCCGCCATCGCCGCCGTGCCCGGCAGCGGCAGCGACTGCATGCTCGGCACACTGCGCCGGGACCACTTCGTACTCGAGCCCTTGGACCCGGATCGACGGTGCACCCCCACATCGGTGGCCGCGCACACGCTCTACGAGAAGAGCGACCCCTGCCGGCTGCCCGGACCCGGCGGATACCTCGACCTCAGCGACTGCGTCTTCACACCGGAGGACGAGCGCAGCGTGCGCGTCTCCGGCTCCCGCCACATCGCGCAGCCCTTCACGGTCAAGCTCGAAGGCGCCCGGCTGCGCGGGTACCGCACCGTGTCGGTGGCCGGCGCCCGGGACCCGTTCTTCCTCCGCGAGATCGACACGATCGTCCAGGGCGTACGGGACCGCGTGGCGGACAACTTCCCCGACATCCCGCCCGGCAGCTACGACCTGCTCGTGCGCGTCTACGGGGCCGACGGCTGCATGGGTGCGCTCGAACCCTCGCCCCGGCCACAAGGCCACGAAGTCGGCATCGTCATCGAAGCCGTCGCCGACAGCCAGGACCTCGCCGACACCCTCTGCGGATTCGCCCGCTCCACGATGCTGCACTTCGGCTACCCCGGACGCCTGTCCACGGCCGGCAATCTGGCCTTCCCCTATTCCCCGTCCGACTTCCACGCCGGCGCGGTCTACGAGTGGAGCATCTACCACCTCATGACGGCCGACGATCCGCTCGCGCTGTTCCCGATCACCTACCTCGACTACCCCGGAGACCCCTCGTGACCGCTCCGTCGACCGCTCCACTGACCGAACTCGCCGACGTCATCCGCAGCAAGAACTCCGGACCGTACGAACTCACCCTCGACATCATCTTCACGGGCCAGGACCAGTACGACCTCGTCAAACGGCAACGGGCCATCAACCGGGCCCTGGTGGCGGAGCTCTACCAGGTTGCCGTCGACGACGTCAGCGAGCCGATCTTCTACGATCCGGCGAAGGCCGTGAAGATCAACCTGCGCCGCCCGCTCGTCTCCGGGAACGTCGGTGAAAGCGACGTCTACGGGGCGCAGCAGCACGGCCCCCTGTTGGCGATGCGTCTGCCGACTCCCTGAGGCAGCGGACTCCGGCCGCCGCCCCGGTGAGGCGCCGATTCACCGAGCCGGCTGGGGCCTCGAGTGCGCGGAGGGGTGTGTCAGAGTGGGGGTAGGACGCGACGGCGCGGTCGGTGAGCGCTAGAGAGGCGGCCGGTCATGTCCATGCAGTCTCCTCTTGGGTCGGCTCCTGCATCTCCCCGGTCGCCACACCAGCGGAGCGAAGAGTACGAGGACCTGTTCGCGCAGGCCCCGGTGATCTTCGCCGCGCTGAGCGGCCCGGGGCACCGGCTGGAGGCCGGGAATACGGCGTTCTTCGAGACATTCGGAGGCGACCGCGGGTCTACCGGCGTGCCGATCGGAGAGCTGATCCCGGAACTGGCCCCGCAGGGCGTCCTCGATCGGCTCGATGCGGTCTACCGCACCGGCATCGCGTACCGGGCCCAGGGCGGGCGGCTCGTGCTGGGAGGGTCGGGGGCACAGCGGGAGGGATACTTCGATTTCACCTACGAGCCCCGCCGGGATGCGGTCGGCCGGGTCGACGGGGTGGTGGTGATCGCGGTGGAGACCACCGCGTACCACAACGCCCAGCGCATGGCCGCCGAGCAGCGCATCCTGCTCGAGCAGATCGCGCGCGACGCCCCGCTGGAGGAGATCCTGAGCGGCATGGCACGGGCGATCGAGGAGCAGTCCCCGGAAATGATCGCCTCGGTGCTGCTCGCCGATCCCGAGGGCGAGCACCTGTGGCACGGCGCCGGCCCGAGCCTGCCCGCCTTCTACAACGAGGCGATCGACGGGTTGGCCATCGGTGACAGCGTGGGATCGTGCGGCACGGCCGCCTACCTGCGCGCGCCGGTGATCGTCACCGATATCGCCACCGATCCCCGGTGGGAGGGCTACCGCGACCTGGCGCGCCGGGCCGGGGTCGCGGCCTGCTGGTCCACCCCGATCCAAAGCGCGGACGGACGGCTGCTGGGCACCTTCGCGATGTACCACCGCACCCCCAAGGCCCCCGAGGACGAGGACGTGGCGCTCAGCGCCGGATTCGCCCGTATCGCCGCCCTGGCCATCGAACGCCACCATGTGCTGGAGGCGGGCCGCGCCGCCCAGGAGCGGGAGAAGGCGGCCCGTGAGGACCTGGCCTTCGTGCTGGACGCCAGCACCGCCATCACCCGCGAGCCACACTATTTCGACTGCCTGCAGTGCATGGCCCGACTGACCGTGCCGGCCTTGGCGCCGCTGTGTGCCGTCCATGTGGTCGGGGACGGCCGGACCCGGCAGATCGCCGTGGCCGCCGCCAACCGGGCCGAGGAGGACCTCCTCGCCTCGCCCGCCGTACGGACCGAGGTCGACGAGGCGGTTGCCCGTGTGCTGGCCTCCGGCCGCACCGAGACCGACCACGGCGCGGTCCGTCGCGGCGGTCTCTCCGCCCAGGCGGGGATCACCGGCTACGTCTGTGTGCCGCTGACCACCCGCGGCCGCACCTTCGGCGTGGTGACCCTGCTGGCGACCGACCGGCCCCTGAACCGCCACATCATCGCCCTCGCCGAGGAACTCGCCCGCCGGGCCGCGTCCAGCGCCGACAACGCCCACCAGTTCACCGACCGCGTTCAACTCGCCCGTGACCTGCAGGCCGGTCTGCTGCCTCCCGAGCTGCCCGAGATCCCCGGCGCCGACCTCGCGGCCTCCTACCACCCGGCCGGCGAGGGGCTCGACGCCGGCGGTGACTTCTACGACGTCTTCCCGCTCCCCGACGACCGCTGGGGGCTGATGATCGGCGACGTATGCGGGCGCGGCGCCCTGGCCGCCACCACCACCGGCATGGTCCGCCACACCGCCCGCGCCGCCGCCCGTCTCCTGAACGACCCGGCGGCGGTGGTCGCCGCCATCAACGACGCCCTGACGGAGGGCGCCGTCGACGAGGACCGCTTCGTTTCGCTCGTCTACGGCGAGCTGCGGCACACCCCGTCGCATCTCACGCTGAACCTGATACGCGCCGGCCACGTACCCCCACTCGTGCGCCGCGCCGACGGCACGGTCGAAGAACTTGCCCAACCGGGCTCGCTCTTGGGCATCGGCCCCGATCTCGACGGGTCCCCGCACACCCTCGATCTGTATCCCGGCGACAGCCTGGTCCTGGTCACCGACGGCATCACCGAAGCCCGTTCCGCCGGCGGGGAGTTCTTCGGCGAGGACCGCCTGGCCGACGCCGTCGCCGCGCCCCGCGCCACGTCCCCCACGGCTGCCACCCTCGTGGAGTCCGTCACCGCCGCGGTCACCGCGTTCGCGGGCCATTCCACTCCCGACGACCAGGCCGCCCTGGTCCTCACCGCCGCCTGACGGCCGGGGCGACCGGAGCGGGCGGCTCGCCGCTCCGACGGGCTCCGTCCCATTCCGGATTGCCCAAAAGGGTGACGCTGCCGATGACGGATCCGTATTGTCAGCTCGCGCCGGAGCCTTCTCGCCCAGGGGTCTCCTCGTGGGCTCTTCCCCCAGGTGCCCGGTAGTACCTGGCCCGTGCCTGCACCGAGGGAGCAGTGGTGACACTCCTGATCGTACCGGTAATGATCACATTCGGGACATTCCTGCTTGCCATGGTGGCTGTGGGTATCTGGACGTACCAGGAGAACCTGACGTTCGCCGACTTCGCCCTGGGTGGGCGCCGGTTGAGTGCGCCGGTGGCGGCCCTGTCCGCAGGGGCGAGCGATATGTCCGGCTGGCTGTTCCTGGGACTGCCCGGGGCCGTGTACGCGGCCGGGATCGGCGCCACGTGGATAGCCGTCGGCCTGGCCGTCGGCACGTATCTCAACTGGCGGCTGGTCGCGCCGCGGTTGCGTACGTACACCGAGCGGGCCGGCGACGCCACGACGCTGTCGGCATATCTGGAGGAGCGGTTCGAGGACGGCAGCAGGATGCTGCGCCTGGTCTCGGCCACCGTCACCGTGGTGTTCTTCACCGTCTACGTGGCCAGCGGACTCCTGGCCGGGGGCGTGTTGTTCGAGGGGATATTCGGTGGCGGCTTCGAATTCGCGCTCACCGTCTTCGCCGTCGTGATCGTCGTCTACACCGTTCTGGGCGGCTTCCGGGCGGTGAGCGTGACGCACTCGGTACAGGCCACGCTGATGTTCATCGCGGCGGTGGCGCTCCCCGTGATCGGTGTCGTGGCGCTGGGCGGGTTCGGTGCGCTGAAGGGAGCGCTCGACCACAAGAGTCCCGCCCTGTTGGGCATGGGGGACCGGGCCGAATTCGTCGGTGACCGGTGGGGGGCAGGGCAGTCGCTCGGCGCGGTGGCGGTGATATCCCTGCTCGCCTGGGGGCTGGGCTATTTCGGCCAGCCCCACATCCTGGTCCGTTTCATGAGCATCCGCAGCACGCGCGAGATCCCCATGGCTCGCCGGATCGGCGTGGCCTGGGTGGTGGCCTGCCTGGCGGGCGTGTCGCTCGTGGGGCTGGTCGGGATCGCGGTGCTGGACCATCCGCTGGACAACCCGGAGACCGTCTTCATCGCGCTCAGCGCCCAGTTGGCCAATCCGTGGGTCGCGAGCATCCTGTTGGTCGGCGTACTGGCTGCGATCAAGTCCACCGCGGACAGCCAGCTGCTGGTCTCGGCGATGGCTCTCACCGAGGACTTCTACCGGGCGTTCGTCAAGCGGCAGGCCTCGGATGCGTCGATGGTGCTGGCGGGGCGTGTGACGGTGGTGGCGGTTGCGCTGGTGGCGTACGTCATCGCGCTCAGCGGCGGCGCTGTCCTGGACATCGTCGCGTACGCCTGGGCGGGTTTCGGTGCGGCCTTCGGCCCGGTGATCCTTCTGTCGCTGTACTGGCCGCGGATGACCCGGGCCGGGGCGATGGCCGGCATCGTGACGGGCGCGGTCACCGTCATCGCATGGAAGCACATCGACCCGCTCCTCGGGCCGCTCCGGTCGGGCATCTACGAGATGGTGCCGGGGGTGCTCGCGGCGACGGCGGCGGCGCTGTTCTTCGGACGGTTCGTCGGCAGTCCTCCGCGACGCGTCTGGTCCGGCCCCCTGGACAAGAAGAACGCCGCTACGGCGCCGGTCGGCTGAGGCCGCACCGAGCCCGTCCCCTGCGAAGCGCCGTCCACTCCGCGTCACGTACGCCCCGGAAATCCCGTCGACGTCACCCGCCCGCGTCATGTATCGGGCAAGCTCGGCATGCCCGGTCCCGGGATCCGCGACCTCAGGCGCCTACACCCCGGCCCCCGGCGAAACCGTCGCCATGATGCTGTGCGGCGCCAACACCGGCATCACACACCTCACTTGACCGAGGCGATATTCGCGAGGCCGTCACCTGACGGAGGCGATATCAGCGAGGCCGTCACCACCACCGGCACCGACCGCCCCATCCCGCGCAAACCCTCTGCGATCATCTCCAGCAGCCACACCGCAATGTCCGGCGACCACTCCCGCGTACGGCAGCCCAAGCGGATCACCTCACGCATCCCCTCGGCATGCACCACGCGGCCGAGATCGAGCTCCAATCCCGGCAGGCCGCATTCCGTTGCCGACACGGAGACATCCACCGCTCCCTGCGCCCTCTCCCGTATCGCCTCGCACAAGGCCACCGCATCGCCGTCGCCCTTCCCGCGCATCCTGCCCTTCCCGCTCTTCCCGCCCTTCTCGGGACGGCAGGAGACGGTCACCACCACCTCGTGCCGGGCATCCGGATCCGCCAGGCCGAACCACGACGCCAACTCGGTCTGATGGAAAGCCGTGTTGCGCGCGGCCGCCTGCAACGGCAGCAGGGCGTGCAGGCCGGTGAAGGTCACTTCGCCCACGCGAGCCAACGCCTCGGACAACACCAGCGCGATCGGCCGGACGGGAAGACCGGGACGCGGCGGATCGGTGAGCAACCCAGCCTGCAGCCAGGCCAGTTGGTGGACCCTTCCGTCCGGTGCCCAACTACCGCCGACCTCCTCATGAGCCCATGCGGTGGGCTCGTGGCGAGCCGTGACCTTTCCGCCTTCGGTCAGCCAGCTGCTCAGGGTCTGCCAGCCATAGGAACCGGCCCGATCGATCGCAAGACCCAGAAGATCTTCCTCAACGGAACCCTCGGGGTCCCGCTCCACTATCCGGTCGAACCACGGATGGGGCCGGAGGATTCCATGCAAACCAACGATGACGGTGGGGGGAAACACAGGCACTCCCAAACACAGGCGGCGCTGGAGGGGCGCCTTCCAGCGCCGCAGTCAGCTTTTGATCACATGCCGCAGTACGGAGTCTGCGGCGAGGTGATCTTCTTGTGATCATCGTCAGGGTAACCGACGGTGTCCACGTCAATGACGCTGCGGAACGAGTTCTTCGCGATCAGGTTCGTGCACTTCCAAGCGGCCGACGCCCGCTTGGCGGCTCCCCTCACCATTCGATCATGTAAGGGGTGGCGTCTTGTCCTCGCGCGAGGATTCGCTTTGCATTCCCTCGCGCGCCAACCCCGTGCTGTCCACGGTCTGTTGGTGGCATAAAAGCCGCTGCCCACGATGATTTCGAGAACAGGTCCAGTGGCGATGTGCCTGGTCGGCGGCCGGAGAGGAACTCTCTTCGGAATGAAAATTCCTCGCTGCGGAAAGTTCAAATTTCCCCCAATAAACATGCGCCATGACGGGCGGATGGGTGGTCGGACGGTCACCGTCCGCTGCTCGGTACATCCATTTGGCTCGCCTGCTCACATTCGGCGAATTGTCCAGAGTGACGGACTGAAGCTTAGGTAATGAATTCCCCAAGGAATAGAAGTATTCAGTCGACTGCTCTTTGCAAGGCCGCCGATGCTGCCTAGCCTGAGGCAAATTTTCGGCCAGTTCTGTCTTGAAAGGCCTCCTATGGCAAGCGTTGACGAGCTCGCTCCCCCGGGGACGCGCACATCCGGTTCCCTCCGCAGGGATGTGGGACTGATCGGTCTGATGTGGGCCTCGGTCGGCTCCATCATCGGATCCGGTTGGCTGTACGGAGCCCAGAAGGCCGTTGTGGTGGCGGGCCCCGCCGCGGTCATCTCCTGGGGCATCGGCGCGATCGCGATCGTCCTCCTGGCACTGGTGCACGCCGAGCTCGGTGGCCTCTTCCCGGTAGCCGGTGGTACGGCGCGGTATCCGCACTACGCCTTCGGTGGCCTGGCAGGCATGTCATTCGGCTGGTTCTCCTGGCTCCAGGCCGCGACGGTGGCCCCGATCGAGGTCGAGGCCATGATCGGCTACGCCGGTCACTGGTCGTGGGCCCAGGGATTGCAGAATCTGAACGGGACCCTCACGACGAGCGGCTTCATCGTCGCGGTCGTCCTGATGGCGATCTTTGTCGCGGTGAACTTCCTCGGCGTGAAGGTACTGGCGCACACCAACAGCGCCGCGACCTGGTGGAAGATCGCCGTACCCCTCGGGGCGATCTTCGTCATCGCCGCGACCAACTTCCACCCGCACAACTTCACCTCGCACGGCTTCGCGCCGTTCGGTGCCAAGGGCGTGCTCAGCGCCATCAGCACCAGCGGCATCATCTTCGCGCTGCTCGGCTTCGAACAGGCCATCCAGCTCGCGGGGGAGAGCCGCAACCCCAAGCGCGACCTGCCGCGTGCCACGATCGGTTCGGTCCTGATCGGCGCGGTGATCTACGTTCTGCTCCAGGTCGTCTACATCGGCGCGCTGCCGCTGGCCTCCTTCGCACACGGCTGGGCCAAGCTGGACTACGCCGGCATCTCCGGCCCGTGGGCCGGTCTGGCCACGCTGGTGGGCCTGGGCTGGCTCGGCTGGGTCCTGTACGCGGACGCGATCATTTCCCCCGGTGGCACCGGCTTGATCTACACCACTTCGACCTCGCGCATCTCGTACGGTCTGAGCAAGAACGGTTACGCACCCCGACTCTTCGAGAAGACCGACGCCCGCGGCGTGCCGTGGTTCGGCCTGATCATCTCGTTCGTGACCGGCGTCATCTGCTTCCTCCCGTTCCCGAGTTGGCAGGAGCTGGTCTCCTTCATCACGTCGGCGAGCGTCCTGATGTACGCCGGTGCGCCGCTCGCGTTCGGTGTGTTCCGTGACCGACTGCCGCGGCACGAGCGCCCGTACCGCCTGCCCGGCGGCAATGTGATCTCGCCGCTGTCCTTCATCGTCGCGAGCCTGATCATCTACTGGGCCGGCTGGGACACCCTCCAGCGGCTCGGCTGGGCGATCATCATCGGGTACGTGCTCCTCGGCAGCTACGCCTGGTACGCGACGAAGAAGCGGCTGCCGAATGCTCCGCAACTGGACTGGAAGGCCGCGCAGTGGCTTCCGGTGTACCTGATCGGCATGGGTCTCATCTCCTGGCAGGGCGGCTTCGGCGGCCAGGGCCACCTCCCGCTGTGGTGGGACATGGTGATCGTCACGGCGTTCTCCCTGGTGATCTACTACTGGGCCCGCTCCACCGCCGTTTCGGCCGAAGCGATCGAGCAGAACATCGAGGAGGTCGCCGTCGTGGACGAGGGTGGTCACTGACCCCGCACCATGACCCGGCCACCGGGCACGTCGTGAGTCCGGCCGGTCATCCGGCCGGACTCACGGCTGCCGCTTGCCCCGGAAGCGGGAGAGCCGCGAGGGCGTGCCGCCCGAACGCCGCACCCGGGACTTCTACCGGCACGGCATCACCAGCCTGTTCGCCTCCTCGCAGGGGAGCGGGAACTTCCCGGATCCATCGCGCGTTGCGGAGGACGACCTGATCGTTTGATGAGTGACACGACGGTGGCGCCGTCGTCGGGGGAAGTGAGCAACCCATGGCCATGGTGGGCCTGTTCTGGATCGCCGAGGGCGACGTGTACGTAGGCGCGAAGCCGTCCGGTCTGGCTCCCGGGGTGCGCCTGACCCCCGAGGGCGTGGTGGCCCTCGGCGACGGACAGTCCGGCCTTTACCTGTGGGAGGGCCTGAGCGCCCTGACGGTGGCGGACGTCCCCGTGAAGTCCCTGAAGCGGCAGGCCGGCCTGGTCAAGGACCTGGCCCTGGACACGGTGATGAACCTGGCTCTGTCCGTGGGTCCGGGCCGGGTGAGCGATGCCCCGCCGATGATGACGGTGCGCGTGGAATCAGCCGACGGCGAGCACGAGTTGGCGGCCTACGTAGCCGCGGCCGTCGGCTACCCCCAGACCGAGGTCGACCTCTCCCGCGCCCTCCTGGCCCGCCTCACGGAGGGCGCCGCGACGATGGCGACGACGCTGGCGGCGATGTCGGAGTGGGGCCGTGCGTGGGAGGGGACGTCGCCGCGGGGGGCGGAGCGGGAGGGCCTGCTGCGGGGGTGGGTGCACAGCTAGGGCGCGATGCCACAGTCTCTGGCGAGCGGAAGACCCCAGGCCAGAGACTTCTCACGGCAGCAGGCACGCCGCCGCGTCACCCACCGGGACGGCCGGCCCGGCCTGCCGCTGCGGGGCACGCCGGCTCGTGCGATTAGGGCGCGGCTCGGACCATGGGGGTGTGGGCTGGAATCCGGTGTTCGGTGGGGCCGAGCCGTTGGACGTGCTCGAGGTGGCGCCGACGGCCCGGACGGCGGTGGCGTGGCTGCCGCCGCGAGGGCTCTGGCCGGCGATTCAGGAGATCCGCTGGGAGCACGATCCGCAGGTGCGGCGGTGGCCGCCGCATGTGAATCTGCTGTTCGGCTTCGTCCCGGAGGAGGAGTTCGACCGGGCCCTGGCGCCGCTGTCCGCCGCGGCGGCGGAGAGCGCGGCGTTCACGGCGCGCCTGTCCGGCGTCCGGTACTTCCGGCACCGGCATTACGCGACGGTGTGGCTCGATCCGGCCGCGGCGGGCCTGGGACCGTGGGCCGGTCTGCACCGGGCGCTGGGGCTCCGGTTCCCGCTCTGCCGCGGGCGTGGCGATCGCTTCACTCCGCATCTGTCCCTCGGCCGCACGCACGATCCGCGGCCACTGGCCGCCGAGTGCGCCGGCCGGCTCGGCGCATTGTCGGCTGTGGTCGAGGACGTGGTCCTGCTCTCCCGGCGTGGCGAGGGCCCCATGCTTCCCCAAGCCGTGATCACGCTGGGCACGGGCGAGGTCCGCCGACTGCCGGAGTAGGAGAGCGCGCCCGATGGGGCAGCGCACGAGCGCCGTGCACGCAGCGAAGACCGGCGTGCCGGCCGTCCTGTTCACCCGGCCCCCGCCCGGGAGCCGGCCGCCCCGTCCACTCGCGGGCGAACCGTCCTCGGGTTCATCGCACCGTGGGGGCGGCCAGCGCCGGATTCTGTCCGGACCGGCTCAGCGCCTGAGCGACGAACCCGGACGCCGTCAGGTGCGCCACCGTCTCGCTCAGGAACCGCACTGTCTCCGGGCGCCGCTTCTTCGATGTCCCGACGGCCTGTCGGATGGTCATGAACGCGGGCTCGACCAGGCGCAGTTCGGGCCGTCCGGCGAGGTGTGCGGTAAGTGGCTGCCGGATTCCCGCCGCAGCCTCCAGCTTCTCGGCATGGAAGACGTCCACCCCCTCCGGGCCCCGGACTACGGTGGCGTGGCGCAGGGTGCGCGTCAGGTACAGGTCGTAGGCGGATCCTTGCTTCACCCCGATACGGATGCCCGCGCGGTCCACGTCTTTCGGCGTCCGCAGCGTGGACTCGGCCGGGACGGCGTACATCCCCTCGATGTGCACGTACGGGGCGGTGAACGCGATCTCCGCCTCACGGGCCGGTTCGACGGCGAGGAAGCACAGGTCGGCGCGGCCGGCGACCATGGCCTCGTAGGACGTGCGGGCCGCGTCGAAGCAGAGGAACTCCACAGGCATGCCGAGGCGTCGGGCTATCTCACCGGCGAGATCGACGGTGACCCCGCGGGGCGCATCCGGTGTGCCCTGGGCGAGGACGGGGTTACCGAGATTGACGGAGGCGCGGAGCACTCCGGTGGGGGCGAGGTCGCGGGCCGGCGCGGCGAGGTCGGTGATCTCCATGGGCCGATTCTAGGAACGGCCGCCGAACCGCTGCGGGGAGCCGTTGGCAGAGGCGAAGGGCACCCCCGTAGCGGACTCAACCCGGCAGGCCGCTACCTACTACAGGGAGGGAACGCACTCATGCGCATTCTTTACGTCGTCACTCATCCGGAGGCGACACACCACGTCGAGGAAGTCGTCGGCGGATGGCACGATTCGCAGCTCACGCCCGCCGGCGTCCGCGCGGCAGCCTCCCTTGCCCAGGCGCTGCGCACCCAGGTCCCGGACGGTGCCCAGGTGGAGCTGTTCTCCTCGGATCTGCAGCGCACCCGGCAGACGGCCGGGAAGGTGGCCGAGCTGTTCGGCATCACACCGATTCTGGATCGCAGGCTGCGGGAGAAGTCCTACGGCGAGGCGGGGGGAAGGCCGCAGGAGTGGCTGGACCGGCGGTTCGTCCCGCCGCCCGCTTTCGGGGAGCGGATGCATCACGACGAGGGCGTGAAGGGTGCCGAGACCAAGGCCGAGTGGGCGCGGCGCATCTACGCGGCCATGGACCAGATCCTGCAGAGCCCGTGCGAGCACCAGATCATCGTGACGCACGGCGGCTCCTTGACGTTCGTCGTGTCGTCCTGGATCAAGATGCCGATCGAGTCCGCCGGCTATGCCAGTTTCCGGGCGCCCTCCGGCAGCATCACCACGCTGCGCGAGGACGACTACTTCCACAACCGCCAAGTCGTCAGCCTCGGCGACAGCCGCCATCTCGCCCCCACCACGGCCGACTGACCCCGATCCGGCCCGGTTCGACGGCCTCTGTGCCCAGTGGCCCGCAGCGCTCTCCCGGCCGCCGTCGCCCCCATCGAGGAGCCCGACGGAGCGGTCCGCATCCGCATCCGCATCCGCATCCGCCTCCTGCTTCTTGAGGCGGCGGACGAGGGCGGCGGGGCCGTCGGGGACGGGGCGGAGGCGCCTCAGAACCGCCGGGCCGACTCCTCCGCGTGGGCCATGCGCCGCAGGCTCAGCAGCACCGGTTCGTACAGCACCGTGAGCGCGACGGCCGCCTCGATCTGCCCGGTCGGGGTCGGCTGCTCCTCGATCATGTCCAGGTCGGTGACTGCCAGTTGCGCTGCCAGCTGCCCGTACGGCAGCAATCGCTCGGTGTCGCAGGGGTAGCCGAGCCGGACGAGCGCGGCGACCGCGTCGGTGAGCCGTCGGCGGGCGGGGTTGGGCGTGTCCGGGCTGCTGTTGTTGGACCAGCCCAGCCGCTCCAGCAGCGCCTCCACCGAGCGGCGGGCGGTCTCCACCGCCGGGTCGTCCTCGGCCGGCCCCTCGGCGCAGGGCAGCGCCCGGGTCGCCGCGCCCAGCCGCAGGTGATGGTCCAGCGACTCGTCCTCCGCGGCAGCGATCACCTCCCGCGCGGCGGCCACCGGAACCCCGCCGATCTGGATCAGCGCCCGCACCAGGCGCAGCCGCCGCAGGTGGTCCTCCCCGTAGTCGGCCTGGGTGGCGGAGACCCGGCGCCCGGGCTGGAGCAGCCCTTCGCGCAGGTAGTACTTGATCGTGGCGGTGGACACACCGCTGCGCTCGCTCAGCTCCGCCAGCCGCATGCTCTTGCACCTTTCCTTGGGCAGTGGCACTATCCAATCAAGGATAGCGACGCTATCCAATAGGGGACGGAGAATCTCATGGGCATTGCACCGATATCCGGGGAACGGGTCACGGCCGCCGCGGAGGGCGACGTGGTCGTCTTTCTCATCGGGATGCGGATCAACCGCTGGCGGGCCGTACGCCACTGGCTGCCGGCTCTGGCTGCGATGCCGCGCATGCTCAAGGAGCTCTCGCGGGACGGCGACAGCGGGCTGCTGGGCATGCGGAGGCTGGGCGGCGGACCCCGCGCACATGGCGTCGTGCAGTACTGGGAGTCACGCGAGAAGCTGCTCGCCTACGCCTCCGACCAGGGCGGACAGCATCGCCCCGCGTGGGCGGCGTTCAACCGTCGCGTGCGGAGCAGCAAGGGCGGCGTGGGGATCTGGCACGAGACGTACATCGTTCCGGCCGGTTCGTACGAGTCGATCTACGTCGACATGCCGCCGGCCGGTCTGGATGCGGCATGGGGAGCCGAGCCCGTGGGCCGACGCGGGGAGCGGGCGGCGCAGCGACTGGCGAGCGGGGCCGCCTAGAAGCGGTCGGAAAGTGCTCCGGCCACGGGGCGGCAGGCGTCTGATGTCCGTCCGGCCGACCATGCGCCGCGAGGGTGATCGAGTGATGTGGGACGGCTGGGAAAACACCAGCAACACCACGGCCGTGCCCGCGGACATCCGCTTCGATGCCGCCCAGTACGAAGCCGAACTCGCGCGGGCCGCGGCGGACCGTAGCTGGGAAGAGCCGGTGGACACCGTCGCCCGGCTCCTCGCGCAGATCGTGGAGGAGCAGGTACGGCGGCTCGCGGCCCGCATTCTGGCGGACGATCCGCGCAAGACCGCCGAGATTCGCGAATGCTGAGGACCTGTCCGGCAAGGCCGGGTGGTGAAGCCCGCCGAAGAGGAAGGCGCGCACCCGTGGCCCGCCTTCCGTGGCAGCAGCTTGCTCGGTGAAACTCCCGCCATCAGTAGGGTCGTTCCCGCGACCGTGGTGGCGAAAGCGTCGAAGCCGGGGCGCCGCCGGGCCGTGAGTGCCGTCGCCCCGCCGAGGCCCGGAGCGATGAGGATCGGTATGCCTCCGTACATGAATCTCCTGGCTTCTGCAGCATCGCATCCGGGTGAGCCGGGCACTCAGGTCGTAGAGGGAGAGACCCACGAAGAACTGGCGGATGAAGTACGGGGCGGTGACGCGGGTGGTGTCGTGTCCGACGACGGCCGCACCTGGCCATGGGGTCTGAGGTGCAAGTGCCCGTTCACAGCGATGCGTTGAAGGCTGCGACGAGCGCGGATGCGTCGTAGCGGATGGCGGGTTTCTCGTTCAGTGGGCCACGGCGAACCCAGCGGCGCCCGGCACGGTGGTCCCGGCAGGCAGCATGGCGGCAAGGGTCCTGGAGTACATCCGTCAGCAGCCTCCGCCGCCGAAGGCGTTCGCCACGCGCAGCGGGCAACCGGATTGCCTCGGTGCTTCGGCCCGAGAACGGCCGTTGCTGCTGGCACAATCTGACGTCGGGGGTGTACTGCCATCGTGCCGTCGACTACCGGAAGAGGACGACAACGCCGTGGGACCCGGACCACTCCCTCCAGGGCAGCGCCTCGCCAAAGGCTGGCCCGTCGCCCACTACGGGCCCGTTCCCAGGTTCCACCCCGACCGCTGGAACCTTCAGGTCTTCGGCGCCACCACCACGGGCGATACATACAGCTGGACCCTCGACGAGGTCTCCGCTCTGCCCGGCATCACGGTCGTGACCGACCTGCACTGCGCGTCCGGCCCGACCTCGACCGATCACGAGTTCTTCGGAGTGGCCGGCACCACCCTCCTGGAGCTGGCTCCCCCGGCTCCGCAGGTCACGCACGTCATGGCCTGGGCCGAGTACGGATACAGCGCCAACCTCCGCCTCAGCGACTTCACGTCCGCCCGGACCCTGATGGCCACCCACCACAACGGAGAACAGCTCACCGCCGAGCACGGCTTCCCGCTGCGCCTGGTCGTACCGCACCTCTACGGGTACAAGGGCCCGAAGTGGCTGCGCGGCATCGAGTACATGACCGCCGACCGCCGTGGGTTCTGGGAAGAGCGCGGCTTCCACAACGTCGGTGACCCCTGGACCAATCAGCGCTACTCGTACCAGGAGGAGTAGTGCGCCGCGTGACAGTAACGGTGACGGCCGTGGGTTACGCCTTCTGGAAGCCGGCGCGGGTGAGGATCTTCTGCGCCTCTGGGGTGGCGAGCCCTTTCACGAACGCGGTGGCGGCTTCGGGGTGCTTGGACGCCTTGAGGGTGGCGGCCGGGTAGGAGGCGATGGCGTTCCGGTCGTCCGGGATGTCGACGGCGCCGACCTTGCCGGGCGCCGAGGCGGCGTCGGTCTTGTAGACGAGGGCCGCGTCCGCCTCGCCCAGCTCGACCTCGGTCGGCGCAGCCCGGACGTTCGGCTCTGGGAAACCGGCTTCACGACGATGCCTTGCTTGTCTTGCGGTGGCTGTCCGGGCTCGCGCCCGGTAAACGCGCGGCCTTTCGGATCGTGGAGTTTGCATATGCGGTAATGAGAGGCCGGAAATGCCACATCTGCAATGCGGACAGGCCGCCCGGGTATCGGATTCGTCCGCGGAACGCAGGCCGAAAACCCCTGGTCAGGCGGCTGAAGTGAGTGGATCGCAGGGCAACTTCCAGGACGTCCGGATATGCCAGCCGGACAGAGCCATTCGGCTGGCAAATGCAAGGGACTCACCCATGGACGCATTCAACATCCCGTAGCGTCAGCAATAACGCAGGCGAGAAATCGCCCTGCCATCCCCGACTTTTGTGAGGCGTTTCTTCATGGGTCTGAGCATCCGCAACCAGTTCCCCGGCATCGTCACCTCCGTCACGGCCGGCGAAGCCATGGCGACCGTGAAGGTCCGGCTGGCCGGTGGGCAGGACATCACCGCGGCCATCACCACCGACGCCCTCAAGGACCTCGGGTTCGCCGAGGGGACCGCCGTCAAGGCCCTGGTGAAGTCCACCGAGGTCGCTCTCGCCACCGCTCCCGTCGAGGGCCTCTCCATCCGCAACCAGATCGCGGGCACCGTCACCGACGTCGCCACCGGTAACGCCATGGGATCCGTCAAGGTCTCCGTCGAGGGAGGCGAACTGACCGCCGCCATCACCAAGGGCGCGGTCGACGACCTCGGCCTGACCGCCGGCTCCTCCGTCGTCGCGCTGATCAAGTCGACCGAGGTCTCCCTCGCCGCCGCCTGACCACGGCGTGATGCGTCAGCACGGCTAGGGGGTGCCAGGACGGTGCGACCGGTGTACCGCTGCCACAGGGCACCCCCCTTGTCGACGAGCTGGACGATCTGAACGATGGCGACGTCGGAGTGCGCCGAGTGGCGTACCGAGGACGGCGCCCTGGCCGAGCACTACGGCAGACGGTCGTCGTGCTCGCCGGTCGCCGGCGGCGGGACGGCGGCACCCGGTCGACGAGGGTGGCGCGTACGCCGCCGGCCCCCAGCTCACGTGCCGAGCGCTCGTCGTGACACAAGGGCACCGCGCGCGCAGCGCCGCGTACCGCTTCGCGGGAGGTCTGCCATAGTCGAGAGATGGTGTGGTTGCCGGACCCTGACGCGTTGCGCGGGAAGGTTGCTGTCGTAGCGGGAGCGACGCGAGGCGCAGGACGTGGCTTCGCCGCCGCGCTGGGCGAAGCGGGTGCGACCGTGATCTGCACAGGGCGCAGCAGCGTGACGGGCCCGGGCGGGTCCGACTACGACCGACCGGAGACGATCGAGGAGACGGCGGAGCTGGTCACCCGGCTCGGCGGCACCGGAATCGCATGCCAGGTCGACCATCTCGATTCCGATCAGGTTCACCGCCTGGCCGAGCGCATTCGCGGCGAACACGGCCGTATCGACATCCTGATCAACGACATCTGGGGCGCGGAACGCCTCAAAGGCGGGCCGGCGGACTGGAACACGCCGATCTGGAAGCACCGCCTCGATGACGGCCTGCGCATCGTCCGGCTGGGGCTCGACACCCATCTGATCACCTCCCACCACTTCCTCCCCCTGCTGATCGAGGAGCCGGGCGGCCTGCTGGTCGAAGTGACCGACGGCACAGCGGAATTCAATGCGTCGTCGTACCGGATCTCGGTGTTCTACGACCTGGTCAAGACCGCGGTGAACCGGCTGGCGTTTTCGCAAGGGCATGAGCTGCAGCCGTTCGGAGCCACCGCGGTCGCCCTCACGCCCGGGTGGCTTCGTTCGGAGATGATGCTGGACAACTTCGGTATCCGCGAGGAGAACTGGCGCGAGGCACTGAATCCCTACCGGGACGACGGCTCGCCGACCGCACCGGCAGGTTTCGCCGAGTCGGAGTCACCACGCTATGTCGGCCGGGCGGCGGCCGCCTTGGCCGCGGACCCCGAACGGCACCGATGGAACCAGCGGTCGGTCAGCTCCGCGCAGATGGCGAGGGAATACGGATTCACCGACATCGACGGCAGACGGCCGGACAGCTGGCGCATCCCGTGAGGACACGCGCGGCACCTCGGACGGAGCCGGGGTGCACCGCGCTGGTAGCGGGAGAGGTCGGTGTACCGGACGGCCGGCAGGAGGCCGAGGGTGTCGACGCGAGATGGCGCTTGCGACCTGAAGGCTGTCCGGTCAGGAGTGGGGCGTCCGCCTGCGCTTGCGGACGATCGGCACCACGGCGGCGGCGCTCAGAGCGAGGGTTCCGGTGCCCGCACCCGCCCACACGGCGATCGGCAGTCCATGCTCACCGTCGTCGTGAGCGGGGGCCTGGGTGACGTTGAGGTAACTGGTCTTCTTCACCCGCCCGCGGTGGCTGATGACGGTGACGGGATACGACCCCGGCTTCAGATCGGGTTTGATCCGCGCCGGACCCCAGAAGATCGGGGCATCCTCCTCATGGCCCTTGAGGAGATCGGCCTTCAGCTCGGCCGGGGCCTGGAACGCCGGGGATGTCGCAGTCATCCGCTCCTCCTCCCCGGGGTCCGGATACGCGTCCTGCCACCTCACGAACACCGCCCCGCCCGCCGCGATCGTGAAACCCTTGAGCCGGGCCTTGAGTACGTAGCCCGCCTCCCCGAAGAACGCGGGGCCACTGGCTTTGCCCAGATAGTCGTCGTCGCCCGGGCGGGCCGAGCGGACCTCCAGGCGGGTTTCGGCCTTCCGTTTCCCCTTCGCATCGGTCACCCACACCGCGTACGTCCCGTCTTTCAAGGTGTGCCGCAGCGGCACATCAAAGGCGTGGAAAGTGCGGGTGTTGTTCCAGCCCTTGTCGTGTGCGAGGCGGACCGGCGAAGTGAATGCCGTGGAATGGGCCGTGAAGGAAGCGCCGGTCTCTCCGGGGTACAGGTCGTCGAAGAACAGATTCGCCTTGATGCCCGGCCGCCTCGCACCGCCTTCGCCCACTTCGATGAACGGACGCTTCGGCGGATTGACGTCGATGGTGTCGCGGGCCACGATCTTGCCTCGGGCCTTGACGACGAGCGGATACGATCCAGGCTTGGCCCACGCCGGGATGGGCGCCTTGACGCCTTCCCCGCCGGTGTCCCCCGCAGGGTCGTCCATCCGGATCGGAGCCGCGAAGACCGGCGATTCGGCCACCAGGTCCATGCCCGGCTTTCTTTCGTAGTTGAGCAGATCGATGCCGATGGCCTCACCGGGGCGTGGGCCCGCAAACGCCTGGGTGATCGTCGGAGGGTCCCCGTCTGCCGCGGCCGGCCACGCCAGGCCCCCGCAACTCAGCACTCCACTGCACACGCCGACGGCCGCCGCCCGCTGCCAGCTCGCCCTCATGGCATCCCCTCTCGCTCACAGAGGAAGAGGGAAAGAGCACCGCAGGGGTTGTCCGGCACACGCCATGCGCACGAAGACGGGCACGCCGGTCCGACCGTCCGGCGGCCCGTACCGGAGGAGCTACTTGGTCGGCGAAGTGGCGGCCTTCTTGATGTCCTGGACCGTGGTGCCGAAGGTGCGCATTCCGCTGACGATCTCGTTGAGGGATGCGGTGAAGAGGCGCTCGCGCTCCGCGTCGGTCCGGTGCGGGGCGCCCTTGGGCGGGACGGTTGCCTCCTGGCAGTCCTGGGCCCCGTGGTGCACCTGGTTCAGCGCGGCGGACCAGCTCTTTTGGAGGTCCCGGTCCGGGACGGGGAAGTAGTCCCTGGCGTCCTCGACCCGCTGGCCCAGGGCGCGGCAGCGGCGGTGGAACGCTTTCTCATCCAACGTGACCTTCCCGTCCGCGTTGCGCTTGCCCGCGGCGGCCTTGAGGAGTTCGGAGTCCAGGGCGACCGAGGCGGCGTTGATCTGCTGCGCATGCCGGGTCCCGCCGTCGTTCAGCCAGGACGCCGCCTGCCAGGCGCGGGTCTGCGGTGCCTGCGCGGGCGGGCCGGGTCCGCGTTGCTTCCTGACCGAATCGGCCGCGTCCTGCCACAGACGGGAGTCGTCGGGGGCGGTTGCCTGGGTGAACGTCACGGCGGCCAGCACCACCGCCGGTACGGCAAGCGTGAGGAGCGTGCCCGCCTTCAGCAGCACCGAGGGCGGGCGAACGGCCGCGCCCGGTGCCGGTTCTGCGGCGTTGCCCACGGTCGGCCGACGGCGGAACCGGCGCGCCGCCCACGCCAGACCTGCCCCCACCAATGCCGCGCAGGCCGATCCGAGGACGGCATTGACGAGTGTCAGGGAGGTGACCGTGCCGTCGATGATCAGGCCGTTGCGGGGACGCCACCGGCACATGTCGAAGGCGGTGTTCAGCGGCCCCAGGCAGCCGTCGGCGGAGAAGAGAAGGAACACCTCGGCATAGGCGAGCAGTTGGACCACCTGCGCGGCGAGCAGCGCCCGCAGCAGCCAGTGCCGGCGCGCACGGGCGGCCACCACGGCGGCCGTCAGCAGGCAGGCCGCCAGGATCGTCACGGTCACCCACCACATGTGGACGAGGACGATGGGGCCGGCCGGCCCCTTCGTCGTCGCCGGCCGCGACTGGTTCATCATGAGTTGGGCCAGGACCAGGCCGGCCCCGCCCACCAGGGCCCCGGCGAGGCCGGCGCCGAGCGTCCTGCGCAGCCGCAGCGCGGTGGCCGTCAGGTCCGTGCGCTGGAACAGTGCGAGGGCCGGCGGTAGCAGCCACATCAGAAGAGCGGCGGCCCCGACCAGGATCTCGCTGCTCAGCGGGGTGAGGAGGGCGAGGCCGGTGGTGAGGGCCGAGAGGTCCGAGCCGTAGCCGTGCCAGTCGCCCGGGATCGTCCGGGCGTAGTACGCGGCCAGTTCCGCGCCCCGGTCGGCGGCGCCCAGTGAGAGGGCCTGGCCCCCCGTATGCCACCACCGCAGCCCGGCCCACAGCACCGTCGCGGTGACGAGCGCGCAGCACACCGCGGCCGCCCAGCGCTGCCCCCACCGGGGCAGGGCGAGTGCCAGGCGCAGAGACTGGGACCACCACACCGCGGGCACGGCCGCGATGAGCAGGAACGCGAGCAGGTACTGGGGCCGGGGCAGCATCCAGTCGATCCGGTACCGGCCGCTGGAGACGAACTCGCCCAGCAGCAGCCCGAAGCCGAGCCAGAGGCCCGCCACGGTGGCGGACCGCCCGTTTCCGTCGGTCGTGCCCGAGGCCCGTACGAGTGGCAGTCCCAGGGCGAAGCAGAGCACCGGGGTCACTGCGCCGACCGTGATCCAGGAGGAGCCCGGGCCGTCGGACAGGACCGGAAGCGTCACCAGGGACTGGTACAGGAGTGCCGCCGAGATACCGGTGAGGAACATCGCCAGGGGGCTGACCCGGTCGAGGCGGCCGACGTCGGTGAGCGCGCGTCGGCGCTCCTCCCACCGCGGGTGGGTCCCGAGCAGCGCGGTCAGCCGGCGCAGCCACGGTGCCACGGGCCCGGCGGGGTCGGGGCGCTGCCAACTGGTGGCGTCCGCGCCCCAGATGACTGCCCGGCGGTCGGCGAACAGTTCGCGCCGCCGCAGCAGGTCGGCCCGGGCGAGGTGCACCAGCCCGGCCAGCAGCAGTCCGACCAGCGCGGGGGCCAGCAGCATGGCCGCGGCGCCGGGCCACCACGGGGACTTGGTGCCGGACAACACCAGGACGAGGACCCAGCCGGTCACGCCGAAGGTCGGGATCAGGGCGAGCAGGACATAGGCCCGCCACAGGGCGGTACTGGCGTAGGCGTAGTCCACGTCGCGGTGGTGCACATGGGCGAGTTCGTGCAGGACGACGGCGCGGAAGCCTTCGGGGTCGGTGCCGAGCAGGGGGAGCAGACCGGAGTGCAGGGAGACGGTGTAGCTCCCGGAGCGGCCGTAGACGCTGGCGCTGGGAGACGTCCGCGCCGGGGCGACGCGGAAGCGCAACCGCGCGCGGATGCCGGTGCGGGCGCACAGTGCGGCGAGCTCGGCCCGCAGCGTGCCGTCGGTGTCGACGGTTTCGAGCGGCACCATCCGGCGCCACCGCTCGCGGGCCGTCGGCAGCCACCAGTACAGCCCGGCCGCGAGGGCGAGCAGCACCAGGGTGGCGAGGGCGCCGCGGTACGGGACGAGCGTGTGGCCGCCGATGCACTTCTGCAGGGTGCCCGGCCGGTCCAGGGCCCTCACGAGGTTCTCCAGATCGCTGCTGCCGGGGTCGAATCCGGCGGCGTACAAGCAGCCTGACGGGCCGTGCAGGCCCGCTCGACCGTCGCGCAGGCCGAGGAGCGCCGGCACCTCCTGGAGCAGCGTGTCGAGCGTGGGGATGCTCGACGCCACGACGAGGACCATCAGCAGCGCGAAGCGCGGGCCGGTTCCGGTCGTGCTCCGGAGCGCGGCGAGGGCCTTCACGAGGCGGTGCCGGGGGGTTCGGGGCGATCCTCGTCGGCCACGGCCGACGTCGCGATCCGCGCGACGACGCCGTCGGCCAGCGCCTCGGCTTCCCGGCGGTCGGCGCCTCGCTCGGTGGCCTGTTCCACGATGTGCGTTCTGACCAGCGCCAATTCGCTGGGATCCAGCGCGATCAGCGTACGGTTCGCAGCGTCCGGCGCCCGGCGCAGCAGCCTGCGCACGCCGGCTTGGCCACGCGCCAACAGGCCCTCCGTGGCCCGGTCGACCGTGCGGCGGGCCGCCTGATCGAGCACGAGCCAGACAACCGGAGTGACCAGCGCGGACACTTCGGCATAGCCGAACCCGAGCGGCTCCCGCTTCTGTCCGCCCCCGGCGAGGGTGCGGACGACCTGGTCGTCGCCCAACGTCCGCAGGCTGTCGACGAGCGGCAACTCGTGGGGCGCGTGCTCTCCCACTACTTCGCGCACCAGATCACGAACATAAGGCACCGCGCAATCCCCTTACGTAGCAGTCCAGTTCATCAAAGTGCAACACCAGAGGGGGAACGGAGAATACCCCGAGGGGACACGGTGACGGACCCGATTCAGTCGGCGCACGCCACACGGCCTGGCCCTGGACCCGGCCGCTGGGCAGCCTCTCGTACCGCTCAGTGACCCCACTCAGGACCGCGGCGCATGCGCGACCGGCGTCACGGTCCACAGCGTGTTGCGGAAGGCTGCGGTCTGGGATTTCCTGTGCCGAGCCCCGGCCTCGGGACCGGATTGTCGGCTCGGCTGAATGACAGGTGTCGGCTCTCGTGGTGCATTCCACGGCACAGGCGCCAGGTCACGTCGGTGACTTCGGACTGCGTCCGCGCCCGCAATATCTAGGACTGGGCGGTTCCCAGCGCGTTGCGCAGGAAAGCCGTTGCCTGGTCGATGGCTCCGCGGGCGGCTTTGGACTGACTCAGCGAGTTGAGCATCATGAAGTCGTGGACCGTGCCGTCGTAGCGCACCGTCGTCACAGCAACGCCGGCCGATCGGAGCTTGGCGGCGTACGCCTCGCCCTCGTCGCGCAGTACGTCGGCCTCATCGACGATCAGCAGGGCGGGCGGCAGGCCGGATAGTTGCTCGATGGTGGCGTGGTTGGGAGACGCGGTGATTTCCGCGCGTTGGTTCGGGTCGGTCGTGTAAGCGTCCCAGAACCATTCCATCAGCTGGCGGCTCAGGTAGTAGCCGGTGGCGAACTGCTCGTAGGAACCGGTGTTCATCGCCGCATCTGTGACCGGGTAATACATCGACTGCTGTAGGAACGTGACGTCACCGCGCTCCTTGGCCATGAGCGCGAGTGCGGCGGTCATGTTCCCGCCGACCGATTCCCCGGCCACTGCCATGCGCTGTGCATCCAACCCCTTGGACGCTCCCTCGCGGACGATCCACTGCGCGGTGGCGTAACCCTGCTCGATGGCCACGGGGTAGTGCGCCTCGGGCGACGGCGTGTACTCCACGAAGGCCACAGCCGCACGGGCGCCGACCGCCAACTCGCGCACCAGGCGGTCGTGAGTATCGGCGTTGCCCAGCACCCAGCCACCGCCGTGCATGTACAACACGACGGGCACCGATCCGGTGGTGCCCTGTGGCTTGACGATGCGTACCCGTACCTCGCCCACGGCCGCCGGAACTGTGACCCACTCCTCGTCGACCGGCAGCTTGTCGACCGGCGCTGCCTGAAGGTCGTCGAGGACCCTGCGCGCTGCGATCGGATCCAGCTCGTACAGGAACGGATGGTGCGAGGTCGCGTCGGCGAGCTCCTGTGCTTCGGGCTCGAGGATGATGGAGGCGGTTTGACCAACCATGGGAATGCTCCGTGGGAAATCCGAGAAGCGCATGGGCAGGGTGCGGGGCGCTGAAGAGCGCCGGGGTGCGCGCGGACTCTGGGGCGGCCGGTTGAAGCCTCCGCCCTTCCTCAAGCCCTCGATGGGCATATATACGTCCATTTTAGTTGCTCATCCGCCGCGGACGCATTCCGAGGAACCGCCGTACCGTCCCGCGCCGGGTGCGAGGTGTGGTGACGACACGGCGTGCATGCATCCATGCCGTGGTCCGTCCGTCACCGGCGGTGGTCGAGGTGTGCCTCTGGCTGTTGCGGCATCCTGCTTCTCGGAGTGGGCGAGGACCAGCACGCCGAATTCACCCGAGGAGTGCAGTGGTGACGCGGGGTGGTCGACCCCCGGGCAGCATCGCTAGCGTAACCGGATGGATCAGGGCGAACGGCTGCTTCACGCCTCGTCGTTCGGCGCGGCGGCGGTCGCCTACGCCGAGCACCGCCCGGACTACGCGCAGGCCGCGGTGCGGTGGGCGCTTGAGTCGGCGTCCGGGCCGCGTGTGCTCGACCTCGGCGCCGGAACCGGCAAGCTGACCGCCACGTTGGTCGCGCTGGGTGCCGAAGTCATTGCGGTCGAGCCCGATTCGGCGATGCTGACCGGGCTGCGCCACGCGCTGCCGGCTGTCCGTGCCCTGTCGGGTAGTGCCGAGGCGATACCGCTGCCGGACGCGTCTGTCGATGCCGTGCTGGCCGGCAACGCCCTGCACTGGTTCGACATGGCCGTCGCGGGACCCGAGATTGCCAGGGTCCTCACGCCCGGCGGCATCCTGGCAGGTCTGTGGAACGTCATGGACGACGGGGTCGAGTGGGTTTCCGGGCTCGCGCGGGTCAGCGGGAGCGCGGCCATCGGCCCGCGTGACACGCCCGCCGGCTGGCGCGCCGAGACGGCAGACATGCACCTTCCAAGGGGTGGCGTGCCCGCCCGGTTCGGCTCACCGGAGCAGGCCGAATTCCCCCACGGGCAGCGCCGCACCGCCGACACTCTCGTCGCGACTCTCGCGACGCGCGCGGGGGTGCTGGTCATGCCGGAACAGGAACAAGAGGCCACGCTGGGCCGGATCCGCGCATTCCTCGGGAGTCGACCGGAGACCGCCCGCGGCGAGTTCACTCTCCCCATGCGGACAGGGGTGCTGCGCGCCCGGCGGCTGTGAAGCATCACGTCGACACCCGAGCAGCACGGTGACCAGGAAGCGGCTCCTGGAGTCCGTCCGGTTGTTCCCCGGTTACTCGACGTCATGTGTGTTCCGGGGGCTACCTGCCCCAGATCTTCCGGTACGTCGCGCGGTAGCCGGGCGGGTCCCATGTGGTGGCTCCGCGGCTGTTGGCGGCCGTGGCGATGTGTACGGGGGCGACGTAGCCGCTGGCGGGCTTTGCGGAGAAGGCGCGATTGAATTCGTCGAGGATCTGCCAGCCCTGCTGGGAGAAGGGCTCGGGGACGGTGGCTGTCTGGAACTGCCTGCTGTTGATGCGTTGGAAGGCGGAGGGATCGCCGTCGCCCGCGCCGATGTTGAAGGGGGCGCCCCCGCCCTTTCTGCGTGCCGCGCGCAGGGCCGGGGCGGCGTCGGCGAAGTAGACGTCGTTGATGGCTACGGAGTGTGTCCAGGCGTCAGGGAAGCGGGAGAGGAGTGAGGAGACTTCCTGGGGGGTTCGGCTGCTGGTGTCCGAGATCGGGATGTTCTCCTCCGCCAGCAGCTTCACGCCGGAGCAGGTGGCGAGCTCCTTCTTGATCAGGTCGGACTTGGTTTTGGCGAACGGGATCGAGGCGTCCGTGAACACGACGACCCCGGCGTTGCCGTTGGAGTGCGTGATCACCCAGTCCGCGCTGATCTTCGCGACGTCCCCGACCCTGGTGGTGACGTTGCTGAAGAGTTCGGGGTGCTTGCTCGGGCCGGGGGAGGCGACCGCATGCCAGCCGACGAGGGGGATGTGTTCCGCGTCGGCCTTCGCGACCTGCTGCGACGTCAGGCCGGGGTCGAAGCCGCCGATGACGATGCCCGAGGGCCGAAGGGCGATGGCCTGGCTGAATGCTGCTTGGATCCCGGCCGGGGTGCCCTGGCCGTCGATCACCCGGACGCGCCAGCCGATGACGTTCGCGGCTTCCTCGACGCCCTTGGCGGCGCCTGCGACGCCGGGGTTGGTCATGGTCTGCGCGACGTAGACGATTGTTTTGCCGGAGACCGCCTTGGGGCCACTGGCCGGGCCGTTCCTGGCCGAGTCGGTCTGCTCGGAATGCCGAACGGCCGCCTTGGCTCTGGCCAGGACGGTAGGACACCCGGGCCCTGCCGACCCTGCGGAGGGGGGCCCACCGCCGGTCGACGCGCCGCGCTCGCAGCCGGCGATCACCGCGGCGGCCATGGCCAGTACCACCGCGCGGCGAAGGGCGGTCCCATGTGCAAGGGCTCCTCGGGGAGGGGGCGACGCGGTGGTGACGGCGGCGGTCATGAGCCGACTTCCGGAATGTCGCGGGGCGCTCGGGGAGGGTCCGTCCGTCGATGGCGTAGCTGGCGCCGAGCGGCATAGCCGGCCATGCCGACGGCGATGAGCAAGGTGGCGCCGTTGAACAGCGGAGTGACCCAGAACTGGGCGCCCAGCTGGCCGATGCCGGCGAGCCCGATGGCGAGGACGACGACGGCGATCAGGGTGCCGAGGGCGTTCGCCCGGCCGGGTTTGATCGCGGTGGAGCCGAGCAGCGCACCCACGAACGCGGGCAGCAGGTAGTCCAGTCCGACGCTGGGGTTGCCGATGCGCTGCTGTGCGGCGAGCAGGACCCCGGCGATACCGACGATCAGCCCCGATCCGGCAAAGGCGTAGAGGACATAGCGTCGGGTGGGGATGCCCACCAGGTCGGCGGCGCGGGGGTTGGAGCCGATGACGTACAGGTAGCGGCCGAGCGGCAGCCGCTCCAGGAGCACCCACAGCACGGCGGTGAGGGCGAGGACGTAGAAGGCGGACACCGGCAGGCCGAGGAACCTGGAGTCGTAGATGTCGGTGAAGGCGGCCGGCAGGCCGTGCGGGCCGGGGACGATCCGGGCCCCGTTGGTGATCCAGCCGGTGAGGGCGTAGAGGATGCTGCCGGTGCCGAGGGTGGCGATGAAGGAGTTGATCCTCGCGAATTCGACGACGACCCCGTTGACGGTGCCGACGACCGCCCCGCCGAGTACCACCACGAGGCAGGCGAGCGGCCAGGGCCACCCTTCGGTGGCGATGAGCTGCAGGGTCATGACGTGCGCGAGACCGAGTCCGTAGCCGATGGACAGGTCGAACTTGGCCGTGACGATGGGGATCATCGCGCCCAGCGCGAGGATGGCGGGCACCGACTGGTTGGACAGGACCGCGGAGATGTTGTCCAGGGTGGGAAAGGTGTTCGGCAGGGCGAGCGAGAAGGCCAGGAACAGCAGGGCGGTGAGCGCCACGAGGCCGTAGGCGCCGATGAGGTGTCCGAGCCGGCGGCCCGGTGGGGGAGGGGAAGGGGGCATCGTCACGTCGTCCCGGTGAGGGCGGCCATGGCCGAGGAGGCGCGGGCGAGTTCGGCGACGGTGAGGGCCTTGCCGCTCAGCTCCACCGTCACCGCCCCGCGGACGAATACCAGGGCGCGATGGCACACGTTGGCGACCTCCTCGAAGTCGGTGGAGAGGAGCAGGACGGCGAGGCCGTCGGCCAGCGCGTCCTGGAGCAGGCGGTAGAGCGCGGTCTTGGCGCCGACGTCCACCCCGGCGGTCGGCTCCTCGAGGATCAGCAGGCTTCGGCTCGTCCTCAGCCACCGGCCGACCATGACCTTCTGCTGGTTGCCCCCGGACAGGGTGGCGATCGGCGCCTCGCTGTCCCGGGGGTACACCGCAAACCGCTCGACGAGGGCGGTGGCCTCGGCCCGCTCGCGCCGGGGGCTGATCCAGTGCACGGCCGGCACGCCGCCCGCCCGGGGGTTGGCCAGGAAGTTCTCCCGCACGGTCAGTTCGGCGGCGCAGCCCTCTTCCTCGTGGTTGCCGGTCACGAAGCCGACGCCGGCGTCGACTGCGGCCGAGACCGTGCCCGGGGCGTACGGCCGGCCGTCGAGCAGCGCCCGTCCGTCGAGGAGCGGCCGGGATCCGGCGAGGGCACGGCCCAGTTCCATGTGCCCGGCGCCGGTGAGGCCCACCATGCCGAGGATTTCACCGCCGCGCAGTTCCAGGCTGACCGGTGCCGTGTTCTCGGTCCGTACGCCGTCGAGGCGCAGGACGGCCGGGCCCGCGGCGGGGGCGAAGCGGTAGCTGCCCGGTTCGTGGCCCACGATGTCGTGCACCAGCCGGGCGGGGCTGTAGTCGGCGAGCGGGCCGTGGCTGATGAGGCGGCCGTCGCGCAGGACGGCGAAGGCATCGGCGACCCTGAACACCTCGTCGAGACGGTGGGTGACGTAGACGATGGCGTGGCCCCGGTCGCGCAGGGTGTGCAGTACGTCGAAGAGCCGGGCGCAGTCCGCCGCCGGGAGGCTGGCGGTCGGCTCGTCGAGGACGATGAGTTCGGCTTCGGTGGACAGCGCGCGGGCAATGGCCACCAGGGAGCGTTCGGCTCGCGGGAGGTCGGCGAGGGTGGTGCGCGGGTCGAGGTGCGCGGCGACGATGCCCAGGGCCTCGGTGCACTGTCTGTGCGCCAGCCGCCGGGACAGCAGTCCGGCGCGGCGGGGGTAGCCGGTGCCCAGCGCGATGTTTTCGGCGACGGTCATCCACTCGACCAGTCCCAGGTCCTGGTGGATGAAGGACATGGTGCGGGTGGCCGCTTCGGTGCCGAGTGGGTGCCCGGCGACCGTCACCTCGCCCTCGTCCGCGTGGTGGATGCCCGCGAGCACCTTGATGAGGGTGGACTTCCCGGCTCCGTTGGGACCGAGCAGGGCGAGGATGCTGCCGGAGCCGATGTCGAGGTCGACCGCGTCCAGCGCGAGCGTGCCACCGAACCGCTTGCTGAGACCGTCGATGCGGACGAGGGGTGCTGGGCCACGGCGCGGGGGAGGGGTGAGGTCAGGAGCGTCATGCACAGACTTCTCCGGAGGTCGGCCGCTGTTCTTCCCGACGGGAGCGGTAACGGTGCCGCGCGCTTCGCAGGGGCGATCGCGCCGCGTTGTGTGCCCGCGCGCCGCACCACCAGCACCTTTTGCCACATTTCCGCATGCTACGGCCCTCTTTGGCTTCTCTGCCGGATGGGCTACTGGATAGCGGGAATGTCGTCGAAATACGTCTCGGCGATGCCGGGCATTCCGCCGGGCACCTCCAGGGCGAACTCGGCCCAGATGGCCTTGCCGTCGGCCGTGTAGCGGGTGCCCCAGGCCTGGGCGAGCTGTGCGACGAGGAACAGGCCGCGGCCGCCCTCGTCGGTGGTGGCCGCGTGGCGCAGGTGCGGCGCGGTGCTGCTGGTGTCGGAGACCTCGCAGGTCAGCGTGCGGTCGTAGAGCAGGCGTACCTGGACGGGGCCGGTGCCGTAGCGGATGGCATTGGTGACCAGCTCGCTGAGCAGGAGTTCGGTGGCGAAGGCGACCTCGTCCAGCCCCCATTCGGCCAGTTGGCGCGTGACGGCGGCACGGATGCCGGAGACGAGCGACGGGTCGGCGGGCAGCTCCCAGGTGGCGATCCGGTGCGGGTCCAGGGCGTGGGTGCGGGCGACGAGCAGGGCGATGTCGTCGGCGGGGTGGCTGGGCACCACGGTCCGGATCACCGCCTCGCAGGTGTCCTCGGGCGGGCGGTTCGGGTGGGCCAGGGCCCGGCCCAGCTGGTCGAGGGCCGTGTCGATGTCGCGATGGCGGTCTTCGACGACGCCGTCGGTGTAGAGGACGATCTGGCTGCCCTCGGGGAGGTGGAACTCGGCGGTTTCGAAGGGGAGACCGCCCAGGCCCAGAGGCGGTCCGCCGGGAAGGTCGGGGAACACCACGCCCCCGTCGGGGCGGACCAGGGCGGGTGGGTGGTGGCCGGCCCGGGCCATCACGCACTGTTGAGAGGCCGGGTCGTAGATGGCGTACAGGCAGGTGGCGCCGATGATGTCGGTGCTGTCGGCGGAGGGTTCCTCGCTGCCCTCGTCCCGGTCGAGGCGGCCCACGAGATTGTCGAGGTGGGTGAGGACTTCGTCGGGGGCGAGATCCAGTTCGGCGAAGTTGCGGGCGGCGGTGCGCAGCCGGCCCATGGTGGCGGCGGCGTGCAGCCCATGGCCGACGACATCCCCGACGACGAGGGCGACGCGGCTGCTGGAGAGGGGAATGACGTCGAACCAGTCTCCGCCGACCCCGGACTCGGCCGGCAGATAGCGGTAGGCGACCTCGACGGCGTTCAGCTCCGGGAAGCGCTGCGGCAGCAGACTGCGCTGCAACGCCAGGACCATGGTGTGCTCGCGGGTGTAACGGCGGGCATTGTCGATGCAGATGGCGGCGCGCGTGGTGAGCTCCTGGGCAAGCGAGCGGTCGTCGTCCCCGAAGGGGGCGGGGTCCCGGGAGCGGTAGAAGCTCGCTACGCCCAGGGCCATGCCGCGGGCGAGGAGGGGGACGGCGATGAGGGAGTGGACGTTGTGGTCGAGCAGCCGCTGGGCATGCCCGGGATCCTGGGCGATCCAGCCCGGGGCCGCCCTCAGATCGGGCTCGAGTACGGGCTCCCGGCCGGCCAGGCAACGGAGTTGGGGAGTGGTGGGGCGCAGGTCGACCCGTTCACCGGCGGGGTAGAAGGGACAGTCCCCGCGAAAGCCGTGGACCACCGTGCGGTGGAGATCGGCGTGCGGGTCGGTCGGCTCGTCGCCGCTCAGTACCGCCTCGAACAGGTCGATGGTGACGAAGTCGGCCAAGCGCGGGACGGCCATCTCGGCGAGTTCCCGGGCGGTGTGGCTCACGTCCAGGGTGGTGCCGATGCGGGTGCTGGCCTCGGACAGCAGCTCCAGGCGGCGTCGGGCCGCCACGGCGTATCTCCCCACTCCCGGCTCGCCCACCAGCACCAGCCCGCTGGTCGCACGTTCGGCGGTGCGTTCGTCGGTGCCGGGTGCGCGTACCGCCGTGGCCGCGCGGCCGGGTACGGCGCCGGGGACATGCCCGGCCTCCGCGACCGCCGGAGCGAGGGCCTGCGGTGCCAGGGGCCCGGGTGACACATCGGCTTCGCTGTGGACGGCGACGCGCTGATGCCGGGTGGGCAGGACCGCTTCGATGACGACGCCCTCCACCCCGCAGGAGCTCGTCACCGGCCGGCTGAGCAAGGTGACCCGCCGGCCGCCCGGCAGGGGTACCTCGACGGCGGCGCGCTGGGACGAGGCGATCAGATCGGTGGCCTTCTCCTCGAGGATCAGCTGGTCACGCCAGTCCAGCCCGCTCTCGGCAAGCTCGCCCGGCTGCCCGTTGCCGGTCGTGGCTCCGGTTGACGAGCGGCGCCTGGCGTCGAGGTAGGCCTGGAGCAGGGCGCGCTCCCGCGTCGAACTCTGTTCCAGCAGCCGCCGTTCGATGGCTCCGGCGGCCCGGCGGATGACCCCGTTCAGCGCCAGGTCCGCCTCGGCGATCGGATAGCCGAAGCAGAGGATGCCCTCAATGCGCCCGCTCAGCAGATCGCGGACGGGAATTGCCGAACATGCATTTGACTGAGAGCGTTCGGCGAAATGCTCAGCGCCATAAACGTTGATCAGCCGCCGTTCCGCGAGCGCCAGACCGATGCCGTTCGTCCCGCCGAACTGCTCGGCGAACACGAAACCCGGGACGCTCTGGATCGCGGCCAGATGCCTGACCGCGGAGACTTCACCGAAACGACGTTGCAGCACGGCGCCGCGTCCGTCGGCGAGGGACACATTCATGTTCCGGCCGGTGAACCTGGACTGCAGCCGGTCCAGTACGGGCCCGGCGGCGCGGACCAGCCGCCCGTCCAGGTCGAGATCCTGCCGGAAAGGAAGCTCGCATCCTTCCGGGGAGAGCCCCAGCGACTGGGAACGCTGCCACGAACTCAGGATCGAGCCGCGCACGGTCCCCTGGACCGACTCACCGCGAAGGAACCGCTCACGGGCACGTGCGGGGCCGATCCCGTCTCCCATGAGCCCCATCCGAATCACTTCCACATCCGTACGTGCCCTTATGGCCACTCGTACGCCGGAGCGGCTGCACCATTTGTGCCAATTGTAGGACTTCGGGTATGCGGCGGTGCCGAGCGCGACCAGGCGAGAGAACGGGGAGCGGACGCACCCGAGGCGGGCGGATCCCGGGACTCGGTCGCCCCGGGCGGCCACCGAGAAAGCGCCCGCCCGTCGCTGCGATCACGGTGGTGACCTGGTCCTTCTGGGGCTGCGCGGCGGCGCCGCGCGGCCGTCAGAGCACCGCGATCGGATTGACGGGCGAGCCCGTGCCGCCGGGGACGTTCAGCGGAGCCACCAGGAACAGGAACGCGTAACGGCCGGCCGCGGCGCCGGCCGCGGAGAGCGCTTCGAGATCGAGGTTGTCCAGGAGCGGCACCCCCATCGCGGCGATGGCGAGCGCATGGACCGGCGAGTGCAGTCCGTCGACCGGCGAGGGACGTACGTCGCTGTCGCCGTCGCCGCCGAGCAGGGCGATACCGCGCTCGGCCAGCAGGGGCATGGCGTCCACATGGAGGCCCGCGCTCGCCGCGTCGGGATTCCAGGCGCCCAGCTCCTGGCGACGGCGCAAGCTGCCGGTCCTCAGCAGCACCGCATCGCCCTCGCCGATCGTCACGCCGAGCGCCTCCTCCGCGCCCACGATGTCCTCGGCGTGCACGGCCCGCCCGGGCTCCAGCCATGCGCACCCCGAAACGGCCGGCAGGTCGAGCAGTACGCCCTTCGTGACGAGGGCGCCGAGCGCCGATACGGCGCCGAAGCGGGCGCCTCCGGAGTCGATGAGCTCGCGCGCCGCACGGCCGTCGTAGAGATCCCCGCGGTAGGCGATATGGGAGAGGGCGTCCAGATGACTGACCGCCTTGCCGTGGTAGTCGACGGCAAGGAAGTCTTTGTGGACGGAGGGTTCGAGAGCCTCGACGTCGCCGAGGTCGGACATGTAGTGCAGGGCGGGCCTGATGTTGTCCGGGCCGGGCGCGGTGTCCCACGGGCGCGCCATCGGGACGACCGTTCCGGACCGGACCAGGGCAGCCGCCCGCCGTACCCGCTCCGGGGTCACCCGGTTCCAGGCGCCGCGGTCGGCGGGAGTCCAACGGCCCCACGTACGGACGGCCTCGAACAGTGCGTCGAACTCCTGGCGGGAGACGGCGGGCCCGTTGCCGGTGACGGAGGGCGGGGAGGTCGGTGCATCGCTGGGGTTACCGGTCATCTGCTACTCAGCGCTCCAAGGGCGGACGGGCTGTGGTCCGTGCTGCGTGTTCCGGTGCGGCGGGCCCTCGGCGGACGACGGGAGACGGCGGATCGCCCATGGTCCCGCCGACCGCCGACAACTCGATCATGACCCGCTCGGCGGCCGCCCGCAGCCGCAGCACCACCACCGCGACCGGTGGAACATTGCGCTGCGTCGAGGCAGGCTGTAGCTATGCGGTCGCAGCTCCGCGCATCTCCTCGGCCAAGAGCGGGCGGTCATAGCCGGGCCCTCGTCACCGTCGCGCAGGGGGTGCCCTTCGCGATCGCGCTGCTCGTGGTGGGTATCGAGCTTTCACCTGTGCACTTTCTCTACACCGGCCCCCTCCTCACCGCGACACCGGCGCTGGCCGCGGTGACGCTGGGCCCCCAGGGGACCGTCTCGGCAGCGGTTCTGGCGCTGGCCGTCAGCGTGACCACCGCCACCTACAACCAGGCGTGGGGCAGCCAGCAGGTCTATTCCAACCTTGTGGCGCTTCTCCTGGTCTCCGTGGCCAGTTTCCTCCTGAGCCGCGGCGTGCGTACGCGTACCCGGAACGAGCTCAACCAGGTCCGCCGGATCGCCGTCGCGGCACAGGAGGTGCTGCTGCGGCCGGTACCCGCCCGGCTGGGACCCGTGCGGGCGGCCAGCAAGTACCTCGCGGCGGAGACGGGGGCGCAGATCGGCGGTGATCTGTACGAGGCGGTGCAGACCCGGTACGGGGTCCGGATGATCGTGGGGGACGTCCGGGGCAAGGGACTGCCCGCCGTGCGCGCGGCCGCGGCCGTGCTGGGCGCGTTCCGGGAGGCCGTGCACTACGAAAACGAACTGGTCGAGGTGATGAACCACTGCGCGGCCGCGCTGCAACGGGAGCGCGCCGTGCCCGATGCCGTCGATCACGATGTGCTGGTGGAGGGGTTCGTCACCGCGCTCGTGGCCCAGGTGCCGGACGGCCCCGTCGTCCAGTTGGTCAACCGCGGCCATCCACCTCCGTTGGTGCTGAGCCGGGGCAGGGCCCGGGCCCTGATGCCCAGCGAGCCGCTGCCGCCCCTCGGCCTGGAGGACTTCCTCACCGGCCCTCCCGCCGGGGCGGAGAGCTATCCGTTCGCACCCGGCGACTGTCTGCTGCTGCACACCGACGGCGTCACCGAGGCCCGCAACGGCGACGACGAATTCTTCCCCCTGCCCGAGGCGATGGAAGCGGTGCACGCCCGCACCCCACCGGAATTCCTGGAGCAACTGCACCAGGGACTGATCCGGCACACCCAGGACCGCCTGGCGGACGATGTGGCGATGCTCCTCGCGGTCCGGCTCGACGAAGCCGGACGGGATCCGGCCGCACGGAATATTCCGGGCCCGGTCGGGTTGATCGGATCATGACCAAGATCCTCGTGACCGGTGCGACCGGCAATGTCGGCCGCCAGATCGTTGCCCAGCTCGTCGCCGAGGGCACCCCCGTACGCGCGCTTGCGCGCCATGCCGGGTCGGCCGGACTCCCGAAGGGCGCCGAGGCCGCAGAAGCCGACCTCTCCGAGCCGGACTCGTTGGCGGCGGCGCTGACGGGGACGGAGACGGTGTTCCTGGTGTGGCCCTTCCTCACGACCGAGGGCGCACCCGCCGTCCTGGACGCGATCGGACGACACGCCCGCCGCATCGTCTACCTCTCCTCGTCGGGTGTGCAGGACGACGCCGAACGGCAGACCGACCCGATCAACCAGCTCCACGCCGATATGGAGAGCCTGATCGCACGGTCCGGCCTGGCGTGGACCGTCCTGCGGTCGAACACGATCGCCTCCAACGCGCGGGGCTGGGCGGAGCAGATCCGTAGCGCGGGCGTCGTCCGCGGTCCCGACATCGCCCCCACGGCGGTGATCCACGAGCGCGACCTCGCGGCCGTGGCGGTACGCGTGCTGACCGATGACGGGCATACGGGCGCGACGTACATCCTGACGGGTCCTCAGGTGGTCAGCAGGGCCCAGCAGGTGCACGCGATCGGGGAGGCGATCGGCCGGCCGTTGCGCTTCGAGAAGGTCCCCGTACAGGCCGCACGGGAGCAGATGCTCGCTGACGGTCGGCCGCCCGCCCTGGTGGAAGCCCTGTTGGCCAGCGCCGAAACGCGGCCGCAATCGGACGTGATCACCGCCACGGTGCACGAGATCACCGGAACGCCGGCGCGCACGTTCCGTGACTGGGCGAACGACCATGCCGACGCGTTCCGTTGAGCGAGCACCGCGGCCGAGCGCCCCTCACTGCGGCGTGACCATCTCCACGGTGAGGGAGCGCAGGGCCGTCGCGGCCGCGGTGTTGACCTCCGCGGTGGTGGCCGCCCGCAGCGTGATCTGCCCGATGCGCCCCATGTTGTCGTCCGGGCCGCCGACTTCGTCGCCGGGCAGTTTCGACAGGGTGGCGGCGACGATGTGCTCACCTCGGGGGAGGTCGCTGATCCACCGGAGCGTGCCGGCCCGCGGAGCGGTGAGGAAGCGGATGGCGGCGGCCGTCGCGCGCTGCGGGGTCAGGTCGGGGCGTTCGCCCAGCGTGGCCTGGAGGTAGGCGCGCGCGACGTCGATGCCGAGCGCTTCCTTGACCAGCCTCATGATGTGGTCACCGGGGGGCCTGGCGCCCACCTCGATGATCTTCGGCCGGCCCTGCGGGTCGACCTTCACCTCGGTGTGCGCGATGCCGTGGCGCAACCCGAGCGCGGCGAGGGCTTCGGTGGCGGCGGCACGGACGGCTGCGCTCAGGCGCGGGGGCAGCTGGGCCGGCACGGTGTGGCCGAGTTCGGCGCGGCTGGTGCCCTGGGCGGTGAACTTTTCGGTGAGGGCCAGGTGGTGCGCCTCGCCGTCGGTGACGATCGTCTCGACGCTGAACTCGTCCCCGTCCACGTACTCCTGTGCCAGCAGGGTGGTGTCCAGCGCGATGCCGTGCGGGAACTTGTGGGTCTGGGACCGGGCGAGCAGCGCCGCGCGGGGCAGTTCCTCCGGCGACCGGACGACGGACACCCCGATCGAGGCCGCGTTCTCGGCGGGCTTGACGACCAGGGGGTAGGCCAGCCCGGCCGCCGCGATCCGCCGGGCGAGGGAGGGGGGATCGGCCGCGACGACGGTGCGCGGGCAGGGCACGCCGCGGGCCGCGAACGCCTCGGCCATCAGCCGTTTGTTGCGGCAGGCGTCGGCGAGTTCGGGGCGATGGCCGGGCAGCCCCAGCTCGGCCGCCAGCCGGGTGGCGAGCGGGGAGAGGAACTCCCAGCAGGCGACGACGGCGTCCATGCCGGTCGTGCGGCAGAACGCAGCCAGTTGGTCCAGGGCGGCCGCGGGGTCGCGGAAGTCGGTGAAGACGGGGGCGGCGATCTTCGACCGCAACTCGGGCCGGTAGCGCAGGAACAGCTCCTTGTGGGTGGCCACATAGGCTTCCAGGCCGAGCTCCGCGGCGGCGGTCAGCAGGTCCTCGCCCGCGGCGACATCGGCCTCGATCAACAGGACTTTCTTCACGGGACTCTCTTCACGGTGGCGGTTTCTTCCGGTGCGTGGCGGGCGGTCGGGCCGGTGGGTCCGGGCCTCGGCGGCTCGTTCCCCGCTCCCGGGCTCATCCCGCCGCGCGCCGGCGGAGCGACGGGGCCAGGGACAGCTGCCCGAGAGAGGCGACGAGGCACAGGGCGGCGCAGGTCAGCCACAGGGGCGTGGAGCCGGTGTCGAGGAGGCGGGTGCCGATGACCGGCGCGATCAGGAAGCCGGTGCCCCAGGCCATTCCGATCAGGCCGTTGTAGCGGCCGCGCAGGGAGGCCGGGGCGAGGGCGGCGACGACGGCTGCGGTGGTGGCGAAGACCAGAATCTCCCCCAGCGTCGATACCGCGACGGCCAGCGCGTATCCCGCCGTCGCCGAAGCGGTGGCCGCCAGCGCATTGCCGCAGGCGGCGACGGCGAAGCCGGTGGCGAGTACCCGGCTCTTGTCGAGGGCGGTGAGCCGATGGCCGATCAGCGGCTGCATCGCGATGACGACGACGCCGTTGATGCCCATGACGATTCCGTAGGCGCTGTTGGGCAGTGCGGCGGCCTTCATCGCCAGCGGCAGGGTGGCGAAGGCCTGTTGGAAGACGATCGCGTAGACCACGATGATCCCGGCGAACGCCAGCATCACGCGGTCGCGCAGCACGGTGCGATAGCCGCCCGCGGCCGCCTCCCGGACGGCCGGGCGGGTTTCCGGGATGGCCAGCCAGACCAGTACCCCGAAGGCCGTGCAGGCCCCGGCGTCCAGCCAGAAGATCAGCTGGAACCCGTGGGAGGCGAGGAAGCCGCCCATCACCATGGCGACCGAGAACCCGAGGTTGACGGCCCACAACAGGAGGCCGTAGGCGCGGGTCCGGTCGGCGTCCGGCACGGCGTCGGCGACCAGCGCCTGGGCGGCGGGGCGGAACAGGTCGATCGTGATGCCGAGCACGAAGCAGCACCCGACGAGCACGGTGAGGCTCTGGGCGTGTCCGAGGGCGAGCAGCGTCGCGCCGTTCGCCAGCATCCCGCCGGTCAGCGCCACCCGGCGGCCGAAGCGGTCGGCGAGGAAGCCGCCGAGCGGTTGGGACAGGACCGATCCGACGCCGACGACGGCGAGCACGATGCCGGTGTCGGCGAGCGAGACGCCTCTGACCGCGGTCAGATAGAGGCTCAGGAACGGATTGACCATGGAGCCCAGCCGGTTGACCAGCGATCCGCCCCACAGCACCCAGAATGCGCCGGGCAGCCCACCCACCCGTACCCGGACGGAGGCGCGGAGCCGGCTTCGGGAGTGCTCACCGGTCTGCGTACGGGGCGTGTCGATTCCGCTCAAGGCTCACTTCTCCGGGGTCGGTCGGCGCACGCGGTCGAGGGGCCCGGCCGGCGCCGCGCCCGGCCGGTCCGCCCCCGCCATGTCCGCCAGGAGGGCGCGGTCGACCTTGCCGTTCGCGGTCGTGGGCAGCCGGTCCAGCAGCTCGATGTCCTGAGGGGCCATGTACGCGGGCAGGGTGCGTGCGCAGAAGTCGCGGAGCTCGGCCGGGTCCGTCCCGGCCTGGTCCGCCGCGAGGACGACGAAGGCGGTCAGCCGCACGCCGCCGTCGGGCCGCGGCAGGACCATGGCGGTCGCGGCGGTGGCGCCGGGGAAATCCGTCAACCTCCGTGCCACCTCGCCCAGTTCGACGCGGTTGCCGTTGATCTGCACCTGGGAATCGGTCCGGCCGCAGAAGGCGAACTCGCCGTCCTCCCGCCGGACCGCCAGGTCCCCGGTGCGCAGGACGAGCTGGCCGGACTGGGGGCACAGCGGGTCGGGGACCAGTGCCGACCGGGTGGCGGCGGGATCGTCCCAGTACCCGGAGAACAGCGCGGGGCTGCGCAGATGGATCTCGCCGAGCACGCCGGGTTCCGTCACGACGTTGCCGGTCTCGTCGACGAGGAGGATCTCCGCGCCGGGGTGCGCGATCCCGATGGAGAGCCTCTCCACGGTGTCGGGCAGGGGGTTGGGCACGTCCTTGAAGGAGCAGGCCATCGACTCGGTGGCGCCGTAGCAGTTGATGATGCGGGCGTCGGGCCGGAGCTGCTGGAGCCTGCGCAGTTCGGGCAGCGGGAACTCCTCGCCGCAGAAGAGGATGCCGCGCAGCCGGTCGAGGGCGGCCAGCCGCTCGGGCTCGTAGCGCAGCGTCTGGCGCCAGATCGACGGTACGCCGTTGACCTGGGTGGCCCCGGTCTCCCGCAGCACCCGCAGCAGATGCCGGGGCCAGCGCACCAGGTCCTGCGGGACCGGCACCACGCTGGCGCCGCTGCCCAGTGCCAGGCCGATGTTGAGCAGGGAGAAGTCGAAGTGCAGGGGGGAGGTGCTGGCGATGCGGTCCTCGGGCGTGGCGATGCGGTGCGCCAGCATGCCCCGGTAGAAGGCGATCACCGCCCGGTGACTCATCACGACGCCCTTGGGGCGACCCGTGGTGCCGGAGGTGAAGATGATGTACGCGGGGTCGGTGGCGCAGGGCACCCGGCGCCGGGGCGTGTGTCGCTCGGGGGCCCGCTCGATGGTGAGTCCGGTGGGGCCGAACCGGGCGGTTCCGACGGTGTGCGGGAGGTCCGTGCGGGTGCCGTCCGGCGGCTGGAGGTGGAGGGCCGGCCGGGCGGTGGCGACGATGGACAGCAGCCGCGGGTGCGGCATTTCGGGGCTCACCGGGATGAAGGTGAGGCCCGCCCGGGAGCAGGCGAGCAGCAGCGCCAGGGCGTGCGCGGTGGTGTCGGACTCCAGGATCACCCGGGCGCCGGTCTCGATGCCGAGGGCGTCGAGACCGGCGGCGTAGACGTCCACGAGGGCGCCGAGTTCCGCGTACGTAGTGGTGAGGGGGTGGCCGGGTTGGGCGGACTCGACGACGGCGGGGGCGTCGGGGGAGTGGCGGGCGGGGTCGAGCAGGAACTCGTGAAGGAATTCCCCGACGGAATCGGCCGGGGCGGGCGGCTGCTGACTCACGTTGCTAAGACCCCTCGTGGTGTTCGAGAACGGTGGTCCGGGGCGGGCGGGGCGGGCTGCGCGGCCATGGCTCGGGGCGCGGCGGCCGTCCCGTGCGGGTGCCCGGCCGTCGGTCGCTGCGGCCGCCGCCTTCTTTCGAACTTCCGTTACGTGGAAAGGTAGTTCCGGGAAGTGACACTCAGGCTCTCATGGTCGCCATGGCGATGGGATGTGAGGTGGGTCACTTTTGCCGACTTCGGGTTTCCGTTGCGGAGTGGTCGTCGGGTGCGCTTTCGGCGCCCCCCCGTAAGGGGCCTGCCGTCGTGGGGGGTTCGGGCTCGCGAGGGGGCGGGCGCATCCGGCGATGGCTGGTTCTGGACAGACTTCGGCGAATTGTGGCAGCGTCATCCCTGCATGGAATTCATATTCCGCATAATGGAAGTGCGCCAATGGGGGAGCGTATGTCCGAGGCAGATCCGCTGTCGCTGGGGCAGCTCTCGGTATGGCACGACATCCGAAGCCTGCCGGCCGCCCGCCGGCACGAGCCGAACAACGCGGCGGCCTGGCCCCTGCCGCGCGGCGTCGACGCGCAGCAGGTGCGTACGGCGGTGCGCGCGATCGTTGCCCGCCACCCGTCACTGCGGACGCGTTACGACGTCCGGGACCCCGACGTCCCCGGCCAGCTGCCGCCCGACACCGACTGGGACGACGCGCTGCCGACGCTCGAGGACGAAACCGCCGAACCCGCGGACCTCGCCGCCGCACTGGCCACCGAACCGTTCGACCTCGGCGGCCAACACGGCTGGCGGGCCCGGCTGTTGACCCGGTCCGGCGTCCCCGCGCACCTGCTCTTCGTCAAACACCACATCGCCGCCGACGCCTGGGCCCAAGAGCTGCTCCATCAGGAATTCCGGCAGGCGCTCACCGACCCCGAACGGCTGGGACCCCCGCCGCCCGGACCCGCCGACCTCGCCGCCGAACAGCACTCCGCCGCCGGGCTCCGCAGGCAGTCCGCGGCGCTCGACCACTGGAAGCAACTGCTGGGCCGCGCACCCGTGGCAGCCCTGCCGCGCCCCGCCGACACGGTCGGCGGCGTCGTCCAGGGCACGCTGCACTCCGCAGCCGCCCGCCCCGCCGCGCACGCCCTCGCCGAACGCGCGCGGGTCTCCGTCGCCAGCGTCGTCCTGGCCGCCTACGCCCGCGCCGTCGCCCGGATGTGCGGCACCGACGCGCTGCTGGTGCAGCTGATGAGCGCCAACCGCTTCGCCGGCCGCTGGAAGAACCTGGTGACGTCGATGAACCAGTGGGTGCCGGCGCTCATCGAGGACGCGTGCAACGACGACCTGGTCGAACTGGCCGCCGCCGTGCACTGGAGCGGCCTCGGTGCGTTCCGCCACGGCATGCACGACGTCACCGCCGTCGCCGCGCTGCGCGCCGAGCTGCCCGACGCCGCCGAACCGGCCTGCGCCTTCAACTACGTGGCCGTACCGGACCCCGCACCACTGGACGCCGCACCGCGCCGGGAGCCGGTGCCCGGCCGTCCGCCCACCGTCACCTGGGAGGAGCCCTTCACCACCATCGGCCCGCGATGTTACGCCCGCGCCCTGGAGAGCGAGGACGCCCTCACCGTCCGCCTCACCGCCAAGGACCTCGGCCGTGAACGGTGCGCCGCACTGTTGTGGGACATGCACGAGAGCCTGCTGTCCGCGGCCGAGGGCTGCTGAACGAGCGGCCGCCGCCCGGCCCGCCGCCACGGAGGCCCCACCCCGCCCACCCACTTGTGAATCCCCGCACCGGCTGCGGAGTCCCGCCGGACTTCCGCGGCGCCCCGGCGGCGCAGGCCCGCCGCCGAAGACTCCGCCGCGCCGGTCCGCCCGGCCGCCCGCCCGCCGACCGACCGCTTCCCCGTGCTCGACCCCTCCCAGGAGGCCGCCCGTGCCCGAACATGTCGTGATCATCCACCGGTGGACCGACCGGTACGCCGACTACGCCGTCTACCTCGACCACGCGGCGCACCGCGTCAGCTACCTCACCACCGAACGCGCCGCCCGCCACCTCCCGGCCGAACAGGCCGCAGCCGTACGCCTGGTGGACAGCACCGAGAACGCCAAGTCGGTCCGCGCCGCCCTCGACGCGCTGGTCGCACAGGTCGGGCCGCCGACCCGGATCGTCGCCCTGCAGGAGACGGACCTCGATCTGGCGGCGGAACTGCGCGGCGAGTTCGACCTGCCGGGACAGCGCAGCGCGGACCTGCTGCCGCTGCGCGACAAACTGCTGATGGCGCAGCGGCTCGAGGCCGCGGGCGTCGCGGTGCCGGCGACGGCCGCCGCCCCGGACCACGACTCGGTCGCCGCCTTCGCCGCCCGGCACGGCGGGCCGGTGCTCGTCAAACCGAGGCGCGGCACCGCCAGCGCGGGCATCACCCGGCTGGACACCGGGGCGGCGATCCGGGCCTACGACTTCCCTCCGGACGCCGAGATGCTCGTCCAGGCCTGGCTGCCGCACCAGGTCCTGCACGTCGACGGCGTCTTCACCGGCGACGGGCTCGGGGCCTGGCGGGCCTCGCGTTACCTCAACACCTGCCTGGAATTCACCGCCGGCACCGCCCTCGGCTCGGTCGAGATCGACGACGGCGCACTCCTGGCACGGATCGGCGAGATCACCGCCGCCGCCACCGCGGCGCTCTTCTCCGGCCCCTCGGTCTTCCACCTCGAACTCTTCGCCGGCGACACCGGCGAGCTGACCGTCCTGGAGATCGGGGCCCGGCCGGGCGGCGCCGAAGTGCCGTTCATCTGGCGCGAGGTGCACGGCATCGACCTGATGGCCGCCGCCGTCGCCCATCAGACCGGCACCGAGGACCGCTCGGCCCGGTCCGCCGCCGGCCCGGCGCAGGTGGCCGGCTGGCTGCTGGTGCCGCCCACGGCGCCGACGCCCTGCCGGGTGCGTACGGTCACCTCGCACCGGGGAGACGGGCCCTACGCCGAAGTCCTCCCGGAACCCGGCGCGGTGCTCAGCGGCGGCGGCTACGAGCACGCCGGGGCGAGATTCCGCTTCCGGGGCGCCGACAGCGCCGAGGTCGAGGCAGCCGTCCGCCGCACGATGCGGGACGCCGCGCTGGAGTGCACCCCCGTCGATCCCCGGGCTCCGGGCAGGCTCGTCGTGGTGGGCTGCGGCAATCCGCCCTACCGCGCCTATGCGCTGGCCTCCCTCGCCGACCGGGTCACCACCGCGCTGGTCCAGGGCTCGGACGTCGACTGGCAACGCCCCTACGTGGCCGACCGGTTCCGCCTCGCCGACACCGCGGACACCGCCGCCACCACCCGCGCCGTCGCCGCGCTGCTCGCCGGGCACCGCGGCCCGGGAGCCGTACTGACCTGGGACGAGACGCTCCTGGAGACCACCGCCGAGGTCGCCCGCCGACTGGGCCTGCCCCATATGACCCCCGAGGCCGCTCGCCGCTGCCGCGACAAGCTCGCCACCCGCCGACTGCTCGCCGCCGCCCGGGTGCCCTCGGCGCGATTCCGCCAGGTCCACACCCGCGAGGAGGCGCTGGCCGCGGCCGAGGCGCTCGGTCTGCCGGTCGTGGTCAAACCCCGTGCCCTCGCCGGGAGCATCGGCGTCACCCTCGCCGGCGACGCCAAAGACGTCTCCCGCGCCTACGAGCAGGCGCGCGGCTCCTCCTTCCCCGGCATCCACGGGCTGGCCGGGGTGATCGTGGAGGAGTATCTGTCCGGGCCCGAAATCAGCGTGGACTGCGCCGTGTTCGACGGCACGGTACGGATCGTGAACGTGGCACACAAGCGCCTGGGCTTCGCGCCGTACTTCGAGGAGGTCGGCCATCTGGTCGCCCCCTGGCGCCACGAGCCCTGGGCCGACGAGATGCAGGCCGTCGTCACCGACGCCCACACCGCCCTGGGCATCCGCACCGGCCTCACCCACACCGAGCTGCGCCTGACCCCCACCGGCCCCCGCGTCGTCGAGGTCAACGGCCGGCTCGGGGGCGACTTCATCCCGCTGCTCGGGACCCTCGCCACCGGGGTCGACCCGGTCGCGGCGGCCGCCGACATCGCACTCGGCCGCACCCCGCACCTCACCCCCGACCGCGACCGCTGCGCCGAGGTCCGCTTCGTCTACCCCGACGCCGACGGCACCGTGCGCTCCCTGGACCTGGCCGCTGCCGCGGCCGAGCCCGGCATCGTCGAGGCCGTACCGCTCGCCGCCCCCGGCACCCGGCTCCTGCTGCCGCCCCGCGGCATCGTGCCACGGCTCGCCGCACTGGTGGCCGTCGGCGACACCCCCGAGGACTGCGCCGCCACGCTCGGCCGCGCCCAGCGCGCCGTACGCCACACCCTCACCCCGCTTCCCTGACCGCCCGTCCGCAGACGAAGAGAGAAACCCATGACGTGGATCCTTGGTGTCAACGCACCCCCCACCGGCTGGCACGACAGCGCCGCCTGCCTCATCGACGAGAACGGCGAGATCGTCGCCTTCACCGAGGAGGAGCGCTGCAACCGGCACCGCCACTCGCTCTACCGCAAACCGCTCGGCGCCGCCCGCTTCTGCCTGGAGCAGGCCGGCATCACCGCCGCCGACATCGATGTGGTCGCCCTCGGCTGGGACAGCGAGCAGCTCTACCCGCGCCGCTTCGCCGACGACGCCGACTTCCTCGCGTACGCCGTCGGACTGGACTTCGGCGACCGCACCCCCGAGGTCGTCCGCGTCCCCCACCACCAGGCGCACGCCGCCTCCTCGTTCTACGCCTCGCCCTTCAGCAAGGCCGGCGTGCTGGTCGTCGACGGCCACGGCGAGAACGAGTCCTCCACCATCTGGACGTACGAGGACGGCGCCGCGCCCCGCCTGGAACACACCTGGCAGCGCACCGCCTCGCTCGGCTACGCCTACGACGCCGCCTCCACCTGGCTCGGCTTCTCCTTCCTCAACGCCGGCAAGACGATGGGCCTGGCCGCCTACGGACGCGCCGCGCAACTCGAGGTCGAGCCTCTTGTGGACCTCGCGGCCGACGACTTCCGCCTCGCCGTCGAACCGCTCACCGAGAGCCGGGGGAGCGCCACCGCCGATGAGATCAAGGAGCACTACGACACCGTCGTCGGCCGTTGGCGGGAGCGCTACGCGAAGATCGCCGGAGCCGACGGCCCGACCGCACCCGAGGAACGGCTCACCGAGGACCCCAACGCGATCCTGGTCGCCTACACCGCACAGCGCCTCATCGAGCAGACCGTCACCCACCTCGCCGCGCTGACCCGCAAGGCGTCCGGCGTCGACCAGCTCTGCCTCAGCGGCGGCGTCGCCCTCAACTGCAGCACCAACGGCACCCTGCCCGGCCCGCTGTACGTCCCGCCGGTGCCGCACGACGCCGGCGTCGCCCTCGGCGCCGCATGGACCGTACGCCCGCCCGCGAAGCACACCGGACCGCTGAGCCCCTACCTGGGCACGGACATCCACCACGGCGCCCACGGCGCGGCCGCACCGGACACCTCGGACCTGGTCCGCACCGACCTGGACATCGACGAGCTGACCACCCTGCTGCTGGACGGCCGCATCGGCGCGGTGGCCCAGGGCCGCTCCGAGGTGGGCCCGCGGGCCCTGTGCCGCCGGTCGATCATCGCCGTACCGAACACCGCGGACGTCAACACCCGGGTGAACACCGTCAAGAACCGCGAGCAGTGGCGCCCCTTCGCGGGCGTGACCCGGCCCGGCTACGGCGCCCGACTGTGGGAACAGCAGGAGCACCTGAGCCGCTACATGCTGGGCGCGGCCAAGGCCACCGCGCTCGGCCGCCGCGTCGCCCCCGGCGTCGTCCACATCGACGGCACCACCCGCCCGCAGGTGCTGCACGGTGACGAGGCCCCGGCCGTGGGCGCGGCCCTGGACTGCCTGGAGCGGCGCGGCGCGCCACCGGTGCTGCTGAACACCTCCTTCAACGACAAGGGCGAGCCCATCGTCAACACCGCGGCCGACGCGCTGGCGGCCTTCCGCTCCATGGACCTGGACTTCCTCGTACTCGGCGACGACCTGTACCGCAAACCGAACCGGACGGGAGGCACCCGCTGATGCCGGCCGGCCTGCCGGAACCGGCGCGCTTCCGGGCGTTCGGCCCGCGCCACCTCGACGAGATCGCCCGGCGCCACGCGCTGCCCGCGGACATCCGCGAGACGGTGCGCAGGGTGTCGCTGGTGCTGCCGTTCCGCGTCAACTCCTACGTCCTCACCCAGCTCATCGACTGGGACCGGGTCCCCGAGGACCCGCTCTTCCAGCTGACCTTCCCGCAGCGCGGCATGCTGGCCGAGGCCGACGAGGACCAGCTCGCGAAGCTGTCCGCCGACCCCGCCGACAAACTGCTGCTGCGCGAGGCCGTGCAGGAGATCCGAAGCCGCCTCAACCCCCACCCCTCCGGCCAGCAGCAGCTCAACGTGCCCAGCCAGGACGGCGTACAACTCCCGGGCCTCCAGCACAAATACCGCGAGACCGTGCTCTACTTCCCCGGCCAGGGCCAGACCTGCCACGCCTACTGCACCTACTGCTTCCGATGGGCGCAGTTCATCGGGGACGCGGATCTGCGCTTCGCCGCCCCCGACCCCGGCGGACTCCTCGACTACCTGGGCGAACACCCCGAAGTGCACGACGTCCTGGTCACCGGCGGCGACCCGATGGTGATGTCCACCGAGCGGCTGCGCAGCCACCTGGAGCCGCTGCTGGGCGTCGCATCGGTCCGCACGATCCGGATCGGCACCAAGTCCGTGGCCTACTGGCCGCAGCGCTTCGTCACCGATCCGGACGCCGATGAGGTCCTGCGGCTGTTCGAGCGCGTCGTCGCGTCCGGGCGGCAACTCGCCGTGATGGCGCACTTCAGCCATCCCCGGGAGCTGGCGACCGACCTCGCGCGGCAGGCGGTGGCCCGCATCCGCGCCACGGGAGCGGTGGTCTACTGCCAGGCACCGCTGATCGCGCACGTCAACGACGACGCGCGGGCCTGGAGCGAGCTGTGGCAGGCGGAGCTGGCGGTCGGCGCGGTGCCCTACTACCTGTTCGTCGAGCGGGACACCGGACCGTACGACTACTTCAAGGTGCCGCTGACCCGGGCCGTGGAGATCTTCACCGCGGCGTACCGCACGCTGCCCGGCCTCGCCCGCACGGTACGCGGCCCGGTCATGTCGGCGACGCCCGGCAAGGTCGTGGTGGACGGCGTCGAGGAGACACCCGAAGGGGCGTACTTCCGGCTCCGGATGCTCCAGGCGCGCGACCCCGCACTGGTCGGCCGGCCGTTCCGGGCCCGCTACTCGCCGACCGCCGCCTGGCTCGACGACCTGGAACTGGACCCCGCCACCCCCGCCGACCTCGCGGCCGCCGTCCGCGGCACCGCCCCGGCCGCAACCACCCCACCACCCGACCGTGCGCCCCGCGGGGTGCACCGCGCGGAGAGGAAGGCCCCATGACCGCCGTCACCACGGCCCCGCCCTCCCCGAACCTGGCGCTCAACCAGCTGGTGGACGAGCGCCGGGCCGCGGGAGCGTCCCTGGTCCACCTCGCGTTCGGCGAGGCCCGGCTGCCCGTACTGCCGCAACTGGCCGAGCAGTTGACGCTCGGCGCCGCCCGCTCCGCCTACGGCCCGGTGGCCGGCGCCGAGGACGTACGCGGCGCGGTGGCCGGTTACTTCACCCGCCGACGGCTGCCCACGGAACCCGACCGGGTGATCGTCGCGCCCGGCAGCAAGCCCCTGCTGATGGCGCTGCAACTCGTCATCCCCGGTGATGTGCTGCTGCCCCGCCCCGCCTGGAACACCTACGCCCCGCAGGCCGTCTACGCGGGCAAGAAGGTCTTCGGCGTGCCGATCCCCGCCGACTGCGGCGGCGTGCCCGACCCGGACGCGCTGCGCGGGACCATCCGCCGGGCCAGGGAGTCGGGCGGCGACCCCCGGCTGCTGGTCCTCACCCTCCCCGACAACCCCACCGGGACCCTCGCGCCGCCCTCGGTGATCCGCGCCCTGTGCGCGCTCGCCCGTGCCGAGGACCTGCTGATCGTCTCGGACGAGATCTACCGCGACAGCGTCCACGACCCCCGGGCCACGCCCTTCCTCAGCCCGGCCGAGGTGGCACCCGAGCGCACCGTCGTCACCAGCGGACTGTCCAAGACGCTCGGGCTCGGCGGGTGGCGCATCGGCGTGGCCCGCTTCCCCGAGGGCGGCACCGGGGCGCTGCTGCGGGACGCCGTGGTGGCCGCGGCCAGCGAGATCTGGTCGACGCTCGCCGGCCCGATGCAGCAGGTCGCGCGGTACGCCTACGCCGAGCCGCCGGAGGTCGTCGCACGGATGCGGGGGAGTGCCCGGCTGCACGGCGCGGTGGCACGGGCCGTGCACCGCATCGCCGTCGAAGCGGGCGCCGACTGCCGCCCGCCCACCGGCGGGTTCTACGTCTACCCGGACTTCGCACCGCTGCGCGACCGGCTGGCCGCCCGCGGGGTGACGGACTCGGCATCGCTCGCCGCCCGGCTCCTGGACGACTCCGGGATCGTCGTACTCGCCGGCCACCTGCTCGGCGACGATCCGCACGCGCTGCGCTTCAAGGCCGCCACCAGCCTGCTGTACGGCGACGCGCAACAGCAGGAGCAGGCCCTGCGGGCCGACGACCCCACCCGCCTGCCCCACATCGCCGGCCAACTCACCAGAATCGCCGAGGGCTTCGCCCGGCTGACGGGAGCAGCGTGAAGGAAATACCCCCCACCCCGGAATCGTTCGCAGTGATCGACGCCGCGACGGACCGACTGCTGGACGGCCTCGCACGGCTCGACGACGGGGACATCGCGGCCCCGTCCCGGCTCCCCGGCTGGACCCGCGGCCACGTCCTCAGCCATCTGGCGCGCCAGGCCCCGGCGCTGGAGCGGCTGCTGGAGTGGGCCCGTACCGGGATCGAGACCGCGCAGTACCCGAACCGCCGGGCCCGCGACGCCGAGATCGAGGCGGGCGCCCGCGGACCGGCCGCCGCGCTGGTGACGGACGTCCGCACCAGCGCCGCCCACTTCCGGCGCACGATCGAGGAGCTTCCCGAACCCGCCTGGCGGGCGACCGTCCGGCCTTTTACCGGTGAACTGTGCACCCCCCGCCGGATCCTGGTGATCCGGCTGCGCGAACTCGTCCTGCACCACGTGGACCTGGACATCGGGTACGACGTCGCCGACATCCCGGCGCCGGCCCGGCAGATCGTCCTCGACGACGTACTGGGCTACTACGCCGAGGCCGAGGGCATGCCGGACCTCACCCTCCGCGACCCCGAAGGAGCGCTCCTCGCCCGCTTCGGCACGGGCGGTCCGGTCGTCTCCGGTGCCCCCGCCGACCTGCTCGGATGGCTCGCCGGACGCTCCACCGGCAGGGGACTCGACGGCACGGCGCCGCTGCCCGCACTGCCGCCGTGGCTGTGACCGACGGCCCGCGCCCCCGCCCGCACCACTCAGCACAGCCCCACGCAACAAGAAAGGTGAACGCACATGGCCGTCACCGGCGAACCGGAGCACCTCGGCCTGGATTCGGTGCACAGCGGTCTACTGGACTGCATCCAGGCCAATCTCGCGGTGCTCGCGGACCACCACCACGGACCCGGAACGCATCTCCGGCTCGGCGCACCGCTGACCTTCGGCTCCTGGGAAGGGGCGGACGGTCTGCCCACGGTCGACCCGCCGCTGGTGCAGCAGCTGCACCGGGCACCGGAACTCCTGGGGCTCACGGTGGTGCGACAGGAGCGGATGGCCGTCGGCGACCTGCTCGCCCGGCTCCGCGCCGACGGCGGGGTCCGCTACGTCGTCGCCGATGCCTTCGCCCTGCCCTGGCTGCCGTACCACGGACAGGCCCACATGGAGCACAGCTTCCTGCTCGCCGCGGCACCCGGCGGCTGGCACATCACGGATGCCTACCGCAGCGAGACCCACTGGGGACCGGCCGCGCCCGGCCGCTGGGTGCTGCCCGAAGCGGACCTGGCCGCCGTCGAGGAGGCCGACATCGTCGAACTGGCCCCGGCCGGCAGCCGGATGGCCCCCGCGCCGACGCCGACGCTCTCGGTGGACGACGCCGCCGTGGCGGCCTACCTCGGAGCGTACGACGCCTGCCCCCACCGCGCGCAGGCCGTGGAACGGCTCACCGCCGAGACCTGGCTGCTGTCCCGTGCGCGCAAGCTGCACGCTCGCTACCGCGCGCACTTCGCCGGCCGGGCCGAGGAGACCGAGGCCGAGCGCGAGCACCTGCGCGCCTGGGACAAGGTCGTCGAGCAGACCTACGTCGCCCACCGGCGGGTATCCCGGGGCCGGGCCGAACCGCCGGGCATCGTGGACCGCCTGCGCGACGTCCTCGCCGCCGACCGGACGGTCTTCGGCGCCCCGCCCGCCGCCGCCCCCACGGCCCCGGACGATGCGCTGCGGCACCGCGTGGCCGCCCTGGCCGGTGACGTGCTCGGCGTGGACGGGGCCGCGCTCCTGGACGGCGCCCCGTTCGACGCCTTCGCCTCCTTCAGCTCCTTCCGGCTGATCGAAATCATCGAGCGGCTGGAGGACGACTTGGGCCGGGAACTGGACGCCGACGCGCTCGTCCCGGAAAACCTCCGCCGGGTCGACGACCTGTGCCGCATCGCCCGCTGAACCACCCCGTACCGAAGAGAGACCCCATGGACCCCCGCTTCACCGCACTGCTGCGCCCCTTCCTCAAGCATTCCGGACCCGAGGAGATCGCCCTCGCCCCCGACACCGACCTGCGCGCCCTGGGCGTCGACTCCATGCAGGCCATCGAGCTGCTCTTCGTCATCGAGGACACCTTCGGGATAGCGCTGCCGGACGACCAGCTCAATGACGCCACCTTCGCCACGGCCGGCAACCTGTGGCGGGTGATCGCCGCGGAACTGCCCGACGGGACCGCCGGGCAGAACACCGACGAGGTGACCGCATGAGCCCGGAGCCCACGGCCGCCTCCCTGGACCTGACGGCCCGCCTGGCCGAGGTCGCCGAGGTCACCGAACAGCACGCCCGGCGCACCGACCGGGCCGCAGAATTCCCGGTGGACGCGCTCGCCGCACTGCGCCGCACCGGCCTGCTCGGCCTGCTGGTCCCCGCCGAGCACGGCGGACTCGGCGGCACCGTAGGAGACATGGTCGCGGCCGCGCAGACCCTGGGACGCAGCGATATGTCCGTCGGGATGATCTTCGCGATGCACTGCCAGCAGACCGAGGCCCTCGTCCGCCACGGCCAGGAGCGGCTCCGCAAGGAAGTGCTGCCGCGGATCGCGGCGGGGGAGAACTACCTCGCCTCCGTCACCACGGAAGCCGGCAAGGGCGGCCATTTGCTCAGCGCGCAGGCTCAACTCGCCCACGACGAGGGCCGCTTGACGATCGACCGGCATGCGCCCATCGTCACCGGCGGCGCCCACGCCGACGGCTTCCTCCTCACCATGCGCAGCCCCGGCGCCGCCACGGAACACGAGGTGTCCCTGGTGTACGCGCACCGCCACCAGCTGGACCTCACCGCATCGGGGGACTGGCAGCCGATGGGCATGCGCGCCAGCCACAGCGTCGCCCTCCGGCTGACCGGCAGCGTCCCGGAGCACCACATCGTCGGCGAGCCGGGCCAGTTCCACGAGATCGCCGCCAAGGTCTTCGGCCCCCTGGCGCATCTGGGCTGGTCGGCGGTGTGGCTCGGAACGGCGGCGGGCGCGCTCTCGCGCGTGCTGCGGCTGCTGCGCAGCCCCGCGGGGCGCGAGCGCTTCGACCTCACCTCGGAACTGCTGCTCACCCGCATCTCCCGGGCCCGCAGGCGGCTGGACGCCGTCCACGCCCTGCTGCAGGAAACCCTCCGGACGGTCACCTCGGGAGCGGACCTGTCCGTACCCGCCCGTCAACTCCAGCTCAACGCCCTGAAGATCACCGCGTCCGAGGAGTGCGAAGCGGCCGTGGACGACCTGATCACCGCGGTCGGGCTGCGGCACGGCTATCTCCAGGACTCGCCCACCCGCCTCGAACGGGCCCTGCGGGACCTGCGCTCGGCCCCGCTGAACTACAGCAACGACCGGCTCCACCTCGCCGACGGCCGGCTGGCGCTACGCGACCAGGGAGTGAGCTTTGCCTGAGCCACTGCCCCAGGAACCGCCCCTCGCACCACCCCCGGCCGGCGACGGCCGGCCACCGTCCGCCGCCACCGGCTTCGCCGTACTCGACGCGCTGCCGCGCACCGCGGACGGCGCGCAGGTATGGGCCGCGCTCGGCCGCGCCGGCCTGATCACCCGGGCCTACCGCGACGGCACCGTCGGCACCGGCACCGACCCCGGCGGGCTCGGTGACCTGCTCACCGCCGTGGACGCCCGCTGCTCCCTCGCCGCCACCTTGTCGGTGAGCGTCCAATTGGCCACCGCACTCCCGGTCCTGGCGACGGGCCGGGCGCCGGCGGCCCGGCGGGCACTGGAGCGGGCGCTGACCGGCCGGGCCACCGTCGCCCTGGCCGCCACCGACGTCACCGCGGGCACGGACCTCACCGCGCTGCGCACCCAGGTACGGATCGAGGACGACGCGCTGGAGGTCTCCGGCGAGAAGAACTGGATCGCCAACACCACCACGGCCGAGTCCTTCCTCGTCCTCGCCCGGCACCGCGCCGGACGGCACTTCACCGACTTCACCTGGGTCCTGGTGCCCGCCGACGCGCCCGGCGTCACCGTGCGCCCCGCGGACACCGCGCTGTTCGCCGCCTCGGGCACCGGCCATGTCGCCTTCGAGGGCGTACGGCTCGACCGGGACCATGTCCTCGGCCGGGTCGGCTTCGGACTCCCGCTCTTCGCCCGCCACATCGCCACCGAACGGCTCGCCGGCGCGCAGTGGGGCGTGGCCCTGTGCCGCCGCATCCTGGCCGGCACCCACCACCGGCTCTCCGGCCGCCCGCACGGCACGGGCACCCTCTGGGACCAGCCCGCCGTACGGCAGCGGTTCGCGGCCTGCCTCCTGCGGGTCCGGGAACTGCACACCCTGGTCACCGAGTACACGGAGCCCGTGGTCGCGCAGTACGACGCGACCGCCGCCGCCACGCTCAAGGCCGCCGCGGGCGCCACCGTCAACCACGTACTGACCGAATGCGGCCAGCTGTGGGGCGCGGCCGGCTTCACCACCGGAGGCATCCAGGAAATACGCGCCCAGGCCGCGCTGTTCGGCATCGGCGGCGGCGCCAACGAAGTGGTGCTGGGGGCGCTGGCGGACGCCGCCGAGAGCGTCCTGGCAGACCTGGAACGGCCGGGCACCCTGCCGTGACCACGCCCCTCCTGGTGGCCGACCAGGTCTGGGTGACCACGGCCACCGAGGACCGGATCGCGCCCAGCGCCCACCGCGACGACCTGCGCCGCGCCGCCGCCCTGCCGGACCGGCGGGCCCGGGAATTCCTCGCCGGCCGCGGGCTGCTGAGAGACACCCTCGGCGCGCTCCGCCCGGCCCTGGCCGACGCCGACATCACCACCGACCCGCGCGGCAAGCCCTGGCTGCACGGGCACCCCGACGTCGGCATCAGCGTCTCGCACAGCCAGGGCGCGATCGCCGTCGGGGTCGCTGCCGGGCGCGCCCTCGGCGTGGACGTGCAGCGCCCCGGCACCTCCGTCACCGCCTCGTTCGCCCGGCGGCTGCTGCACGAGCACGCCCGGCGGATCGCCGCGCTGCCCCCGGAGCGGGCCGCCGAGGAGGTCGCCTGGGTCTGGACGGCCCAGGAGGCGTGCGTCAAGGCCAGCGGGGCCGGGTTCGCCGGGCGCCCCTGGACCATCGACGTGCCGCCGGGCGCCCGGTCCGGCCACTGGGGCGACTACCGCTGGATCAGCCTGCGCGACCGCTCCCCGCTGCCCCTGAGCTGCGCGTTTCCCATGGCCCGCGGATGACCGCCCGCACGGCCGGTACCGCGGCACCCGCCGCGGCCTCCGAGCCGGACCCGACCCCCCGAGAAAGGCGAACGGTACGCATGCCCGCCGAACGGCACACCCTCTACGACTGGTTCGCGGCCTCCGCCGCCGCCCACGCGGACCGCACCGCACTCGAAATCGGCGACACCGAGCTGACCTACGCCGAGCTCGCCCGCCTCGCCGACGCCCTGGCCGCGCGCCTCCTCCTGCGCCTGGACGGCACAACGCCCCGCCGGGTGGGTCTGCTGGCCGGCCGCACCGCCGTCGCCTACGCCGGATACCTCGCCGTCCAGCGCCTCGGCGCCGCGGTGGTCCCCCTCGGCCCCGGTTTCCCCGCTGAGCGCAACGCCGGGATCGTACGGGCCGCGCGGCTCGACGCCGTACTGGCCGACGGGACCGCCGACCACTCCGGGTGGCCCGACGTCCCCACGCTGGCCCTCACCGACCCCGAACTGCTCCGCCTCACGGCGACGGCGCCCCCCACCGGCCGCACCGCCCGCCCCGAAGACCTCGCCTATCTCCTCTTCACCTCGGGCTCGACCGGCGTTCCCAAGGGCGTCCCCATCCAGCACCGCAACGTCTGCGCCTACCTCGCGCACGTCGTTCCGCGCTGCGCGGCAGGGCCCGGCGACCGCTTCTCGGGGACCTTCGACCTGACCTTCGACCCCTCGGTGCACGACATGTTCACCGCCTGGGGCAGCGGCGCCACCCTGGTCGCCGCGACCCGCGACGAACTCCTCGCACCGGTCCGCTTCGTCACCCGACGCGCCCTCACCCACTGGAACTCCGTGCCGTCGGTGATCTCCCTCGCCCAGCGGTTCCGCGCCCTACGGCCGGGCAGCATGCCGACGCTGCGCACCAGCATGTTCTGCGGCGAACCGCTGACCCTCCAGCAGGCCGACGCCTGGCAACGGGCCGCGCCGCACAGCGCGGTGGAAAACGCCTACGGCCCGACCGAACTGACCGTCACGTGCACCACCTACCGGCTGCCGGCGGACCGCACCGACTGGCCGGCCCCCGCCAACGGCACCGTCCCGATCGGTACGCTCCACCCCGGCCTGCAACTCCGCCTCTACAAGGGCGAGTTGTGCGTCCGAGGCGCCCAACGCTTCCCCGGCTACCTCGACCCGGCCAACAACACCGGCCGCTTCCTCGCGTCCGACGGCACACCGTACGACCCCGCCACCGCCCTGACCGACGGCCACTGGTACCGCACCGGCGACCGCGTCACCACCCTGCCCGGCACCCCGGGCGACCTCGCGGACGCCGCCCCGCCGCTGGTGCACCTCGGGCGCGGTGACCAGCAGGTCCAGGTGCACGGCTACCGCGTCGAGCTCGGCGAGGTGGAGGCGGCGCTGCGCGCACTGCCCGGCGTCCTCGATGCGGCCGTCGTGCCGCTGGCGAACCCCGGTGGCGTCGAACTCGGCGCCGCCTACACCGGGACGGCCGACGGCGGGGACGACCTCCGGGCCGCCCTCCGGGACCGGCTCCCCGCCTACATGGTGCCCGCCACGCTCACCCGGCTGGACGTCCTCCCGCTCAACCACAACGGCAAGGTTGACCGGACGGCCCTCGGAGCCGTCCTCGGGGCGACGGGCGGGCGTCGCACCGGGCGCCCGGCAGAGGCGCCGGGCCAGGCGTGATCACCGCCGGCACCCGCGTCGCTGCACTCACGATGGCGTGCTGGAATACCCGTCGGCGCCGAACCGTCGGACGGTCTCGTCGAAGTCGCGCTCGCGAAGGAAGCGAAAGCCCTGCCGTTCAAAGGCGTTGATCTCCTGGGCGGTCGGCTCGCCGTGATAGTGGCGCCGGGCCCGGTCCTGCGGCCGGGCCGCGGGCCGCCTGCCCTCGGCAACGCCGGGCAGCACCTGCAAGAAGGATTCGACGCCCAGTACGTACAACGGCATGAGATGCCAGAACAACGAGCGGGTCGGGTCCACCGGCCATGCGGCGCTCGCCATCACCGGCCCCGTGTCGATGCCCCGGTCGATCACATGCAGGGTGCTGGTGAGCTTCTGCTCACCGGCGAGCATGGTGCGCATGGGTGCCGCGATTCCCGCGTACTGCGGGAGGGCCCCCGGATGGACATTCAGCACGCCGATGGAAGGGAGGGAAAGGACCGATTCCTTGAAGATCAGCCCGAACCGCACGGACAGAATGAGATCCGGCCGGAAATCCTGGACCATGGCATAGCCGTCGCCCGTATTGATGCGCTTGATGTCATGGAACGGAATCCCGTGCCTGCGCGACAAATGATGGAAGGTCAGCAATTCCCCGGCGGGGTGCGGCAAGCGGTCCAGGGACGGGAAGATCTCCCGGCAGGCGAGGTCCCGCTCGAACCAGCGCTGACGCGCCAAAGGACAATCCGAGGTCGGATCACCCGGCGGCAGACGCTGCAGGGCAACCGCGACGGTGTGTCCGTCGAGTTCCGGCAACAGCCGGTTCAGCGCCACGCACACCACAAGATCCCGCTGAGCACATACCAGAATGCGCACCCATGTCCCTTTCTTTCGCAAGGGGCAGAGCGGATGGCCGTGGCCGCCTGAGACCGGTACCAAAGAATTGAGCACAACGCCCTGCCTGCCGAGCCGACGCCGGTTGAACGACCACGGCCGGACCAAGGTCACCAACACCGACCACCGAGCGCGCATTCTTCGCCCGGCCGGCCCCGTTCCGCCCGCCATGCCCTCGAAGCGTCAGAAGCGCCCTAATTCCGTCGACAGGACGCCGAACGGCTGACAAGCTTTCGACATGACCTATGGAATCGAGTCCCACTCCACCCGGTGAGCGCCCAGGAAGAGCGCGACGCGCTCGGCCTCCCACCCGCCCTGTACGACCACGCCCTGGATCTGCTGCGGACGTCCCCCGACGGCGTGCCGCCCCGGCGTGGCTATTCCCTCCCCTGGAACTCCGAGGCCGCCGAGGATCCGCTGTCCTGGGAAGAGGCGAAGGATGCCGTCCGGGAAGCGCTCGACCCGCTACCGGACGACCCCGCCGGCCTGCACCGCAACTTCGTCCGACTCGGCATTCAGGACGGCCACGGGCATCTGATCCGCTTCGCTGTCGCTGGGCTGCCACTGCCGGCGGAACAGCGGGAGGCGGCCCGCTCCCTGGGCCGGCAGCTGACCCGGACGGGTACGACCGTGCCCGCCGTCACCGCAGGCCTCGCCCTGCTCGCCCGCCTCGGCGAGCCCGAGGACATCCCGTATCTCTCCGTTCTCGGCCTCTTCCGGGATCTCACCCGCGCGGCGGTCGACGCGCTCGAAGTCCTCGATCGCCGGACCGCTGCCGTCGTCTGGCTCACGGCCTACGCCCGCCGCGACGCTCTACAGCGACTCGTCCACGCCCTGCGGACAGCAGACCGGCAGACCGTGCGCACGGAGCTGGTCACCTTCCCCACCTCACCCCGCACGGTCAGCAGCGCGGTCGCCCGCCGGATAGCGGAGGCCTCCCGGCTGCCCGACCTGCTCGACCACCACCCCTTCGACGCGGACATGCTTGCCCGGGCGGGCAGGCTGCTCGTCCGGATGGGCTGCTCGCGCGACGACCCGACCGACCTCCTCGCCTACCGCGAAGCGCTGCGCGTGTACGACTGCGTCATCACGCGAGCCGGCCTGCTGCCGCCCACCCTCGACAACGCCGCCATGCTGCTCTCGCTCGCCCTGGACCTGCGCAGCGGCACCGGCGTGCTGCTGGACTGGCCGCCCGGACGGCGCGCGGCGCTGCTGGAATCGCTCGGACGGCTGCTGGCCGGGCCCCGATGGGCGGCGGTGGGCGCCGCTGCGAGCGGGACGGACCAGCGGCTGCGAGCCGACTGGATCCGCCGCACCGGACGGCAGCCGTTCGGACGCTCGGCCCCACCCTGCGGGCTGAGCATCGAGGTGGTGGCCGGTGACCCCGCGGACCGGGAACCCGTCGAAACCCGCATCCTCATCGATGGCCGCCCCCTGGTCCCCGCTGTCTTCGGACACGGTCCCGCGCACAGCCCCGAGTACCTGCTCGACGAGGGCCGGCTACGGGCCGGAGCGGAACCCCGCGAGGTGCAACTCGCGGAGGCCTACTGCACGGAGGGGTGCTGCGGCGCGCTCTACGTCACCATCCGGAGAGCGGGGAACGAGGTGATATGGGAGAACTGGCGGCGACCGCGGACCATGCCCGGTTCCCACGAGCCCGCACCCGAGCTGCCGGCCCACCGCTTCGACGCCCGCGCCTACGACGCGGAGATCGCCCGCGCGCAGGCCGACCGCTCCTGGTCCTGGCCCGCCCGCACCATGGCCCGCCTGATCAACGAGGGCCTGATCGAGCAGCCGGAGCTGCTGGGCCGGTGGGACGCGGAACGGGGCCGGGTCAGCAGCGGCTTCGACGACCCGGACACCACCGTGGTGACCTTCTGGTACGCGCCGCGGCCGGCGTCCGGGATGCCGGAACGAGCCGATGGCCGCCTCCAGTTCCGCTGGGTCGTACCGGACGACGGCACCCCGCCCGAGGCCCAGGCCGCCGCTGCCCTGCGCCGGCTGGCCGAAGAGGACCCCACGACCTACGGACGGGTATGCGGCGGCAGCCGCCGGCGCGCCGAGGAACTCGGCTTCCCCTGGCCCGAACGCGCCTGACCGGCCGCCCCGGGTGTCAGCGACACCCGCCCGGGACCGCGTCCTCACGCGGAGGTCTCCCCGCAGGACCCGTGCACCGCGGGCCGCCTGGCCGACGTCGGGAGCCTGTCAGTGGGGGCGTCTACCATCCGAAGGGTCCTGCTTGATGCGCCGTACCACCGCAAGGAGTGTCCATGCATCAGCCTGGAGCCCGTCTTGAATTCGTTCCCACCGAGAGTCCCGTCCGCGAGCCGGTGACCAAGGTCGGCGGGCAGCCGGTGTGGTGGGAAAAGCCGCAGTGGCCGCTGTCACGGACCACCGGTGAACCCATGGAGTTCCTGGGTCAGTTCGCACTGGACGGGGGCCGCCTCGCCTATCTGTTCATGACCGGGGACGCCGACGGGTGTACCTGGGATCCCGAACGCGGTGACAACGCCGTGGTGATCCAGCCGGGCGGCCGCATACCGGACTTCGTGACCGTCCGGGAACAGGCGGAAGGCCCCACGGCGGGTGCGGACCATGTGCCGCGCACGGCAGAGCGCCACACCTCGCTCTTCCTCGGCGGACCCGGCATCGAGCCGGAATGGGTGCAGGAAGACGAGCATCCGGGAGAGGGCTGGGAACTGGTGGTTCAGCTGACGGAAGCGCTGCCCTTCTTCGTCAACTTCGGCGACTCCGGGTCCGGTTGGGCCTTTGTCTCGCCGGACGGCAAGGAGGGCCGCTTCCTTTGGCAGTGCTGCTGAGGAGGGTCCGGCTCTCGCCGCCCGGAGGTGCGCGCGAAACCCCTCGGTTTCCTCATCGCGAACCCATGGGGCAAGGCCGTTGAGGAATGCGGCGACGAGATCCGAAACCGCCGGTCACATAGGCAGTGACAGCAGCCGCACCGCTCCCTCCGGCGCGCTCGCGTCGTCGTGCAACGGCGTCCACATGGTCCGCAGCGGCATGACCACCGGGCCTTCGGGCTGTTCGACCTGCACGTCCTGGGAGAGCGCGTGCCACCCCAGCCGCTGATACAGCGGCACGAGAGGCGGCCGGCAGAAGAGCAACCCGTACCGTGGTCCCAGCGTCCGCGCATGGGCCAGCGCGGCCGTGACGACCCGACGCGCCAGACCGCGCCCCCGCACATCGGGTGCGACGGCGACCCCACCCAGTCCCACCACCTTGGTCTCGACCCCGCCGATCGACACCGGCAGCACGAGCAGACCGGCGTGCGCCATGAGGCGGCCGTCGCTCCTGATGCCGAAGTGGTCCTCCTTGGGCAGCCAGGCCAGGCCGGCCTCCGCGACCCCGAACGGATCGTCGCCGTCCCCCAAAATCTCCTGCAGTTCCGTCTCCGTGTACCGCGCGAGCCGCACCATTGTCGGCGACGCGGAAGGTGGGTTCCCAGTCATCCCTGCATGATGGACCGGAAAGCGGCCCAGCGGCCCTCCGGTCAGGGAAGAGTGAAGAAGATCATCGGGTTGTGGTCGCTGGTCCGGACCGGCTCGTCGAGGCCGAGTTCGCTTTTCACCGCGGCGAGTTGGCGGGCCACCTCGGGGGCCTTGGCGGTGGACGGCGTGAAGTATGCGAGGGCGTTGTCGGCCAGCCATTTCACGATGACCGAACCCTCGCTGAACGGCTTGGGCCGTCGGCCGTGGAAGACATCATGGACGCTGGTGGGGGTGCGAGGCGGGACGGCCGGGAAGAGGTTCTCGATGTACCAGTGGGCGAAGCGGGCGCCGTGGTCGGCGTCGATGAAGAGATAGTCCGTCGTCGCGGTGGGCACCTTGTCCACATGCTCGCGCACGTCGCCCTTGGTGAAGGTCCACCGGCCGCGGGAGAGCTCCGGCGGGACATTGCGGACGACGTTGTCGACGATGTCGAACGAATGCAGATGCCCGGTGCCGTTGTCGCGCAGCGCGCTGAGGATCCACTGCGTCGACCAGCCGTAGAAGGTGCCGATCTCCACCACCACCTCGGGGCGCAGATCACGCAGCAGCAAATAGGTCAACTCCGCCTCGAAGTCGTCGAGTTGGGCCTTCATCGCCTTTCCGCGCTCACGGAGGAACCGCCGCTGGGCGTCCCGCACGGCCCGCAGATCGCTCTCGTACTTCCGGTACAGCGTGCGGACGTGATCGACGGATATGGCTTCCACTCTTCCTCCGAGGGTGAGATGTGTATGAAGAAAAAGACACGCAAAAGCAGTTGGCGGGCAGCGAACGAAAGAAAGTGCACATTGCTGAGATCCCGCCGCCTTCCGCGGCCGATACGAATCTAGAATTCGCGGCGCGGAAGGGCATCACGCTCACGAGCCATGTCGGCGCGTAGCTCTCAGGTATGACCCGCCCGGCAGCGCGGGCCCCCGGACCTTCGACGGGGCGTCATGTCACCGCGCATCCGTACCATGAGCGCGTGATATCGGAATATCGACGTCCCCCCGAACCACGCCCGTTCGCATGGCGATCGGCCCGGACGACCCTGCTGACGACGGCGCGCGAACTGTGTGCGTTCTCCCTGCGCACCCTGCCGCCCGGCCGGAGGGCCAGGAACCAGATCGTGCGCCATCTGCCGCTCGTCGCCGTCGCTCTCCTCGCGGCGGACATGGGCGCGGCGGGGACCGTCATCGTCGTCGAGCGGCTCGGCCTGGGATGGCCCGCCGCCGCACTCATCGCCGCCGTTCCGGCCGCCGCCCTGGTGCTCGCCCTGTTCCGCCCCCTGGTCGCCTGGTGGCTCTCGCTCGCGGCCTCGCTCCCGTACGCCGTCGGCACGGCCGTCCTCGGCGTCGCGGTGCGGGACGACGTGCCGTGGCCGTGGACGGAAACGGGCCTGATCGCGCATCTGGCGGTCACGCTGCTCGTGGCCTGCCGGGTGAGACCCCGGGTGTACGTCACGCAGTGGGCGCTGACCTTGCTGCTGGGCGGGCTGCTGACCGTGGGCCCGGCGCCGCAGTCCACCACCAGCGTGCTGCCGGTATTCGCGCTGCTCTCCGGGTTCGGGCTGGTGATCATCACGACCGTCCGGGGACGCAGCGCGGCGCTGCGCCAACTGCGCCGGCAGGAGGCCCTGACGGAGGTCGAACGGACCCGCCGTACGCTGCTGGAGGAGCGCACCCGGATCGCCCGCGAGCTGCACGACGTCGTCGCGCACCATATGTCCGTCGTCGCCGTGCAGGCGGAGGCCGCGCCGTATCGCGTGACCGAGCCGCCCCCGGAGCTGAGCGACAGTTTCGCCAGCATCCGGGAGAACGCCCTCGCCGCGCTCACCGAACTACGGCACATCCTGGGCATGTTGCGCGCCGAGGAGCTGACCCCGGACGGCCGCTACACGCCCCAGCCGACGTTGGAGAACGTCGACGAGCTGGTGGCCAACGTCCGCGCGGCGGGTCTGCGGATCGAGCCGACGGTCTCCGGTACTCCGCGGCCGTTGCCGCAGGCGCTGGAACTGTCGGCGTTCCGGATCGTCCAGGAGGCGCTGAGCAATGCCCTGCGGCATTCCCCCGGGTGCCGGGTCGACATGGAGCTATCCTACGGGCGGGCCGATTTCGGCATACGGGTCGCCAACAGCCCGGCCGAAGAAGGCGTGGCGGATCGAAAAGGCACGGGGCACGGCGTTTTGGGTATGCGGGAAAGGGCGTCCGCACTCGGCGGTTCCCTCGAAGTGGGGCCCCGAAAAGACGGCTGGTTCGAAGTCACCGCTTCGCTGCCCACCGGAAAGCAGGAATGAGGACGTATGACGATCCGCGTACTGATCGCCGACGATCAGAAATTGATCCGGCAGAGCTTCGGCATAGTCCTGAATGCCCAACCGGACATCGAGGTCGTGGCCGAGGCGGTGAACGGCGAGGACGCCATCCGGCGCATCGAGGAAACGAGTCCGGACGTGGTCCTGATGGACATCAGAATGCCGGTGCTCGACGGACTGGAAGCCACGCGTCGCATAACGGAAAGCACCCCGGACGTCAAAATCATCATGCTGACGACCTTCGACGTGGACGAATACGTCTACGAGGCGCTGCGCGCCGGCGCGAACGGCTTTCTGCTGAAGGACTCTTCGGCGCATCAACTCGCCGAAGCGGTCCGTACGGTCGCCACGGGCGGCGCGCTGCTGGACCCCAACGTCACCAAGCGCCTGATCGAGGAATTCTCCAAAATGGGCGGACCGCGCAGCCCACGGCGCAAACGCCTGGCGGATCTCACGGAGCGGGAGACGGAGGTCCTCTGCCTGATCGCGCAGGGCCTGTCGAATTCCGAACTGGCCGCGCACTTGGTCATCGCCGAGCAGACGGTGAAGACCCACGTCAGTCGCATCCTGGTGAAACTGGGCCTGCGCGACCGCACCCAGGCCGTGGTCTTCGCCTACGAGACCGGTCTCGTCGTCGCAGGATCCTGACAACTCCCCTCCGTGCAACGGAAACCGCAGACGCACTCGGGAATCTCCCCCGACCGGCGCCAGGTCCGCACTCCGAGTGCGTCAGGGGAGCGGACGGGACCGCCGTTGCCCGCCCGGCGGGCCGAAGCTCAACCCGTTCTCGTCGAGGGCAGGAAGCCGGGCCACTGCGACGGAGGTATGTCCGGGGGTGGCAGTGGCTGGGTCGGGCCTGGTGGCGGCGTCGAGTCGGCGCGTAAGTTGCTCGGATGATCGGGATTCCGGAGACGTTCGCGCGGACCACTGTCGAGCGTGAAGGAGAGCCCGGGGCGGTATGGCTCGCCGAGCTGCCCGGGATCGTCGACGAGCTGCTGGGGCGCTGGGGGTGCCTGCCGGACGGCGAGGTCGTGCACGGGGGCGTCGGGGTCATCGTCCCGGTGCGGCGGCGGGCCGAGGGGACGGCCGTGCTGAAGGTGTCGTTTCCGCATCCCGGCAACCGCCATGAGCCGGACGCCTTCGCGGCGTGGGGTGGGCGAGGGGCTGTCCTGCTGCACGAGCGCGACGACGAGCGTTTCGCGATGCTGCTGGAGCGGGTCCGGACGTCGACCCTGGCGGAGGTCGAGGACGACGATCGGGTGGTGACGGTCGCAGGGCAGGTCGCTCGCCGGCTGGCCATCCCCGCGCCGCCCGGCCTGCCCCGGCTGCGGGAACGGGCCGAGGCCTGGGAGGAGCAGCTGCACAAGGACGCCGAGGAGCTGACGCATGCACTGCCGCGCCATGTGGTGGACGCCGCCGTGGCGACCGTCCGCGAACTGGGCCGGGTCCAGCCGGACACGCTCATCCACGGCGACCTCCACGCCGGAAACATCCTGCGTGCCGACCGTGAACCGTGGCTGGCCGTCGACCCCAAGGGATACGCGGGGGATCCCGCCTACGACGGCGGCACGCTGCTCAGGTCGCGGGCACTGACGCTCCTCGCAACGGACGACCTGCGCAAGGCCGCCCACCGCATCCTGGACGTCTTCGCCGAGGCCGCGGAGGTCGATCGCGAACGGGCTCAGCGCTGGGCCCAACTCCATGCCGTCCAGGACGCGTTCTGGAACCGCCGTCATGGATTCCGTACGGCCCGCAGCGGGTCACGATCGGACTGGCTGATCGCGTTCGGCGACCGCCTGGCGGAGCTGCTCGCGGAACGCTCGTAGAGCGTGAGCTCGGCGGAGAACGTCCGGTTCGGACGAGCGCCGGCCGCAGCCGGACGCGAACGGCGGGCGCTACAGCTCGTCGTCCATCACCGACCTCTAGGCCAGGTTCAGGGCCAAGGCCGCCACGGCCAGGCAGAAGAAGAGTGACCGCCCATCATATTTGGCATATGCCAAACGACAACTTTAGTTTCCATATCCCCCTTACGGTAACTATAGTTGTCCGCATGTTGCCATCTGAGATCACCACCGAAGAACTGGTAGCCCTCGACAAGTCCCTCCTCGACGCTCTCAACCCACTCGCCTCGGCTCTGCGCGCCCGGGCAACCGGCCTGCCCGAGGAGCGCATGTGGGATGCGGATCCCCTCGAGGTGACACTGTCGATCCTCGCCACCTGGAAGGTGGTGGACGCGGAGGTCAAGCGGTTGACGGCGATCGCGGCACAGACCGCCGGCTCCTACGGTGCGAGTTACGAGCAGTTGGGCACCGCTTGGGGTATCACCCGGCAGGGCGCCCGCAAGAAGTGGCCGGACGCCGTCAACAGGTCGGCGACCACGGAGGCGGAGACGAGTGCCGTCGAACTGTGCGGCGGCAGCGCGGAATTGTCGCGGGACCCGTCATCGGGTGGCTGGCGGTGGACCGGACAGGGGGCCGACGGAACACCCGGCAAGGCCGACGGAGCCTCCTTCTACGCCACGAAGGAAGAGGCCGCCGCCCACGCGGGCGCCTTCCTGAAGGAGCATGCCGCCGACCGGGGCTAGCGGAAAGTCCGCTGCTCCGGTGTGACACACCGGAGCAGCGGACTTTCTTGGCGCGGCGTCGGCGGGGCGAGTCCTCGCCGGGTGGAGGGGCGACCAACGCGGTGGTGGCGGTCAGTGCAATGGCGACCGCTGTGTTGCCTGTCAGCCGATGGGGTTGACGAAGGTGGCCGGGTGGGTGGCGCCGCGCTGGTCGACGAGCGCGCCCCACGGCCAGTCCAGGGTCAGCGAGGTGGTCTCGTTCGGCGGGGTGACGACCGCGAAGGCGGGCTGCCAGAAGCCCTTCTTCTCCTTGGTCAGGGCGAGGTTGATCGTGAAGTCGGTGCTGTCGCCGGGTGCCAGGGTGATCGAGCCGTGCTTGGCCGACGAGCGTTGCAGCGACCAGACCCCACCGCCGTTCTCGGTCTTGAGGTCCACGCCCGGGAAGCCGCCGATCTTGCAGGTGCGGCTGCCCTTGTTGGTCAGCACGATGCTGGTGGTCGTCGAGCCGCCCGCGTTCGGGTCCGGGGTCGCATCGCCGCCCATGGCGAACGACGCCTTCAAACCGGAGGTGTGGCAGCGCTCAACACCCGAGCCCGCCTTGCCACCGTTGGCGGCCTGCGTACCGCCCGACTGCTTGCCCGTGGCGCCCGCCTTGGGACCGGCCTTGGCACCGGTGCCACCCTGGTCGCCGGAGCCCTCCTTGGCATCGGAGCCCTGCGCTCCGGCGGAGGAGCCCGCGCCGCTGTCCTCGACGGCGGCCGTGCCCGTGTGGCCCGCGGGCTTCGCGCCGGTGGCGTCCGCGCCGGAGCAGGCGGTCAGGGTGAGGCCGGCGGCTGCGGTCAGGGCCGCGGCGGCGATGCGCAGGGTGCGGCGGCGAGCGGTGCGGACGGTGGTGCTGGAGCTCATTTCGGGTCCCCCGGGGCAGTCGGTGTCGTCGTTTCCTTGGTACGTCACCCACTCTGACCCAGGCCACTGTCGCAAGGCTGCCGCTCCGCTAACGTCCGGCTAACACGGGTGTGAGCAGGGGAAAGGCGCCAAGGACAACCCGAAGAACCAGTCCTCGACCGCCCAGTGGGAAACGCGCAGCTGCTTGCCGGAACCGGGGACATCCGACACGTCAAGGTCAAGGTCATAGCCACGGGCGTCCCGCCCCCCAGCGACCTGAGCTCGCTCTCTCTCTTCGGCTGTCGCGCAGAGCGACCGTGTCGGCCTGGCCTCAAGTCCGAGGCTCTCGAACGCGGTTCGCGCTCAAGGCGGGCCTGCTCAAGGCGGGCCCGCGTGGTTCACCGCTCATGGAGACGGCCTTCGCGCGATCGTGTGCCGTATCGCATCGGGCACCTGATCAGCACGAAGGCCGTGGGAATGAGTTGTTCCTGCCGTCGGGCGGTTCCGCGTACCGCGCGTTGGGTTCAGTCGGTGATGTACCAATTGTTCTTGAGGTACTCCAGGGTGCGGCTGCCGAGGTCGTTCTCGGTGAAGGTGACGGAGGCCCTGACTGCTTCGACCGGCATCTCGATCTTGTCGCGTGAGCGCACGGCGATGCGTTGCGGGTCGATCGTCGCGGTTCGCAGGGCCTTCTTCTGCGCGGGCGAGATCATCTGGAACATGGCGACGAACGTCGACGTGCACGGGCCGAGCCCCTCATTCTCCGCCTGCTTCGCGGCGGGCCCGGCCACTTCGCAGACCGTGTGGATGTCCTCACGGCCCACGGCGTGCAGGTACTGCTCGTACCGCTGGATCGCGCCCTCCTTCGACCTGGGCGCGGGCTGGCCGCCGGTCGGGGCGGCCGACGGCTTCTCCGACCGAGCGGACGCGGACGGCGTGGCCGACGGCTCCTTTGCCCGCGTGGAGGCGGACGGCCGCGAAGGCTTCGCGTCCGTGTCCTCCTTCGCCTTCTCCGGACCGCACGCGCACGCCACCAGCGCCACACACGCCGATACCGCCACGTTCGCCATCGTCCGCACTCTCATCCGGTTCCCTCCGGTCGCCGCACCGCCAGCCCACAACACATCAACAGGTCACGCAGGATCTGGGGGAACGGTTCCCGAGCCGGTCCAGGCGTCATGATCGGTGCCGCGCTCGTCGCCGTCCCGCTGACGCCTGTGAGCCGACCGCCCCCCGGGCGGCCTTCTCCGGCTGTCACGCGGAGCGACGAGTGTTTCAACAAGCGGCCCGCCACCCGCTACGACGTGGGCGAAACCGTGAAGCGACCCGGGAGCATCACCGAACGGAACCTGCCCCGACCTTGAATCCCGGGCCAAGGGTCTCACGGGTGCATACGCGAGCCCTTCAGCACCTTGTCGACGGCATTGCGCGGCCCGTACACGGCGATGCCCACCAGGTCCAACTCGCTTGTGCCGACGGCGCGTACGGCCGCGCGATTGTCGGTGTCGTTGCCGGTCGCGAACAGGTCGGAGGTGAAGACGGCGCGGGGCAGCGCGCGCTTGAGGGCACGTTCGTGTGCGGTCTTCAGCATCTCCTTGCCGCCCTCGAAGACCAGCACGGGCTGCCGGAACATCGGCAGATAGGGGATACCGTCGGCGTCCTCGTACGGCTCACCGATCACCTCGGGCAGCCGCGTGGCGAGCCCGCTCACCAGGAACGCGGTCGCATTCAGCCGCTGCCAGCTCTCCAGGTCGTCACGGAGCAGAACGGCGATTTTGGTATCGAAACGTACGGGCGGCTGCGGGGCGACGGTGGTGATGTCGGTGTCGGTGCTCATGCAGTGAGACTGCCGAACGCGCCACGCACCCGTCTTGTACGTTCTTTGCATGGCGGCCATCGGCTCTCCGGGCGAGGAGATCACCGCGTGGCGCCCGCGGATGCAGGGCGTCACGGAGGTCTTCCACGCGCACTTCATGCGGCATGCGTACCCGATGCACGTACACGACACGTGGACGCTGCTCATCGTCGACGAAGGCGCGGTCCGCTACGACTTGGAACGGCACGAGCGCGGCACTCCGCTCGGTACGGTGTCGCTGCTGCCACCGCAGGTCCCGCACAACGGCTCCGCCGCCACCCCGCACGGCTTCCGCAAGCGCGTCCTGTACCTGGAGGCGGGCACGGACCTGCTGGACGACTCGTTCATCGGTCCGGCGGTGGACACTCCCGACCTGGCCGACCCTCTCCTACGCCACCGCATCGGACAGCTGCACTCGGCGCTCGCGCAGCCCGGCGACGAGCTGGAGGCGGCGGCCCGCCTGGCCCTCGTAGGCGAGCGGCTACGGGAGCGGCTCCGCCCCCACCTGGCCGAAAACCACGGGCCGCGGCCCGACCGCCGGGTGGCGGCCGCGCTGCGCGAACTCCTCGACGCACGGCTCGTGGAGGGCATCGACCTGACGGAGGCCGCGTCACTGGTGCACGCACATCCGACACATCTGGTGCGCTCCTTCGGAGCGGCGTACGGCATCGCCCCGCACCAATACCTGATGGCGCGCCGCGTGGACCGGGCCCGTCGCCTCCTGCTCGACGGCCGGCCGCCCGGCGAGGTGGCCACCGCCTGCGGCTTCTACGACCAGCCCCACCTGACCCGCCACTTCAAGCGCATCGTGGGGGCACCGCCGGGCCGATATGCGCGCGGCGCCTGACGCAGGTCACCGGTCCGCCTTCATCGGATCTCCCCGCCCCATGACCGTGCCAACGGCGTGCCCCGGCGACGGTCGCACGATCCGCCGGACAGGCCCAGGCCGTGTCCGACGGGTCTTGTCCGGTGCGCAGGCTCTGGCACCGCATCACTGGGTGGAGTTGGTCCTCACTTCGGTGATGCCCTGGACCGGTTCGGCCGCGGAATTGACCCGGAGATTCGTCGCCGAATTGACCAGGAAATCAGGTCATCCGGACCGTAGAATCATGATCATGACTGAAAAGATACCCTCTGCCTCCACGACCGCGGCGCCGTTCCAGGCCGTGCTGACCCGCTGTGCTGACGCCGAGACCTGCGCCGACCCGAGCAGTGTGATGACCCTGCTGGGCGAGTCGCACGACGCCGGGAGCGGCTTCACGAGCTACCGGTCGACCTTCGCCAAGGGAGCGGTGGGGGCACCGGCCCATTTCCACACCAAGGCGACCGAGCTGTTCTTCGTGATCAGCGGATCCCTGCAGGTGCTGGTGGGCGAGGAGATCACCGTCCTGAACGAGGGTGACTTCCTGGCCGTGCCGCCGCACACCCCGCACGCCTTCGCCGCGGCGCCCGGTGCCGAGGCGGACGTCCTGTTCGTGTTCACCCCGGGCATGGACCGGTTCGACTACCTGCGCCTGCTCGGCCGGGTGCTGCGCGGCGAGGCCGACCCCAAGGAGATCGCCGAGTCGGGCGAACGCTTCGACAACCACTACGTCGACAGCCCGGTATGGCGTGCCGCTCTCGAGAACTCGGTGTGATCGACGCCAAGACGACGGTGGCGGCCCTGCCGTAGCGGGTGGCAAGGCCGCGCCACTGCTTGAGCTTGTTGACTTCTCGATGTTGTTGGCCCTCCGGCGTGTTGCTGCGCTTGCGTGTCTGGTCGACCGCGGCGCGACCGTACGGCGAGAGCGGGCCGGGTCTGGGCGTCATGGCCGAGTGCCCTGCCTGAGGACCCTGGTGGGTTCGTGCAGCCGGGCGCGCCACAGCAGAAAGCGGCGGGTGCGGCGTTCGACCGTGTTCCGCTGGTGGTAGCTCTCGGCATCGGAGGGGCTCCGGCGGCATGGTGATGAGCCCTGCAGTCCCGTCCGGAGACCCGGTGTCCTGGCGCATCGGTCGTTCGACGACGAAGGAGTCACTGTGCCGACCCCGCCCTACTTCCCCTTGCCACCCACCGATCGGGTGCGCTCCCCGCGCACCGGCTGGACCCGTGCGCACTGGGAGGCGACCGCCGACCATCTGCTGCGTGCCGTGGCGCCCTACGCGACTCCGGGCGGCGCACAGTACCGGCTGCCGGGGCGGCACAGCTGGTCCGGTGTCGTGTCGGACGGCCTGGAGGGCTTCGCGCGTACCTTCCTGCTGGCCGCCCTGCGGATCGCCGGCGCCCACGGCGAGGTCGAGCCCGCCCTCGTGGAACGCTATGCGACGGGGCTCGCCGCCGGGACGAACCCCACGAGCGGCGAGGCCTGGCCCGCGCTCACGCCCTGCTCCCAGCAGATGGTCGAGTCCGCCTCCATCGCCATCGCCCTCCACGAGACCCGCCCCTGGATCTGGGACCGGCTCGACCCCCACGTACAGGAGCGGATCGTCGGATGGCTTTCCGGCTTCGTGGGGTCCCGTACCTGGGACAACAATTGGCGGCTCTTCCAGGTCGTGGTGGAAGAGTTCCTCGCCTCGGTCGGCGCGCCGCATTCCCGGTCGGAGATCGACGCGGGCCTGGACCGGATCGACGACTGGTACGCGGGAGACGGCTGGTACAGCGACGGTGACGGTCGTAACTTCGACTACTACGGTGGCTGGGCCCTGCACCTGTACCCGCTGCTGTGGGCCCGGATCGCGGGGGACCAGGACGGCGAACGCGCCCGGTGCCACAAGGCGCGACTCGCCCGATTCCTCAACGACTACCAGCAGTTCTTCGGCGCCGACGGCGCGCCCGTACATCAAGGCCGCTCACTCACCTATCGCTTCGCCTCCCTTGCCCCGGTCTGGATGGGCGCCCTGGCCGGCTGCACCCCGCTGCCCCCGGGACGCACCCGCCGCCTCGCGTCCGGTGTCCTGCGGCACTTCGCCGAACGCGGCGTACCCGACGAACGGGGGCTGCTGCCGCTCGGCTGGTACGGGCCGTTCCTCCCGGCCACCCAGTCCTACTCGGGCCCGGCGTCCCCGTACTGGGGGAGCAAGGGCTTCCTGGGCCTGCTCCTGCCGCCGGAGCACGAGGTGTGGACCGCGGATGAACTGCCGTTGCTCATCGAGGAGTCCGACCAGTACACCGCCCTCCCCGCCCCGGGCTGGCTCCTCCACGGCACGCGGCACGACGGCATCGTGCGGCTCATCAACCACGGCAGCGACCACGGAGGCGACGACCCCCACTACTCCAAGCTCGCGTACTCGACGGCCACCGCCCCCGATGCGGCCCCCCACGCGTGGACGAACGCCGTCGACAACCACCTCGCGCTCGTCGCCGCCGACGGCACGCCTTCACGGCGCACCCTCATCCACCCCCTGCACTGCGCGGAGCGGACGGCAGCTTCGTGGTACTCGGCACAACTGCCGGACGAGGAAGGTGAGTTCAGGGTCGAAACCGCTTCGTTCCTCCACGGCCCGTGGGAACTCCGCGTGCACTGGGTGGCGGCCCCACCGAGGGTGACCGTCCGGGAAGGGGGCCACGCGGTCGCCTCCGCCGCGCGCCCAGGGGGCCGAACCGGCGCGATGTGGTCCCTGGCGCAGACCGCCGATGGCCTGAACAGCACCCTGGTGGCCCTCCACGGCTGGCCCGATGGGTGCGCAGGCATCGCCCGCAATACAGCGGCCAACGCGTTCGGCCCGCACTCCGCCACCCCGTTCCTGGCCCTGGAGAACCATCCTGGTGGTCGGTCGGTCCATGTCTCCCTCATCGGCCTGGCCCGCGATGTGCTCCACCCCCAGGCGCTGCGCGAATCGATCACCGTACGCCTCGACGGCCCCCGGGTGATTCTTCATCTCCCTGACGGACGGCTCCTGCACGCGGAGCCGTCCGGCCTGCCGCCATCGGGTCAGGGTGTCGTCGGGAGTCCAGGCTGAGCGGGCTGGGGATCGGCATCTGGTCGGAGGCCGCCGCGACGTTACGTGGTTCCCGCGTGGGGGTTGCTCCCGCTGCGGTGAGGAGGTCGGCAGTTGCGGGGTGAGGGCCGTGGTTCGCCCAGTCCAGGGGGGACCAGCCCGTGCCGTGCTCTTCGCGAAGGTTCGGGTCGGCGCCGTGCGCCAACAGTTCACGCACCGTCTCGGTGTGCCCCCAGCACGCGGCCGCGCACAACGGCGTGCCGTCCGAGCCGAGCCCGCTGCTCTCCCTGTCGGGCAAGGCCCCGGCCGTCAAGAGCAGGCGGACGATCTCCGCCCGTCCGTTCACGGATGCCTCGTACAGCGCGGTGGTGCCCTCGCCGTCGCCTCGCTCCGGGTCGGCCCCAGCCCGCAGCAGCGCCTTCACGCGGGCGGTGTCACCCAGCGGAATCGCTGAGAAGAGACTTCGGGAGAGCTTCTTCTGCTTCCGTTGGTTCATGGTGCCGAGGTTAAGGGCCGTCCCGTCATGCCGGGCGGGCGCACGACGACAGCTACGGCACCTCGCCGCGTCCCGATCCCGTCCCGCACCAGCGTGTTGACGGAGACGGTGCCGAAGCAGCCGGAACTCCACGGGCGGCTACAGGACGACCACATCGGCATGGCCGAGCCTCGTGTGGACGTCGGCGGTCGAGCCTTTGCTGCGGGTGCGCCCCTCAACCCCGGGTGACCGCGAGCAGCGCCGTGTCATCGGTGATGCGGCCGTCGGTGTGGCGGCTCACCTCGGTGAGGAGCGTGTCGAGCAGCGCGTCCGGTCCGGGAAAGTCACGCCCGGTCAGTCCGGCGCCGGGGTCGTAGAAGTCCCCGGCGCGGTTGCGCGCCTCGGTCAGGCCGTCGGTGTACAGCAGCAGAGTCGCCCCCGGGGGGAACGGCACCGTGTCGGTCCGTTCCTGGTCGGCGCCCAGCTCCGCCAGTCCCAGAGGGAGGGCCGGCTCGGACGGTTCCGCGCTGCGCACCCGGCCGGCGTGCAGCAGCAGAGGTGCCGGGTGGCCGCGGTTGACCAGCCGCAGCTCATTGCCACAGCGCGGGATCTCGACGAGCACTCCGGTGACGAATCCCTCGGTCCGCTCGGGTCCCGCCCGCCGCTCCCTTTCCCGCAGCAGTGCCCGCTCCAGCCTGGCCGCGACCCCGACGAGCGTGGATTCTTCCTCGGCGGCCTCCCGGAACACCCCCATGGCCACGGCCACCACCTTGACCGCCTCCACGCCCTTGCCCCGTACGTCGCCCACCAGACAGCGCACGCCGTACGGGGTGTCCTGCGCGCTGTACAGGTCACCACCGATCTGTGCTTCTTTCATGGCCGCCTGGTAGCGCACGGCGATCCGCAGCGCCCCGATCGATTCCGGCGGCTGCGGCAGCACGGCGCGCTGCACGGCCAGGGCGACTCTGCGTGCGGACTGCAGGCGCACATTGCTGTAGTACATGAGGCGGTTGACGACGATGGCGAAGGCCGAGACGGTCGCGACCGCCGCCAGCTCGCTCTCCCCACCGGATTTCCCTATGAAGCCGAAGTGGGTGAGCAGCGCGAAGTCGATGGCACAGGCACCGATGCCGGCCAGGATCGTAGCGGGCAGCGACAGCAGCGCGGCGGCCGTCATCGGCGCGGCCGTGTAGAAAGCCTCTCCACTGAAATGCGGAGGGGTGTGGTAATCGATGAGGGCGCCTCCGACGAGCAGCACGACGGGCAGCAGCTGGAGGCGACGCACACACCAGTGCCTGGCGGTGGTGCGCCTCGCGCTCGGTGCCCTCACGTAACCGCTCCCGGTCCGTCGTGCCGTACACCTCCCCAGCATCCTCGGGCCGGAATACGTCTGCCAGTCGTGGGGCGCCGCCTGTACGGGGACGCGCCGTATCGCCGCGGGTGTCGGCGTCGGGCCCTGGGGGCATGCCTTTGGCATATCCGCACATGACTACAGAGGGTGGTGCGAGTGCCGGTCCGGTGCCGGCGCCCGTGATCGGGAGAGGGACGAGCCTCAGGTCGCCGGGCTGCCGCCGTGCACCTGGCGGTGGGTCAGTGCCCACCAGATCTCCGCGAGGTCGGCCGGGTCGCGCAGGCTGGTGCCGGTGATCTCCTCGAAGCGCCGGAGCCGGTTGCGCAGGGTGTTGGGGTGCACATAGAGGGTCCGCGCGGCGGCCTCCAGGCGCAGCCCCTGTCGTAGGTAGGCGGCCGCCGCGTCCTCCAACTGGGCGCCCTCTTCGCCCCGTTCGGCCAACGGCGCCAGCCGAAGTCGCACCAGCTGCTCACCCACGGCCGGCATCGCCACGACCGTGGCCCGCAGCCCCAGCTCCTCGCGGGTGAACGCCCCGACGAGCCCGCAGCCCGCGGCGGCGCGGAGCGCCTGAGTGGCCTCGGCGAATTCCGCGGCGAGTCCGGATGCGGGCGCGGGGGCGCCCAGCCCCACGATCAGCGCGCGGCACAGTCCGCTCGGCCGGCCGGCAAGCAGCCCGGCCGCATCCCCGTCCACGGTCGTGACCAGGGGCTTCCCCGAGGCGTCCAGGGCAAGCCAGGGGCGCAGCAGATCGACGGCGCGGGTGAGAACACCGTCGCCGGAAGTGCGGGCGCTGTCGGCCGAGTCGGGCAGCCGTGCGCGGAAGGGGAGCCGGAGGGCGGTGTTCCGGTCGTATGCGTCGCTCGCCTCCACGGCGTCCTTCTTGCCGAGCAGCAGCGCGCGGACCAGCGTCGACCGTCGGCGGTCCGCCGCCGCGCCGTCCGGGACGCCGGCCCGGCAACTGCGGACGAGGTGCAGGGTGTTGGCGTCGGCCCAGATGCGGAGCGTCTCGGCGATCGGCAGCAGATCCTCGGCGGTGCCCTGCCGAGCCGCCATTTCCCCACAGAACCGCCGCCAGACGATGTCCGTGCCGATCCGGTACGCCGTGATGAGGTCTTCGACGGGCAATGAGCGGGCCAGGGGCGTGACCTCGTCGAGATACGTGGCGGGGATGTCGTACGAGCGCCCGCCGCCACGCCCCGGCCCCACCGGTGACCGGCGCTGCTCGTCGGACCAGCGGCCCACCAGCGACAGGCCGTTCCGCAGCGACGCCCTCACCCGCGGCCGCAGCGCGTGGGCCGACACCGATGCGTAGCAGGGAAGTTGGGCCCGGAGAGCGTGGATGACCTGGTCGGTGAGGGTGTCGAGGCCGGCGTGCAGCGCAGCGACGGCCTCCGGCACCGTTGTGGAAGTCTCCACCCATCCCCTCCCGACGCGGTGTCTTTCCCCATGGCGAAAACGATCATTCGTCGCCATGCTACGAGCAAGCCGCCCGAACCCCTACAGATGTTCGATCTTGGACGACTTTTCCACCGTCGTCGGGATCCGTCCGTCGTTCGGTACCCGGCCCCCGCAACCCCCGGGTCACTCGACACCCTCAAGGAATTCCATGGCCGTTTCCTGGCGCCGCATCGCGGTGCCCGCCGCCGCCGTCGGCGTACTCGTCCCCGCCGCCCTGGGCGCCCACGCCCTGCTCTCCGACTCCGGGAATTCCGGCGCACCCCCGACCGGGATACGGGCCGCCGGGTCCGCGGACCCCGACGGCGTACCGGATGGCAGCGCGGGAGCCACCGGTCCGGAGGGCGGCGCCGTCGTCGCCAAGCCCTCCGACGCGCCCGCCGGTTCCGGCCGTTCGCTGCCCGTGCGGCTCTCGTCGTACGACGCCCGCAACGGGCAGGCGGTATGGAAACCGGCAGCCGGTAAGACCGTGCGCACGGGAGACGTCGTTGCCGCCGCGCCCAACCGGCACGCCCCGTCGGGCGCGCTGTTCAAGGTGGGCAAGGTCACCGGGTCCCGCGGCGGCGAGGTCCGGGTGACCACGGTTCCCGCGACGCTCTCGGAGCTGCTCGGCGACCGGAAGGTGGACCGGCGGGCGGGGCTTCGGGCCGGTGAACTCACCGTCAAGCCACTCTCTTCCGGTGTCACGGTGCAGCACCCGCCCGCCGGGGGCGACCAGGACAGCGGCGCCCCGTCCGCACCGTCCGACGGTGCGAGCCTGCCGTCCGGCGACACCAGCGCCGGTGCCAACGCCGATTCGGGTGCCGACGCCGGTGGTACGGGGCGGGACGCGCCGGCCGAGGGCTCGCCCGGTCCGTCGGCCTCCGCCACCGGGGCGGCGCGCGCCCAGCTCACCGGCCCCGGTGCCCGCGCGGCGCAGCCCTCTCCGCGCGGCGATGCGCTGCCGCGCGATGCGGCGAAAGCGCTCACCACCCTGCGGCTCGGGATCGATGTGCCGCTGCCGAAGGGCGTGGAGGCGACCGGAAAGTCTCCGGCCCGGCTGTCCGGCGAGGTGACGTTCCGGCCCGAGCTGATCTTCCAGTACGAGAAGCGCGGCGGGCCGAACCTGCTACCGCAGCGCGCGGCCATCGGCCTCGGCGGCTCCTACGCCTATGACTGGCAGGTGCACGGCAAGGTGCGCGGCACCGCCGACACCGGGCAGATCGCGGTGCCGCTGGCGGCGGTCACCGGCCGGCATGTCTTCTGGGTGGGCCCCGTCCCGGTCGTGGTCAGCACCGAGGTCACCTTCACCTACCGCTTCACCGCAGGCGGGCGCATCGTGCTCGACGCCGACCAGCGCACCTCCGGATCGTTCGCCATCGGTGCGCACTACGACCGCGGGCACGGGTGGCGGCCGCTGCACGAGGCGCACCAGCGGACCAAGGGCGCCGCGCCCCGGGTGGCGGGCGCGGCCTCCGCAACGGCCCGCATCGGGACGCACGCCCAGGTGTTCCTCTACGACACGGCGGGCGTCGGCGGCGACCTCTCCGTTCACCTCACCGGACGGGCCGCGGCGGCCACCGACGGCCGCGCCCCGGCGTGGGCGCTCAGCGCGGGCTACGACCTGAAGACCGAGCTGATGCTGCGACTGAAGATCTTCGGCATCGAGATCGCGAACCTGAGAACCACCCCGTTCGCCCTGCACGACGAGCGCAAGCTCTTCGGCCGCGGAAAACTGCCCGCTGTCTGAGGCGGCGGTCGCCTGCCGCCCGCTCGGCCATCGGTTTCCAGATGCCCCGTCCGCCCGGGTGAGCCGTGTCCCACCCGGGCAGTACCCCTTGTCCAGGCAACGAGTTGTGGGCCGGACGCACCCCTCGCGGTCCCTGCCCTCTGCCCTTCTCGGGGCCGACCGGAGGAGGCATCCGGCAACCGCCGTCCCTTGCGCGAAGCCGGGCTCAGAAGGCGGAGTTGTCGAACCAGCGCGTCAGCAGATCCTCGTCCCCATGCGTCTCGAAGGCGTCCGCGTCGTGGCCGAGGCGGCCGTACATGAGGAGCAGCAGATCCGCGGCGGCGCCGTGCACGGCGGCGTCGGCGCTGCCCGGCGCCGCGGGGCTCTCGTCGAGGCCGAAGCCGTCGGGCCGCAGGCGGACCAGCCAGTCGCCGTCGGCGTCGGTGCACCGGAAGCGAAGGGTTTCGCCGTTGCCGCGCAAGGCGGCGACCTTGGGGGCGAAGAAGGCGGCGAAGGGAAGATTGACCAGGAACTCGTCCACACCGTCGGCCGCGAGCCCGCAATCGATCTCGGGCGTCAGCCCGAGGGCGACCTCCGCGTCGGTGCGGTGCACCAGGGTCTCGAACAGCATCCGCCGTACCCAGAACCTGGCGTGCTGATCGGCACCCCACGCCCACATCGGGGCGTCCGGATCGGTGGCCGCGAACACGCTCCCGGCCTCCGCCGCGCTCGCCGTGAGCCAGTCGGCGTAGCCGTCCTCGTGCTTCGGCAGATCCAGCTCGACGTCACGGCTCCGCGGCGCTTCCTGCACGAGCTGACGCAGCAGGACGGAGAACCAGCGCTGCACGCTCCCGGCGTGCCTGACCAGGTCCACGAGAGTCCAGCCCGGACAGCCGGGCACCGGGGTCGCCGGGTCGGCACCCCTGATCACCTCCACGAACCTGCCGGTCTCCGCCGCGATGGCCGCACGATGGGCAGCGGGGGCACCTGCCCAGCCCGATTGATTCGGCATGTCCTCTTCGCCACGCTTTCCTGACGTCCGGCCCGACCACCTGACCGGCCGGGCATCCTGGTGCAGCGTGTCACAGCGGTGCGACCGGTGAGCGGGCGGCAGCGGCCATCCGGCGGCGGCGATCCGCCCCATCCGGTCCGGCCGGTGCCGTAGGTGTCGAACCGCAGGCTCATCACGCCGTCACCGCCGAGGGTGTCGGCGAACAGGGCGAGGGTGTGCGGGGTGACTGCGGGCGGCTGGTCGCCGTCGCGGTCGGTCGGACCGCGGTGAACCGTATCTCGCGGTCGGTGGCGGGAATCAGCGGTGCGGGGCGGGGAGTTGTCGCCGTCCGGGCGGTAGCCGAGGCGGGCCCGGTCGTCAGTGGGCGATCAGCGGCAGGACGAGCGGAACGCCCACGAGGAGTGCGCACAGGAGCAGCGCGCGGGGATTGCCGAAGTTGAAGGTCCAGCCGAAACCGGACCGTTTCTGCACCAGCAGCGAGGGATCGGCGCGATTGACGTAGAGCGATCCGGCTCCGCGCCAGTACCGGTCGTCCTCGCGCTGCACCACGCCGGTGTCCGGCTCCGCCGCCCCGTCACCCGCCGCGGCGGGCAGTCGGCTGCCCGCCTGCCCGGTACGGATCGCGATGCCCACGACAATGGCCAGGCCGAGCAGCAGGGGGAGCAGAACGAGTGCCGGCGACAGCCTTCCGACGCGCCACATCGACCAAGCCCCGACGCCCATCGACAGGTCGGCGCACGCGGCGAGCAGCAGTACGGAGATCACCGCGCGCACCGAGAAGCGCCGGTGCCTGCGCGCGGAGTCGGCCGGTCGGGCCGGGTCGAGTTCCGGCCGGGCGCGGAACGAGAACCAGGACACCACCACGAGCAACGCGCTCACCCCGACCTGCGCGAAGACCAGGGAGAACACGCTGCCGATCGACTTGGTGGCGTACTGGTCGGCGTACCCGGACGTGTTGAAGTGCACCGCCAGGCGTTCGGGCACCGACGGATAGACGAGGACGCCGGTCACCGCCGTGCCCGCAATGACCAGCAGCGCGGGGAGCGACCAGAACCAGGGGAAGCGTTCCGGTTCGGTGCGCAGCGAGGTGTCGGTCACCACGCCCTGACGCAGGCCGCGATACCACTCCTCGTCCCGTTTGACCGCCGCGATCGCCGCACGGGCCCGGGCGAAGGCGGCCAGGCATACGGCGAGGACCAGCGCGGGCAGCGCGCCGGACCAGGTGAGAGGGGTGGTGGCCGCCAACACGGTGCCCACGACGATCAGTCCTGCGCCGACGGCGCCCACCCGCCACCGGTAGCGCCCGCGTTGCTCGGCGATCACCGGAGCGTCCGCCCGCGCGGCGGGTATGCGTACCCCGAAGGGCAGCGTGGGACCGGCCAGCGAGGGCGCCACCCACGCCAGTATCGTGATCATCAGTGGCGGCACCGCGTTGCCCAGTAGCGCTCCGCTGTTCATGGCTCCGGATCTCCTTGCTCTGCCCCGTGGTCCGCGCCGCGTGCGGCGAGCGCGGGTGGTGTGAACGAGGTCAGGACGGAGCCGCAGCTGCCCAGTACCGTCGGATCGCCGACGCCGTGGGCGACCGCTTCGGCGAGCAGCGTCCGCAGCCGTGTCTCCCACTCGTCGGTGAAGCCGGGCTCCGGCGGACCGGTGCGGGCGTCGCGCTGCACCAGCGCGCCGCTCTTGCGGTTGATCCGCAGCAGCCCTTCCCGCCGCAGCACGTCGTAGGCCTTGTTCACGGTGTGGAAATTGATGCCCAGATCGACCGCGAGCTGCCGGGTCGAGGGCAGCTGACTGCCCTCGACCAGCTCACCGGACGCGATGGCCTCAACGATCCGGTTTCGGATCTGGAGGTAGATCGGCACCTCGCTGTCAAGGTCGAGGCTGAGGATCACGTGAGGACTCCCGCTGTCGCTCTGTTATAGCTTTTATAGAACAGTACAGCCGACTGGGGTACTCCCAGGGGGAGTTAAGGGTGCGTCAAATTCGGGGGGAGCGGTGCTGTTCAGCCGACGTGGACGCGGGGCCGGCGCTCGCGGTCGGGTTCGGCCTCGCGCAGGACCTCGCGGGTGACCGGGGCGACCTCGCCCTGGCCGAAGAGGAAGAAGCGGAGGAACTGGGCGAAGGGGTTGCCCTCGGTCCATTCGAAGTAGATGTGCGGCCGCTGTCCGGTGGTGTCGCGGACGTGCAGGAGCAGGGCGGCCAGGGCGTTGGAGATGGTGGAGCTGTCGAGGCAGAGCACGCGGTAGCGGCCGTGCAGGACCTCGCCGCGGACCCGTAGTTCGCTCTCGAATTCGGAGGGGTCGCCGACGGTGACCTCGACGAAGATGCAGTCGTCCTTGATCGAGAGGTCGTTGTCCGTTCGGATCTGCTGGAGCTTGTCGCGGTATTCGGCCACGTCGCGCTGGTCGGGCTCGTTCGCGATGAAGCGGATCGTGCGCTGAGCGGTGTCGCGGATGAACCGCTCCGCCACGTCGTCGAGGATCACGCTGGTCACCCGGAGCTCGAAGGCGCGGGCGAGGCGGGAGAGGAACGACAGCAGGATGATGCCGGCGATGAAGCAGGCGCCGATCTTCACGCCGTCCGGCCGCTCGATGACGTTCGTGACCGTGGTGTAGAGGAAGACCAGGGAGATCACGGCGAAGCCGATGGTCCAGCCCCGCTGACGGGCGCGCCGGGCGGCAATGGTCACGGCGATCGCGGCGGAGCTGATCAGGACCAGGACGCCGGTGGCGTAGGCGCCGCCCTGGGCGTCGACATCGGCGTTGAAGATCCAGGTCACCAGGAACGCGACCAGGGTGAAGACCAGGACCATCGGCCGGACCGCCCGTGCCCAGTGGGGCGCCATGCCATAACGGGGCAGATACTGCGGCATGAGATTCAGCAGGCCCGCCATGGCGGAGGCGCCGGCGAACCAGAGGATGGCGATGGTGGAGACGTCGTAGACGGTGCCGAAGGCGGAGCCCAGGTACTCGTGGGCCAGATAGGCCAGGGCGCGGCCGTTGGCCTGCCCGCCGGGCTTGAAGGCGTCCTCCGGAATCAGCAGCGTCGTGATGAAGCTGGTAAGGATGAGAAAGACGCTCATGATGACGGCGGCGGTGGTGAGCAGTTTCTTCGCTCCCCGGATCCGTCCCGCCGGCCGTGCTTCGGTGTCGTCGGGGTCGCCCTCGATGTGCGGCATGACCGCGACGCCGGTCTCGAAGCCGGACAGTCCCAGCGCGAGTTTCGGGAAGACCAGCAGGGCCACCCCCACCATCGCCAGCACATTGCCGTGCTCGGTGGTCAGCGCGTGGGACCAGTCGGGGACGACATGCGGCGCGGTGGCCACATGCCACAGTCCGACGACGACCACGGCCACATTCAGCGCGAGGTAGAGCCCGACCAGGACGACCGCCACCCCGATCGCCTCCAGGAAGCCCTTGAGGAACACCGCGCCGAGCAGGGCGACCAGGATCAGGGTGGTGACCAGCTGCTGGTTGTGCAGGACGCTGTTGACGTGCGGGTTCTCCACCAGGTGGGTGGAGGCATCGGCCGCCGACAGGGTGATGGTGATCAGGAAGTCGGTGGCGGCGAAGCCCAGCAGGGTCAGAACGAACAGCTTGCCCTTCCAGAACGACAGCAGCCGCTCCAGCATCGCGATCGACCCCTGGCCGTGCGGGCTCTCCTCGGCCACCCGCCGGTAGACCGGCAGCGCGCCGGCGAGGGTCACGATGACCAGGACGATGGTGGCGATCGGCGACAGCAGGCCCGCCGCGAGGGCCGCGATGCCTGGCTGATATCCGAGGGTGGAGAAGTAGTCCACGCCCGTCAGGCACATGACCCGCCACCACCGTTGCCCCTTGTGGGCGCTCTGGGGTCCGGCGTGCGGGCCGGGGTGGTGCTTGGCCATGTCGGTCAGGCCTTCCAGCATCCACGCGCGCACGCGATGCCGGGCGGCGGCCCCGGAAGAGGAGGCGGCAGGGGAGGGGGTGGCCATCGTGCGCTCCTGTCGTACGGGTACAGCTCGTACGGCGAATTCTGGCCATCGACACGACGGCCACGTCAGGTTACGCACCCGAGGCCTGTCCGCCAACGCGTTCGTCGGCATGGCGGCCTCGTGTCCCCGGAGCGGTGGCGAGGATGTCCGCAGCCCGATGGTGAAGGAAGGACACGGGCGGGTGCGTGGACGGTCCCCGGTGCAGGACCTTCTCCCCGGCAGCGCCGACCAGTTCAGGAATCGTCCGCCGGGACGTCCGACGGCTCTCCCGGCCGACCCGCCGCGGCGGCCTCCGCCTGCCGGTTCCGTGGCGGCGGAGCGGTGGATCCGCGGGGGATGAGGTGGGTGGGGAGTACCACCTGCCGGGCGGGGTCGCCGCTGGGGTCCGCGAGGATCGACGAGACGAGCTCGGCGGCGATGCGACCCGTGTCCCGAGGCGACTGGGCGATGGTCGACAGATCGAGAGCCTCGGCGAGGGAGTGGTCGTCAAAGCCGAGGACCGACATCCGGCCGGGTACCTCGATGCCGCAGGAACGCAGGATGCTCAGTACCTCAAAGGCCATCTCGTCGGTCTCCACGAAGACGGCCGTGGGCATCTGAAGCAGGCTCAGCAGGGAACCGATCCCCTCGCGGAGGCCTTCCCGGCTGTATTCGGCGCGCACCACCAGGGCGTCGTCACAAGGCACTCCGGCATCTTCCAGGGCCTGGCGGTAGCCGGCCAGCCGGTCGTGCGCGCTCCAGGCGAAGGATTCCACGACGGCCGACTGGATGTGGGCGATGCGCCGATGCCCGAGGTTGAGCAGATGCTGCGTGCCTTTGCGGGCGGCCTCGGCGTCATCGACGTAGACGCCGGCCCGGCCGGGGGCGTGCTGACTGACGAACACCACGGGTACGCCGAGTTCGTCGAGCCGCTCCCGCTCCTCCTGGGTGAGGATGAAGGAGACCACCATCAGGGCGTCGGCGTTGTGCCGGGCCGGGAGGCGGTCGAAGAACGCCGCGCGCTCCGCCTTGTTGGTGACGACATAGACCAGCAGATCCAGTTCGGCCTCGCCCAGCACTCCCGCTATGCCGGTGAGCGTGGTGCCGAGAAACCAGGGGGCCCGCGCGAGCCCCGGCATCAAGACGGCGACCCGGCGCGTCTTGCCCGTCACGAGGCTCGACGCACTGCGCGAGAGGGCGAACGACATGTCCCGCGCCGCCCGCTCCACACGGCTCCGGGTTTCCGGGGTCACCGTCGGTACGCCGCGGAGGGCCCGCGAGACCGTCGAGACGGATACCCCGGCCTCGCGCGCGACGTCTGCCATCGTGGCCTGACGCTGCTCTCCCACCATGGTCCAGAACCTACACGAAGCCCCTGGGCCCCGGATGGCCCGACCGAGGGGCGCTTCTTCCTGGTCGGGGGCCGGTCGACCGGGTCGATCAGCGCCGGGATGCCGGCGGGGTCCGTCAGCCGCCCCTACGAGCGCGCGTATCGGTGAGATGACCGATGTGCGGGGAGCGGAGGCGCGGCCATAGTCCTCGGGAGATCGTTTGCGGGTGGCCGTGGTCGCCCGGTTTTCGTGAGGAGCTTCTGTGGACACGTATGCGGATCTGGTGTTTCTCGGCGGGCGGGTGGTCACGGTCGACGCGGAATTCTCCGTCGCCTCGGCCCTGGCAGTAACCGGCGGGATCATCACTGCCGTCGGGGGGCGGGACGACGTCGCGCCGCTCGTCGGGCCCGGCACCCGCGTCGTCGACCTTCGAGGGGCGACGCTGCTTCCCGGTATCAATGATTCCCATCTGCACGGCTGCGCCTTCGGCATGGCGACGCCGCCGCTCTCCCTCGACCTCGGCCATCCCGCCGTGTCCTCCCTCGCGGACGTCGCCGAGGTGGTACGGGAGGCCGTCGGGCGGGTTCCGGGCGGGCGGTGGATCACGGGGCACGGGTGGGACACCGGTTACCTCGGCGAGTGCGTCGCCGATCCGTCGCGACGGCCCTCGCGGTGCGACCTCGACGCCGTGAGTCCGGACCACCCCGTCGTGCTGTACTCCTTCTCCGGGCACGCCACCTGGGTCAACTCCAAGGCACTGGAACTCATCGGGATCGATCGGCACACCGTGGCGCCGCCCGGCGGGGCCATCGTCGTGGACGACGCCGGGGAACCGACCGGGCTGCTCCACGAGGGGGCCCAGGCCCTCGTCCAGAACGCGCTGCCGCCGCTCAGCCGGCAGGAGCGGACCGACGCGATCAGGTCGACCCTCGCCACGCTCGCCCGGCTCGGCGTGACCAGCTACACCGAGCCTGGGCTCGGCCCCGGCGGCGACGGCATCATGCGGGGCGCGCTCGGCGCTCAGACCCTCGACGTCTACCGCCGGCTGCTGGCCGACGGCGAACTGACCGCCCGCCTCGGCGTCCTGCTCCTGCCCACCGGAATGGCGAGCACCGCCGACGATTTCGCCCGCACCCTCACCGCCCTCGGCGAGTCCGGCGACGCCGATCCTCGCCGCCTGGCGATCCACGGGGTCAAGATCTTCGCCGACGGCATCGTCCCCAACAAGACGGCCTGGATGCACGAGCCGTACGTCGGCGGCGGCTGCGGCTCCCTGTGCGTCGGCGGCGAGACCGACGCCGAGCGGACCGCCGAGATCGACGCCATGATCCGGCATGCCCACGCCGCCGGGCACCAGTTGGGCGTGCACGTCACCGGCGACCGGGCCATCGACACCGTCGCGGACGCCTTCGCCGCGGCCATGGCCGAGCACCCGCGGCCCGACGCCCGCCACTACGTCATCCACGGCGACTTCCTCACCGCGCACAGCATGAAGGTGCTGGCCGCGCACGGCTTCGGCGTCAACATGAACCCCACCATCAAGTGGACCGTCGCCGACATGGAGGAGGAGTTCGTCGGCGTCGGCAGGGCCGCCTACGCATGGCCCTACCGCGATGCCCTCGACGCCGGGGTACGGGTCGCGAGCGGGTCCGACGCCCCCGTCACCTACCCGGACTGGCGCCAGGGCGTCGCCACCATGATGCTGCGCGAGTCGAAGGCCGCCGGCCGGGTCAGTGGCCCCGAGCAGCGCATCGGCCTGGCCGAGGCGATCCGTACGTACACGATCGACGCGGCCTGGCAGGACTTCGCCGACGACTGGAAGGGCTCCCTGGAGCCGGGCAAGGTCGCCGACCTCTGCGTGCTCGACGGGGATCTGCTCGCCGCCGACCCCCACGACATCCCGGAGATGCCCGTCGTCCTCACCGTCGTGGACGGGCAGGTCGTGCACGACACCCTTCGCGATTGACGTATTCCGGGCGCATGATCATTCTTGGGGGATGGCAGCGCAGCGGAGCACGGCGGACATCCTCGACGCGGCCGTCCACGTCCGTGCGGCCGCCAGGAGCGCCACGAACGGCGCCACCGGCGTCGGCACGGTCCTGGCGGCGCTGTCGGAGGTGATGGAGTACGACCACGCCTCCCTGGCCCGGTGGGATCCGCTGCGCAGGCGCCACACCACCTTGGCCGGGAGCTACCCGGACGACGCCACGGCCTACATCGAGTCCCGCCTCCACCACGACCCGGTGTTTCCCGTGCTCCGCAGCCCGGCCCGAGGCGGTCTCTGGCTCAGGGACGTCCCCCGGCAGCTCCTGGCGGCGTCCCCCGGCTTCCAGGAGGTGCTGTCTCCCCTGGGCATCGAGGACGGCGTGGCCCAGTGCCTGTTCGCCACCGACGGCCGGTACGTCGGCATGCTGAACGTCAGTACCCGCCGGCCGCGGCGCGCGCCCGACCCGGCGCGCGCCGTGGTCACCCTGCTCACCGAGGCCCTCGCCGCGGCCGTCGACCCCCGGTCGGGCCCGCCGACCGCGGAGGTCGCCGCGGCCGACCCGGTCGCGGACGCGCGGCGGCCTGGCGGACTCTCGCCGCGGGAGCTCCAGGTGCTGGCCGAACTGACCACCGGCCGCACCAACCGGGAGATCGCCGAGCGGCTGTACATCACGCCACGCACCGTAGGGACCCACATCGAGCACATCCTCGCCAAGCTCGACCTCCCCAACCGCGCGGCCGCCGCCGCCCGAGCCGCCGCCTGGGGAATCGAACTCTCCCGCTGACCCGAGCCCCACAATGCCGTCAGGGTGTCGCGCGACACCGCGTACGCGAGGCAAGGAATCCCGGAATGAGAATGGCCGGGACAACGGAATGGCGCACATGTGTCACGGAGCGCGGCCTACCGCAGGCCGCCCGTGCCCGTGGAGCCGGTCCGGGCCGGACAGCGTGGTGTCCGGCCCGGACTCATGAGTGGGTCAGGAGCCTTCGGCGGCCAGCTCGGTGCGGATCTCGCGGGCGGCGGTGACGAGGTTCTCCAGGGAGGCCCGGGTCTCGGGCCAGCCGCGGGTCTTCAGGCCGCAGTCGGGATTGACCCACAGCCGCTCGGCCGGAATCGCCTCAAGTCCCTTACGGAGCAGCCCTGCCGCCTCTTCGGCGCTCGGGACGCGCGGGGAGTGGATGTCGTAGACGCCGGGGCCGGCTTCGCGGAGGTAGCCGTGCTCGGCCAGTTCCCGCGCTACCTGCATATGGGAGCGGGCGGCTTCCAGGCTGATGACGTCCGCGTCGAGGGCGTCGATGGCCTGGACGATGTCGCCGAACTCCGCGTAGCACATGTGGGTGTGGATCTGGGTGTCCGGCCGCACGCCGCTGGTGGTCAGGCGGAACGCCTCGGTCGCCCAGTCCAGGTAGGCGGCGTGCTCGGCGGCGCGCAGCGGCAGCGTCTCGCGCAGTGCGGGCTCGTCGACCTGGATGACCGAAGTGCCCGCCGCCTCCAGGTCGTTCACCTCGTCGCGCAGGGCGAGCGCCACCTGGCGGGCGGTGTCGCCGAGCGGCTGGTCGTCGCGGACGAAGGACCAGGCCAGCATGGTGACCGGGCCGGTGAGCATGCCCTTGACCGGCCGTTCGGTGAGCGACTGGGCGTAGGAGGTCCAGCGCACCGTCATCGGCTCGGGGCGGGAGATGTCCCCGGCCAGGACCGGCGGGCGCACATAGCGGGTGCCGTACGACTGCACCCAGCCGTGCTGGGTGGCCAGGTAGCCGGTCAGCTGCTCGGCGAAGTACTGCACCATGTCGTTGCGCTCGGGCTCGCCGTGCACCAGGACGTCGATCCCGGCCTTCTCCTGGAAGGCGAGGACCTCCCGGATCTCGTCCTTGATCCGCTCCTCGTAGCCGTCCGTGTCGATCCGCCCGGCCCGCAGATCGGCCCGGGCCGTGCGCAGCTCGGTGGTCTGCGGGAACGAACCGATCGTCGTCGTGGGCAGCAGCGGCAGTCCGAGGTGCGCGCGCTGGGCCGCGGTCCGTTCGGCGTACGGCTGGGAGCGGCGCCCGTCGGCGTCGGTGACGGCCGCGGTGCGGGCCCGTACCGCGGGATCGTGCGTGAGAGCGGACCCGGCCCGGGAGGCGAGGTCGGCGCGGTTCGCGGCGAGTTCGCCGGCGATGGCCTCCGTGCCCTGGGTCAGACCGCGCGCCAGAACGGCGATCTCCCGCGTCTTCTGGCGGGCGAAGGCGAGCCAGCGGGCGATCCCCGGGTCGATGTCGCGTTCGGCGGTGGCGTCCAGCGGTACGTGCAGCAGCGAGCAGGAGGCCGAGACATCGACGCGGTCGGCGAGACCGAGGAGCGTGCCGAGCGTGGACAGCGACTTCTCGTAGTCGTTGATCCAGATGTTGCGCCCGTTGACGACGCCCGCGACCAGGCGCTTGCCCGGCAGTCCGCCGGCCGCGGCGAGGTCCTGGAGGTTGGCGGCGCCCGACTCGGTGAAGTCGACGGCCAGGCCCTCGACCGGCGCCTTGGCCAGGACGGTCAGCGCGTCGCCGAGACGGCCGAAGTACGAGGCGACCAGGAGCTTCGGCCGGTCGGTGGCCGCGCCGAGCTCACGGTAGGCGCGGGCGGCGGCATTCAGCTCGGCCGGCGTGCGGTCCTGGACCAGGGCCGGCTCGTCGAGCTGCACCCACTCCGCACCCGCCGCCCGCAGGTCGGCGAGGACCTCGGCGTAGACGGGCAGCAGCCGGTCGAGCAGGGTCAGCGGCTCGAAGTCCGCGGCCACCCCCGGGGCGGGCTTGGCCAGCAGGAGATAGCTGACCGGCCCGACGAGGACCGGGCGGGCGGCGTGCCCGAGCGCGAGGGCCTCCGTCAGCTCCGCGACCTGCTTGCCGGAGTCAGCGGTGAAGACGGTGTCCGGGCCGAGCTCGGGGACCAGGTAGTGGTAGTTGGTGTCGAACCACTTGGTCATCTCCAACGGGGCGACATCCTGGGTCCCCCGCGCCATCGCGAAGTAGCCGTCCAAGGCGTCGGCGCCGACCGCCGCGCGGTGCCGCTCGGGGACGGCGCCGACCATGACACTGGTGTCGAGGACATGGTCGTAGTACGAGAAATCACCGGACGGCACTTCGTGGATGCCGGCGTCGGCCAGCTGCCGCCAGTGGGAACGGCGCAGATCTTCCGCGGTCTGCCGGAGGGCGTCGGCGCTGACGCGGCCCTTCCAGTAGCCCTCGATGGCCTTCTTCAGTTCCCGGTGCTGTCCCTGGCGGGGGTAGCCGTACACGGTGGCCCGTGCTGCCGCGGCTGCGGGCTTCGCTGTCACGGAACTCTCCTTCGCGAGATGTCTCGTTCGGTGTCCCGGAGACGGAACGAGAGCGCGAAGGAACGACCCATCGGGCGGACCGCGCCGCTGTGCCGTCGCGTATGCCGCTCGATATGTGCGCCGACCCGCCCACGAGGTCACCGGGATGGCCGCACGCGATCGGTCGCGTGCGGGCAACGGGCAGGTCTTCGGACTCGCGGGCCCGTCTCGTACGCGTACGAGACACCTACTGGCCGTCGCTTCCCAGACCCGGCCGGGCCCAGTGCGTATGACGGCGTTCGTTCCCACTCACCGCTGCGGGGCAGTCCCGGATTCCCACCGGGTTCCCTCTTACGACGCTCCCGCCTGGCGGACGGGGCGAACCAGCTGCACCGGTCACCCTAGAGGACGGCCGCGCCCCCGCACTACACCGGCCGGGGGCGCGCGCTCACCGGCCGCGGGCGTGGTCGACGGCGGCCGCGGCCAGTCCGGTGATCAGCGGGTGGGCCCGGGTGCCGTTACCGTCCAGCTCGGGTTGGAAGAGCGTGGCCAGGAAGAAGGGGTGGGTGGGCAGTTCGGCGATGCGGATGTCGCCGGATTCGTCGATGCCGGTGAACGTCAGGCCGTGTTCACGCAGGAGGTCGAGGTGCTGGGGGTTGGGGCCGTAGTTGCAGTGGTAGCGCGCCTGTGCGCGCTCGACGCCGAGCAGGCGGGCGGCCCGGGAGCCGGGGGTGATGCTGACGGTGCCCTCGTGACCGACCAGGGAACAGGCCAGCGGGAGGACCACGGCGTCCGCGTCGGCGATTTCGGGGTCGTTCTCGGCGTGGCCGGCGTGCGTCATGCCGCATACGGTGCGGGCGAACTCCAGCAGCGTGTGCTGGAAGCCGCCGCAGGTCCCCAGGAAGGGAATGCCGCCTTCGCGTGCCGTGCGGATCGCTGCCAGGACGCCGCTCTCGCTGCGGTAGGGGCTGCCCGGCAGGACCCAGATCGCGTCGAAGCCGTCCATGTCCTGGTCGGTGTCCTCGGTGGGGATCCAGTAGGCGTCCAGGTTCAGCCCGTCGCGTCGGCGCAGCGCTTCGAGCAGGCCGGGGATGCGGGTGTGGGAGCGGACGGCGTCGGAGCGGTCCCCGACCAGGGCGATGCGTGCGGTGTGGTTCATGGCGACGATCCTGCAACCCCACCCTGCATCAGGTCCAACGATGATCTCTGCACTCCGCATAAGCAATGCTGATGCATAAGCGATACTGGCGCACATGGATCCGCATCTGCTGCGCACCTTCGTCGCGGTCCTCGACCACCGCTCGTTCTCCGCCGCCGCCTCGGCCCTCGGCTACACGCAGTCCGCCGTCTCCCAGCACATCGCCGCCCTTGAAGCCGACCTGGGTGCCCGGTTGGTCGAACGCCGCCCCGTGGCTCCCACGCCGGCCGGAGCGCGACTGATGGAGCACGCCCCCGCCGTGTTGCTGCGCCTGGACGCCGCTCGCGCCGACCTCGCCCGCCTGCACCACCCCCACACCACTCGGCTGACCCTCGCCTGCTCGCCCGCCGCCCTCGGCCCCGCCGTCGCGCAGGCCCTGGCCCATCTGCACGTCACCGCACACCCGTTGGAGCTCGAGGTGCGCATGCTGGGCCGGGAAGCGGTGCTCGAGGACGTGCTCACCGGGCGCGCCGACCTGGGCCTCGTCGACGGCGCCGCCGCCCCCAGCGACCCGCTCCCGCTTCCCGACCTCGGGCCCACCACCACCCTCGCCGCAGCCGAAGAGCCCCTGGCCGTGCTCTTCCCCCGCGACCATCCCCTGGCGCGGCGCCGTTCGGTGCGTCTGACCGATCTGACGCAAGCTCAGTGGATCGACGCCCCCGACACCGCCATCCCCCTCGACCGACTGCGCGCCGTCTGCCGCACCGACGGCTTCCGCCCTCGCATCCGCCACCGCGGCACCGACCTGCACGGCCTCGCCGCGCTTGCCACCGCCGGCCTCGGCCTCGCCGCCCTCCCCCTGCCGCTGGCCGCCACGCTCGGCGGCGCAGCCGTACCGGTGGAAGAGCCCCGCCTCGTACACCGCACCGAACTCGTCCACCCCACCAACGCCGCCGGTCCGGCCCGACAGTTGGCCGACCTCATCACCGGATGACGGCGGTCGCGCCGGCCGCGTAGCAACGGCATGGCGACGCCGTCTCTCTCTCTCACCTATCGATGGCTGTCAGTTCTTGACCGGGACGACGGACATCAGCCCGCTGAAGTACGTGACCGGTACGGTGTCCGTCTTGTTGGTGGTCGTTCCGCTGCTGGTCGAGGACGTCTCGGACGAGGTGAGACCCGCGCCGAACGAAATGACCTTGTCGAAGCTGGCGTTGATCTGCCCCGACACCGCCTTCTCCAGGCCCTGCTGCCGGATCTGCTGCTCGCTCAGCGTCACCGAGGTGAACTTGACCTCCCGTTGGATCGAGAAGACGTAACTGCGCTGGGTGGGATCCAGACCGGCGAGCGTCACCTTGCCGACCAGATGGGTGGTGATCAGGATGCCGGGAGGTGTCCCGGTGGTGGCCGGGTTGCCCGCCATGGCGGAGGAGTAGATCGAGGGGTAGGTCACCCAGTGGGTGGACGAGCCGTCGACGACGACGTCCAGGGGTTTGTTCGCGGCGACCTTGCCGTTGAGGATGACGCTGGGCGCCGCGGGCACCACATTGTCCTGGCTGAGCACCGGCTTGCCGTCCTGGAAGATCGCGATGGCGAACCTGCCGCGCTCCCAGTCCGCCTCGCTGGGGCCGAAACTGACCGGGGCGAAGCTGAACACGAACGACCGGTTGTCCGAGCCGATCGGCACGGGCGGCCGGGGAGTGGGGCGGGGCGCCGGAGCGGGCGGCTTCGGCGTGCCGGAGCCGCCGTCGCCGGAGCCGGTTTGCGTACCGGGCCCGGTCGTACCAGGGGTGCCGCCCGGGTGGGGGTCCGTTCCGCCGGCACCGCCGGTTCCCGGGGGTGTGGTGCCTCCGGTTCCGGTGCCGCCGCCCGGGGTGCCGCCGCCGGACGGAGCGCCGCCGGTTCCCGTGCCGGGAGCGCCGGTTCCCGTACCGCCGCCCGTTCCGGTTCCCGCCGTCGAGCCGGTGCCGGGCGCGCCGGGGTTCTTGCCCGCGAGGCCGGCCGCATTGCTCGCGAGCGAGGTCAGCAGCGCGGCGATCTCCTTCTGCATCGACATATCGCGGAAGATGTCGCCCTGGCCGAGGAGTTGCAGGGCGGCCGCCATGCCCACGGGGTCCGGGGCCTGCGGCGGCTGGACGATGGTCACCGACGAGGCGGGCAGCCCCGAGGGCGTCGTGGCGACGACCACCTCCCGGCTCCCCGTGGACACCGGAGCGATCGCCGGGGCGCTGTCCGGGTCGGGCGACTTCTGCCAGTCCCAGAACCGGGTGTTGTCGATGACCTCCGCGGAATTGCAGTGGCCGAGTTTGGCCTCGGCGAAGACTCCCCGGGTCGGCAGGCTGATCAACTGCTCGCTGCGGGCGGGATCCACCTCGGGAAGGCGCACCTGTCCCTCGTCCGAGTCGTCGAACAGGGCGGGGTCGAGCGGGAAGGCCGTAGAGTCCCCGAGCACTTCCAGGGCCCGGTTCTCGACGGCCTGGAACAGCGGGCGCGTGGTGCCCCCGACGGTGAGGCGGCTGCCCGCCAGCTCCGTCCACCGGGCATTGGGATCCTCGCCGAGCCGGATCAGCCGGTAGTAGTGCTCGCGGTTCTGCACCAGGTGCCTGCGCAGCCGGATGCGCAGCAGGTTCTCCTCATCGCTGAGCCGCTGGAACGGGCTCGGCGCGGGCGCGGGCTCCGGCGCCTGACGGACCGCCAGCGCCCAGGTCGTGGACGGCTTCTGGAACAGCTTGCCGCCGGGCTCGTCGACCAGCAGGTGGGTGATGCCCGCGGTGTCCACGGCCGTGACGACCAGATGCTCCACCGCGACGTCGTCGTTCCTGCCCTCGGTGTGGGGTGGGGTCAGGGTCACCGAAATCGTGCGCAGATCCCGCCAGTTGACGCGCTCGTCGGGCCTGGGGGCACCGGCGAGATCGACCAGGGCGTGGGTGTGCTGGAAGTCGCCGGGGTTCTGCAGATGGGTCGGATCGGGGTCCCAGTCGCTGTGCTGCGGGCGGACGAGATTCGTGACCTTCTGGCCGCCGTCCGGCGCTCGCTGGGTCAGGGTGACCGTCGTCGGCACCCGGTCCTGGAAGCTGGACAGGTCACCGATGGTGAAGCGGAACTGGAAGAGGATGAACTCGACGCTGCCCGGGTCGGGCGGCACCGGGACCTCGGGCTGGAGTTCCTGCCAGGCTGCGTACTTCTCCACCGCGTCGAATCCGCCGGCCAGCTGGGGATCGAGCAGCCCGGCCTGCAGCAGGCGGCGGTAGCGGACGATGACCAGCTCGTCGTCGAGGTTCGGGGACGCGGCGGGCAGCAGGACGGCCGGACGCACCGTGCCGCGCTCGACGAGCACCCGGAAGTGCCGCAGTACCTCGTAGTAGAGCAGGGTCATCGCATGCGCGTGATTGTGGTTGCGCACGGTCCGCGTCTGCGCGGTGGAGTTCTCCGTCTGCCGGGACTGCACGACCACCGTGCTGCGCATATCGCGTACGGAGGTGGAGTGCTGGCGGATCTGGTCGTGCAGGTTCTGCACGGTGTCCGCCGAGACGCTGCGGTCGCCGGTCGTCGTGGCGTAGCCGCCGCCGATCGCGGCGGAGCCGCCGAACATGCCCATCGACGCCGCCCCCGCCGCGCCGGCCATCACCGAGCCGCCGCGCTGCCACTCGTTGACGGCGCCCTTGACCACCTCGTCGACCGTCCGGTCGCGGGTGAGGGCATGCTCCAGGTCGTCCGTGAGGGCGATGTCCTCCAACCGGCTGTCCGTCGAGGTGCGCGACCAGTCCACGACCGCGAGCTGCACCTGCTCGCCCGGTGCCAGCGGCAGGCTGTACGTGACCTGGCCGAGCCCGTGCCCGACGGGGATCCAGGTGACGTCGTAGCTGATGACCAGCGCGATCGGCACCGGCAAGCCGGAGGTGCCGTCGGAGGTGCCGCCGCCGTCCCCGGCCCGTGCCGCGTACCGGGCACCGTAGTCCAGGTTCGCCAGAAGATGCGGGACGGTCACGATCTGGTGCACCTGGTACTGCTGGGTGGCCACATTGGAGGGCAGCAGGGTCTCGCAGCCGTCCTGACCGATGAGTTCGGCCGGTACGTAGGCGAAGGAGGCCGGCGAGAGATACCAGTCGAGGAGCGAGGGCGACTGCATCGCCGGGAAGCCGCCGGCGGAGCCGGTGAAGACACCGCCGCGGTCCACGCCGAGCCGCAGGACCAGTGCCTGCGCCCGTTCGTCGGCCTCGGCCAGGACGTCCACCGCGCTCTGCAGCGGACCGCCGAGGTAGAGCCACACATGGGTGAGCCGGACCTCGGCGGTGGACCCGTCGGGCCGCTCGGCCAGTTGCAGCACCTGCCGCCACAGCGGCGCCAGGTCCCACGACAGGTATCCGGCGTGGTCGCTGCCGAGGAGCCCCAGCGGGATACGGACCGTGTCCCCGGCGCGGGTGGCATGCGCCTCCTCACCGCCGGATCCCTCCTCGGTGACGGTCAGTTGGGCTTCGAGGAAGGCCAGCGCCCCGGAGACGGGGCCGCCGGTCCTGTTGTCGGAGAGAAAGACACAGCAGCGGGCAGGCCTGCCGGTGTCGTCGGTCGGAAGTGCGATGTCCATGGTTCCCCCCATGACCTCGCGCCTGAACACAAGAGCCCTGACGGCGGGCGGACAGGCGACGGGAGGAACGTAGCGTAAGGAGGCCCGATCACTTCTCGAACTTCTTGTGGAGTGTTTGGAGAGAGCGTGCAGGCCGTGAACGGCCCGCGACCGAGCCGTTCAGGTCGGCCGAGGCCGTCCGGGACAGGCGGCGTCGGTAAGATCACATGCCTATGGACGCGCGCGCAGGAAACGAGATGGTCGCCATCCCGCCGGGGGAGGTAACGCTGTCGGACCGGCGGACACAGCGCAGCTGGTCGGTCGAACTCGCGCCGTACCAACTCGCAATGTTCCCGACGACCCAGGCACTGTACGCACAGATCACCGGCCGGCGGCCGAGCGCCGCCACTGGGGACCGGCTGCCCGTCGAGGGCGTTTCCTGGTGGGACGCCATCCGGTTCTGCAACGTGCTGTCCCAACACGACGGATTCACCCCGGCCTACCACCTCCACGCCGACGGCGAAGACATCGAGTGGGACGCATCCGCCGACGGGTACCGGCTGCCGACCGAGGCCGAGTGGGAGCACGCCTGCCGCGCCGGTACGACCGGACCGCATTACGGGCCGCTCGACGAGATCGCTTGGCACCGGGGCAACTCAGGCGAGCGCATCCACGACGTGGGCGGCAAACGGGCCAACCCGTGGGGACTTCACGACATGCTGGGCAACGTCTGGAACTGGTGCTGGGACATCTATGACGCCGAGGTCTACGGCGCCTACCGAGTGCTACGCGGCGGCGGCTGGTTCGACGAGCACTGGAGCTGCCGGGCCTCCGCGCGGCGCCGCAGCCACCCGAGCTTCCAGGTCGACGACGTAGGTTTTCGCCTCGCGCGTTCCGTCGTGTGCTGAACGGCGTCGTACGCCGATCCGCGTCATACCTTGGGGTCGGTCCGCAACGACCGGCGCGATCCGGTCAGTTGGCGATGCCGAGGCCGAAGGCGTCCAGGACCTGCTCGGCCAGCTGCTCCGCCCGGTCCGGCGGCAGGTACCCGTCCACGATCATCTGTGAAAGGCCGTAGACGACCGCCTGGCCGGCCAGTCCCACGACCGCGGGGTCGCCGGGGCGCAGCACACCGGCCTTCTGGTCGGCGACGATGATGTCGGTGAAGAGCCGCTCGATGTCGGAGAGCCGCTGCTGCAGTTCGGCCGGCTGACTGCCGCCGAAGACTCGGCTTCTGATCAGCTCGAAGCGGTGCGGGTGACGGATCGCGAACCGGACGAAGCCCAGGCCGAGCGCGCGCATCACGGAACCCTCGACGTCCGCGACCATGCCGAGCTGCCACTCCCCGAAGTCGGCCAGGATGCGGTCGGCGACCGCCGTCAGCAGCGCCTGCCGATCGGCGAAATGCCGGAACGGCGCCCCCGGCGACACCCCTGCCCGGCGCGCGACTTCACGGACGGTCACCCGCTCCATCCCGCGCTCGTCCAGCAACTCGATCGCCGCGGCGGTGAGCGCGGCAGGGAGATCGCCATGGTGATAACCAGCGCGCTCGGAGGACTTGCCCTTCATGTACGCAGTGCTACCACACGCGGGCGCGCGACCGCCCGGCGCATCGTGTGCCGAGCGGGCCGCCGCTCCAGCGCTCTTCATCGTCGCCGGTCGACGTCCGCGGGCAGGGAGGGAAGGCGCAGGTGGGCGAGGTCATCGGGGGCCGGGGTGGTGTGGGGCCACAGGGGGGTGGTGTCGGCGTCGTCCGTCGCGGGCGCATCGGTCAGGCGCATGCGCTCGCGCAGCCTGCCGTAGAAGTCGGTCGGTCCGAGCCGTGCGACGCGCAGGCGCTGGGGAGCCGCGTAGACGCCGACCCAGTCTCCCGGGTCCAGGACGCCGCGCAATTGGCCGTCGATGCTGACCGCCGCGCGGCCGGAATGGTCCAGGACGCGGAGCACGACCGCCTCGTCGGGGGCGGCGACCACCGAACGGTTGAAGGTCATGTGCGGAGCGACCGGGGTGAAGACGATGGCGTCCGCACCAGGGGAGATGACGGGGCCGCCGGCGGCGAAGCTGTAGGCGGTGGAACCGGTGGGCGTGGCGACCAGGACCGCGTCGGCGGAGTAGGAGGCGAGCAGTCGGCCCGAGAGGTACACGCCGAGGGAGACCTGCCGGTCGCGCGCCAGTTTCTCCAGGACGATGTCGTTGAGGGCCGTGACGTTCAGGGCCACCCCCCAGTCCAGGGCGACGGCACACTCGGAGCGCACCAGCGGAGGCGGCAGCGCGGGACCCCGGCCGTAGCGCAGGAGGGCATCCATCCCCTCGGGGAGTTCCAGGGGACAGGACGCCCGCATCGTCAGCATCAGACGGGTCTCGATGTCGGCCCGGCCACGATGGATGGTGTCCAGCGCGCACTCGACGCCGTCGGCCGGGACCTCGGTCAGAAAGCCGAGGGTGCCCAGGTCGACACCGAGGACGAGCGCGTCGTTCTGTGCGGCCAGCCGCGCTCCGCGGAGGAAGGTGCCGTCTCCGCCGAGCGTGACGATCAGGTCGGGGCTGCCGGCGGCTTCGACCTCGTCCAGCGCATCCCGCCGTTCCTCGTCCGGACTCCACACATCGATGGCGACGCAGCCGACGTCCTGGCGTCCGCACCACCGGCGGACGACGTCGGCGACCGCCACCGCGGCGGGACGTCCCCCGTGGACGACGAGGCCAACCCGTTGCACGCTCACGCAGCACCCTCTCTCTCCGGATGCCCTGCTCGCCCGCCGCTGCGGGGACCCGGTCGAACCCCGTCCCGACGCACCCACCGCCCCGGACACCGGCACTCCGAAGCCCTGATGCCTATTTGGGCATATTTGTCCACCCTTCCGGGTCATCTTAACGGGCGCCCCGGTCTCCACGGGGACGGCGGCTCACGCCATGCGGCCGGCGGAAGGCCCCGCCGTGTCCGGTGCGAGGCGGGTGAAGGAGACCGGGAGGCGTTCCGGGCCGCGCAGGATGGCGTTCTCCCGGTAGGGCGGGGGATCGGCGACCAGGCGGGGGGACTCCAGGCGGCGGGCGAGTGCCGTCAGGGCGATCTGTGCTTCGGCGCGGGCGAGGGTGGCGCCGATGCAGTAGTGGATGCCGCCGCCGAATCCGAGGTGGGTGTTGTCGGTGCGGTCGGGTACGAACCGGTCCGGGTCCGCGAAGCGCCGCGGGTCGCGGTTGCCGGCGGCGAGGAGCAGGCGGACGCGGGAGCCCTTGGGGATGGTGGTGCCGGCGATGTCGATGTCGGCCAGGGTGCTGCGTCCGGACATCTGCACCGGCGGGTCGTAACGCAGCACCTCCTCCACGAGCGGAGTGACGAGATCGGGGTCGGTGCGCAGCCGGGCGAGGGCTTCGGGGTGGCGCAGGAGGGCGAGGGTGCCGTTGGCGATGAGATTGACGGTGGTCTCGTGGCCGGCGATGAGCAGCAGGCCGAGCGTGACGCGGAGGTCCACGGGGTCCATGGGGCCCTCGGAATCCTGGCCGTGCATCAGGCCGGAGAGCAGGTCGTCGCCCGGGGCGGTGTCGTGCCGTGTGATGAGTCCTTCGAGGTACTGCTGCAACTCCGTGCGCGTCTGCTGGAGTTCGCGGATCTCGTCCTCGGTCTGGGTGTCGATGGGGTCCAGGCCCCGGGTGAGCCGGCGGGCGAGGCTGCCGAAGAGGGATTCGTCCTCGCGTGGCACGCCGAGCAGTTCACAGATGACGGTGACGGGCAGGGGGTAGGCCAGGTCGGCGACGACGTCCAGCTGTCCCGGACGTTCGCTGGTGTGCGCGTCGAGCAGCCCGGTGACGAGTGCGTCGATGTGGTCGCGCATGCCCATGACGCGGGGGACGAACTGCTGGGTGACCAGGCGGCGCAGCCGGTCGTGCTGGGGCGGGTCCTCGACCAGCAGGCTCTTGCGGATCGGCCGCTGTTGCGGCGGGGGGAGCCGGTCGGCGCTGATGCGCGGGTCGTGCAGCAGCAGGCCGATCTCGCGGTGGCCGCTGACCATCCAGGTGTCGTTGTCCATGCGGACGACCGGCTGCCGGAGCAGCTGCTCGTAGAAGGGGTAGGGGTCGGCGCGGTGCTCGTAGCGGAGGGCCTGGGCGAACAGCTCCGAGGCCGGGTGCTGGTGGGTGGCCGAGGCCGGGGTCGAAGTCATGGTGGATTCCCTCACTCGTGTCCGGACAGGACGGACGGGGTGGGCGGGACGGACGTGGGCGACGGGATGGCCGGACGACCCGGTGCGGGGGCGGCGGGCCGGGGGAACGCGGGGTCGCGCGGATCGAGCCGGTCCGGTCCGTCGGTGGCGTTGAGTACCGGCGGGAAGGGCGCTTGGGCCTCGATGAGGGCGGCGTATCCGTCCAGCACGCGGGGGGAGTCCACCGCGACGGCGGCGACCAGACGACCGCGTCGACCGTAGGCGGCCACGAACCGCCGCTGGTCGAGCGAGCCCTGGGTGACGACGACCTGATCGGCCAGGGCGGGCAGCCCCACGCACTTGAGGTTGACGCCGAACTGGTTGGACCAGAACGCCGGCAGGGGCTGGTGGGGACGGGGCGCCCGCGACCCGTGGATCATGTTGTGTGCGGCGGTCCGGGCCTGCGCGACGGCGTTGTCCCAGTGGTCCAGGCGCAGCAGCTGCCCGGGGTAGAGGGGGTGCGGCCAGCGGGCGACGTCGCCCGCGGCGAAGACGTCCGCCACGGGTGTGCCGTCGTCGGCCAGGGCCCGGCAGGAGTCGTCGCACACCACCCCGCGGGCATCGGCGGCCAGCCCGGAGCCGGTCAGCCACTCGGTGTTGGCGAGGGCGCCGGCGGCGACCACGGCCACCTCGGCCGCCACCCTCGTGCCGTCGGAGAGGGCGGCCCGCCGCAACCGGCCGTGGGCGTCGCCCTCCAGGGCCCGGACCGTGGTGCCGAGCCGCAGATCCACCCCGGCGTCGCGGTACCAGCGGGTCACGGCGCCGCCGATCGCGCCGCCCAGCGCACTTGCCAACGGGGAGCCGCCGCGCTGGGTCACGGTCACATCGAGGCCCAGGTCGCGGCAGGCCGAGGCGACCTCGCCGCCGGTGAAGCCGGCGCCGATCACCAGCACCCGGTCCGGCCCCGCGGCCAGCGCCGCGCGCAGCCGGTCGGCGTCGTCGCGCGACCGCAGCAGATGCACCCCGTGCAGGGCACCGCCCTGCTGCTCGGGCCAGGGCCGGGAGCGGGTGCCGGTGGCGATCAGCAGCCGGTCGTACGGCACCTCGCGTTCGTCCGCCAGCAGCACCCGGCGTCCGGCCAGGTCGACGCCGGTCGCGGGGGTGCCGAGCAGCCACCGGGTGTCGATGTTGCGCGCCCGGGGCAGCGCGGTGCGATCGGTGGGCAGTCGGCCGGACAGGACCGCCTTCGACAGCGGCGGACGGTCGTAGGGCGCGTACGGTTCGTCGCCGATGAGCGTGAGCTCACCGTCGAACCCCTCGTCGCGCAGCGCCTCGGCGGCGCGCAGGCCGGCCAGGGAGGCGCCGACCACGACGATGCGCTCGGGGCCGTTCACCGTGCACGCTCCGGGGCCAGGGGCGCGGGCTCGGTGGCCCTGCCCAGAGCGATGGCTTGTACCGGACACGCCGCGGCGGCCCGCTCGACCTCGCGGCGGGTACGGGGATCGGGCGCGTAGTCGTACTCCAGCGCCTCCTCACCGTGGAACCGGAAGACGTCCGGTGCGGCGTAGACGCACTGTCCGTAGCTCTGGCATCGGTTCAGATCCACGACGAGCCGGAGCTCGTCGGGGGGCGGATCGGTGGGCATCTCTTCGCTCTCCTCCCAGGTCAGCGGGGGTTCGGCGGCTCCTGCGGCGGTTGTCGGGCGTCGCCTCGCGACGGGCCCTGCGGCGTCGATCGCATCCGCCATTCAGATAGCAACCACTATTTGGACTGTACACGCTATCGGCGCGTTGACATAGTGCCCACTATGCGAATAGCATCGTCAATATGAGCACCGATCACGAGGGACCCGCACGGCAGCGGCTCACCCGCGCAGAGGCCAAGGCCCGCACTCGGCGACTGCTGCTGGATGCGGCGGCCCGGGTCTTCGCCCGCAAGGGCTTCGCCGGCGCCTCGGTGGAGGAGATCGCCGAGTCCGCGGGCTTCTCCATCGGCGCGCTGTACTCCAACTTCGGCGGCAAGGAGGCCCTCTTCCTGGAGCTGATGGCCGAGCGCGGTCTGGGTCGCGTCGCCGAGGCCGCCCAGACCCTCGACCGTCACGAGGCGGGCACCGGGGAGGCCGCCGCCGAGCTGGGCCGTCTGCTGGTGCACGTCGCCGACAAGGACACCGACTTCGCGCCGCTCCAGGCCGAGTTCTGGCTCTACGCCGTACGCAATCCGCACGTCCTCGACACGATGGCCAGTGCCTTGCGCGAACCGCGCCAGGCGCTGGAGGGCCTGATCGACGCCTGGCTCGCGGAGCAGGGCGCGCCCGCCGAGGTCCCCGCCGACTCCGTGGCCACGGTCGTGGCGGCGCTGTTCCAGGGGCTGGTGCGCCTGCGGCGGGTCGATCCCGACAGCGTGCCCGAAGAACTCTTCGGCCAGGCCCTGCAATGGCTGTTCAGCGGCATCGGCGCAAGCCCCGCGCCGGCCCGCCCCACCGACCAGGACTGACCGACACGGCGTCCCGGACCGCCCCGCTCCGCCACCGGCGGCGGGAGCCCCCGCGCGCCGCCGCCACGGCAGAGTCCCGGATCGCTCGCAACTCCTCCCGCAAGGAGCCACTCTCGTGAACCCGCAACGGCGATCAGCTGCCCAGGGCGTCCGCAGAGGCTACGCCGTGGCCGGTGTGGTCCTCGCCTTCATGTGGCTGGGGGAGGGCAATGAGCCGGCCTGGGCCCACGCGGTGCGTGCCGCCTTCCTCCTGATGCTCATCCCGCCCCTGCTCCTGCGGACCAACCGCCGCCTCACCACCGCGTTCTACGAGTCCCCGCACCCTCGCCGGGCGCTCGCACGGCTGATCGCCGCCCGGATCCTCATCGTCTCGGCGGCCCTCGTCGCCAGTGCCGTCCTCGGTCACCTGATGGATCCGCACACCACCCACGAGAGCAGAGCGCTCGGCATCCGCGCGCTGTGCGTCCTGCTGACCGTCCCGCTGCAGATCCGCGCCGCACACCGCGCACGGGCCGGCGGCGTGCACCCCTCGTCCCGCCCCACCCTGTCGGCACCCCGGGTGATCTGCGCCAAACTGGGCCTCATCGCCGCCGCACTGCTGGCCCAGATGCTGATCGACCCTTATGTGGCCGAGGCTCAGGTGTGCATCGCCGCCGCCGTCGCCGTCACCGTGGCCGTCCTGGGCCCCAGGATCCACGCCAAGCTGCTGATCGCCCCCACTCCCCGCGCCGCCGAGCAGCGGAGTCCGGCGCGGGCGACCACCTGAACGCGCGCGGCGTCGGACCGGAAGCGCCCCGGCGCCTCAGCACATCCGCTTCTTCGATGGGGTCTTGACGGCGTACACCTCGCTGTCGTCGGACCGCCCGCCGCAGGTGACCTCGTAGCCGGTGCCGGGGGAGAAGCGGCTCATGGTGACCGCCGGCGGCTCGTTGACGCGTGCGATGCGGTACGTCTTTCCCGTCTCGCGCCTTGTCCGCCGTGTTCCGTGACGAACCCTTGTGCTCGTTTCTGTTCTGCACAACACTCTCAATGCACAGAAACGCGCACTACTGAACATGTTCGAGTCATGGTCACGACCGGTCGAGTCGAGGAGAGCAGACATGACGCAGTTCAGCCGCCGTGGATTCCTGAGCGCAGCCGTGGTGGGAGCCGCATCCATGGGTGTCGCCGTGGGCAGCAGCCGAACTACCCTCGCCCAGGCCGAAACCCCGAGGGGGCTGACCATCCAGGGGACCGAATTCCTGCTGGACGGCAAGCCGTTCCGGATCCTCTCGGGCGCGTTCCACTACTTCAGGACGCATCCCAAGGACTGGCGCGACCGGTTGACGCGGATGCGCGCCATGGGCCTGAACACGGTGGAAACCTACGTCGCCTGGAACTTCCATCAACCGCACGAGAGAAAGGCCGACTTCACCGGATGGCGCGACGTCGTCGCCTTCGTACGGACCGCGGACGAGGTCGGGCTGAAGGTGATCGTGCGACCGGGACCGTACATCTGCGCGGAATGGGACTTCGGCGGCCTGCCCGCCTGGCTCCTCAAGGACAAGGACGCGCCGCTGCGCCGTTCCGACCCCGCGTTCGAGCGAGCGGTCGACACCTGGTTCGCCGAACTCCTGCCCCGCTTCGTCGATCTGCAGGCCACGCGCGGCGGACCCATCATCGCCATGCAGGTCGAGAACGAGTACGGCAGCTACGGCGACGACCACGAGTACCTGGCACATCTGCGGGACACCATGCGGGCACAGGGCATCGACAGCCTGCTGTTCTGCTCCAACGGACCCACCCAGGAAGCGCTGGAGGCCGGCAGCCTTCCCGACCTCCTCTCCACCGTCAACTTCGACGGGGACCCCACCGGACCCTTCGCGGAGCTGCGCAAGTTCCAGCCGGACAAGCCCCTGTTCTGCACGGAATTCTGGGACGGCTGGTTCGACCACTGGGGAGAGCGGCACCACACCACCGACCCGGCGAAGACCGCCGCCGATGTGAAGAAGATCCTCGAAGCGGGAGCGTCGATCAACTTCTATATGGCGGTGGGCGGAACGAACTTCGGCTGGTTCGCGGGTGCCAATCAGAGCGGTAGCGCCTATCAGCCCACCGTCACCAGCTACGACTACGACTCCCCGATCAGCGAATCCGGCGAACTCACCGAGAAATTCCACAAGGTGCGCGAGGTGCTCGCCACCTACACCACGCCGCCGGACACGCCCCTGCCGCCCACACCACGCCGGATGCCGGCCCAGACGGTCGCCGTCCGCGACTCGGTGCCGCTGCTGGACGCCCTCGATGCGCTGAGCACGCCGGTGCGGCGTACCGCCCCCGTCCACATGGAGGCCCTCGGGCAGCCGTACGGACTGATCCACTACCGCACTCGGGTACGCGGGCCGCAGGGCACCAAGGGGCTGAGGCTCACGGAGCTGGGCGACCGTGCGCTGGTGTTCTGCGACGGCGAGCGGATCGGCACCTTCGACCGCAACCAGCCGGACCACTCCGTCGACTTCACCGTGGCCGGTGCGTCCAGCACCCTCGACCTCCTGGTGGACCCCACCGGGCGGGTCAACTTCGGCCAGGACCTCAACGACCCCAAGGGAATCAGCGGCAAGGTACTCCTCGACGACGAAGAACTGCGCGACTGGGAGATCCGCCGACTGCCGCTGGACAACCTCTCGGCTCTGAAATTCGGCAGCGAAGACACGCCGACCGGCCCCGCGTTCCACCGCGCCCGGATCCACATCGACACCCCCGCGGACGGCTTCCTCGCCTTTCCGGGCTGGGACAAGGGCATGGTCTGGCTCAACGGATTCGCGCTCGGCCGGTACTGGTCCCTCGGCCCGCAGATCACCCTGTACGCGCCGAGCCATCTGTGGCGGAAGGGGCGGAACGACCTCGTCGTGCTGGAGATGGAGCAGAAGGGGGACGAGATCGACGTACGGTCCGCGCCCGATGTCGGATAGGGCGTGTCGCGAAGCGGCGTGACGGCGGTGCCGCGGCCCCTCGCCCGGGTGCCGACCGCTTCGGTCGACGGGACGGCCGACCTCGCGCCTGCGACGCCGCCCGCCTGACCTGTGGAAACTGCATCCGCCTCGGCCGTACGGGCCGCCGGCCGGGCCCTCGTTCGGGGGGTGCGGCCGGCGGCCCTTTGTGCGGGTGCGCGCGGGTCGGGACAGACTGGGGATATGCCGGAGATGCCGGAGGTGGAGGCGCTGGGCCGGTTCCTGGAGGAGCGGCTGGCCGGGCGGGTGGTCGCGCGGGTGTACCCCGTGTCGGTGGCCGCGTTGAAGACCTATGAGCCGCCGGTGACCGCGCTGGAGGGCCGGGCGTTCGACGGGGTGGCGCGGTACGGGAAGTTTCTGGCGCTGCGGGCCGGAGAGCTGCATCTGGTGCTGCACCTGGCCAGGGCGGGGTGGGTGCGGTGGAGCGAACGACTGCCGGCGGCGCCGCCGCGTCCGGGCAAGGGGCCGCTGGCGCTCCGGGTGCGGCTCTTGGAACCCGACGGGCCGGGCTTCGACGTGACCGAGGCGGGTACCCAGAAGCACCTCGCGGTGTATGTCGTGACCGATCCCCGGGCGGTGCCGGGGATCGCGCGGCTGGGGCCCGATCCGCTGTCCGAGGGCTTCACCCGGGCGGCCTTCGCCGGGATGCTGGCGGGGGAGCGGCGGCAGATCAAGGGAGTGCTGCGGGACCAGAGCGTGCTGGCGGGGATCGGCAACGCCTACTCGGACGAGATCCTGCACGCGGCGCGGATGTCGCCGTTCAAGCTGGCCGCCACGTTGTCCGAGGACGAGGTGACACGGCTGTACGCGGTGATCGGCGCGACGCTGGGCGAGGCGGTCGAACGGGACCGCGGGCTGGCGCCGGCGGACCTCAAGGAAGGGAAGCGGAGCGGGCTGCGGGTGCATGGGCGGACCGGCGAGCCCTGCCCGGTCTGCGGGGACAGGATCCGCGAGGTGTCGTTCAGCGACTCGGCGCTGCAGTACTGCGCCACCTGCCAGACCGGCGGAAAACCCCTGGCCGACCGGCGGCTGTCCCGGCTGCTGAAGTAGCCCGGGGCCCGAGCCGGCACCGGGCAGCCGACTTCGGAACCGTTGCGCCTTCCCGGCCGACCTCGCCGCCGCCCGGGAACTGCTGCAACGCGTCATCGAGCAGGTGCGCCGGTACGACGAGGGTGCACCGGCGACCCTCATTGCATCAATAGGGAGCGTATGCAATTATTGATCACGCTCACAAAGAGCGCATGCAGCTAATTGATTCCCTGGCCCAAGCTCGGCGCCCTCATCAGCAGCGCCTGAACTTCAACGACATCAACAGATGGGTGCCCCGCTCGGCGTGAGGGGTCTGGTGCGGGCCGGTTCCCCCGGCGCCCGTGCCGACCGCGCCTGAATCTCCGACCCGAACCTTCAGCGTCTCAACCGCCCGCGACTGAAAGGCCGCAACCGCCATGACGTACACGACCGTTCACGTCCCGATCTCCGGCGGTGACAGCGCCGTCAATTGTCTGGTCACCGGCTCGGGACCGGCCCTTGTGTTGGTGCACGGGACCGGTGCTACCCCCGAGGGCAACTGGGGGCCGGTGATCGACGCCCTCAAGGGCCGCTACACCATCGTCGCCCCGACCCTGTCCGGCTCGGGCGCCACCATCGACACCGGCTCACCACTGACCGTCGACGACCTGATCGCCCAGGTGCTGGGCGCCGTGGACGCGGCGGGTCTGGACGCCTTCCACCTGGCCGGGCACTCCCTGGGGGCGACAGTCGCAGCCGCTGTCGCCGGAGCGCATCCCAAACGGGTGCGCTCTCTCTTCCTACACGCGGGCTGGGCGGTGACCGACCCGTGGCAGGAGTTCCAGTTCGGCCTGTGGCAGCGGCTGTTGCGCACGGACAAGGACCTGCTCTCGCGGGTGCTGCAGGTCACCGCGATTGGTGCCGGGACGCTCGCCAGGCGCCGGATCGAGGACTTCGAGCAGGGCGTAGCCGGCTTCAACGAGCTGTTCGACGCAGAAGGCATGGCCCGCCAGTCCGAGCTGAACACCCGGGTGGACATCACTGCGGCACTGGCCCGGATCACCGCGCCCACCCTGGTCGTGTCCGGATCCCAGGACCTGATCGTCCCGCCGCACCACCAAAAGGAGTTGGCGGACGCCATCGCCGGTGCCCGCTACGTGGTGCTGGACAGCGGGCATGCGCTGCCCTTCGAGCTGCCCGAAGTGTTCGCCCATACCCTGACCGACTTCGTGGACCGGCACCAGGCGGACACCGCCAGCGCTCCGGCCGCCTGAGACTCAGCTTCCCCTGCCCGCGTGCCACATCGTCACGCAGTCCCGCCAGCGACGAACTCGATCGCGGGCATCTTCCTGTGGTCCGCCCGGTGATCCAAACGAAACGACCTAGCGGCCGGCTTCCCGGCTTTCGGGCCGCGCCGCCCGCCTCCGTCACGCGCCGGGGGCCGGGGGTGCCGAAGGCGGTGCGGAGTGGACCCGCGCCCGGTACTTGGGGATGCGGACGGTGATCTTCATTCCGGCGCCGACCGCCGTCTCGATCACCAGGCCGTGGCCGTCCCCGTACACCTGGCGCAGCCGCTCGTCCACATTGCGCAGCCCGATGCCCGTCGACGGGCCGCCCTCGCCGCGCAGGATCTTCCGGAGCCGGTCCGGGTCCATCCCCACGCCGTTGTCCTCGATGCTCACCCGCGCCTCGGCCCCGACGTCGTCCGCGGTGATCGTGACCCGGCTGCGCTCCACGGAGTCCTCCAGCCCGTGCTTGACCGCGTTCTCGACGAGCGGCTGCAGGCAGAGGAACGGCAGTGCCACCGGCAGCACTTCGGGGGCCACCTGCAAGGTGACCTCCAGCCGCCTCCCGAACCGCGCCCGGACGAGTTCCAGGTACTGCTCGATCGACCGCAGCTCCTCGGCCAGGGTGGTGAAGTCGCCGTGCCGGCGGAAGGAGTATCGGGTGAAGTCGGCGAATTCCAGGAGGAGTTCGCGGGCGCGTTCGGGGTCGGTGCGGACGAAGGAGGCGATGGCGGCGAGCGAGTTGTAGATGAAGTGCGGCGAGATCTGGGCGCGCAGGGCCCGGATCTCGGCCTCGATGAGCCTGGTCCGGGCGCGGTCCAGCTCGACGAGTTCCAGCTGGACCGACACCCAGCGCGCCACCTCGTTGGTGGCTCTGACCAGAACGGCGGACTCCCGCTCACCGAAGGCCGCCAGCGTCCCCAGAACCCCGTCGTCGACCGTCAGCGGCGCGACCACCCCCCAGCGCACGGGGCACTTCCCGTCGTCGCAGGAGACGGGGAAGGCCTGGCTTCGGCCGGTCCGCAGGACCTCGGCGACCTGCTCCATCGCCGCGTCCCGGTGGTGGCCGCCCGCCCCGTCCCAGGCGAGCACGGACTCCCGGTCGGTGAGGGCGAGCGTCTGGGTGCCCAGCAGGGGGCGCAGCCGCCGCACCGCCTTGCGGGCCGTGTCCGGCGTCAGCCCGGCGCGCAGCGGGGGAGCGGCGAACGACGCCGTGTGCAGGGTGTGGAAGGTCGCGCGTTCGACGGGCGTGCCGACGTCGCCGCCGTCCTCCGGCCGCCGGCGGCGCGCCAGGAGGAAACCGGCGGCCGCGCCCACCGCCAGGAGCAGCAGCCCTCCGACGGCGAGTGCCGCGCCGCCGAGGGCGCTCATCGGCCGGATCCCGAAGGCATCGGGTGAGGCGTGCGCATCTTCGCGCTCCTTCAGGGGCTCATGGGACGGGACCGCAGTCCCTCGGGCAGGTGGAGGCGCGCCATGGTGGCGTCCGTGCTCGCCGGGATCCTGGCGCGGGTGGCCAGGGAGACGAGCACCATCGTGAGGAAGCCGAGCGGCACCGACCAGACGGCCGGCCAGGCCAGCAGCGTGTGGGCCCAGCCCGACGCCGGACCGCCGACGATCGTCACCGCGACCGCGGTGAGCGCCGCCCCGCCGCCCGTCACCAGCCCGGCGACCGCGCCCGGCGGAGTCAGCCCGCGCCACCAGATGCCCAGGACGAGCAGCGGACAGAAGGAGGAAGCGGAGACCGCGAAGGCCAGCCCCACGGCGTCGGCGACCGGCAGATCGCTGACCGCCGCGTTCGCCGCGGTGGGCACTGCGATGGCGAGTACGGTCGCGAGCCGGAAGTGCCGTACGCCGAGCGAGGGCAGCACGTCCTGGGTGAGCACACCGGCGACCGACATCGTCAGCCCGGAGGCCGTGGACAGGAACGCCGCGAAGGCACCGCCCGCGAGCAGCGCGCCCAGCAGGTCCCCGCCCAGGCCCCCGATCATCCGCCCGGGCAGCACCAGGACGGCCGCATCCGTGTTCCCGGTGAGCAGCAGGTCGGGCGCGTACAGGCGGCCCAGGACTCCGTAGACCGGGGGCAGCAGATAGAACGCGCCGATCAGCATCAGGACGATCACCGTCGTCCGCCGCGCGGCCCGCCCGTCGGGGTTGGTGTAGAACCGCACCCCGACGTGCGGCAGCCCCATCGTGCCGAGGAAGGTGGCGAAGATCAGCCCGTACGTGGCGTACAGCGGATGCTCCTCGCGGCTGCTGGAGAGCGGCTCGGCCCAGCTCGACGCGGTGTCCGCGCGATGCGGGCCGGTCGCCCGCGCGGGCACCTCGGCGCCCGCGCGGAAACCGAGCGTGGTCCCGCCGCCGATGCGGTACGTGCCCGGGGCCAGGTCCACCGCAGCCTCGCGGTACGGCCGGCCGTCGACCGTGCCGGACACCGTGAGGTGCAGCGGCTCCCGGATCCTGAGGCGGACGGTGTCGGCCACCCGCACCTGTGTGGGCCGGCGGAACGACGGCGCCTCGTCGATGGCGGTCGACGGACCGGCGTCCCCGAGCCAGGCGAGCACCAGGAACACCGCGGGCACCAGGAGCGCGGTCAGCTTGAGCCAGTACTGGAAGGCCTGGACGAAGGTGATGCTGCGCATCCCGCCCGCGGCGACCGCCACCGTCACCACGACGGCGACCAGCAGTCCCCCCAGCCACCGCGGTGAGCCGGTCAGCAGACCGAGGGTCAGCCCGGCGCCCTGCAGCTGCGGCAGGAGGTAGAGCCAGCCGACCCCCACGACGAGCGCGCTGGCGATGCGGCGCACCGCCCGGGAGTCGAGCCGGCCCTCGGCGAAGTCCGGCAGCGTGTAGGCGCCGGACCTGCGCAGCGGAGCCGCGACGAAGAGCAGCAGGACCAGATAGCCCGCGGTGTATCCGACGGGGAACCAGAGCATGTCCACACCCTGGGCGAGCACCAGACCCGCGATGCCCAGGAACGAGGCCGCCGACAGGTATTCACCGCTGATGGCGGCCGCGTTGAGCCGTGGCGGAACGCTGCGCGAGGCGACGTAGAAGTCGGAGGTGGTGCGGGAGATGCGCAGCCCCAGCGCCCCGATGAGCACCGTGGCGAGGACGACCACGGAGACGGCCGCGATGCCGTACGTCTGGTTCACCGGGCGGCCCCGGCTCCCGGTATCGGCACCGCTCAGGAACCGTCGGCGAGTTCGGCGAAGGCCGCTTCATTGCGCTCCGCGCGGCGGATGTACCAGCGCGCGACCACCACGAGCGCCGGGTAGGCGGCCACGCCCAGGATCCCCCAGGCCAACACGCCGCCGCCGGGCCAGCCGCCGTGGGCGGGCAGCAGCGGGAGGAGCAGGGGCAGCAGGCCCAGCAGAAGCGTCAGGGCGGCCGATCCGAGCAGTGCCGCGCGTAGTTGACGACGCATCAGGTCACGGAGGTGCGGGTCGCCCGTCGCCGAACGCGCGCCGTACGGGGTGCTCTCCCACGCAGTGGCGGCCGGACGCACGGCCGATCCGCGCGCGCTCTGCGGCTCGCCGGTGACCACCTCACGCCGGGGGACCGCATCCGCACCCATCCGCCCCTCCGACCCAGTGTGCTGATCACGTCGCCGTGAGTGTACGCAGCCCGGCGTCGGCCAGCTAGGTGGTGGGACGTGTTCGGTATCTGCGCCGGATGCTCACCCGGGCCGGCGCCCGCCGCCGGTGACCTCCCTGACGTCGCCGTGGGCGATCTCCAGCTCGATATAGGACTCTTCGGCCTTGCGGAAGGCGATCTCCAGGGCGGCCGCGGCCCGCGGGCCCGCCAGCCGCTGCGCGGAACCGCGCACGTCGTAGAGGACATCGGCCCAGTGACCGGCGGCGCTCTTGATCCGGAAGAGCAGTTCGGCGAGTTCCTGCGCATCGCGCGGCGTCGCGGACGACAGCCCTCGGAGTTCGTCCAACAGCTCGTCGATCTCGGACATCCCACCCCTCCAGGGCCGCCAGGGAAGGAGCCCGCGGGGCAACGGTAGGGCGGTCGCGGCCCCTGGGCGCGAGGGAATCCGCACCCGGATCCGTGAACGGTCGATGGGGACCGCTGTACGGCCGACCGGAGCGATGAACGGCAACCGGCAGCGGCGCCGCAACGGGGCGGCGAACCGTCAGCGGCCCGCCGTGTTCTCGCCGCTGGCGTGCCGGATCAGCAGATCGCGCAGCTCCCGGGCATGCCGGCGGCTCACCGCCAGCACCGCGTCGCCCACCAGCAGGGTCAGGCTGCCGCCGTCCAGCCGCAGTTCGTCGATGGCGTCGAGGGACACCAGGTGGCGGCGGTGGATGCGCACGAACCCGTGCGGACGCCAGCGGTCCTCCAGGGCCGAGAGCGAGACCCGCAGCAGATGGCTGCCGTCGCGGGTGTGGAGCCGGGTGTAATCGCCCTGCACCTCGGCATGGGTGACATCGCCGAGGGCGACGAAGCGGGTCACGCCGCCCAGTTCGACCGGAATATGGCCCGGCCGCGCGTCCAGCGGATCCCCGGGCCCGGGCGCCGCTCCGGTGCGCTGCGCCGCGGCGGAGCCGGGCGCGTCCGCACTGCGCGCGCCCCGCAGGGCGTCGGCCTGCTCGCTGACGCGTCGAACCGCCTCCCGCAGCCGCTCCCCGCGCAGCGGTTTGAGCAGATAGTCGACGGCCTTGAGGTCGAAGGCCTGGACGGCGTAGTCCTCGTGGGCCGTGACGAAGACGATCAGCGGGGGAGCGGCGAAGCCCGCGAGCAGCCGCGCCATGTCCAGGCCGTTGAGCCCGACCATATTGATGTCGAGGAAGACCGCATCGATGGCTTCGGCGCCCTCCGGGCCCCCGTCGAGCGCGCGCCCCAGCCGGCGCAGCGCCTCCGTGGCGTCCAGCGCGCCTTCCACGCTGCCCACCCGCGGGTCCTCACGGAGCAGATAGACCAGCTCTTCGAGCGCCGGCTCCTCGTCATCGACCGCAAGTACGCGCAGCATGGCGGGGATTCTAGAGTCGGGCCCGCAGCCGCGCACCACCGGGGCGGTCGGCACGTTCCCCGAGTCGTTCCCCTGGGAGTTGGCTTCACGCGCCCTCCTCCCCCTGACCCCTCGGCGTGTTCGGCGGACCCGGCCCCTACCGCCCCATACGCGAAGTCGGCCATCGATCCCACCGGTTGGCCCTCACTGCGAAACCGTCGGTCGCAAGGGAAGCGGGCGCGCAATGCGGCCCGGGACCCGTACCGCTCGGGGCCCGTCAGCCGTCCTCCTGGCCCTCCATCAGATCCGCCTCGCCGAACAGCGCGAGCAGATCGGGCACTTCGGCCATGGCCAGGTACTCGGCGCCGCACTCCCCGCACCACCGGAGATGGGCCGCGACCCGCCCGTCCTCCTCGGGTGTGAGGGCGCCGAGCACATACGCCCCCAGGAGCAGCCGCACATGGGAGCTCTCAGGTGGTGGCGGCTCAGTCACGCTGGACCCCGATCCTCGTTCCTCCGGCCACGAAAACGGCGCTTCCATTCTGCCGTGCACGAGCGGTTCCCCGGCCGGGTTCAGCACCGCCGAACGGCATCCGCGGCGGCGGAGACCGACCGCCGGACCGTTCGCCGAGCGGTGCCCCGTACCGTTCGCCCGTTCAGCGACGGCATCCGCCACCTCCGCCACCTGGCGGATGTCCACCCCGGAGAGCGGCGGCCAGTCTTGGGACAGCACTCGGCACGAGACGCACATCACACGCCGACCGCCCCCAGACGAAGAGGTGTTACCCGTGAATCGCCCCGCTCCCGGAGCCCCGGAATCCGCGCTCACCGCACCGACCCCGGCCCGCGCCGACGAGCGGGCCCTCGCCGCACTGCAGCACGAACACGGCGGCGCGCTGTTCCGCTTCCTGCTCGGACTGACCTATGGCGACCGGCAGCGCGCCGAGGACCTGGCCCAGGAGACGCTGCTGCGCGCCTGGCAGCATCCCGAAGCGCTGGACAGCGCCCATGAGTCCATGCGCCCCTGGCTGTTCACCGTTGCGCGACGGCTGGCGATCGACGCGCGCCGCGCCCGGCACGCCCGGCCGAAGGAGGTCAGCGACCTCGCGCTGGAGTGCGCCGCCACCCCCACGGACCCGATCGACCGCTCGGTGGCCGGCCTCGATGTGCGGACGGCCCTCAAGCAGCTGAGCCCCGGACACCGCACGGTCCTGCTGCACGTCTACTTCCGTGGCCTGTCCGTCCAGGAGACCGCCGAGGTGCTGGGCGTCCCGGCCGGTACGGTCAAGTCCCGGACGTACTACGCGCTGCGCGCCCTCAAGCAGGCCCTGCGCGACTACGGCGTGACCGCCTGACCGCACGCCGTCCCCCCGTCACCGGGCGGCGTGTTCGGCGGCCTGCCGCGCCACCTCCGTACGCGAGCGCACCCCCAGTTTGCGGAGGATGTGCGAGACATGGGTCTGGACCGTGCGGCGCGACAGATAGAGCTCGGCGGCGATCTCCGGATTGGACCGTCCTTCGGCGACCAGACGCGCGACCTTCAGCTCCGTGGGGGTCAGCGCGGCCCAGCCGCTGTCGGGCCGGCCCCGGGCGGCGCGCTGCCCCGGCCGTACCCCCAGGACCCGCAGCCGGGCCTCGGCCCGCCGGATGTCCCAGGCGGCGCCGATCCGTTCGTACGCCGCCACGGCCCGGTCCAGATGGCCGCGGGCGCCGGCGAGGTCGCCGAGCGAGGCCGCCACGGCCGCGGTGTCCTCCAGGGCCTGCCCGGCCTGGAGCGGCCGGCCCGCCCGCGTGTAGGAGTCCGCGGCGGCCAGCAGCGGCGCGGGGTCCTGGTCGACGAGACCGCGGGAGCGCCGCGCGGCCGCCGTACGGCCGGCGTGCGGCTCCCTTTCCGCCTCCGCGGAACCGATCGCCGCGGCCGCCTGGGCCGTGGACCGGTCGCCGACCGCCAAGGCGAGGCGGACGACGTCGGGCAGCCACTGGTAGCGCTGGTCCAGGTCCCGTGCGTACGCGGAGGACAGCGTGGGCAGCAGGACGGCCAGGGCCTCGTGCGGGCGTCCGTCCCGCTCGGCCATCAGCGCCCCGGCCATGATGCGGTAGGACGCATGTCCGCGCTGGAGGCCCCCGGGGTCGGGGTGGCCGCGCAGCGCCGCGAAAGCGGTCCGGGCGTCCTCGTCGTGATCACGATGGCCGTGGATGAGCGCGGCCACACCGTGCCGCAGCACCGGAAGCCACGTGACCATGGGCAGTTCGGCGATGGCGTCGAGATCCGCCAGCGCCGCGTCCCACCGGCCCGTCCAGTAGTTGAGCACCGCGCCGGTCATGCCGATCCCGCTGAGGTGGCCGTGGATCCCGTGCTCCTCGCACATCCCGCGGGCCTCCCGCAACGCCTCCAGGGCCTCCATCGGCCGGTCCAGCATCCCCAGCATGACGGCGCGGTTGACCAGCATCGCCAGGCGGACGTCCGTGTTCTCCAGCGCGTGCTGGCCGACGGCTCGGACGTGGCGGGAGACCGTGAGCGCCCGGGAGTTCTCGGCCAGCGCCGCCTCGGGACGCCGTTGCCGCAGCAGCCCCAGCGCGAGGGTGTGCCGCCCGTACGCCTCCGCCTGGGTGTCGCCGGTCTCCTGCGCCCGGCACACCACGTGTGCGGCGAGTGGTCCGGCCTCGTCGTGACGGCCGGCGCTCCACAGGGTGAGCGCGCGCAGGGCGCGGATCCGGTTGTCCCAGAGCGGGGAGAGCGCGCCCGTCGTCCCGGCGTCGTCCAGGGCACACAGCACCTCGCTCCATCTGCCCTCCCAGAACAGACCGTGTGCCAGCGAGATCGTCAGCAGCGCCCGGCGGTCGGGAGTGGTGGCGCGGTCCAGCAGCCGGCGGACGATCGCGGTGCACTCGGGACGGCGCAGCCGGAACGCCGCCGTCGCCAGGTCCCGTTCCAGCGGTGCCTGCCGCGGGTCGTCCGCGGGCAGCTGCTGGAGCACCCGCTGCAACAGCTCCACGGCGACCTCGGGCCGCTTGCGGACGAGACCTTCGGCATGCCGGCCGATCCAGTCCACCGTCCAGTCGTCGGCACGGCCGTCATCGGTGGCCGACAGCAGCTGTTCGGCGACCCGTTCGCGAGGCGCTCCGCTGTCCGCCAGACCCCGCGCCAGGCGCCGGTGGGCGGCCGCTCGGGCGGACGGCGGGAGGCCGTCGTACAGCTTCTGCCGGATCGCGGGACGGCGGAAGGCCAGCCGGTCCCCGGCGTCGTCGAGCAGGCCCGCCGCCACCGCCGCGTCCACGGTGCCGAACAGGGCGGACGGGGGCTGTCCGGTCGCCGCGGCGAGCTCCGTGGCGCCGAACTCCGGGCCCAGCAGCGCGGCCAGACGGAGTGTCTCCACGGCGGCTCCCGGCAGGGGACCCGGCCCGTCCGACGGTCCGGTCACGGTGCCGAGCAGCGCCTCGGCCAGCCGCTCCAGCTCCTGCGGTGACCGCGCGGTGAGGCTCAGTACGTGGGCGCCCTGGTCGCGCAGGCCGCGCCGCAGCCGGCCCAGGTCCGGCCGTTCGAGCCCCCGGCGTACGGCGGCGACGAGCAGGAGGGGCAGGCGCGCCGCCGTCGTGCCCAGCCGCTGCCAGGCCAGCAGTGTGTCCGCGTCCGCCCGGTGCAGGTCGTCCAGGAGGAGCACCAACGGGCCATCGGCCGCCAGGCGAGCGAGGTGGGCGGTCAGCCGGTCCATGAGCAGCATGGTCCCCACGTCACCCGCGGCCGTCCGCTGCGGACCGTCGGTTCTGTCCAGAGCCGCCAGAAGAGGTCGCAACGGGACGCTCTCCGCCGGCCCGTCCGCCGCGGCCCGCAGTACGCGGCAGCCGATCCGGGCGGCCTCCCGCGCGGTCCGCGCCAGCAGCGCGGTCTTCCCGATTCCCGGATCGCCCTCGACCAGCACCGATCCGCCGCGGCCGCCCGCCAGTGCCGCAAGGTGTGCGGCCAGCGGCGCGAACTCCGCCTCGCCTGCGGTTCGTTCGCCGACCGTCATGTCCTCACTCATCCGTCGCCCTCTCCGTGCGCAGGGACCCGGCCTGCCGGGCGATCTCGGTCCGTGAGCGCACCCCCAGCTTGGTGAGGATGTGGGACACATGCGTCTGCACCGTACGCGGCGACAGGACCAGCGCCGCGGCCACTTCCGGATTCGACCGGCCCTCGGCCACCAGCCGCGCGACCTTGACCTCCGTCGGTGTCAGGGCCGCCCATCCGCTCTTGGGGCGGTGGAGGTGGCCGCGTCGGCCGCGCCGTACGCCCAGCGCCCGCAGCCGCGCGTCGGCGCGGGCGATGTCCCACGCGGCCCCGAGGCCCTGGTAGACGTCCAGCGCGCGGTGGAGGTGGGCGCGGGCGCCGTCGGTGTCGCCCCGCGCGGCCGTCACGGCGGCCAGGTCCTCGAAGGCGCGCCCCTGCCCGGTCAGAACGGCACAGGCCGCGTAGTGGGTGAGGGCGGCCGACAGCGGTCCTGGATCCGACCCGAGCAGCCCCCGGCAGTGCAGCGCGACCGCCTGCCGGTGCCGGTCGTCCGGTGCGCGTTCCGCCGCGGCCTCGGCGGCGGCCACCGCGGCCTCGGCCCGGTCCCTGACGCCCTCCGCCACCGCGAGCCGCACCACGTCGGGCAGCCAGTCGCCTTCGCGGTCGGCCCCCGCCGCGGCGGGCTGACCGAGCAGCGGCAGCAGGATCTCCAGAGCCTCCCGCGGGCACCCGTCCCGCTCCGCCGGCAAGGCCCGCGCCAGGAGCGGGAACACCGGCCCGCCGTACGGGAATCCGGCATCGGGCGGCACGTCCGCGAGTTCGGCCCTCTCCACGGAGGCCAGCCGTCCGGCGGCTTCGCCGGGCCGGTCGCGGCTGCCCAGGACGAGGGCCGCCAGGCCGTGCGCGGCGATCGCCGCCGTCGATCCGGCCGGCCAACTGCGGGCCGGGGCGAGGTCCGGGGCGAGGTCCTTCGGCGCGGCAAGGTCCTCGAGCGCGTCGTCCCAGCGTCCGGCCCGGTAGTGGAGCGTCGCGGAGAGCAGGTCCACGTGCGCCAGCAGGCCCTCGGCGCCGGTCCGCGCCACCAGCGCGCGGGCCGAGGCCAGCCAGGCACCCGCCTCGTCGGGCCGCGCGAGCCCGCCGAGCAGCCGGGCGCCCAGCAGCGTCAGCCCGACCTCGGCGTCCGGGACGTCCGCCGGGGCCCGCCGGGCGGCCGCGAGCCCCAGCTCCACCTCCGCCAACGCCTCCGCGCCGCCCCGCAGAAGGGCGCGGGTGTACCGGGCGTACGCCTCCGCGAGGCCGTCGGCCCGGCCCGGCTCACACACCGCCGCCAGCGCCCGGTCCGCCGCCTCGCCGGCCTCCCGGAGCCCGCCGCCGGCCCACAGGAGGAAGGCCCGCAGCGCGCGGAACCTGTCGGCCGGCCGGTCGCCACCGCCCGCCAGCGCCTCCTCGGCCTCGGACAGCCCCTCCTCGGTCCGTTCCTCCAGGATCAGATCGAGGATGAGCCAGCAGGTCAGAGCGGCCCGGCGGCCGGGCTCCGCGGCCCGGTCCCGCAGCGCGCGCACCGCGTCCGCCGAACCCGGTCGGCGCAGCCGGAACCGCCCGCCGACCAGCACCTTCTCCAGCGCCGTACGGTCCGGATCGTCCTGGTCCAGCGCGTCGAGGGCGCGTTGCGCCAGCCGCACCGCCGCCCCTGGATCCCGTCGGAGCAGCGCCTCGGCGTTCCGCAGCAGCCAGCCGACGGCCCAGGCGTCGGGGCATTCCACGACGGGCAGCAGCTGACCGGCGACCCGCTCCGCCGAAGCGCCCGCCCCGGCCAGGGCCTCGGCAGCCTGCCGGTGCAGCGCGGACCGCAGCGATCCCGGCAGCCCGGCAGGGAGCGCCGCCCGGACCACGTCGTGGCGGAAGCGCAGCGGCCCGTCGGCGGCCTCCTCGACGATCCCGGCGGAGCGCCATGCCGCGACGGTGCCGCCGAGCTCGGCCGGCGCGCACCGTTGCACCGCGGCGAGTTCGGCGACGGAGAAACGGTCGCCGAGCAGCGCCGCCACCCGCAGCGCCGTCAGGGCCTCCGGAGGCAGGAATCCGAGGCGCTCGGCAACGGCCCGGACGGGCAACGGAGGTTCCTCCGCGGCCAGTTCGACGCATGCCGCTCCGGTCTCGAGCGCCTGTGCCCGCACCAGGGCGTCCAGCATCTCCCGCAGGTAGTACGGGTTGCCCCCGGCGGCAGCCAGGTGCCGCAGCAGCCGGGGACCGGCGGGGGCGCCGACCGTCCGCTCGGCGAACCGCGCGGTCCCCGCCGCGGTGAGCGGCGCCAGGCTCAGCAACGTGGCGCCGTCCGCCAGCAGGCCGTCGCGGAGCCGGGCCAGGGGGCCGCCCCCGCGCGGCGTGGTCCGGGAGGCGGCGACGAGCAGCAGCGGCAGCCGGTCCGCCGCTTCGCTCAGGCGCCGCCAGACGGCGAGGCTGGGGGCGTCGGCCCACTGGAGATCGTCCACGACCAGCACCGTCGGGGAGTTCCGGCACAGGCCGGAGATCCGCTCGGCCAGGCTCTCCGCGGCCGCCGTCACCGCGCCGGTCACGCCCGGGGGGAGCGGGGCGCCGCTCTCCAGTAGGGCCACGGTCTCGGCGCGGGCCGCCGCGAGGGGTTCGCCGCCGGATTCCAGGCAGTCGAGCAGGACCCGCAAGGGGAAGCGCTGCCCCAGTTCATGGGCGGTGGCCCGCAGGAGGCGGCACCCCAGCCGTGCCGCCTCGTCGGTCACCACCTCCAGGAGCGCGGTCCGGCCCGAGCCCGGCTCTCCCTCGACGAGTATCCGGCCGCCCCGTCCGGCCGCCACCGCGCGCACCCCGTCCCGCAGGTGCCGTATCGGCCCGTCGCGTCCGACGCACACCGAGGCGTCCCCGTTCCGCTCCACCAACCCGCCCCACATCATCAAGAGCCATCTGACGGTACATCAGAATTCAACAGAATGTGCCGGAGGAGAAAGGTACTGCGCTACTCGCCGGTCGGGGTGAACCGATGCCCGCCCGGGTCCGTGCCGGGACAGCAGAACCCGCCCCCGCGCGAAAGTCGAGGTGCCGCATCCCATGGCCAAGGAGATCGAGATCCCCGGTGACGACGTGAAGAGTCTCGGGAATTTGCTGGGCCAGGTACTGGACCGGATCGACCGGAAGGATCCGCTCGCCCTCGACGAACGGGCCGTCGGCGAGCCGATGGTCGATGCGGCCAACGAGTTCGACGACAGGTGGAACGACGGCCGCAAGAACCTCAGGCGCCAGTGCGAGCAGCTGAAGCAAGCCTGCGACCAGATCATGAAGGCGTTCGAGGACGCCGACAAGGAGACCGCCGACACCCTCAAGGGCGACGGCCAACAAGGCTGACGGAAAAGGGGAGTTACATCATGACCACTGCCCAGGCGTTCTCGATGCGGGTACCGGAGAACTGGGTCGAGTTCGACCTCGCGCACGAGAGCCTCGCAAAACTCCGCGCCAAACTCGTCGCCCAGGTCGGCACCGACAAACTCACCCGCGAAGGGGTCAACGACCTTTTCCGCACGGCGCGCGAGGTCCTGGACGGCGCCCGCCGCCGGGGCGCGCTGTACGCCGCCGGTGCGTTCCACAACTACGACGACGGGCTGCTGCTGGCCAACACCATGGTCTTCGGGGTGACCCCGGCCCCCGGACTGAGGATGGACCTCCAGGACCTGGTCCGCCAACTCACCCCCACCGCCGGCCCGGCCAAGGAGGGAGCGGTGGCGAGGAAGGTCACCCTGGAGACGATCCCGGAGGTCGGTCAGGTCGGCCGGGTCGTCGGCATCGAGGAGGCCCGGGTCACCGATGAGGTCACCGTCAAGCTGCTGGTGATGCACACCGTCATACCGCTGCCCGACGACGACCGGGTGCTGATCGTCACCTGCACCAGCCCCAACCTGACACTGACCGAGGAGCTGCTGGACCTCTTCGACGCCATCAGCGGCACCTTCCGCTTCCGCGACACCGCTGTGGAGCGGCCCGGAAAGCAAGGCAAAGGGAAGGGGAAGGGTGCCGGGCAGTCCGCGCCCGCCGGCGCCGGGGCCGCGTTCCTCTCCGCCACCAGCTGACCGCCGCGGCCGCCCGGACGGCGGCCGCGGCAGACATACCGCGAAGGGCCCGGCCCACCTCCAGGTGAGCCGGGCCCTTTGCCGCGCCGCGCTACGCCGTCGTATGCGGCACCCGTACGGTCACGAACTTGCCGTCACCCAGGTGCACATGGGCCCTGCCGGGCTCCACGCCCTGGCCCACCAGCCCGTGCGGCACACGGGCCCCGACGATGTCGGACTCGGTCACCGACTGCGGCGACAGCAGTGCACCGCAGCGGTTGCGCTTGACGCTGACGATCCAGCCGCCCAGACCGCCGAACAGCGCCTCCGTGTTGCCGGCCGTCACCAGGCCCCAGCCGTTGCCGGCCCCGCCGCGGCCCAGGGTGGCCAGGTCGGCGTCGATCTCGGAGTGCAGCAGCAGCTCCGCGTCGTCGACCAGCACCACGCCGGTGTCGGTGCGCACCGACTGCATCGCCGCCCGGAACTCCGCCAGCGCGATCTCCGGATCGGCCAGCACCGCGAACACCCCGTCCGTGCCTGCCAGTTGACGCAGCGGAGAGGACTTCGGCGTGATGATCACCAGACCGGTGCCCTGCGCGAGCAGCGACCGCGCCACCGTCATCAGCACCGTGCTGCGTCCCGACTTCGGCGGGCCGCCGATCAGGAAGCTCGGCCGGTCCAGCAGATTCGGCCCCATCGCCGTCAGCTCGTCACCGCCGACGCCGACCATCGCCCACATCGGCGACGCGGTGCCGTCCGCCGGCCGCCGGTCCCAGGCCTCGTCGAAGGTCAGCTCGTCCGGCAGGGTGTCCACCCGGAACGGGCGCAGCGCGGCCGCCACCGCGGCGTCCCGCTCCGTGGCCTCCCGCGCCAGGTCCAGCAGCGCCCCGACCTGTGCGGCACCGCTGGCGTCCGCCCCGAGCAGCGCGAACTGCACCTCGGCGAGATCCTGCGGCCGCAGCGCCCGCCCCGGCGCAATGGACGCCGGGACCTGACGGGTGGGGATGCCGAACATTCCGTAGTCGGCCTTCTCGTTGAGCCGCAGCACCAGCTTGTCCTCGGTGGTGCTGGAGAACCGTGTCGAGCTGAGCACCCGGTCGCCCGCCAGCACCATGTGGACGCCCACGCTCGCGCCCTCCAGCAGCAGCCGCTGCACCTTGTCCATCAGCGAGCCCTGGTCGTACTGGGCGAAGTCACGGTCGAACGCCTCGAACCGGTCCACCAGCACCACCAGGTGTGCCGGCCGCTCCGCCACCGGCAGGACGCCGCGCAGCTCGGTGATGTCCGCGACGCCGTGCTTGGCCAGCTGCGCCTGCCGCCGGGCGACCTCCTTGCCCAGCCGGGCGACCAGCCGGACGATGCGCTCCACCTGACTGCGGTCGACCACCGCACCGCAGTGCGGCAGATGACCGAGCGCCTGGAGGGCGCCATTGCCGCAGTCGATGCCGTACAGATGCACGTCGGCCGTGCTGTGCGTGCCCGCCAGGGAGGCGGCCAGGCTGCGCAGCGCCTGGGAACGGCCGCTGCGCGGGGACCCGATCAGGTGCAGATGCCCCATCGTCTCCAGGTCGAAGACCAGCTCGTCCTGGCTCTGTTCGGCGGGCAGGTCGATCCGGCCGTACGGGACCGGGGCGAGCCGGCCCGACGGGCCGACCGGCTCCGCGGGGCGCGTCAGCGTCTCCAGCGGCAGCCGGGCGGGCAGCGGCGGCAGCCACGGCTTGCGCGACGGCACCAGCCCGAGCGAGTCGTTCGCCTCCCGGACCGACCGGACGAGCACCGACAGATCGGTGACCGCCTGCGTCGCCCGCTCCTGGACGGCCTGCCGCTCCACCGGGTTGCCCAGGGACTCCCAGTGCAGCTCCGTCAGCACCGGCTTCGGCCGGTCCTGCGACGCCGCCGCCAGCCGCCGGCCGCCGATCCGGCCGGTCTGGAACGGCATCAGGGCGGCGTGCCCCAGCCGGGCATAGGCGCGGCCGGGCGTACGCGGCGACAACTGGCCCGCTTCCGGGGCGTCGATGATGTCCCTGCTCTCGTTGGTGTCCGTGGTGCGCAGCGCGATCCGCAGATTGGTGTTGGCGCGGATGTCACCGGTCACCGCGCCGGTCGGGCGCTGCGTGGCCAGCATCAGATGGATACCGAGCGAACGGCCCCGCTGGGCGATGTTGACCAGGCCGGAGACGAAGTCCGGCAGATCGCGCACCATCGACGCGAACTCGTCGATGACCAGCACCAGCCGGGGGAGCGGAGGCAGTTCGGGACGGCGGCCCCGCTTGTCGGTGTAGTCGTCGATGTCCTTCGCCCCGCACTCGGCGAGCTGGTGCTCGCGGCGCTTGAGTTCGGCGCCGAGCGAGGTCAGCGCCCGCTCCACGAGATGGGCATCGAGGTCGGTCACCATGCCCACCGTGTGCGGCAGGTCCTCGCACTCGGCGAACGCGCTGCCGCCCTTGTAGTCCACCAGCACGAAGTTCATCGCGTCCGGCCGGTTGGCGACCGCGAGGGTGGCCACCAGGGTCTGCAACAGCTCGGACTTGCCGGAGCCGGTGGTACCGGCGATCAGCCCGTGCGGACCGTCCTTGGCCAGGTCGATCGCGAACGGACCGTCCACGCCCATGCCCAGCACGGCCCGGGTCGTGCGGCCGCCCACGGCCCAGCCGGCCGCGACCGCTTCACCGGTCGGCGGCTCCAGCCCCAGCACGTCCAGCAGCGCCGCCGACGTCGGCAGCACCGCCGCGTCGTCGCTCTCCCCGACGTCCCGGATCGGGGCCAGCGCCCGGCTCACCCCGACGCACCACTCCAGGCTCGGCGCGTCCATCCGCACCCCGTCCACCGGGTCCGCCTGGCTCTGCTCGACCCGCAGCTCGCTGCCGTCGACGACGGCCACCGCCTGGCACTCCTCGGGCAGCAGCCGCTCCTCGTCGTCGATGCACAGCACATACACCCCGACGGACGGGCCGTCGCGGAGGATCTGCACCACACCCGGCAGCGACCGCAGGCGGCGCGCCCCGTCCAGCACGACGAAGACATCGGGTTCGCCCGCCGCGCCGCCGCGCGGGGCGTTCTTGTCGGCGGCGGCACGGGCGCTGACCAGCTGGGCCAGCTCCGCGATCCGGCGGCCGACGGACTCGGAGTTGGTGCCCAGCAGCCGCAGCGCGTCCTCACCGGTGGGCGCGCACTGCGGCAGCCAGTGCACCCAGGACCAGCGCCGCTCGGCGCGCGCGTGGGACAGTACGCAGATCCGCAGGTCGGAGGGGCTCTGCAGAATCGCGGACTGGGCCAGCAGCCAGCGCACCAGCGGATCGGTGGCCTCGCTGGGCCCGGCCACGCCGAGCACCCCGACCTCGCGCAGCGGCACGGTCACCGGTACGTCCCGGGTGAGCCGGATGACCCGTCGGCGGTGCTCGTCCTGGCTGGCGTCCTCCAGGTCGATGGCGGCCGGGCGGTCGGCGGTGCCCAGGCGCAGGAGAAGGAAGTCGTCGTCGCGCCAGCGGCGTTCCCACAGCCGCTGCCGGGGGCCGGTGGCGATCAGCATCGCGGCGGCCGGGTCGGGGCAGGCGAGCCGGCGGGCGGCCTGCTCGGCCTGCACCGTCTCGTCGATGTCCTGCTCCAGCCGGTCCAGCTTCTCCTCGTGCTCGCGGACCTGCTCCTCGTACGACTGCTTGCCCTGCCGCTTGTTGTTCACCTGGCTGAGGATCGCGATGAGCGGCGACAGCAGGCCGAAGAGCAGGTACCGGTAGTTGTTGAACAGCAGCACGCTGACGGACGCCATCACGAGCGGGGCGAGCAGCAGCGGGATCAGCGGGATCTTCCGCTTGTTGGGCTCCTTCGGTGGCGCCGGGATGCGGAACCGGTTCTTGACCGGCTTGGGACGCAGCCGCGGCGGGCGGTTGTAGTCCAGGCCCAGGCCGTCGGCCGACGGGACCAGCGCGGCGTCCGGACGGGTGGGCTCGGACAGCTCCAGCAGCACGCTGCCGAGGTCGAGCAGCCCGGCGACGCGCCAGGTGGTCCACTGCGGGACGGGCGCGTTGTCCAGCTGTACGGGTGCGGTGTCGGCGGCGCGGACCTGGCTGCGGCCGTCGGCGTCGACCTTCAGCACGGCCACGATGTCCGGCAGGCCGGCCGCGTTCAGCCGGATCCGGCAGGTCGCCGCCGCTCCGATCTCGTAGTCGCCGGGCGGCAGCCGGTGCACGGTGCCGGCGTCCGGGCCGCTGACGACCCGTACCTCGGCGATGCCGTCCGGCTCGTACTGCGGTACGGACAGCGGCTTGCCGAGCGCCAGTACGCTGCCCTCCCGCACGGCCGCCGTGGCCAGCGGCTCCTCGGGGTGCAGCGCGGTGTCGCCGGAGTACAGCTCCGGGAGCGCGTCGCCGTCGCCGCGCAGGGTGCGCTGCAGTTCTTCGGCGATCTCCCCGACCGGCGCCTCGGGGTCGCTGTCGATGACGAAGTCCGAGGCGTTCCCCTCCGCGGGGTCCACGACGGTGATGGTGAGTCGCATGTCGGTGCTCTCCCTTGCACTGGTGCGTTGTTGCGGGGGGTGACGGGGCGGTGCGCGGCGCCGGGCGGGGGCCGTGGGACCCCGCCCGGCCCGGCGCGCGGCCGCCGTCAGCCGCTCTGGGTGAGGCTCCGGCCGAGGCTGGAGTCGGTCTCGGAGAAGGCGTCGCCGACGCCCTTGACGTACTGGCTGATGCCCTGGAGCCCCTGGCAGGTCTGGTTGAACCCGGTGTGGAACTGGTCGAAGAAGGGCTTGAACTGCTGCTCGGCGGCGGGGGTCTGGTAGCCGTCGGCCAGCAGGCCGTCGACCTCGGCGCGGATCTTGTTGAGCATGTCCATCGCGGCCTGGAAGTCGGCGAGGAGGGACGACGAGGTGGCCTCGGTCTGCTCGCTGCGGATCCGGTAGTCGGGCATGGCGTTCTCCTTCTGGGTGGGTGTCGCGGTACTTGCGGTGGCCCGGCCGGACGGGGGCGCCGGCCGGGACGTGCGAGGGGTGGCCCCCGGTCAGGCCGTGGGCTGACGCGGATCGGTGGGCGCATGGATGCCCGGTCCGCCGTTCTTGATCTCCTTGGTGGAGATCCGGGTGGGGTCGTCCGCATCGAGTGCGCCGGTGTCGACCGCCCCGTCCCCGTAGCCGAAGATCTTCTTCGGGAGGTCGACCAGCACCGTCTCGACGCTGTTGCCGTTGAAGACATGGGCGGTGGCCGGCTTGCTGTTGGCGAGGGTGTTGGTGATGCCGCGGGCGTGGCCGGCCCAGGCGTCCTGCCAGACCGCGTCCGGGTCCCCGCCCTGGCCGATCTTGTACGCGGCCTGGGCGGCGGTGTTGGCGAGCCCGGTGATCTGGCCGGTGGCGATGTCCCAGGCCCAGTCCTTCGCGCCGGACGGGTCGATGTGGGCGGTGTAGTCGTGCAGCGGGTTGTGCTGCTCGGAGTAGCTGCCGTTGGCGTCGACCGAGGTGGTCTTCTTGCTCGTGGTGTTGGTGACCGAGGCCGCCCCGGTGTTGCCCGCGTCAATCTTGTACACGGTGTGCGTGCCGTCGAGGTTCGGAACGGAATGGGTTCCGTCCACACCCTTCGGGCCGATCGTCAGGGAGGTGTTGCCGTCGGCGGTCGTGTAGGTGGGCTTTCCGCCGTCCGAGGGCTGGGTGATCGTGGTGTTGCCGCTCGAGGTCGTGGCCGTACCGTTGGTGATGACGGTCTCCGGGGCGCCCGTGGTCGGCGACTTCACGATCACATCGCCGCCGTAGACGCTGGTGATGACCGTGCCGTCGTTCAACGCGTGGGTCTGGATCGGTGGGGCTCCCGGGTGCGACGGGGGAAGCGGATTGCCGTTCGCGTCGAACAGCGCGCCCTTGTTGCCGACCGTGACCTTGTCGTTGGGGTCGTTGGTGGCCGTCACCTCGAAGGTGCCGTCGTTCTTGGTCGTCACGGTGTAGTTGTCGCCGGCGCTCGTCACCTTCGAGCCCTGGCCCCCCACCGGCACCTCGACGCTGGGCTCGTTGGCGTTGTTGTGCTTGACCTTGAAGGTCTCGGGCCCGATGCCGTTCCGGTCATTCGCGCTGAGGTCCTTGGGGTTGGGCGGCTCCTCGGTCTTGGTGATGGTGGTGGAGCCGGTGTCGACGGTGGTCTTGCCGCCGCCTCCGCCGGTCCCGAGGTTGCGGTCGCCGCCCTCGTGGTGGATCGTCGGGCCGTTGCCGGGCGCCTGGACGGTGATCCCGCCCTTGCCGTCGCCGTTGACGGTCGTGATGTCGACCGGCTTGCCGTTCGTCCCCTGGGTGTTGCCCCCCGGCTCCGGACCGACGCTGTGCACGCCCTCGGGCCCGTAACTCCCCTTGACCGGGCCGTAGGTGACGTCGACGTTGCCGGTGCCGTCGGCGTGCTGGAAGGTCGTACTGCCGGGCTCCTGTACCGGGTGCGTCCCCGGCGTCTCGATGGTCGTGCCCACCGGCCCGTTGCCGGCGTCCCCGTTGAACGCGATGTCGTGGCCGCCGCCGTGGACGTCGGGGCCCTTGTCCCCGAAGACGTGCTTGTCGGGGGTGTGCACGGTCGCGCTGTCCTTGCTGACGCTGATGTCGGCCTTGCTCGGCGGATTCACCACATCGACGGAACCGTCCGCGTTGGTCGTGTGCCCGGTGCCGCTGTTGTGCGTGGTGGTGTTGCTGAGACCGTTGTTGTCGCCGGTGACGGTGGTCTTGAAGCCCTGGCCGTGGTCGACGGTCGTGGTCGTGGTGGGGCCGTTGGCCCCGTTGGGGTGGGACGTGCTGTGGGTGGTGGGGCCGCCCGGGGTGGACACGTCGAACGAACCGTCCGGGTTGAGCGTGGCCTTGTCGCCGCTGGGGTGGGTGACGTTCATGCTGCCGTCGGGGTTCGCCGTGATGCCGGTGTTGGGGGCGTTGCTGTCGGTGAACTTCACCGCGCCGCCGTCCTGGGACTCGGTGTGCACGCCGCTGCCGGTGATGTCGACCTTGTCCTTCGTCACCGTGGCGTTGAACGGGGCGCCGCCGTCGGAGTTGGTGATCTCGGCGCCCGGCCCGGCCGCGGGCGGGCGGTTGTGGGTGATCTCGGCCGGTCCCTTGGTGACCGTGCCGTCGTTGCCGACCGAGAAGGTGTTGCCCTGATCGCTGATCGCGCTGCCGTTGTTGTCGGCGGTGACCGACGTGTTGTTGCCGGTGGGCGCGGTCGTGGTGGGCTGGGGTTGCTGGCCGCCGGTGTCGGTGGTGGTCGCCACGTTGGTGCCGTTGACGTCGGCGGCGGCGCCGTTGTCGTTGATGTGGGTCGTCGTGGCGCCGGAGGTGACGTCGGCACCGTTGTCCGTCGGCGCGACGTCCACCTTCGGGGTGGTGCCCTTCGGGCCGACGGACGTGGCACCGTTGTTGTGGTTCACGGTGACCGGCGCGTTGTTGGGCCCGGTGTGGATGGTGGAGCTCGTCGTCGTGGTGTGGGTGGTCGTGTCGGTCGCGGAGTTCGTGGTGACGGTCACCGGGTTGGCGGCGTCGTTGCCGGTCACCGTGGTCTTGTTCGGGGCCGTGGTGACCGTGACGTCGTTGTGGTTCAGGGTCGTGGTGTGGGCGCCGGGCGAGAAGGTCGCCGTGGTGCCGTTGCTGCCGTTGACGGTGAAGGTCGTGGTGCCGTCCGGGTTCTTGATGACGGTGGTGTCGCCATGGGTGACCGGCGCGCCCACGGCCGGCTGCTGGATGGGTGTGTCGATGGTCAGCGGACCGGTCTGGCCCTGCGGTTGCGGGCCCTGGACGGGCGTCTGCGGGATGTCGGTGCCCGGCGCGTAGTTGAGCGTGCCGTCGGGGTCGATGGTGTAGTCGGAGCCTCCGCCGCGGATCGTCCCCGAACCGTCCGGGTTGATCGTGTTGCTCTGGAAGGTGGGGTTGCCGCCCGGGTCGAAGTGCGTGGTGGTGAGCGTGCCGTCGGGCGCCTTGTTGATGCCGTTGACGTCGAACGAGCCGTCGTGGCCGACGTTGACCGTGCCGTTCGGTCCGTTGAACGTGGTGCCGTTGTTGTTGAACGTCACAGTGCCGGCACCGCCGGGGACGACGGTGCCGCCGCCCTGGCCGTCGGTGGTGACCGGTCCCGAGGTCACGCCGCCGTTCGGCCCCACGCTGACCGGGTTCGCACCGTCCGGGTTGACCGTGACGGCATTGTTGCCGCCGTTGTTGAAGGTCGTCTTCGTGCCGGTGCCGTCGGTGACGCTGAAGCCGTCGCCGTTCTGCGGGATGGTGACCTTCGTCCCGTCCCCGTGGGTGATGGCCGCGCCGCCGTTGTTGTTCAGGGTGGTGTTGGTGCCGTCCTGGCTCTGGAACGTCGTCGTGTTGCCGCCGTCGAGGGTGGTCGTGTGACTGCCACCGCCGTTCGCCGGGACGTCCACCTGGACATGGCCGGCGTTGTCCACCTTCACATGGCCGCCTCCGGGGAGGTCCGCGCCCGCCCCCGGGTTCGTCGGGTTGAAGTCGATGGACTGGTTGTTCCCGATGTCGTGGCTGACCGAGGGGTTCCCGGGGGTGAAGTCGTGTGCGATCACCGGGTTCCCGCCGGAGTTGACGGTGTTGACGTTGTTGTTCTGGCTGACGTTGATCCCGTCGCCGCCCACCGCGATGCCGTTGGTCCCCTGGTCGGTCACCGTGATGTTGCCGGTGGACACGTCGTGGGCGGAGACCGTGACCGGGTTGGCCGGGGTGGTCCCGTCCGCCTGGGTGGCGCCGGCCGGGGGGTTGATGTCGACGGTGGCGGGGTTGCCGTCCGGCAGGTTGTGCGTGAGCGAACCGCCGTCGTTCGGCAGGTTCGTGGTCGTGGCGTCCGGTCCCGCGGTCGACGTCAGCGGGCTCGGGGACGGCGACATCACCTTGTCGGAGACGGAGCTCGGCAGCACCGTGTCGCCCACGGCCTTGGCCGTGTCCTTGACGGCGCCCTCGGACACCGGTGTGGACACCTCGGTGCTCTGCCCGGTGGGGGTGTTGGTGTTCACGATCGTGTCGCCCTGGGGGCTCTCGATCGTGGTCGTGGTGGTCTGGTTGTTCGGTGTGCTCTTGGTCGACGCCGTGAAGCCGTCCGGCGTCGTCGTCTCCGACGTCGTCGAACTCAGCCCCGGCGCAAGGTCCAGATCGGGGCCGAGCCCGGTGTTCGTCGAGACCCCGTCCGGCGTCTCGATCGTCGTCGACGGCTTGCCCTCGGTGCTCGGGCTCTGCGTCGTCTTGATGCCGTGGGTGTCGACCTTCATCCCGCCGCCCTTGTTGGCGACGAACGCGCTGGAGAAGCTGTACTTGCCGTTCGTGATGCCCAGCGCTTCCTTGGAGAACGCCTTCTTGAAGCCCTCGTTGGCCTTGGCGCTGTTGCTGCCGAGGTTGGTGATGCCGGTCTTGAGGTTGGCGCCGAACTTCGACGCCCCGAACGCGGCCAGCGGCAGGGTGAGCGCCGCGGAGATGGCCGTGCCGATCAGCACGTCCTTCCAGTTGACCTCGGTCCCGTTGATGGCGTTGGTGACGACCGCACCGAGGGCACCGAGCCCGAAGTTGAGCGCGACGTCCTTGAGGACCGCGCCGCCCAGCGACAGCAGCACATGGGTGCTGGTGCCGATGATCCCCTTGCCGACGGTGTTCAGGAAGGCGCGGATGGCCGTGCTCATCGCCGCGATACCGGCCTTGATCGGGCCGGTCAGCTTCCCGACGGCACCCGCCACCTTGGCCACGATGGCGATCTTCCCCACCGTCGCGGCCAGTTTGCCCAGCAGGCCCAGCGCGGCCGCGCCCGGGATGATCGACAACACGCCGACGAGGATGTCGCCGACGTTGAACTTGCCGTTCATCCCCATCTTGAACAGCTGGACGCCGAGCAGCAGCAGCCCGGCGATCAGCCCGAAGATGGGGAAGAACACCGCGACGATCGCGACCAGCACACCCAGCACGATCTCGAACACCGGGTTGTCGGTCAGCCAGTCCGAGGCCACCTCGAAGACATTGCGGGCCGGAATGGCCTGCGAGGCGGCCTCCCGCAGCATCCGGCCGGCCTCGTTCGACCCGTCCTCGCGCAGCTGCCGGGCGGATTCGGCCAGCGACTTCGCCGCGCTCAACTTCTCGTTCGCGGCATCGATGGCGTTGTTCGCCGCCTGGTCCGTCGCCGCCTGATCGGGCGTGGCACCGGCCGGCGTGTCCGCCTTGTCCTTGCCCGCGCCCTCCGCCTGCGCCTCCAGACCCTGGTCGATCGCCTGGTCCAGCCTGCTCTGCGCATCGGTGAGCAGATCGGCGTAACGGGTGTACGCCTTGGCCGCGTTGCTGAACGACACCGCCGTCTTGTCCAGCATCTGCGGAACTTCCTGGATCCGCGCCTGCAACCCCTTCATGGCGTCGCCCTTGCCCGCCTTGATCTTCGACCCGTCGCCGAACAGCTGCAGCGCCTCGTTGGCCTGCGCGCTCAGCTCGTTGTAGTTCGCCGACAGATTCCTGATGCCCTCGGGCTCCCCGGGTGTCGGATCCTCGGCAAACCCGAGGATCTCCCACCCCGTGGGGTGTCGTCGTGCCATTGCGTCCTCCCCGCCTCTCCGGCTCGGGAGCAGGCACGGCCCGCACCGCCGGACGGTTCACCGCGACTTTTCCCGGCCGTCCGGTGAACCCCCGCCGCCCGCCGCCCGTGCGGCCTGGCAGCGAGCGCCGGTCCGGCAACGGCCGGCGAGACGGAGGAGGACCCCAACCGTGAGCACTGCACGCACCGCATCCCTGGCAAGAGAAACCACCCCGCGCCGCCGCGCCCGACGGCCGGCCGCACGGGCCCTCGCGCTCACCGCCGCGGCCGGACTGACCCTGATCGCCGGGGCCGTCGCCGCCCCGTCGGCGTCCGCGGCCGACAACGTCAAGTACTACGTCGTACGCAGCGCGGAGCAGAACGGCGGCCACAAGGAGACGCTGTGCCTGATCGCCCAGCGCGTCCTGCACGACTGCAACCGCTTCCAGGAGATCTTCAACCTGAACAAGGGCCGGGTCCAGCCCGGCGGCGCCACCTTCAACGACCCCAACACGGTCGAGGCCGGCTACGTCCTGCAGCTCCCCGCCGACGCTGCCGGTACCGGCGTCCAGGTCGGCCCGCTCCCGGCGGCGGGGCAGGGCCCGTCCGTGGCGCCCCGCTCCGGCCAGGGGACGACGCCGGACGCGGGCCGCGCCCCGGTCACCCAGCAGTCGTCGGGCAACCCCTTCACCGGCATCGGCGACCGGGTCTCCCTGCCGCTGGTCGGGCTCGGCGCCGGCGGCGTCGCCCTGCTCACCCTGCTGGTGGTCTTCCGCAAGGCCTTCGGCCGGGGCCTGCGCAGGTCGGGCAGGGGCATGGGGGCGGCCGCGTACGCGCTCCGCCCCCGGCTGCCGCAGTTCGCCGAACTGGCCCTGCGCCGACGCCGACGCGAAAGCCTGGGCAAGCGCCTCGCGGCCGACACCCGCACCCCGCTGGTCGTCCGGCACGCGGTGCACGAACTCGTCAAGAACCCCGACGAGTCCGGCCCGGTCCGCGTCTACAGCGCGCTCGCCACCGCCTCCCGGATCTCCGTGGCGGTCTCCGGGGGCGCCACCCCGCCTCCGCAGTGGACGGCCGTCACCCCCAACCGCTGGGAGCGGACGGGGCACCCGGCGGTCGGCGACCTGGACACCGCGTGGGAGGTCTCCTGCCCGCATCTGGTCCGCGTCGGCTGGGACGGTGACACCGCCGCCCAGGTCCTGGTGGACCTCGCGGGGATCAACGGCGCACTGAGCCTGACCGGCGACCTCGCCGTCGCCCAGGACACCATCGCCGCCCTGGTCCGGGGCCTGCTCGACGCGCCCCGGCAGCGCACCGTGGTGCTGCTGGTCGACCCCACCGCCACCGCCATGCCCGGATTCCAGGGCGTGCTGCGCCTCCCCACCGCACACGAACTGGTCGGCAAGGCGCCGGCCGAAGTGCTCGAGGGCGCCGAGGGCCTCGGTCTCGGCCTGGTGAAGGGCGGCGCCCGCAGCGGCCCGGTGAACGGCTTCGTCGTCGTCCCCAACCCCGCCTCCGCCACGGACGCCCAGGTGCTGGCCGAACTGAGCTCGCCGGAGGGCGGCTCCTGGATCGTGCTGGCCGTCGGCGATGTGCACGGGGCGCACTGGCGCTGGCACGCGCACCCGGACGGACTGGTGGACACCGGCGTCCTCGGGCTGCGGGTCGTGGTGCCCGGCCAGACCCGGATCGTCTCCGGGGCCGGCGCCACCACCGCGGCACCGGCCCGGCAGACCGGAGTCGTCCCCGAAGGACGCCTCCTGGCGCGGTAGCCGCGCCCCCCCTGCGGCAGCGTGGACCACGGAAACACCCCTGAACGTCGGGCGGTCCACCGACTCGCGCTGCTCTCCCCGCTGGTGGACCGCCCGACCGCACAACCCGTCAGGTGGTGGGAGTCCCCCGACTCCCACCACCTGACGGCTCTTCGTTGTCCGGCCCGGCCGGCACCTCCACGAGGGGGGTGCCGGCCGGTCGTGCGACGGTCGCGCCTCGGCCGTGTGCCGGACGGCGGCGAGCGCCCGGCCCACCCGGCGTGCGGGGTAACGGTGCCGGGTGGGCGACGCCCCGTTCACCGTGGCGCGCCGCGGCGAGTGAGGGCCGCACCGGCACCCCGGCCCGCCTGCCGCAGCGCACCCTGCGGCGCCCCGCGCACCCGCCGGTGCCCCGCGCACCCCGCGGACTCCGGCCACCGCAACGAGGGCCGGACACACCACACACCCCCGTGAACGCAGCAAGGGAAGACGCCCCGGAGAGAACCTCCGGGGCGTCTTCCCCGTCCCGTACCGCGCGGTGCCGCGGAACTACGTCACCTTGACGAGCTTCCCCTCGGGCGAGACGGCGTACCACGTGCCGCCGACCCCCTGCCCGTTCGTGTCACCCGGCTGCTTGTCACCCTTGAACGTGTAGACCGGCCAGCAGTTGACCGTCTGCTGCTTGATCCCGTCGGGCCGCTTCATCACCAGGAAGTTCTTCTTGATGACGCCCGGCGCGTCGTTCTTGTCCACCGGCTGGACCACGGGCCACTTGTCCAGGCAGGCGCCGGTGCACGCCGACTTCATCGGCCACGCCGAGTCCTTCGTGAAGCGGTAGACCGTGAAGCCCCGCTTGTCGACCAGGATCTTCCCGAGCGCGGGGTCCTTGCGCACCGACAGCCCCGGCAGCTTCTTCCCGGCCTCCGCACCGGCCTTCTTGCCCTTGGCCGCCTTGCTGCCGTCCGCCGCCGCGGCGAACCACACCCCGCCCGACCCCTGCCCGTTGGCCTGCTTGGGCTTGGTGTCGCCCACGTAGCGGTACACCGGCCAGCCACCCACCGTGAGTTGCTTGGTCCCGTCGGCGCGGGTGACCGAGCCCAGTGCCGACTTGCCGACCTTCGCCGAGGCCGATGCACCGGCGGCCGGGACGACCGGCCAGGTCTTCGCGCAGTCGCCCGCGCAGCGCGACGTCGGCGGCTTCGCGGTGTCCTTGTCGAACCGATAGAGCGTGAAGCCGGCGCTGTCGGTGAGCACATCGCCCAGCTCGTTGCTCTCCCACACGCTCAGCTCCCCGGCGGGCCCGGTGGGCACGCTGGCCACCTGCTTCCCGTTGGCGCCCGCCGGCGCCACCTTGTCCTGGGCCGGCGCTTCCTTCCCGCCACACGCCGCTGTCGCAAAAGCCAACGCCGCCGCCGTCACCGCGATCGAGGCGCTCCGCCACTTCACCATGTCCACTCCCGTACGTCCTCTTCACCGGCGCGGATCAGCGCCCTGGTCGACAGAAGGCACGGACGGCGGGGCGGATGCGTTCACCAGCCCCGGCTCCGGTCCGCGACCCGGCCGAGGCCATCGCCCTGTACCTCGCCTGCCTGACGGACCTGGTAGCCGACGCCCCCGCGAAACCGCCCGCCCCCAGGGCCGACGCCGACGCCGACGGCGCGTCCGGGTCGCCGACCGGACCCGGCCCGTACGCCGCCCGCCAATTCGGAAGCGAAGCCGCCAGGCACGGCCTTGCGGTCGGTTACTGTGCGCGAATGTCAAACGCGCTTGAGCACGGCGGCTACCGGACGGGCGGCCTATGGATCGCGGCAGGAATCTCGTTGGGCGCCGTGGTGGTCGGCTCAGGGCTCGCCCTGTTCGGCATGCTCGAATTCGACGAGCGATGCATGCAGGGGGTCACGCAGGGGCCGGGCCGGCTCCTGCGGGTGCGGCAGCAGGCGTTTCCACCGGCCACCTTCTGCGAGTTCCAGCACGGAGAAGTCTCCTCGATCGGTGGCCGGGGAGTGCTCGGTGTGCTGCTCTGGGGCAGCCTGCTGGCCCTGGTCACCTGCCTGTTCGTGGCCCTGATCGCGGAGTGTTTCGATCCGCGGGTCGGCAGCGATCTGGTGAAGCCGATGTCCAGGGCCGAGAAGCTCCGACGCACGTGGACGGCGCTTTTCGTGACCGGCTCCGTGTTCCTCATGTTCTACGCACTGGCTGGATGGCGGCTGTTCGCGGGGCCGTCGTCCGCCTGCTCGGCAGGAGCCGACTGGGGAACCCAAGCACCGAAGACGCTGGAATACAGCTTCTTCCCACCTCAGGCGACCTGCCGGTACACCAGCGGCCTGACGCGGCAGATGAACCCCGACTGGGTGGCTTCACTGGCAATGGAGTTGGCCGTTCCCACGCTGATAGCCGGAGTCGGCTTCGTCCTTGCCTGGAGGCGCCGGGGCGCGGAACGACGGGCGACGCAGCAAGAGCAGGACGCCGTCCCGGCGGACTCCGGCGCCGCTGATCGAGGAGACCGGCCCTGAAGGGTCTTGCAGAAGCCCGCGAGGCGGGCATGTTCCTCGTACGAGTGGGGTGTTGAACGCTGAGGCACGCCTTCGCCCGGATGAAGAGGGACCGGTACCGGCCTCGATCGCCGCGATGCCGGACGAGCGGTGGAACGAGCCGTTCGTGCGCAAAGGCACCTTGGCCGAGCCGCAGCGGCTGCCGGCCGGCCCGGAGGCGTTCGCCCGGACCCGCCTCCACCCCACCGAGGGTCCGGCTTACCGGCCCATGAACCGAACGCCGGTACGTCTGTCCTCAAGCAGAGGTCCGGGGCGCCGAGCGGTCCCGGGGCGCGGACATCCGGTCCACCATCCGTACGACCATGCGGCGGCTCGCGAGCCGTCCGCCGAGGGCCATGATCCGGTTCATGCCTCCGGAGATCACGCTCGGCGGCGGGTTCTTCCGGTCCAGCGCCTTCAGCGCGGTGCGTACGACCTCCTCGGAGGTCTGCATCTTGGTGCCGCCGGCGGCGTCCTCCGAGCCGGCCACGTCGAAGAATTCCGTCTTCGTCGCGCCGGGCGACAGCGCCAGGACGCGAAGCCCGGTGCCCTGGGACTCCTGCCAGAGGGCCTCGGTGAAGCTGAGTACGAAGGCTTTGGTGGCGCCGTACACGGCCATGTTCGGGACGGGCTGGTAGGCGGCCATGCTGGCGACGTTCACCAGCACGCCCTCGCCGCGGGCGCGCAGCGGGCCGATGAAGGCGCGGCTGATGTCGACGACGGCCATCACGTCCAGGCCCACCTCCTGGCGGAGCCGCTGCGGGTCCTCCTCGTGGAAGCGGCCGTAGGTGCCGAAGCCGGCGTTGTTGATGACACTGGAGACCGTGATGCCGCGCCGGTCGACCTCGGCGGCCAGCAGCTCGCCGCACCCGTCGACGGCCAGGTCCATGGTGATCGTCTCCACCGCGACGCCGTGGGCCGCGGACAGCTGCTCGGCGAGCGCCTTCAGGCGGTCCTCGCGGCGGGCGACGAGCACCAGGTCGGAACCTCGCGCGGCGAGCCGGCGGGCGAATTCGGCGCCCAGGCCCGAGCTGGCGCCGGTGATCAGGGTGGTCCTGCCTCGGTAGTCGACCGCGTTCACAGTGGCTCCTCGCTCATCGGATGACATCGTCGAGAATCACTGTATGCCCGGTTGGCAGTCGCTGCCAATCGGGCAGCAGGGGTCAGACTGGCGGTCTGCCTATATGCTGGCCCGATGGGGACCACCGCAACGCAGCCGAGCCTGTGGGACCGCTCCCGGCAGGCCGTGGTCGCGAGCATCTTCGACACGGCCATGCGGCTCTTCGCCGAGCAGGGCTACGAGGCCACGACGATCGCGCAGATCGCAAAGGAGGCGGGCATCTCCCAGCGGTCGCTGTTCCGGTACTTCGGTACCAAGGAGGACATCGTCTGCGGCGAGCAGGAGGAACTCGGGGAGCTGCTGCGCGCGACGGTGGAGGCCCAGCCCGCCGCCGCCACCGCGTGGGAGGCCCTGCGCGCCGGCTTCGAAGTGCTCATGAATGCGCACGGCGACGCCGAGCGGCTGAGGGAGATCACGGCACTGATCTTCGACACCCCGTCGCTGCGCGCCCGCTACACGCAGAAGCGGCTGCGCTGGCAGGAGCTGGTCCTGCCCGCCGTCAGGGCCCGCATGCCCGCGGGGGAGGGCCCGGTCTCCGAGGTCCGCGCCGCAGCGGTCGTCGCGACCGTCTTCGCCTGCGTGGACGCCGCCACCGAAGCCTGGGTCCGCGACGGCGGCCGCGTCGACCTGGCGGCCCTCTACGACGAGGCACTGGCCGCCGTACGGGGCTGATCGAACGCGACGGGCGCCCGCGGAGGTCGCCGCAGACGCCCTCGACCCGGACGCTCACCGGTGGACCGATGCCCGCACAGCGGCGCCACCCGCCGCATCGCCAGAGGGCGCGCCAGGATGCCGCGACCCTCAACACCCGGTTAGTCAAAGGCAGTTGGCGACGTGCCTAGCGGCAGTTGTCCGTTGACGAGGCGGACTTCGGGAACCGCCGCCATGCTCCGTCCGTCTGGGAGTGAGACGAAGGGGGCGGGGCGTGATCGCGTGGCTGGGCCTGTGGCTGGCGTTGTGCATCTGGCTGACGGCCGGTGCGTTCGCCTATGTGGCATGGAAGCGCCGGCGCCGTCCGCCACGGCACCTGCGATGGGCTGTGCTGGGGGCGGTTACAGGTGCTGTGGGGTACGCGCACACGCTGGCGTACGGATTCGCGCTGACCCGGCCGGCAACGGTGTGCGGTCAGCGCACCCTCGACGACGACTTCCCGCTGACCCACGTCCGCGTCGACGTTTTCCCGCCGCGCCTCGCGTGCTACTGGACGGACTCGTCGACGTACGGCGCCGGCCACCCCACCTCCGCGGGCGGATGGCTGATGTGGTGCGGCGTGGCGTTGCTGGTGGCGGGCACGGTCGCCTGGGCGACGGACCGCCCCTCGCGGACGGCGCGCTGGGCCAGAGCGGGCGTGATCCTGGCGCCCGCTGTTGCCGCCACGATCTGGGTCACCAGGGTGGACCGATTCATGGGCCTGTCGACCGTCGATCTCCACAACGAGTGCTTCACCTGGCAGGTGGGTCATCTGCAGTCCGCACCTACCGGAGACATCCTGAGAACCGACCGCAGCCTTCTGCCGCCGGCCGTCGACTGCGTCTTCACCGACGGCGTCGTAAGCCTCATCCGCATGGAAGCACTCGGTCTGTGGTGCTGCCTGGTCGCGCTCGTCATCTGCTGCGCGGCGCTTCTCCAGCGGGTGCCCCTGCCGGTCACGCGCGGTCGCGGACCTCGGTGAGCAGGCTGCCGGCGCGTCGCAGGCGGCCGGGGGAGTCGCCCCGGACCGCAGCCGACCGCGGCGCTCCGGAAGCATTCCGAAGCATTCCTCGAACTGCGGCTGCGGCTGCGGTCAGGCTCCGGCGTCGCTCATGACCCGCTCTCGCTCCCCTGCCGGCGGAGGCTGTGGAACGAGTCGTACTGGTCCTTCATCAGGTCGTGGAAGGAGTCGAAGCGCTCCGGCCCCATACCTGACCACGAGGCGAGCCAGTATCCGGCCCATTCGCCGCGCTCGTCGACGTCCTTGGGGTCGAGGAGCATGATGGCGGCGTCGCCGTCGAGAGACAGACGCAGGGAACGGGCGAGGATCTCGCCCTCGGGCTCTTCGTCCTCGTCCTCGTCGGCGAACTCGGTGTCGCGGTACGCGTCGATCCAGCCGGAGTCCTCGTCGGTATCGGCCAGCCAGGCGAGCTCGGAGGTGCCCGCGAGCCGGTAGATGAAGTTGCCCGCGTCCCGCCACCCGTTGGTGGTCAGCAGGAACTCACGGAGCGAGGGCGGCAACGTCCGGCCCAGTCGGGCCTCGGCCGCCGCGACCTCCTCCGCACTCGCCGGGGCGAACCCGAGCCAGCCGTTCCGTATGACCTCGTCGTCCAAAGGCGCGTCCTGCTCCGGGTCGTGCCCGACGATCCACTCCTCGCTCCACTGTTTCAGGAACGGCCGCCACTGCTCGCGGTTCATGCGTTTCCCTTCCGCGTCGGAAATTGCCGAACTTCACTACGTCAACAACAGCACATGGGTCTGACATTCACCGCGTCCGGCCGGTCGCACCACCGCACCCCAACTCGCCGCACCAGCCCGGCCCGAGCTCTGTCACGGTCACGGCGAACGGGAAGAGATCACCGCATCTTCCTCGAACGCGCGGTCTCTATGCTGACAACATGATCGATGTACCCCTTTCGGCGCTGGAAGTCGCGATGGTCCAAACGGGCACCCGAGCCGTGGAGACCCTGCGCGAGACCACCGCCTTCGCGCAGGCAATGGAACGGCTGGGCTACCACAGGATCTGGTACGCCGAGCACCACCACTCGCCCGCCATCGGCGCCTTCCCGCCGGTCGTGTTGACCGCGCACTCCGCCGCCTCGACCTCGGCCATCCGTCTCGGCTCGGGCGGAGTGCTGGCACCCAACCACGCACCCCTCACGCTGGCGGAGCAGTTCGGCACGCTGGCCGCCTTGCACCAGGGCCGCATCGACCTGGGTATCGGGCGTGGCCCCGGCACCTTCGACGAGGCCACCGCACGGGCACTGCGCCGCGGAGCCGGACCGACGACGGACGCGGAGTACCACGGCGACGTGGCCGCGATCCTGTCCTTTCTGGTCGACGAAGTCGCACTCGACCCGCTGCCGGAACCCTGGCTGCTGGTCTCCAGCACCGCAGGTGCCGCTCTCGCCGCAGGACTCGGCCTGCCGATCGCCGTCGCCCACCACATCCGGCCGGACAACACCACCGCGGCGCTGGAACGTTACCGGGCGGAGTTCACCCCGTCCCGTTGGTGCGAGCAACCCCGCGTGCTGGTGTGCGTGGAGACGGTGTGTGCCGAGACGGAAGAGCAGGCCGCGTGGCGAGTCGGACCGATGGACGTCGTCAAAGCCGGCCTCCTCAAAGGCCTGAGCGACATCCCCTTCCCCACACCCGCGGATGCGGCCGCCCACCCGTTCACGGCAGAGGAGCGAGGGGCGCTGGCCGGCTTCCGTGCCCAGCAAGCCGTCGGTACGCCCGAGACCGTCGTACACCGGCTTGCCCAACTGGCCGGTGACACCGGCGCGGACGAACTGATGCTGACCACACCCGTCTACGACCTCCGCGACCGCATCCGCTCCTACGAACTCATCCAGCAGTACTCCGAGGCCACGACAACGGCAGCGCCGTAGGGACCCTGCCGGGAGGGGGCAGCGGCTCGGTGGATGAACGGGTGTGTGGTGGAGCGGGCGGGTCGTCTCGTCGAGCGGTGGTGGACCAGCGGGACCGCCCCGCAGACGGCCGGGAGTCAGTCCGCTGTGGTGTTCTCCGCGCGGGACAGGGCGACTTCGAGTACGACCAGCAGCGCATCCCGGACCGAGCCCGTGTTGCGCGCGTCGAAGACGACCAGCGGTACATGGTCGGAGATGTCCAGCGCCCACCGCACCTCGTCGAGGCTGTGGTGGAGTTCGCCGTCGAATGCGTTGACCGCGACGGCGAACGGGATGCCCTTGTGCTCGAAGTAGTCGACCGCGGCGTAACAGTCGTCCAGGCGGCGGGTGTCCACGATCACCAGGCTGCCGAGCGCGCCCTCGACCACGTCGTCCCACATGAACCCGAACCGGTCCTGGCCCGGCGTGCCGAACAGGTAGAGCTTCAGCGTCGGGTCGATGGTGAGGCAACCGAAGTCCATGGCGACCGTGGTGGTGGTCTTGCCGGGGGTGTGGGAAAGATCGTCCACGCCCGCCGCGACCTCGGTGATGGCGGCTTCCGTGGTCAGCGGCCGGATCTCGGAGATCGAGCCCACGGCCGTGGTCTTGCCGACGCCGAAGCCGCCGGCGATGACCAACTTGACCGGCAGCGGCGGCTGTTCAACCGCTGTCACGGAGTGTGCCCCGTGAGTCGGGGACGGCACGGAGACCATCGATAACCCTTCGCAGTACGGAGATGTCCTGGGTTGTCCTGGCGTTCGGGACGTGCACCGCCAGATGTCCGGCGGTGCACAGGTCCTCCGCCAGCACCCGGACCACGTTGAGGTGGAGGCCCAGCCGCGCGGCCAGTTCCGCCACCGACTGGGGCCGTCGGCAGGCGGCGACGAGGTCGTGTCGTTCGAAGGCGAGCGAGCCCAGGGCGGAGAGCCCGGACGAGGTCGCCACGACCTGGGTCTCGACGGGGAGCGGTGGGCCGGCGCCGCCTCCCGCCACCCGGCCGGCGGTCAGCAGGAAAGGCCGGATCGCGGGAGCGCGGCCGGTCGGCTCCGACGGGCCCCGGACTCTGCCCTCCCCCACGCTCTGGGCTTCGCTCGAGCCGGGGGACCCCCATGAGCAGGGGGGACCCGCACCCTCGTCCGGTTCTGGTTCACCGGCGGCCATCATGATCCTCTTCTCGGCGCCTGCACCCTGCCTCCACGGTGTGGGACGGTCAGCGGGCCGGTGCCGCGCCGGCGTTGTTCTTGAGCTCCAGCACCAGCTGGGGGGTGAGCGCGCTGCCGGCCCGGTTGGCGAAGAGGGTCATCTCGTAGGCGATGTTGCCGAGCTTCGCCTCCTTCGAGGTCACCACGCCCAGGACGGCACCGCAGCCGATGGCCGACACCAGTACATGGCCGCCCTCCAAGTCGATGATGACCTTGTTGAGGCCGCCGAGGCCGTAGTTGCCGGAGGCGCCGGCGGCCAGACTCGTGACGCCCGACACGATCGCTGCGAGTCGCTCGGAGTCGGCCTGCTCGCGCAGTCGGGAAGCGGCGATCAGCAGGCCGTCGGAGGACACCGCGATGGCGTCGACGACACCGGCGGTCTGGGTGGCGAAGCGGTCGAGCAGCCAGGTGAAGTCGGCAGCGGCGGCCGTCAGATCAGTGGCTTCCGCCCGCTCGGAACTGCTCTTACCTGTCGGCGTGGTCACTGCCCGACTCCTTCCGGGGTTGTGGGTGAGGCGATGGCTCTGGATCGGTCGGGGCGGCAGCGGTCTCTTGCTCCGCCCTGCGTACGGCGGCCTCGAATGCGTCGAGTTCCGAACGGACCGCGTCGGCGTCGACGGGTCGGCGCACGGCTTGGGTCTCCCGGTCGGCCATGGGGGTGGTCATCTCAAGCGTCGCACCCCGCACCCGCCGCCGTAGCGGCCGGGCGGACTGTGCCGACGGCGGCTCGACCGCGGGGGCGGTCCGCTGCGCGTCCGTGCGGTGCGGGAGGCGCCGGGGGAGTTCGCCTTGCGGCGTGGGGGTGGCGGGCCGCCGTTCGGGCGTGGCGGTGGGGGTCCGCACCGGCAGGGGAGTGGCGGCGGCCGGTGTGGGCGCGGGCGCGGTGGGCTCCGGCCTGGGCGTCGCCGGGCGCCGGGACGCGTCGACGGCGTCGGCCTCGGCGTCGGACTCGGTCCCCGCGGCGGCCTCGGCCACGTCCACTGCCGGGGACGGCGTGGCGGCGGGGCTCACGGCCAGCAGCAGGGCGGAGGGGAGCCAGACGCTGCCGGTGACCCCGCCGCCCGGTGTGCGGCTGAGGGTGACCCGTATGCCCGAGCGCCGGGCGAGGTTTCCGACCACGAACAGGCCGAGGACCTTGGTCGGTACGAGGTCGAGCCGTTCCCGGCGGATCAGCCGGGAGTTCTCCTCGGCGAGGCGTTCGGCGCTCAGGCCCAGGCCGTGGTCGATGACCTCGATCAGGGCACCACCGTCCGAGGTGACGTCGGTGCCGGGCCGGACGACCACCTCGACGGGGGTGTCGGACGGGGAGAACGAGACCGCGTTCTCCAGCAGTTCGGCGAGCATCAGCGTCAGATCGTCGACGATGTCCGGCCCGACGGTGACCTCGGTCTCGGACCGCAGGGACACCCGCTGGTATCCCTCGATCTGACCGAGCCCGGCCCGTATGACATTGACCAGGGAGGTCGGGTGGGCCTCCAGCTCCGGGTCACGGATGCCGGCGAGCAGCATCAGACTGTCGGCGTTGCGCTGGAGGCGTACGGCGATGTGGTCGATGCGGTACATCCGCTCCAGGACGTCCGGGTCGGTCTCCTCGCGTTCCACGGCGTCGATCAGCAGGAGCTGGCGTGAGGTGAGGTTGCTGACCCGGCGTCCGACGTTGCCGAACATCTCGGCGACGTTGCGGCGGCTGAGCACCTGCCGTTCCAGCAGCGCCGCGGCGGTGACCTGCACCTGGTTGAACGCCTCGGCCAGGTGGCCGATCTCGTCGCGGACCGGAACGGGGATCGGCCGCGGCCGCAGCGGGGTGCCGTCCGCCGACTCGTCGTCCTCGACCTTGGCCAGTTCCTCGCCGGCCACGTCGACCACCTGCTGGGCGGCGCCGGTCAGGGCCGCCAGGGGACGTACGACCGAGCGCCGGACCAGGACGGAGAAGGTCAGCCAGGAGGCGAAACCGAGCAGGGCGAAACCGAGCATCGTCAGCGCGTTGTCCAGGGAGTCCCGCGAGAGACCGTCGGCCTGCGCGGCGATCTGCCGGATCAGCGACCGGGTGATGGCGAGCCGGGCCTCGGCCTGCCGGCTTCCGGCGGCCATCGCCTTGCGCAGCTGCTGCGGGGTCTGGCCCTGCAGGGATCCGGGATCGATCTGGAGCTCCGCGAACTGGGCCTCGATGCCGTTCTCCTCGGCATCCCGATCGATCCCGCCCAGGCGCAGGACCTGGTCCGGGTCGGCGATCCTGGCGAATCGTTCCGTCTGCTCCTCGTAGAGCTTGTGGGCACCGACCGCACGCGTGTACTCGGTGAGCGCGTTGGCATCCCGGGTCTGGGCGGAGAACACCCCGCTCTCGAAGGCGGCGTGGGCGGCGTCGGCGCGCAGTACCGTGTCGAGAAGGTTGACGACCGAGGACGACGACGTGCCGACGAAGCGGTCGAGGCCGATGCCGTCGATCAGGTAGCCGACCGCGGCGGCGTACGCGGGGTCGATGCCGGCGGCCGGAACCGATCCCCGTTCGACCTTGTCGCGCAGCACGGCAAGGCCCCGGATGTACGCGAGGGCCCGCGTTTCCTTCTTCGGCAGGCCCGCTCCGAATGCGGACTGCACGGCGGCGACCTGCTCGTCGGTGTCCCGCTGCGTGCGACGGTAGGCGGCGGTGGAGGGCAGGGCGACGCCGGGCCGGGCCGACTCCTGCTCCACGGACAGCAGCAGCGCCTGCCGGTGTTCGGCCTGGACGTCGTTGATCAGCCTCGTGACCTGCTCGCTGTCGCGCACCAGCTCCGCGGTCCGGTCGGCGTCCAGGGCCTTGTCCATCTGCGTGTTGACGCCGACGCCCAGAAGCACGCCGACGACCGCGACGGGCGCGATCACCAGAACGTTGAGCTTCCGCCGGAACGGCCATCGGTCCAGGAGGGCGCCCGCCTGGAGACGGAACCGCGGCCTCGACGGTGACCGCCGGGACGGGTCCGGTTCATGCGGCGGGTCCACTGCGTCCACAGACACCCAGGCCTCCTTACGACGTGCTCCTGAGCGGTGACCTAGGTGTTGTTGTTGCCGACCGCCGACGGCGGGGGAGCGTGACGCATACGAAGTCTGCTCCCACATGAGAGCGAATAGATTGCGCCACATGCCCAACCGGCCGCGAACATTACCGCTTGTGAACGCGCATGCACCACACACCTATCAAGGGTCAAGCGGTATTCAACTCTTTGTCGGGTTTGGTTCGTTATCTCGCTGCGGTGCGCCCTACCGGCCGATGGGGCGACGGCGTACGACGTGCCTTCCGAAGGCGGATGCACCTCGGAACATCGCCACCCGTAACCTGTCTCCCCCCACCTCAACCCGAATCCTCATCTCGCCCTGCGAGGAGACCCGTGCACCCCACCCGCAAGGCGGTCGTGACAGCCGCCGCACTCCTGGTCATGGCCACCGCCGGCTGCGACTCCGGCGCCGGCGCCACCGCATCCCACAAGAGTTCCGCCAAGCCGGGATGCCCCATGGCCCTCTCCAGGGCCAAGCAAGCCGTCAAGAAGGCCCAGGAGGTCAACGCCCCCTGGCGGGGCCCCACCACCGGACCCAAGGCCGCCCACGGCAAGACCGTCGTCTACGTCGCCCAGACCCTCACCAACCCCGGAGTCGCCGGAGTCGCCCAAGGGGTCCAGGAAGCCGCCAAGATCGCCGGATGGCACGCCCGGACCCTCAACGGTCAGGGGACGCCCGAGGGCATCCGGGCCGCCTTCAAGCAGGCCGTCAGGCTCAAGCCGGACGGCATCGTCCTCAGCGGTTTCGATCCCGCAATCGCCGCGGCGGACGTCAAGAAGGCCGAACGGGCGGGAATCGCGCTGATCGGCTGGCACGCCACCGCGGCGCCCGGCCCCAGTGAAGATCCGCACCTCTTCAGCAACATCACCTCCCGGGTCGAGGACGTCGCGAAGATCAGCGCCGACTGGATCATCGCCCGGTCCAACGGCCGCGCGGGCGTCGTCCTGTTCACCGATGCCTCGATACCTTTCGCGAAGCACAAGTCCGACCTGATCAAGAAGGAACTCGCCACCTGCTCGGGCACCAAGCTGCTGAGCTACACCGACATCCCGATCCCCCGAGCCAACAGCCGCTCCATCGGGGAAGTCCGCTCCCTGCTGTCCCGCTTCGGCCGCAAGTGGACCTATTCCGCCGCCATCAACGACCTGTACTTCCGCCACGCCGCCCCCGCCCTGCGCGCCGCAGGCAGGGACGGCGCCGGTGCCCCGTACAACATCGGTGCCGGTGACGGCGACCCGTCGGCCTTCGAGCGCGTCAACGGCAAGGAGTTTCAGGCCGCCACCGTGCCCGAGCCGCTCTCCGAACAGGGCTGGCAGATCGTCGACGAGTTCAACCGCGCCTTCGCCGGCGCCCCGGGCAGCGGGTACGTCGCCCCCGTCCATATCGCCACCGCCGCCAACAGCGGAGGCGCACTGTCCTGGGACTCCGAGGGCTACCGCCAGGCCTACCGCAAGATCTGGGGCGTTTGACGTGCACTCCGGGCCGGGGTCGGGCCGAAGTCGGTGTGCGCTCCCTCGGGCGCGTTCCGTCGCGGCGGCCCGCACCAGGCAGTGAAGCCGTCAGGTCGAGTTGCCCCCATGGTCACGTCGTTGCGCGGATGCCGCGGGCCTCGTTCGTCGGAGCGCTTGCGCGAGCATCACTTGGTTCTTCCAAGCTCATACTTGGAATATCCAACTGCTGCCGCTACGCTCCCTCGACATGACCGCAAGCAGGCAAGACGGATATGCGCTCGCCACGCTCGATGCTCACGAACTCCACTCGACACGCCACTGAGCCGACTGTCCGTTACATGACGTGCTGAACAGGCAGGTTGGTTCCGGTGGTGGGGTGGGGCGGGTGACAGGCCGGATGAGGGCGACGGGACGGGGACTTGGTATGCGTGTGGTGATTTTGTGCGGTGGGGAGAGCTCGGAGCGAGATGTCTCGCTGGGCTCGGGCCGGTCGGTTGCCCGGGCGTTGCTCGAGCGAGGGTGCGAGGTGGTGCTGGTCGACCCGGCCGCTGCGGTGCCGGTGCTCGCCGGACCGTTGCGACCGGGTGAGGTGGTCGACGGGTTCGCGGTGGGGAAGGAGCCGCCGTCCCTCTCGGACCGGGATCGGTTGCGGTGGCGCATGCACGCTGCCTTGACCGGCGGTCCGGTTCTGGAGCTGCTGCGTGGCGCGGATGTGGTGTTCGTGGCGTTGCACGGTGGCTGGGGCGAGGACGGCCATGTGCAGGCGTTGCTGGAGATGGCCGGCATCCGGTTCACCGGTGCGGGCAGCGCGGCATGTGCGGCGGCGTGGCACAAGGGGCGGGCGCAGGCGGTGCTGGGGGCGGCAGGCGTGCCGGTGGCCGAGCGGGTGCTGTGGCGGCCCGGGGCGGGTGAGGTGCCGCAGGAGGTAGGGCGGCTGGTGGCGGCGGGGCCGGTGGTGGCCAAGCCGGTTGCGGACGGTTCGAGCGTGTCGGTCCACCGGGTCGACTCGCCCGCGCAGCTGGCACAGGTTGCTGCAGAGGTGCCTTCCGGTGACGTCGAGTTCCTCGTGGAGCCGTTCCTCCCCGGGCGGGAGTTCACCGTGGCCGTGGTCGGCGATCAGGTGCTCCCGGTGGTGGAGATCGAGCTGACGACGCCGGTGTTCGACTACACGGCCAAGTACCAGGCCGGAGCGGTCGGCGAAGTGTGTCCGGCGCACATCCCGGCCGACTTCGCGTCGCGGCTGCAGGAGTTGGCCCTGCGCGCGCACCAGGCTCTGGGGTTCGGCAGTGATACGTACTCGCGCACCGACTTCCGGTGCGAGGGCAGTGGCGAGCCGATGTGTCTCGAAGTGAACGCGCTGCCGGGCCTGACGGCGACGAGCCTGGTGCCGCTCGCCGCCACCGGCGCCGGCTGGGCCTACTCCGACCTGATCCAGCGCGTCGTGGACCTCGCGACGCGCTGAGCACGGCCGCCCGAAGCGTTGGCGTGGAAGGGCCTGGCCCAGCGCCGAGCCGCTGACATCGACCTGCCCCTATGCCAACTGTCGTGCCCCTGGCGCGAGTAGGCTCCCCGGGCCCTTCTTGCTTGCGCCGGAGCTACCGCTCCTCGCACTCGCGTGCGTCGTCCTCCGCGCGCGGCCAGTGCCGACCCTCCAGCTCCTCGGCGCTGCGGTTGAGCCGGACCAGAATGTTCTCCAGCTCCCGCACCTCGTCCGTCGACCAGTTGGCGACCACCCGGGCCAGGCACGAGCAGTTGACTTCGCGGTCGGCGGCGAGCCTGCGCCCGCCCTCCTCGGTGATCCGCAGCTTGCGGGCCATGCCGCCTTCCGGGTCCACGACGCGTTTGGCCAGACCGCAGCGCAGCAGCGCCGCCGTCTGCCGGTTCACGGTCGAGGTGTCGAGCCCGAACGCCTCAGCCAACTGCCCGATGGACATGGGGCCTTGGGCGTCGATCCGGCTGAGCAGCAGATAGGCCGAACGATCCAGGAGCTCGGCGTCCCGCTCGCGGCGAGCCATCACCTGGTGCCGCGAGAGCAGCATCAGCTCCCGCTCCAGTCTCTCCAGCACCCTTCCTCCTGTCTCCTTCCCGGCACTGCATTGTCCCGGAACCCTCCCGAACCCCGGAACGGCGCAGGCTTCCTCCTCGGTCAAGCAATGTGCATGATACACATCATGGTGTACGGTGTGCATCGTGCACATGGTGTGTATCGTGCACATGGTGTGTATCGTGCACATCTCTCTCGGCCCCAGGCCGTACCCCTCGGCCCCGGGCCCGAAGCGAGCCCGAGCCTGACCCTCTAGGCGGTAGGCGTGTCATCCCCCCCTCACCGAGCCACCCAGGCGCCGTCGCGCACCGGAGGCCCGATCGTGGCGGTGCTCGCGTTCGCGGGCATCGTCGTCGCCGTGATGCAGACCCTTGTGGTGCCGCTCGTCGTCGAGCTGCCACGGCTGCTGCACACCACGACCTCCAACGCGTCCTGGGTGATCACCGCCACCCTGCTCGCCGGAGCGGTCGCCACCCCCGTCATGGGTCGGCTCGGCGATATGTTCGGCAAGCGGCGGATCCTGTTCTGCAGCCTCGGGCTGCTCATAGCCGGCTCGCTGATCTGCGCATTCACCTCGGATCTGGTGCTGATGGTGGTCGGCCGCACCCTGCAGGGCGGGGCGATGGGGGTGATCCCGCTCGGCATCAGCATCATGCGCGACGAGGTGCCCGCCGAGCGGATGGGCTCGGCCATGGCGCTGATGAGCTCCTCGCTCGGCGTCGGCAGCGCGCTGGGCATGCCGGCCGCCGCCTTCGTGGCCGAGCACGCCGACTGGCATGTGCTGTTCATGGGGTCGGCCGGGCTGGCCGCGATCGCGCTGCTGCTCGTCGCGCTGTTCGTACCGGAGTCGCCGCTCCGCACCCCGGGGCGCTTCGATGTCATCGGGGCGGTCGGGCTCTCCGCAGGTCTGGTCTGTCTGCTGCTCGGGATCTCCAAGGGGGGCGACTGGGGCTGGGGGAGCGGCACCACGCTCGGAATGTTCGCCGCCTCGGTGGTGATCCTTCTCGCCTGGGGCGCCGTCGAGCTGCGCGTGCAGCAGCCGCTGGTCGACCTGCGGACCACCGCGCGCCGCCAGGTGCTGCTGACCAACCTGGCCGCGATCACCGTCGGGTTTGCGATGTACGCGATGTCGCTGGTGCTGCCGCAGCTCCTGCAACTGCCGAAGGCCACCGGGTACGGGCTGGGGCAGTCCATGGTGGTCGCGGGGCTGTGCGTGGTGCCCGGCGGAGTGGTGATGATCTTCCTCAGCCCGGTCTCCGCCAAGCTCTCGGCGGCTCGCGGGCCCAAGGTCTCCCTGATACTGGGCAGCGTCATCATCGCCATCGGCTACGCGTCGGCACTCGGCCTGGTGCACGCGGTCTGGCAGACGCTGATCGTCTCCGCCGTCATCGGCGCCGGCATCGCCCTGGCCTACGCGGCCATGCCCGCCCTGATCATGGGCGCGGTACCGCCCTCGGAGACGGCCGCGGCCAACGGCCTCAACACCCTCATGCGCTCCATCGGCACCTCAACCGCCAGCGCGGTCCTCGGAGTTGTGCTCTCCCATATGACCCAGCCGCTGGGCGGGGTACCGCTGCCGTCCATGGACGGATTCCGCACCTCGTTCATCATCGCGTGCGCGGCATGTGTGGTGGCGGTGGCGATCGCCGCGTTCCTGCCGGGACGGGGGACGGGGTCGCGTAGCCCGTCGACTCAGGCCGTGGAGACTGTCGTTGGTGATCCGGCGACGGAGCCCGTGGCCCCGGCCGATGCCGACCCCCTTGACGCACTCCCCGTCGATGTCCTCCCGTCCGGGGCCGGCTTCCATGGCCTGGTGCGGGATGCCGACGGCGAGGTGCTGGGCGGCGCCGCCCTCACCCTCATCTCGCCGGACGGGCGACAGGTGGGCCGCACGGTCTCCCGTTCCGACGGACGGTACGCGCTGGACGCCCCGACCTCTGGCCCGTACGTCCTGATCGCGGCCGTCGACGGCCATCAGCCGCTGGCCGCCACGGTCATGGCGGCGGCCACCCCGGTCTCGTACGGCATCAGGCTTCCTCGTGCCACCGGAGCGGCCGGCATGGAGGTGCGGGGCACCGTACGCGCCGGGGAGGGTGGCCGTCCGCTGCCCGATGCCCGGCTGACGCTGGTGGACGCCGCCGGGAACGTGGTGCGCACCACCCTCACGGACAGCGACGGCACCTACACCTTCACCGACCTGACCGCGGGCGAGTACTCGCTCATCGCCAGCGGCTACCCGCCCTTGGCGTCGGCGCTGGACGTCGAGGGCCACGGGACGGACGGCTTCGACATGGAGCTGGCGCACCCCGCGGCGAAGTAGGCGGCGGTGTCCCGAACCGGAGGACGCCTCGCCGGACGGGCAGGCGGAACGCCAAAGCCGCCCGACGGCCCGCCACCTGCCCCTCTCACTACCCGCTCCCCCCACATACCGACCGGCATCGACAAGGAGAATCCCTCATGACCGTCACCACCTCTTCCGCCTCCCGCGCGGCCGAGATCCTGTCCCGGCCCCTCGCGCTGAACGGCCTGACCGTCCCGAACCGCATCGCGATGGCGCCGATGACGCGCATGTTCTCCCCGGGCGGCGTCCCCGGTGAGGACGTGCGGTCCTACTACGCCCGTCGTGCCGCCGCGGGTGTGGGTCTGATCGTCACCGAGGGGACGTACGTCGGCCACGACTCGGCCGGGCAGAGCGACCGTGTGCCGCGGTTCCACGGTGAGGAGCAGCTGGCGGGCTGGGCGAAGGTCGCCGAGGCCGTGCACGCGGCGGGCGGCACGATCGTGCCGCAGCTGTGGCACATCGGCATGGTGCGCAAGCAGGGCGAGCCGCCCTACGCCGACGCCCCCGCGGTCGGCCCCTCCGGCATCCGCGTCGACGGCACCGAGAACGCCGGCAAGGCCATGACCCAGCGCGACCTGGACGACGTCATAGGCGCCTTCGCCGAGGCCGCCGCGGCCGCCGAGCGCATCGGCTTCGACGGCGTCGAACTGCACGGCGCCCACGGCTACCTCCTCGACCAGTTCCTGTGGGCGGGGACGAACCGCCGCGCCGACGCCTACGGCGGCGACCCGGTGGCCCGTACGAAGTTCGCGGCCGAGATCGTGGCCGCGGTCCGCGAAAGGGTCTCCCCCGACTTCCCGGTGATCTTCCGCTACTCGCAGTGGAAGCAGGAGGCCTACGACGCGAGGCTCGCCGAGACCCCGCAGGAGCTGGACGCGATCCTGGCCCCGCTCGCCGCGGCCGGCGTCGACGCCTTCCACGCCTCCACCCGCCGCTACTGGCTCCCGGAGTTCGAGGGCTCGGACCTGAACCTGGCGGGCTGGACCAAGAAGCTCACCGGCAGGCCCACCATCACCGTCGGCTCGGTCGGCCTCGACGGCGACTTCCTCCACGCGTTCGCGGGCGAGGGCTCCTCGGTCCAGGGCATCGACAACCTCCTCGACCGCCTGGAGCGCGACGAGTTCGACATGGTCGCCGTCGGCCGCGCCCTGCTCCAGGACCCGGAGTGGGCGGCAAAGATCCTGGGCAACCGCCTCGAGGAGCTGAAGCCGTACGACGCGACCGCGCTGAAGACCCTGAGCTAGGCGTACGCGTCGGCCCGTCGGCGGGAGCGAAATCCGCAGGGCCGACGGGAGCGAAATCCGCGTGATGTCCGTCCACCGACCACGCCTCGGTGGCAGATCCAGCGGCCTCGTATGACGGAGGGCACCGGTTCACACCGGTGCCCTTCTGCCGTTCCAGGCCGGTTCGTCCCGCCGGTCATCGGTCACCGTTCACCGGGTCGCCGTACACGGTGACGGCCTGGACGGCCGGCTGCGTGCCCGGATTCCGTCCCGAACTCATCGATCCCTGAGTCACTTTGGCACCATCCGTTGCCCACCGTCCCGGTAACCCATACCTTGAGGCCGCCTGAACTTGGCTCAACTCGCCGCGCAGCGGCGGGCTTCGGAAGGAACCCCCCACATGCTCAGACGCATATCCATACGGACCACCGCGGCCGCGGGACTCGCCGCCGCGGCGCTGACCGCCACGACGGTCGCGGCAACCGCGGCCCAGGGCGCACCAGCCACCCCGACGCCGTCCCCGCACACCCAGCAGGTCGAGTACTTCACGGGACCCGGCGGTCACCCCCGGCACGCCACCGTCCCGGCCTCCAAGCCGCTCTCCCGCTCCGAGAAGGCCGCGATCGCCGCCGGTGACGGCGACGTCACCTCAATCGTGCAGAACGGCCCCATCGGCAGCAAGCTCGACGTCGTCTTCGTCGGTGACGGCTACACCGCCGCCCAACAGGAGGACTTCCACGCCGACGTCCGCGCCAAGTGGGCCAAGATCACCGCCGTCGAGCCGTACGCCTCGTACACCGGCCTGTTCAACGTCTGGGCGGTGGACGCCGTCTCCAACGAGTCCGGCGTGTCCGGTGACCCGACGCAGGACGTGGTCCGCGACACCGCCCTGGACTCCGCCTTCTTCTGCGACGGCACCGAGCGCCTGCTCTGTGTGGACACCGGCAAGGTCGAGTCGTACGCCTCCAAGGCCCCGGCCGCCGACCTCGTCGTCGTCCTGTCGAACTCCACCAAGTACGGCGGCGCGGGCTACAACGACGTTGCCTCGCAGGCCGGTTACGACGGTATCGCCACCGCCTCCTCCGACAATGACCAGTCGGACCAGATCGCGGTGCACGAGACCGGTCACTCGCTCGGCAAGCTCGCCGACGAGTACGACTACGGCCAGCCCGGGACCTACTCCGGCCCCGAGCCCAAGGAAGCGAACCTCACCACGCTCTCCGCCGACCAGATGACCGCCCAGCAGCAGAAGTGGTACCGCTGGATCGGCCAGGAGTCACCGGACGGCGGCCCGGTCGGCGCCTACGAAGGCGGCGGCTACTACCAGTACGGGCTCAACCGGCCCACCGAGAACTCGATCATGCGGTCGCTCGGCCGCGAGTTCAACCTCCCCGGCCGCGAGGCGATGATCGCCGGCTTCTACCGCCATGCGAGCGCGCTGAGCAGCCCGGTGGCCACCGACCGGGTGCTGCGCCGCGGTGACCGTATCCGTGTCACCGCGCCCGCCTCCGTGCAGGTGAAGTGGTACGTCGACGGGCGCGAGCGCAAGGCCGCGCGCGGCAGGACCTTGGTCGCCCTGCACACCCTCGGCGTCCCCGCGGACGGCCGCGGCCACACGGTCACCGCCCGTGCCGCCGACCGTACGGGCGCGGTCCGGGACCCGGCGCTGCGCAAGCTGCTGTCCGGGGCGCTGAGCTGGCGGGTTGCGCCGTAGCAATCCCTTCTGACCAGGAGGGGCGCCGTCACGAGGCTGTGGCGGTGCCCCTCCCGTGCAGGAGCACCGTGCAACCGGGCGGCGGTGCGGGCCCGGGGCCTGGGGTGAGGACCGCACGCGTGGTTCCGGGCCCGCCGAATGCCGGCCGTCGCGGTGTCGGGAGGGGCGCTCATTCCCTGCCGGTGGCGCCCGGATCCGCCGCCGTGTGTCGGCCCCACGATTCGCCGATCGCCACCGGCGGACCCGATACCACGTTCGGGACGCGACGAGCCGCCGGATCCGGCTCCCAATCGCCGAGGAAGTCGATCTCCGGCGTGAGGAGCACACCCGTCCGCTCGTGCACCGCGCGTCGCACGACGTCGGTGGCCTGCGCGAATGCGGCGGCGGTGGCGCCCTCCTCGGCCACCAGCGTGTGGTGGAGGGAGGAGACGCGGACGCCGGCAGCGAGCGGGCTGCCGAGGTCGAATCCCGACTCCCGGAGGAGCCAGCTTGCGCTGACGCGTGTCGAGCCGTCGGGAAAGCGATGCACCGGAGCGTTGTGGGGGCGAAGGCGATCGGCCTGGGCGGGGGAGATCTCCGGGCTCAGGAACACGCTGCCGCATGAACGGCTGTCGCGGGCGGAGCAGTTGAGCACCATGCCTTTGCCGCGGCGGACCGCGAGCACGGCTCGGGCCGCCTCGGCCTGCGGAACGCGGCTGCCGAGCGGGACGTCGAGTGCGGCGGCGACCTGCCGGTGGACGAGGGGTGCGCTCAGGGGAGAGCGGCGCAGGGCGAAGACCAGACTCAGCAGGATCCAGCGCCGGGACCGTTTGAAGACGCTGGTGCGGTGGCCGAGTTGGCACGCTGCTGCCGACAAGGTGACGCGGCGCTGCAGTTTCCGGTCCCAGGCATGAACCTCGACCAGGATGTCGGAGGTCTCCTGGCCATATGCGCCGACGTTCTGGACCGGCGTGGCACCTGTCGTACCAGGTATGCCGGAGAGCATTTCCATGCCTGTCAGGTCCTCGGCGACGGCCCCCTCGACCACGTCCGCCAGGGGATGGCCGGCCTGGACCTCCATCAGTACGCGGTCGTCGCCGGAGCCTTTGAGGAATCGGATGCCGCGGTTGGCCATACGAAGGACGGGCGCGGAGCAACCGGCGTCGTGTATGAGGGCGTTGCTGCCCAGCCCGAGGACGACGGGCGGCCCGCGATGGTCGACGACCGATTCCATGTACGCCATGGCGTCGGGGAAGTCCGAGGAGTCGTGCAGTTCGACGAGAGCCGCGGCCGGTCCGCCGAGGCCCAGGGTGGTCAGCGGGGCGAGCGGTGCCTCATGGATGATGTGCATGTGATCCGGCTGCTCCAGCGATCCTGGTGATGATGTGTGTGTGGCAGTGTGCTGCATCTCCCCGCGCCCTGCGCATCTGCGATCCCGCGGCGTCTCGGACGCGGGTGGTCGGCCTGCCCTCCGGATACGCGTCAGGCCCGGGTGTGCATGACAGGGCGCGTCCTCATACGCCCGCAGGCAGCGTCTGCTCGCACCAGATGACCTTGCCGCTGGTCGTCTGCCGCGTACCCCAGCGTTGCGTGAGCTGTGCGACGAGCAGCAGGCCCCGGCCGCCCTCGTCGAACACGCGGGCCCGGCGCAGGTGTGGTGCGGTGTTGCTGCCGTCGCTCACCTCGCAGATCAGCGCGCGGTCGCGAATCAGTCGCAGTCGGATCGGAGCGGCGCCGTACCGGACGGCGTTGGTGACGAGCTCGCTGACGATCAGTTCGGTGACGAAGGCGATGTCCTCCAAACCCCAGGCCGACAGTTGGCGGACGGCGTCCGTGCGGACCCCGGCCACCGCCGCGGGATCAGCGGGCACCTCCCAGGTCGCGACCTGCCCGGTGCCGAGGCATTGGACACGGGCCAGCAGCAGGGCGGCGTCATCGACGGGGCGGGCCGGCAGCAAGGTCTCGACGACCTTGTCGCACATGGCGTCCAGCGAAAGATCCGGGGCCGTCAGCGCCTGTTGCAGCCTCTCGACCCCTGCGTCGATCTCGCGCTGCCGGGACTCGATCAGGCCATCGGTGTAGAGGGCGAGCAGGCTGCCCTCGGGCAGCACCGTCTCCACCGCTTCGAAGGGAAGCCCGCCCAGCCCGAGCGGGGGCCCGGCAGGCAGGTCCAAGAGGGCGGTGGTGCCGTCCGGGTAGGCCACGGCGGGTGCCGGGTGTCCGGCGCGGGCGAGGCAACAGCGGCCCGACACCGGGTCGTAGACCGCATACAGGCAGGTGGCACCGACCTCGCCCGGGGCGGCGAACTCCGCGTCCGTCTCGGAGTCGGCGGCCAGCCTGATGACGAGGTCGTCGAGTTGCGTGAGCAGCTCATCGGGGGGCAGGTCGACGTCGGCGAGGGTCCGTACGGCAGAGCGCAGCCGGCCCATGGTCGCGGAGGCGTGCAGGCCGTGGCCGACCACATCGCCGACGACCAGCGCCACCCGCGCGCCGGACAGCGGAATGACGTCGAACCAGTCGCCGCCCACCCCCAGCCGGGGATCGGCCGGCAGGTATCGGAACGCCGCCTCCACGGCCGACTGCTGCGGCAGACGCCGTGGCAGCAGGCTGTGCTGCAGGGTGAGAGCCGCCGTGCGCTCGCGGTTGAAGCGCCGGGCGTTGTCCAGACAGACAGCGGCGCGGGCGGCCAACTCCTCGGCCAAAGCCAGATCGTCGGTCCCGAACGGCTCGGGGTGCCGGGACCGGACGAAGTCCACCACTCCCAGCGTCGTACCCCGGGCGATCAGCGGCACCTCGATCCACGAGTGGAACCCGTCCGCGCGGCCTTCGGCGAGAAGCGCGGAGCCCTGCGCCAGCCAGGCGTTGACGGCCGGGTCCGGCACCCGGTGCAGCTCCGACCGCCCGGTCGCCAGACAGCGGGCCTGCGGCGAGTCCTCGGGGTAGACGGCGACCTCGCCCACCCCGACCAGCGCCTCCGGCGCGCCTTCCAGAACGGACCGGTGCGCCACTCTGCGCAGCACGGCGCCGGTGATCGGCCCCGGGGGCGGCTCGTCTCCGCTCGACAGCGCCTCCAGCACGCTGACGCTGACGAAGTCGGCGAGCCGGGGGACCGCCACGTCGGCCAGTTCCTGCGCCGTGCGCTCCAGGTCGAGGGTGCTGCCGATGCGCGTGCTGCCCTCGTTGAGAAGTTTCAGGCGTTCCCGGGCCTCCTCGGCGCGGCCGGCCAGGGCACGCAGCTCGGTGGTGTCCCGCAGCGTCGCGACCCATCCGGTGGGCCCACCGTGGACAGCCGTGGGCCGGAGATTGACGGCCAGCAGACGACTCCCGGACGGATGCACCTCGTCGGTGACGGTGCGCCCGGATCCCAGCAGCGCCGCCATTTCCGGGGCCAGGCCCAAGGCGTCCAGAGGCAGTCCCGCCGCGCTCGCGCGCATGCCGAGCAGCTGCCGGGCCTCGTCGTTGGCCAGCACCAGCCGCCCGTCCGCGTCCAGGATCAGCACACCTTCACGCACCGCGTGCAGGACGGCGTCGTGGTGCTCGTACATCTGGGTCATCTCGACGGGTCCCAGGCCATGCGTCTGGCGTTGCAGCCGCCGGCTCACCAGCGCCGCCCCGCCCGCAGCGAGGACCAGCGAGCCCGCCGCGACCCCCAGGAGCACCGGCAACTGGCGGCCGACCGTGGCGCCGACATCCACCGTCTGAACGCCCGCGGTGACGATCCCGATCACCGTGCCCTGTGCGTCGGTGACGGGCACGAGGGCCCGGACCGCACTCTGCGGCTCGCCCTGGAAGATCTCGGTGAACGGTTGGCCGGCCGCCGCCCGGCCGATGTCGCCCTGGGCGGGTCGGCCGATCAGAGACGGTCTGGGGTCGGTGTACCGGATCCCGCTCTTGCTGAGCACGGAGACGAAGCCGACGCCGGAACCCTTCCGGGCAGCCTCTGCGAGGGGCTGGAGCACCGCGGTGGGATCGGGCGATTGCAGTGCCTGCACGACGCCCGGTGAGTGGGCGAAGCCCTCCGCGACGGCGAGTGACCGGTGGCGGGCATCGTCCTGGGCGTCGTGCGTGGTCTTGAGCACCAGGGCCACCATTGCGGTGACCGCGAGCAGGAGGAGTACGGTCAGCTGCCAGACGAACGCCTGGCCGGCGACGCTCCGCAGGCTGAAGAGCGACGTCAGATACGCCTTCCAGGACCGGCCGCCGGTCCGCGGGCGGCGCGGTGCGCGCCAAGAGCGGCGACCCGGTACCGAAAAGCGGCTGAACCTGCGCATACCACCATCTTCCATCACCCTCTGCTATCGCGAACCATGCCTCCGCGTGCGCCCGGATGCACGGATATGGCCCTCTGACCGGATCGGACGGTTCGTGTCGGGGCGTGACGGGGTGTGTTTGTGCCGGTCGAGGGCTCGATTGTTCTTAAGGTCGCAGTGTCGGTGTGGGTGTCGGTGTTCCGTGCCAGGGGCGTCTCCAGCAATGTCTGCTGTCCAGTGCGGCCGAACGCCCGAAGCCGGCGGAGGTACGGACGTGCCCGGTCGACCAGGAGTGCTGTCTTGCGATCCACGGAAGCCACATCAGCGCCGGGCGGTCTCGGCTGGAACCGTGAGACCGCGACCCTGGCGCTGCTGTCGTTCGCGATGCTGATCGTCTCGCTGGACCAGTACATCGTCGTGGTGGCGCTGCCGGACATCGCACGCGATCTGGGCTACTCGGCGCAAACGCTCCAGTTGGTGATCAGCACCTACGCGGTGGCCTCGGCCGGTTTCCTGCTGTTCGGCGGTCGCGCGGCGGACCTGCTCGGGCGGCGCAGGATCCTGGCGACCGGACTTGCCCTTTATGCCGGAGCGGCACTGGCGGGCGGACTCGCCACCGGGCCGGGCCTGTTGCTCGCCGCACGCGCGTTGCAAGGACTCGGCGGGGCCTTGGTCTTCCCCACCACGCTGGCGCTCATCAACACCACGTTTCCCGAAGGCCGTTCGCGCAACCGCGCTCTGGGCATCTGGGGCGGCGCAGGCGCGGCCGGACTGGTGATCGGCGTACTGCTCGGCGGACTGCTGACCCAGGCTTTCGGCTGGGAAGCCGTCTTCCTGGTCAATGTCGCCTTGGCGGTTCCCGCGCTGCTGCTCGTGTTCGTGCTGATCCCGCCCGACGGGGAACGCGAGAAGGGCCGCACGTTCGACCTTCCCGGCGCGCTGAGCGTCACGCTGGGTGTCACATCGATCGTGTTCGCCTTGGTGCAAGGACCCGGGCTGGGCTGGCTTTCGCCGGGCATTGTGATCAGCGCCGTGGCCGGCCTGCTCCTGCTCGGAGCCTTCGCCGTAAGGGAGCGGCGCAGCTCCGACCCGCTCGTGCCCCCTCGCCTGTTGTCGAACCCCAACCTCATCACCGGTGTCGTCATCGCGTTCATGTTCATGGCGACCTTCGGCTCGGTGCTCTACTTCCTGTCGCTCTACTTTCAGCAGATCCTCGGCTACGACGCCCTGCAGACCGGCGCCGGATTCCTGATCCCCACGGCGGTCGTGGTGGCAGGCTCGACGACGGCCGGCCAGTTCGTCACGCGGTTCGGGCTCAGAATCACGCTGGTGGCTGCGCTGGCCTTCGGGGCGCTCGGCGCTGTGCTGCTCGGCCTTGCGATCGCGCCGGACGGCTCGTACATCGAACTGATCCCGGGATTCATCGCGCTCAGCATCGGTGACGGCGTGGTGTTCACCACCATGTTCATCGCCGCGGCGACCGGAGTGGCAGACCGGGAACAAGGCATCGCCTCGGGCATTGCCTCCACCGGCTCCGGCGTCGGTGCCGCGGTCGGCCTTGCCGTCCTCGTCCTCGTAGCGACCGCCGGACTCGATGACCTCGCCGGCGAGCGCTTGCGGGTGGCGACCGCAGACGGGATCAGCACCACGCTGTTCGCTGTGGCCGGCGGGATCGTCGTCACGCTTCTCCTCGCCGTGACGCGGTGCCCGATGTCGAAATTGCCGGAACCTGCTCCCGTATCCGCCCAGGGGCGTCGGTGTTAGTGTGCCGCGATTGTGAACGAAATGCTGCGTGCGCGTGGCGGCGGCATCAGAAAGTGAGACAAGGGCCTTCGCCGCATTGACGTGGCTGATTTTCGCTGCCAGCCTCCCGAGTGTGAGTCACTCGGAGAACTTCACCGCACGCCTGCACGTCGATCTTCGACGCCAGGCCAGTGCCATCTGTGCCGCCGGCTGCGCCAGCTAGCCGACCGGCCTCAGCTCCTGAGCGCCCCCTGAATCCGGTGCACCAATGGGCCGGGAATTCCCTCGTCGCCTGGTGATTCCTGCGGCATTCCCACCTCGAATCCGCCGGGTCCGGTGCGCGGGCCGGTCTGTTCTCCCAGCCCTTCGCATTTCCTCTTCGCATGTCCTCTTCGGCTTTCGCATTTCGGCCTGAGGTGCGCCCGCCGGAAGGGGAACTGCGGCTTTCCCGGGCACGGAGGGCTGCGCTCGGACGCCGGGCCACCACGCACCGGTCGTCGCCACCGCCCCGCAGCCCACCCGGCCTCCTCCTACCCACCCTTCACGCCCCCGCGTCCGTAGCGGACGCCGTACGTGTCCCACCGCGCGCCGCCCACAGAATCGAACAGGACCCCCTCCATGAGCACCCTGAGCAAGCTGACGACCCCATCGAGCCGACGACAGTTCCTCACCCTGCTGGGCCTCTCGGCGGTCGCGGTCAGCTGCGGCACCGGGGGTGGCGGCGCGGCCAAGAATCAGACCAAGACCCTGCGGTACCAGGGCTGGGCGGGGTCCGTCATCCTGCCCGAACTGGCCGCGGACCTCGGCTTCCTGGAGGACGTGAAGCTGAAGTGGGTCGGCAACACGATCAGCGGGCCACAGGACATCCAGTCGGCGGCCACCGGGCAGGTCGACTTCGGCGGAGCGTTCAACGGAGCGGTCGTCAAGCTCGCCGCCAGAAAAGCTCCCATCAAGGCCGTCATCAGCTACTACGGCGTCGACAAGGCCGCTTACAGCGGCTTCTACGTCCTCAAGGACAGCCCGCTCCACTCGGCCCGCGACCTGATCGGCAAGAAGGTCGGGATGAACACTCTCGGCGCGCATGCCGAGGCGATGCTCGACATCTACCTGCAACGCCATGGCCTGTCGCGGGCGGACGTCAAGAAGGTCGAGCCGTTGGTGGTGCCCCCGGTCAACATCGAGCAGTCGCTGCGGCAGAAGCAGATCCAGGTGGGCGTCCTCGGCGACATCCTGCGTGACAAGGCCCTGCAGACCGGCGGCATCAGACCGCTGTTCACCGACTACGAGCTGCTCGGCAACTTTTCCGCCGGCACATATGTGGTGAACGACCGCTTCCTGAAGCAGAACCCCGACACCGCGCGCACCTTCGTCACGGGTGTCGCGCGCGCCATCGAGTGGGCCCGCGTCAGACCGCGCGAAGAGGTCATCGACCGGCAGATCGAGATCGTCAAGAAGCGCGGCCGCAACGAGAGCACCGCTCCGCTGAAGTACTGGAAGTCCTTCGGCGTCGCCGAGACCGCCGGACGCATCACCGACAAGGAACTCCAGCTGTGGATCGACTGGCTCGCCCAACGCGGTGACATCGAGAAGGGCCAGGTCAAGGCGTCGGATCTCTACACCAACGAGTTCAACGCGTACAGCCGTAAGGGCAAGCCGTCCCCGGCCGAGCCGACCTCCAAGAGCGGGAGCTGACCCATGCCAGTACCCACCACACCAAAGATCGAGTTCGAGCGGGTGCGCAAGACCTTTCCCGCCAAGAGGGGAAGGGCCCAGGGCCGCGGATCGGCGCACGGGGACGGCGAGTTCACCGCTCTGGACGGCGTCGACCTGCGGATCGACGCGGGGGAGTTCGTCGTCGTGGTCGGCCCCAGCGGATGCGGCAAGTCCACGCTCCTGGACCTGCTGGGCGGCCTCGCCCGGCCGACCGGCGGACGGATCCTCCTGGACGGGGAACCGGTGACCGGTCCCGGCCTGGACCGCGGCATCGTCTTCCAGCAGTACGCCCTGCTGCCCTGGCGCACCGCCCTGGGCAACGTCGAGTTCGGCCTGGAGGCGACCGGCGTGCCACGACGTGAGCGCGCCGCCCGTGCCCGCGCGTACCTGGACCTGGTCGGGCTCACCGGATTCGAGAACCGCCATCCGCACGAGCTGTCCGGCGGCATGCGCCAGCGCGTGGCCATCGCCCGCTCCCTCGCCTACGACCCCGACGTCCTGCTGATGGACGAGCCGTTCGCCGCACTGGACGCCCAGACCAGGGAGTCGCTCCAGGACGAGCTGCTGCGCATCTGGCAGCGCACCGGCAAGACCGTCGTCTTCATCACCCACGGCATCGAGGAGGCGGTCTACCTGGGGCAGCGGGTGGCCGTCATGACCTCCAGGCCCGGTCGCATCAAGCAGGTCGTGCCGATCGAATTCGCCTCCCGCACGAAGACGGACGACCTGCGGTCCAGCCCCGAATTCGCACGCTACCGACACGAGATCTGGACGCTCCTGCACGACGAGGTGACCAGGACCCAACTGCTGGAGAAGGAGGAGGTCTCGGTATGAGCCTCGCAAGCGGTTCGACCACGCGGCGCAGGACCCGGGAGGAGCTCACGACCGGGGAGGAACTCCCTGCGCCGATCACCGACACGCCGTCGGAGCCCACCGAGGAGCCCGCGGCCGTCCCGCCGGTCGCGGGGCGCAGGCCGCGGCTCCACCGGGCCGCCGTGCTACCCCGCATCCTGCGCGCAGTACTGACCGGCGCCACCAAGTCGGTGGCGATCGTCGCCCTGCTGCTCGCGTGGGAGCTGGCGCCCCGCTTCGGCCTGGTGGACGGGACCTTTCTGCCGCCGTTCAGCGAGGTCGCCCAGGCGTGGTGGGAACTCGTCGCCAACGGCCAGCTCGCCGACAACGCCCAGGCGAGCCTGGTGCGTTCGTTCAGCGGATTCGGCATTGCCGTCGCCGTGTCCGTGCCGCTGGGCCTGCTCATCGGCTGGTACCGGCCGGTCGCCGACATCCTCAACCCCTTGCTGCAGGTCTTCCTCAACACCGCCGCCCTGGCCCTGCTTCCGGTGTTCGTCCTGCTCCTCGGCATCGGCGAGACGTCGAAGATCTCCCTCGTGGCGTACGCGTGCGCATGGCCGATCCTGTTCAACACCATCAGCGCGGTACGCACCGTCGACCCCACCCTGCTGAGGCTGGCGAAGTCCATGGACCTGTCCGCCCCGCGGCTGTTCCAGAAGGTGATCCTGCCGGCCTCGGTGCCGACGATCTTCACCGGAATCCGGCTGGCCGGGGCGGTGTCCATCGTCGTCCTGGTCGCCGCCGAGATGATCGGCGCCAAGGCCGGACTCGGCTATCTGATCAACGCGTCCCAGTACAACTTCGCCATTCCGCAGATGTACGCGGGCATCGTCACGATCTCCGTCATCGGCGTGGCCTTCAACCAGCTGCTGGTGGCCGTGGAGAAACGGCTCAGCTCCTGGCGCGTCCCCGCGACGAGCTGACGTCCGTCTCCGCCCCCGCGAGGGAACCCGAAGGAACCCGGAGGAATTTTCCGTGCCCGCAGACAGACCCCGCCGCCTTCATCTCAACGCCTTCCTGATGAACGCCGGCCACCACGACGCCGCCTGGCGGCATCCGCGTACCCAGCCCGAACGCGTCACCGACCGGCGCTACTTCGAGCACCTCGCGCAGACCGCCGAACGCGGCAAGCTCGACTCGATCTTCTTCGCCGACGGCCTGGCCCTGTGGGGCAAGGTCAGACACAACGCGCTCGGCGGTTTCGAACCGCTGACGCTCCTGTCCGCCCTGGCGACGGTGACCGAGCGCATCGGCCTGATCGCCACCGTCTCCACCACCTTCAACGAGCCCTTCCACACCGCCCGGAAGTTCGCCTCCCTCGACCACCTCAGCGGCGGGCGCGCCGGCTGGAACATCGTCACCTCCGGCACGGTCGACGAGGCCCGCAACTTCGGGCTGGACGAACACCTCGAACACGGCCTGCGCTACGACCGGGCCCGGGAATTCGTCGAGGTCGCCACCAAGCTGTGGGACAGCTGGCAGGACGACGCGGTCCTGCTCGACCGCGCGCGCGGGATCTACGTGGACGCCGACAAGGTGCAGCCCGTCGACCACCGGGGGGAGCACTTTGCCGTACAGGGCCCGCTGAACGTGCAGCGCAGCCCGCAGGGACACCCGCTGCTGGTACAGGCCGGTTCGTCCGAGGACGGCAAGGACTTCGCCGCCCAGTACGCCGAGGCCGTGTTCACCGCACAGCAGACCCTCGCCGACGGGCAGGCCTTCTACAAGGACGTGAAGAACCGCCTCGCCCGCCACGGACGTGCCGAGGACGACCTGAAGATCCTGCCCGGGATCTGCCCGGTCATCGGCTCGACGGAGGCCGAGGCCCGCGCCCTGGAGCAGGAGCTGACCGACCTCCAGGTGCCGGAGTACGGCCTCGCCCAGCTGTCGGGGATGCTCGGCACCGACCTGACCGGCCTGCCGCTGGACGGCCCGCTGCCCGAACTTCCCGAGGAGCGGGACATCAACGGCAACAAGAGCCGTTTCACCCTGGTCGCCGAGCTGGCCCGGCGCGACGGCCTGACCCTGCGCGAGCTCATCGCGCGCCTCGGTGGCGGGCGCGGTCACCGCGTCTTCGCCGGGACGCCGGAGCAGACGGCCGACCAGCTCGAAGAGTGGTTCACGCAGGGAGCCGCCGACGGTTTCAACGTCATGCCGCCGCATCTGCCGGGCGGCCTGGAGGACTTCGTCGACCACGTCGTGCCGATCCTCCAGGACCGGGGCCTGTTCCGCACCGAATACACCGGACGCACCCTGCGCGAGCACTACGGCCTGCCTCGCCCCGCAGGCCGGTCCCTCCCCGCCGCCACCGGGACGGCGCTCACGCCATGACCGGCCCGAACCTCCTTCCCCTCACCTCCTGCTCCAGCCGAAACTCCTGAAAGGAACCCACACATGAGCACCAGCGCAGGCTTCGACATCCGCCGGATCGGCGGACGCATCGGCGCCGAGATCATCGGCGCCGACCTCTCCGCCGACCTCGACCCGGCGATCGTGGCCGAGATCAACGCCGCTCTGCTGGAACACAAGGCGCTCGTCTTCCGCGACCAGCAGCTGGACGACGCGGCCCAGCTGCGCTTCGCCGCCCTCTTCGGCGAACTCACCACCGCCCATCCCACCGTCCCGTCCGTCGACGGGCAGCCGCACATCCTGCCCGTCGACGGCGACGAGGGCATCCGTGCCAACCGCTGGCACACCGACGTCACGTTCGTCCGCACACCCCCCAAGGCGTCGACCCTGCGCAGCATCGTCGTCCCGCCCTACGGCGGCAACACACTGATCGCCAACTCGGCCGCGGCCTACCAGGACCTGCCCGCACCGCTGCGCGAGCTGGCGGACACGCTGTGGGCGGTGCACACCAACGACTACGACTACGCCGCCCCGAAGAGCGACAAGGCGGCCGAGCACCGCAAGCAGTTCGTCTCGCGCACGTACCGCACTGCCCATCCGGTGGTCCGCGTGCACCCCGAGACGGGGGAGCGCGGCCTGTTCATCGGCGGCTTCGCGCAGACCATCGAGGGCCTGAGCCCCTCCGAATCCCGGGACCTGCTGCGGATCTTCCAGTCGTACGTGACGCGGCCGGAGAACATCGTCCGGGTGGTCTGGACGCCGGGTGACCTCGTGCTGTTCGACAACCGCATCACCCAGCACTACGCCCCCGACGACTACGGCGACCTGCCGCGCCTGCTGCACCGGGTGACCGTCGCCGGGGATGCTCCGGTGGGCATCGACGGTGCCTCCAGCCGTGTCATCGAAGGCGGTGACGCCGACCACTACACGCCTGCCGTGGCCTGACACCGACGCTTCGCCGGCCGCCGAGGTCCCACTCCGGCACCTCCCGGGGCACCCCCGGAGGTGCCGGAGTACGCCTCCACGCATGCGGGAACGGCCGGTCAGACCAGCCCCGCCAGGACGGCAGCCAGAGGAGCCGGGTCGAGGGGGCCCAGGTGCGGGGCCCGCAAGGAGTGGACATCGAATCGGTTGTCGGGCGTTGCCGTGTCGGCCTCCTTGATCATCCGATTTTGGAGGGCGAGCGGGAGACTGCGGTCGAGCGTGAAGCGGACGTAGCTGCGGGGGATGCGGCCCCAGGTCCCGGGGTGGCCCCGGGCGTCGTCGTTGATGAGCGAGGCCGATTCGTCCGGCTCGAATGTGTTGAGCGCGTTGCGGAAGGCGACGTCGTCGTAGTCCGCCGCAAAGGCGGCCTTCGCCTTGGCGAGGAAGCCGGCGTCGGCCGAGCGCCAGTTGTTGCGGAGGACTCCGGTCCGCTCGGGACTGCCCACGCTCGGAATCGTGGGGAGCAGCGTGGTTCTGCCCTCCGGGGCCAAGAAGCAGTCGAGGATGCTGCGTATCCGGACGCAGCAGAACGCCGACAGGTACACCAACCGCGCTATCGCATCGGGCAGGTGATTGCCCACTCGGGTGATCGTGGCGCCGCCCATGCTGTGGCCGACCAGAACGACCGGCCCCTGCCGGGCCATGCGGCGCACGACGCTCGCGACATGACGGGCGTTGTCCTCCAGGGTTGTCCCGGCCAGGACCGGTGACGGTGCCGTCGCGAACGCCGCCAGGTCCTGTGGCGCCTGGTACGAGGGCGGAAAGTTTCCCTGCGCTCCATGGCCGGGGAGATCCACGGCCAGCGCGCGGTGGCCCGCCAGGGTGAGTGCGGCGATCAGGGGGGCGAAGGCGTAGGCATTGCTGTTGGCGCCGTGCACGAGGAGGAAGGTCGGCCGGCTCCGGGCCGTACCTCCCTCACGCCTGGCGTTCATGCCCAGTGCACTTCCCGCCGCGGCGCCCACCCCGGCCCCGGCCACGACCGTCCCGGCCCGCAACAGTCCCCGCCGGCCGACAGTACGGATCGGGGAGCGCGCGGCTGAACTCCCGTCCTTTGACGGGATGTTCGTCGACTCAGGCATGAGCGCGCCGTTCCGCGTGGCGCGCGACCAGCGCCCGGCCGAGCAGCGCCGCGCCGACGGCGCCGACCGCCAGGTCGGTCCACTGCGGCAGGCCCACCCCTCTGAACAGGCCCGCCACGCCAAAGCTGGTGCTCCACAGCGCCTCGGTGAGGGCCGACCCGAAGCCCTGCACGAACAGGAGCGCCCCCAGCAACCAGCGGGCGCGCCGCCAACTGGTGCCGTCCTGCTGCCTCGTACGCCTCACGGTCATGCCGATTCCTCCGGTCGTCGGATTCAAGAGTGGCGATACGCGTGTATCGATATGAACGTATCAGATAGACTCGGCGGCATGCCCAGACAGGTGGATTACGACAACCGGCGGCGTCAGATCGTGGCGGCGGCCTTCGCCCTCATCGGTGAGCGAGGGCTCGAGGGCGTGACCATGCGCGACGTCGCAGCCCGGGCGGAAGTGTCGGTGGGAGCCGTGCAGCGGTGCTTCGCCGGCAAGGAGGAGATGATGGTCTCCGTCGTGGAGGACATGAACCAGCGGGTCGGCGCGCGGGTACAAGGCCGGATCGCCCACTCCGTCGACCCGGATGCGGCCGCGACGATGCTTGAGCACACACTCGCCGGCATCGTGCCGCACGACGAACAGAGCCTGGCGGAGACCCGGGTCTGGCTCGCCTTCGCCGCGCAAGCGGCCGTCACGCCCGGCCTGGCAGCCGTCCAGCGCAAGCAGTACGAGGGTCTCGCGGAACTCATCGGCCTGCTGCTCCGCACGGCACAGGCGTCCGGCGACGTCCGCTTCGATATCGACGCGGAACAGGAGGCGGAGGCCCTGATTGCCTTCACCGACGGGCTCAACATGCAGGTCGTGGTGGGCCGGCACACCCCGGACTCGGCGCAGGCGGCGCTCGAACGCCGACTCCTCGCACTCCGGACCACGGGGTGAACACCCGGCTCGGCCGTCGGCGTCGCCGGCCGCTGCATCCGAGCGCAGCGGCCCACAACACCCGGTCAGTCCAGGGAAGTTGAGGTGTGACCGCGATGCGCGCCCGCCTGGCGCCGGGTGGCGTGGAGGGAGCCGAGGAGATCGAGGGCCTGGGCGCTGGGGCTGCCCGGTTCGGCGTGGTAGACGACGAGCTGCTGGCCGGGGGCGTCGCGTACGTCGAAAGCCTGGTAGGTGAGAGTGAGCGGGCCGACGTCCGGGTGGAGGAAGTGCTTGGCGTCCTGGGTCTTGCCGCGCACCGTGTGGGCGTTCCACAGACGGGCGAAGTCCGCGCTGTGCTCCGAGAGGGTGCGGACGAGTGCGTGCAGCCGTGGGTTGTCCGGGTCGAAGCCGGCCGCCTGGCGGAGGTTGGCGACGGTGGCCTGGGCCGCCCGGCTCCAGTCCGCGTAGACCTGCCGGCCCGCGGGATCGGCGAAGGTCATGCGGGCCAGGTTGTCCGCCGGCTCGAACGGGGCGTAGAGGGCATCCGCCAGGGCGTTGACGGCGAGGAGGTCCAGGGTCCGGTTCATGACGAACGCCGGAGTGTGGGGAAAGCCGTCCATCAACTGGCGCAGCGCCGGGCTGACCCGCTCGGCGGCGTGAACGGAGGGGCGGTCGCCCGGGGTGGCCCCGGCCAGCCGGAACAGATGCGTCCGGGCATCCGCGTCGAGGTGCAGCGCGCGGCTGAGGGCGTCGAGTACCTGGGGTGAGGGGTGGCGTTCGCGCCCCTGTTCCAGGCGGGTGTAGTAGTCGGCGTTCATTCCGGCCAGGACGGCGACCTCCTCACGGCGCAGTCCGGCAACTCTGCGGGCCCCGAAGCTCGCCATACCGACATCCTCCGGCCGCAGGCCGGCGCGACGTGCCCGCAGGAAGTGTCCCAGGTGGTTGTCGTCCATGTGTTCAGGCTAGGCGGCGGCCCACCGCGCCGCCTGGGTGTGCCGCACCCAGGCAGCACGCGTCCTGGTCGACCCCCGCCGACCTGCCCAGACTCGGTGGAGCCGGACAGAACCGCACCAACCGAGGAAAGGAGTCCGCCATGACCGCAACCGCCGACGACGACCACGTCGACGTGATCGGAATGTGGGTGACCGCGGACGGTCACATCCGTCAGGAGCTGTTGCCGGACGGCCGCTACGACGAAGCCCGCGGCGAGCGGCGCAGCGCGTACACGGGCCGATACACGGTGACCGGCAGCCACGTGGACTACGTCGACGACACCGGTTTCACCGCGACGGGCGACATCCGGGACGGAGTGCTCCACCACGAGCATCTCGTGCTGTACCGGGAGGCGAAGTCGTCATGACGCAGACTGCCAAGGTCGTCCTGGTCACCGGGGCGAGCAGCGGGATCGGCGAGGCGACGGCCCGCCGCCTCGCCGCAGACGGCCACCGGCTGTTTCTGGGCGCACGCCGCACCGACCGTCTCGAGGAACTGGTCGAACAGATCACCGCCGACGGCGGCACCGCGGTGTACCAGCGGCTGGATGTCACCGACGCGGCCGATGTACGGGCCTTCGTATCCGCCGCCCGAGAGCGTTGGGGACGGGTCGACGTGATGGTCAACAACGCCGGGGTGATGCCGCTTTCGCCGCTCGCGGCGCTGAAGGTCGAGGAGTGGGACCGGATGCTCGACGTGAACGTCCGCGGTGTGCTCCACGGCATCGCCGCGGCCCTGCCGGTCATGCGGCAGCAGGCCGGCGGACAGTTCGTGAACATCGCTTCGGTCGGCGCGTACGAGGTGGTGCCCACCGCCGCGGTGTACTGCGCGACCAAGTTCGCCGTGCGCGCCATTTCCGAGGGGCTGCGTCAGGAATCGACCGGAGACATCCGGGTCAGCGTCGTCTCTCCGGGCGTCACCGAGTCCGAACTGGCCGATTCCCTCTCCGACCCGCGTGCCCGCGAGGACATGAAGGCCTACCGTTCGGTGGCCATCCCCGCGTCCGCGATCGCCGACGCGGTCGCCTTCGCCATCTCCCGGCCCGCCGAGGTGGACGTGAACGAGATCGTGGTCCGCCCGGCCGCCTGCGCTCAGTAGCCCGCTGCCCGACGGGGGTGCAACTCCGCACCCTCGTCGGGCTCGTGGCGCAGCGGCAGGCGCTCGTGTCACACGTCACACCTCATGAGTTCTCGGTGTGCCACCCGACGGAAGATCGGCGATGAGAGACTGTGGATAACTAGAACAATTGAACCAATGAGGGGCAGAACGTGAAGGTGACGATTTCGCCGCGGTTCTCCGAAGTCGACGTGCTCGGCCACGTCACAAATTCCGCAGTGCCGGTCTGGTTCGAGCACGGTCGGTTGCCGATTTTCCGGCTGTTCAGCAAAGAAACGAACATGCGCGACCTCGCGCTCATCCTACGTCGGTACGAAATCGACTTCACCCGGCAGATCTTCGCGGCCGTCGATGTCGTCGTCGAGACCAAGGTGGCGAAGATCGGCAACACCTCGATCGCTATCGAGCAGATCGCCACGCAGGACGGTGCCGAGGTCGCCCACGGCACCTGCATCATGGTCCACTTCGATTACGAAAGGGAAACCACCACCAGCATCCCGGACCACCTGCGAGCCGAACTGAGCGCGCTGTAGCACCGGAACCGAAAACCGAATTGCCGGCTGAGATTGGACTATTTCCGTGAGTACGTTGCACAACCCGTTGGTCGACCTTGATTCGTCGGAGTTCCTTGACAACTTCCAGCGCAACCTCGACGAGTTCGACAGCGCCCGACTGCCGCAGGAGCCGCTGTCCAGGGAAAGCCTGCGGAAGCTGGTCGAGTTAGGTATCTACTTACCGGCCATCCCGCGCGAGTACGGCGGCCGGGAAAGCCACCGCGAGATGTGCGAGATCATCGAAATCATGTCGGAGCGCAATCTGCCGCTGGGCATGTACGCGATGATCGTGACCGTCCTCTTCCTCCGCAACGTGGCGGCCAGCGGTGATGACGCGCTGAAGGCGGAGGTCTTCCACGATTTCGTCAACAACCCCGTCATCGGCGGTCTCGCCTTCACCGAACCGGGCAGCGGATCGAACCTCGCACGCATGCAGACCACGTACCACGACGACGGTGACACGTACCGAATCACCGGAACCAAACACTGGCAGGCGTTCAGCGAGCAGGCGGACTGGTGGATCATCTGTGCCAAGCATCCGGAGCGCAAGGAGTTCGCCTATTTCGCCCACAAGCGCTCGGACGGCGGATTCGTCACCACCGAGGTCTACGACAGCCTCGGGCTGAAGAATCTCGGATACGGACTGAACACCCTGGACCTGCGCGTACCCCGCCACTACCGGCTCACCAAGACCAGGGAGCATCTGGGCGACGCCGCCGAGATCCTGTGCGCGTCCCGGTTCAGCAAAGCCGCCATGGCCAGCGGCTTCCTGCGCCGGCTGAACGCGGAGGCGCTGCGTCAGGTCAGTACAAGAAAGATCGGCGACGGCACACTGCACGACATCGACTATGTGCGGTACAAAGTCGATCGCATCAAGCAGAACTACGTGGTGTGCAACGCGCTGTATCGGCAGCTGATGCTGGCGGAGAACTACTACACGGACCTGGAAAACAGCATGTTCGCCTCACTGGCGACCAAGGTGCTGGCTTCCGAACTCATGCTGGAATCGGCCATCGACTACCAGCAACTGTGCGGCGGAGAAGGGTACCGGATGGGCGCGCCGGACAACATCGCCGCCTATGCCCTGCTCGACGCGCGCGTCTACACCGTCTTCGACGGAACGAATGACCTGCTGTGCCAGCATCTGGCGAATCTGTTCCTGCGTCAGTTCCAGCAGTCGGGGCTCCGGTCGCCGCTGGAGTTCATCGGCCGGTTCGCCTATCTGGAAGACGCGTTCTTCCATCTCACCGATATCAACCTCAGCCACTTCGCCGACGCACTGTCCCAGGACAAGATCGTGATCCTGGGCCGCATCCTGTCCCGAATATATGGAATCAGCGCGCTGCAGAAGGCGTCCCGAACGGCCACGCCCGGCACGCGGCTCGCCGTGGACGAAGCCGACTACCCCAAGGCGATCGCGGTGCTGAAGAACGAGATCGTCGCCCTGGTCAATGAGTACGAGTTGGCCAACCGGCTCGTCGGCGCCCAGGCGGCGCCGGGTGCGATGCATTCGCCCGCCGCCATGGTCACGGCCGACGCCAAGGTTGGCATGCACTAGTGGCCGGCGAGAACGGAAAGCGCAAGGGTGCGCTCATCGCGTTGGCGTTCGTCATCATCTACGGATCGGGTTTTGTGGGCGGTCGCTACGGCCTGCCCTATGCGGAACCTTTCGCCTACCTGGCAATCCGGTTCGGTGCGACCGCGGTTATCTTGTTCGCCCTGATCGTGTGCTTGCGGGTCGCCTGGCCACGCTCGGGCTATGTCCACCTCATCCTCAGCGGCATCCTGCTGCAAGGTGTGTTCTCCGTCGGGGTGTTCTACGCGCTCTACCTCGGCATGACCCCCGCGGTCTCCGCGCTGATCATTGCGCTGCAACCGATTCTGGTGTGGCTGATGGTTTCCGTCGTGACCGCGAGAAAGGTCCGGCTGCTGTCGGTGCTGGCCCTGATCGGCGGGGTGGTCGGTGTCGCCATCACGGTGTACCGGGGCCTGGAGTCGTCATCCGGGCTCACCCCGACCAATATCGCCTTTGGATTCCTCGGCTTGGTAGGACTGTCCACCGGACAGTTCTACTACCAGATGAAGAACCCCGGTGCGCACCTGCTGATCAATGGATTCGTTCAGTCCGGCTCGTCGGCCGTCGTCATGCTCGTCGGCGCCTTGATCTTCGAGAAGGGCGTCATCCGCTGGACGCCGGAGCTGCTGCTGTCGGAACTCTGGATGTCGGTCGGTGTGTCGATCGGTGCGCTCAGCCTGCTGTTCGTTCTGATGCGTTCGGAGAGCGCGGACCGGGTGGCGTCGTACTTCTACGGCGTACCGATCGCCGCGGGACTGATCGCCTGGCCCGTACTGGGCCAGCGCCCGACCGTGTCGGAGATCATCGGGTTCGCGGTCATCGTGATCTCGATCATCGTCTTCAACCGCGCCAGCAGACCACCCCGCGCCGAACACGCACCCGCGGTGCCGGTCGACGACTCCGTGCCCGCGAGGGATCGCCCCTGAGGAAGGTCGGGGACTGGCGCGGTGGCTGACGCTCCGTTCCAGTCCCCGCACGTCGGGACGGGCCTGGCCCGGCAGTACCGACAACTGCCAAGACGCCCGCCGTCCGCCCGGCTCACCCCATGACGGAGCGGGAAGAACCTTCGGTGCCGGGCCGTTTGCGGGAGAAGGCACCGAGGCTGATGACGTTGCCCGTGCACTCGCCCGTGTACCGCACGGGGGAGCGGTCGTGGTCGTGGCCCGCCTCCACGCGGTCGATCAGCGCGGCGAGGAACCGGCCCACCAGGGGAGCGTTCTTGAACTGGTTGCCGCTCGTACCCATTGCGACATAGAACCCGCCGAGGTCGGTGCGGTCGTAGATCGGCGTCCAGTCGTCGGCCACGTCATAGACGCCGGCGATGCCGGTGGGCCGGTTGGGGACGGTGAGCAAGGGAAAACGCCGCGCCGCTCGTGTCACCTGGGCCGCGAACCGCGCGGGCGTCGGGTAGGGGCTGGAAGTGTCCGGATCCTCGATCCACTCCAGCGGGTCGCAGGCGGGTTCGGTGCCGCCGACGAGGACCTTGTCCCCGGCGGCGGGACGCAGATAGACGCCGAGGTCGAGATCGGCGAGGACCGGCCCGAAGGCATCCCCGACGCCGTACCCGCGCGGCGCGGCCACCTGATGGACTTCCTGCCGCAGCGGCCGCACCCCGACCGTGAACTCGCCCCCGACTCCGGCCATCCGGTTGAACGCGCCCGACCACGGACCGGCCGCATTGACCACCACCCGCGCCGCGATCCGGGTGCCATCGGCGAGCCGGACGCCCGACACCCGGTCCGCGCAGCGGTCGACGCCGACGACGGTGCGATGGAACAGCAACCGCGCCCCGAGACCCGCCGCCGCGTCCGCGAGGTTATGCGCCGCGAGCTGCGGATCATCGACGAAACCGGCGTCCGGTGTGAACAGGGCGCCGAGTTCGCCGGAGGGCTCGGCGAAGAACGCGTCGTCGCGCACCGGCTTCGGAGGCCCGTACCGGCCCGCATCGATACCGGGCACCCGGCTGCGCAGCGTCGCGGCGTCCCATCGTTCGTACGACACGCCCACCCGGTCGAACAGGGCGGCAACCGCCGCCGTCCCGGCATCCGGCGTGTCGAGCAGCACCGCACCGGTCCGGCGGAACGCCGCCACGGGACCGTCGCCACGGCCGCCGAGATGCGACGCCCAGTTCTCCCAGTGGTGCCGCGCTTCCCAGGCCGTGGCGACGCCGTCCCAGGTGGAGTAGTTGAAACGGACGACAGCGCTCGAGGCGCTGGTCGAACCGTGCCCGGCGCCGCCGGATTTGTCGACGACGACGACCCGGCGCCCGCCACGCGCCAGCTCGAACGCGACGGCGGCACCGATCACCCCGGCCCCGACGACGACCGCGTCCGCGCCGGCCGGCCCGCGGTCCGTTTCCTGGATCGCCATCGGAGGGGTCACCGCCCGTTCGGAGTCGTCGTCGGAGGCTGTGGTGCGGATCCGGCACCCGACGGGAAGTGGCACGCCGCCAGGTGCGGCCGCCCGCCGGCGCCCGGCTGTGGATCCCGCTCGGCGCAGACCGTCCGCTCGGGATACCGGTTCGGCCCGACCGGGCAGCGGGGATGGAACCGGCATCCGCCCGGTGGCGCCGCGGGATCGGGGACCTCCCCCGAGAGCCGCGGTTCCCCCGTCAGCAACGGCCCGTGCAGACTCGGTACGGACGCCAGCAGCGTGCGCGTGTACGGATGCTGCGGCTCGGCCAGCAAGCGCTCGGCCGGGGCCGTCTCGACGATCCGGCCCAGGTACATCACCGCGATGACGTCCGACACGTAGCGGACCGCGGCAAGGTTGTGGCTGATGAACAGCAGGGACAGGCCCAGCCGGCGCTGCAGATCGCGGACCATGCTCAGGACCGCCGCCTGCACCGACACATCGAGCGCCGAGGTGATTTCGTCCGCGATCAGGATGTCGGGACCGACGGCGAGCGCGCGGGCGAGGGCCACCCGCTGACGCTGGCCGCCGGACAGCTCCCGCGGCATCCGGTCCCCGAGCCGCGCCTCGAGACCGACCAGGTCCAGCAGTTCGGCGATGCGCCGCTCACGGGCGCGCCCGTCGAGCCTGCGGAACGCGCCCGCCGCCTCGGCCAGCGTCCGACGCACCGTCATCCTCGGGTCGAGCGCGGTGTCCGGGTCCTGGAACACCATCTGGACCCGTTGCCCCAGCCGGCGCCGGTCGCCTACCGTACGGCTGCGCACCTCGCGCCCGTCGACCAGAACGCGCCCGCCGGACAGCCGGGACAGCCCCACGACCGCCCGCGCCAGACTCGACTTCCCCGAACCGGACTCGCCCACCAGGCCGACGGTGGCGCCCTCCGGCACCTCCAGCGAAACCCGGTCCACGGCCGTGACCGCGCCGCCCGGCCCCTCGTGGCGGACGGTGACCTCGTCCAGAGCCAGTCCCGTCATGACGTCTCCGCCTCCTCCCTCGACGACATCGCCGGCAGCGGATACCAGCACGCCACCTGATGGCCGGAGCCGAGCGCGGACAGGGCCGGGTTCTCCGTCGTGCAGCGGTCCCGCCGGTGGGCGCACCGCCCGTGGAACGGGCAGCCCGTGACGTCGCCGGGCGACTCGGACGGCGCCCCGTCGGCCGTGCGCAGCGGACGGCTCCGGTCAACGGCCATATCGGGCACGGACTCCACCAGGGCGCGCGTGTACGGATGGCGGGCCCCGGTCGCGAGGCGCCCGGCCGGCAGGTTCTCGACGACTCGCCCCCCGTACATGACCAGGACCCGGTCGCACAGCTGCGCGACGAGGGCCACGTCGTGGCTGATGAACAGGACCGCGGTGCCGGCGTCGCGCCGGATCCCGGCGAGCAGTTCCACGATCCCCCGCTGCACCGTGACGTCGAGCGCCGTCGTCGGCTCGTCCGCGATGATCAGCTGCGGCCGCATCATCAGCGCCGTCGCGATCATCACCCGCTGCCGCTGCCCCCCGGACAACTGGAACGGACGGGACCGCAGCAGCCGGCGCGCACCGGGCAGGGCGACGCGCCCCAGGCTTGCCACTGCCTGCTCGACGGCCTCCGACCGGGGCACCCCGCGGTGCGCCCGCACCGCCTCGGTGACCTGTGTGCCGAGACGCAGCGCGGGATTGAGCGACGAGGCCGGGTTCTGGAAGATCATCGCCAGGCCGGTCGCGAGCCGCTTGTGCCGCTCCTTCCGCGTCAGGGCCGCGGCGTCCGTCCCGAGGAAGCGGTGGGTCCGCCAGGTCACCCGTGCCCGCTCCGGCAGCAGGTCGGCGATCGCCAGCGCCGTCAGCGACTTGCCGGATCCGGATTCGCCGACCAGCCCCACGATCTCGGCGCGCCGCAGGGCGAGCGTGACACCGCGCACCGGGCGGACCACCCCGTCCGCCGTGGGGATCACCACCTCCAGGTCCTCGACCCGCAGCACCTCATCGTCGTCGCCCGCCACCGGGCCCTTCGCGGCGGGCGGCCGGGGCGCCGGCTCGGCCGCGCGGGGTGGACCGGCGCGGCGGGCGACGCCGCCCGCCAGCACCTCGCCGAGCAACTGACAGGCCAGCCCGGCGTAGACGATGGCGATTCCGGGTGCGACCGCGGACAGCGGTTCGACATAGATCCGGTCCAGTCCCTGGCTGAGCAGCAGCCCCCAGTCGTACCCGGGCGGCTGCACACCCAGCCCGAGAAAGCTCAGCCCGGACAGCGCGACGAGCATCGCACCGGCCGAGATCGTCGCATTGAGCATCAGCGGTTCGGCGATGTTGGGCAGGACGTGACGCATCAGCAGCCGGTGTCGGCGCAGGCCCAGGACGCGCGCCGCCGCCATGAAGTCCGTGCCTGCGACGCCGGCGGCGAGCGTCTGCGCGATCCGCGCGACGCCCGGCGTGGCGGCGACGGCCAGCGCGAACACCGCACCCCGGGCCCCCGCGCCGAAGATCACCGAGCAGAAGATCGCGACCAGCAGGCCGGGGAACGCCAGCAGGAGATTGATCAGCGCCCCGAGCAGCCGCCGGCTGCGCGCGCCCACGACGGCGGTGAGCGCCCCGAGCGTGACCCCCGCCGCCGAGCCGAGCAGCGCCGCGGTGAGCGCCAGCAGCAGGGACAGGCGGGTCGCCGCGAGCACCCGCGCCAGCAGATCGCGGCCAAGGTAGTCCGTGCCCAGCAGATGCGCGGCGGACGGACCCTGCAGCACCGCCGACGGGTCCGGCCGGTCCGCCGCCGGACCCCAGACCACGGGCCCGATGACGGCCAGGACGGCCAACGACCCGAGCATCGTCACCGCGACGACCGCCATCGGCGAGGACCACCGCGACCGGGCCCCGCGCGACCTTGCCCGGGTGCCGGGACGCGGCGCCCGCAGGGGCAGCGAAGGCATCATGGCGTCAGCTCTCCCGGATGGCCGATCGGGGGTCGAGCAGCGCGAGCACCACATCGACCAGGAAGTTCGCGACGAGCACGGCCGATCCCAGGATCAGCACCGCCGCCTGCACCACCGCATAGTCCTGCGTGACGGCGGACTGCGCGATCGCCGCCCCGATGCCCGGCCAGGCGAACACCTTCTCGACGAGTACGGTCCCGGCGATCAGGGCGGGCAGCAGGTTCCCCGCGATCGTCAGCGACGCGGTCAGCATGTTCGGTGCCGCGTGGCGCAGGTAGAGCGTGGCGGCCGGCAGCCGCTTCCCCCGGGCGGCCCGCAGATAGTCCTCGGCCAGCACCTTCAGCGTCTCCACCCGTACGATCCGCAGGAGTACGGCGGCCGGGGCGAGCGCCAGCGCGAGCACGGGCAGCACGAACGACTGCGCACCCACATCGCCCGCGACCGGGAACAGGTGCAGTCCGACGGCGAGCCCCGCCGTCAGCCCCGCGGCGAGAACGAAGTCCGGCAGGCCCGCCAGCACCGACGTCGTGGTCGTGAACACCAGCTCCGCGCGGGGCCGCCGCCCGTCGCGGGTGAGGATCCCGGCGAGCAGGCCCCCCGGAAGGGCGATGACGAGCACGCACAGGAACGCCAGGACCGCGAGCTGCAAGGTGGCCGGCAGCCGCGTCCTGACCAGGTCCGCCACCGGGTCGCCGGTCACCAGCGACACCCCCAGCTCGCCGTGCACCAGATCGCGCAGGTAATGCCGGTACTGCGTCAACAGCCCTTCGTCCAGGTGAAGTTCGTGCCTCTTCGCCGCCACCAGGCCGGGCGCGGCGTCCACACCGAGCGCGGCGCGGACCGGGTCGCCGGGAACCAGCCGGATCATCGCGAACGAACCGGTGACCACGATGACCAGCGAGACGATCAGCCGCACCGCACGCCGGCACAGGAACACCGGCCACGGGTGCCGCCGCGCCACGGCGCCGAGCCGCGCGGACACGGTCGTCATCGGCGAACCTCCTCGTCCCGACCGGCGGCCGACCGGCGCTGTCCATTGCTGTCCATCGCTGTCTGTCGCTAACTGTGCAGCCGGATGCTGGTCGGCACGATCTGCCCGCCGAAGCCGACGGAGAACGTCGTCCGAAAGCCGTAGACCACGCTCGTACCGTCCGCGATCGGCAGCGCATTCGCCGAGCGGAACAGCGCCGCGGCGGCCTTGTTCCACGTCCGGCAACTGTCCTTGTCCGCCTGGCGCAGGGCGCGCGCGACCAGTCGGCGGTACTCCGGATTGTCGATTCCCGCGAAGTTCAGCCCCTTGTCCGGCGGCGGCCCGGAGAAGTACCGGATGAGCTCGGACGGCAGCGGCGGACCCGGCGAACTGCCGACCACCACATCGAAGTTCCCGTCCTGGTACATCGCCTTCACCAGCGCGTTCAGGCCTTCGCTGACGAGCTCGACCTCCGCCCCCAGCGCGGTCCAGGTCGCGGCCATCAGCTCCGCGACCGACGGCAGCGTCGAGCCGAGGTCGGGGCTGCTGAGCAGGCGCACGCGCAGCGGCCGGCCGCCCTTCGCCAGCCGGCCGTCGGTGTTCTTCCGCCAGCCCGCGGACTTCAGCATGCGCGCGGCGCCCCGTGCGGGCAGGCTCGCCGCGGCCACGTCCGCATGGCAGACGGCATTCGTCGCGGTCAGGCCCGTCGCGGGCGTTCCGCTGCCGCCGACCGCCACATTGGCCAGTCCCTTGCGGTCCAGAGCGGCCACGAGGGCCCGGCGGACGACGGGGTCGCCGAGCGGACGGCCGGCGCGCTGATTGAAGAAGGTCAGCCCCACCATCGTCGGCACCTCGGCCGTGGTCAGCCCGCGACCGGCGAGCCGGGCGCGGTCCGGCCCGGTGACCTTCGCCATGTTCACCCCGCCGGTGAGCAGCAGATTCGACGCGGTGGACTCCTGCGGCACCACCGACATCACGATCTTCGCGGGCTGCCCCGGCACACCGTTCGACGCCCCGCCCGGCCCCCACGCATACCCCTTGCGCACGGTGAACACGTACGGCCCGCCGGACCGGTACCCGGTCAGCACGTACGGGCCCGTGCCGTTCGTTCCCCGCTCCAGCGACCGGGGACGCGCCAGCCCGCCGGGGCAGACGACGGGCAGCACGCCGATCGTCCGGGTGATGAAGCTGTACGGCGACGACATCCGCACCGACACCGTCCCGGCCGCATCGTCGGCCGTCGCCGTGAACGGGATGCCGGACAGCGAGGCCTGGGCGCCGACGAGCCGGTTGCGCGGGTCGCCCGCATACGTCAGCGACCGCGCGACCCCGGAGGCGGTCAGCGCCGTACCGTCGGCGCAGGTCACGCCCCGGCGCAGGGTGAACGTCGCCGACGTGGCGGCCGTCCGCCACCTCGTGGCCAGACCGGAGACCAGCTCACCCTCCGGCGACACATTGACCAGCGAGTCATAGGCATAGCGGGCCACACCGGTACCGAACTGGGAGTACGGGTTGAAGTTCGTGGTCTCGGAGGCCGCGGCGATCCTGACGGTGCCGCCGACGACGACCGGGGAACGCGTCGAGGACGTGACACCGGCCCCATCGCAACCGGCCAGCCCCACCGATACGGCGGCCGCGGAGGCCACCACGGCCGATCGCGCTGCGGCTGATGACACAGTGCGACGGCGCATGGCGCTCATCGTGCCACCACAACGGCCCATGTCCGGTCGGCACTTCAAAGCCGCAGGGCCGTCGACCGCCCAAACCCTCCGTTCGGGTGAGCGCGGCCGGTATCCGCCATTCGCAACGCGCGCTCGTGACAGCTCCCCGCCCCTGACCCACACTTGCCCCATGGCGACGCACGCACCGGACCCGGTCGGAGAGCCCGCGACCCACCAGCTCAACCGCCTCGCGGCCGCCTACTGGGACTTCCTCCTCGCCCGGGACCCGCTGCTCCGGACGCGCCGCGGCCTGCCCGTCGAAACGCTGCCGGGGGTATCCGCAGCGGAGGCCGAGGAACGCGCCCGATTCGCGTCCGGCATCCAGGACCGGATCCGCGCCCTCGACCTCGCCGACCTGCCCGGCCCCGCCGCCGACACCGCCGGTTTCCTCACCGCACTGGCCGAACAGGACGTGCAGGCGGGCCGCTACCACTGGCTGACCCCGACCGCCACGCCGTACGCGCTCTACCGCCTCTCCCTGTACGGCGACACGGTCTTCCGTCCCTACACCTTCGAGGACGCAACCGACGCGGACCGGTACCTGTCGCTCGTGCACGACCTGGCCCGCTCCGTCGCCACGATCGCCGACAAGACGGCCGGCCAAGCGGCCCGCGGCTGCCGCATCCCGACCCCCGCGCTGCCCGGCGTCCGGACCACCCTCACCGGTCTGCGGGCACTGACCGCACGTTACGTCGAGGCCGACGACGAGCGGCTCGCCCGCCTCTCCCCGGCCGCCCGCGGCCGGCTGCGCGACGGCGTACCGCGGCTCGTCGCCACGGAACTGCACCCGGCGTTCGACCGCCTCCTCGCCCTCATCGACGATCCGGAGTACGCCCGCCAGGCCCCCCAGGCCGTCGGATGGGCCCACTACGACGGCGGCGAAGAGGCATACCGGTCCTTCGTACGGACGTACACCACCGGCGAGGCACCACCGGAACGGCTCCACGAACTCGGCCGGGAACACTGCCGCGAACTCGCCGACCGGATGCGCGAGGCCCGCACCGCACTCGGCTTCTCCGGCGCCGAGAGCGCATTCCACCAACGGCTGGCCACCGACCCCCGCCTGTACGCCGCCACACCCCAGGAGGCCGAGGCCCGGTACCGAAGCCACCTCGACCGGCTCACGCCGCTGCTGCCGCGCTGGTTCGCGACCCTGCCCCGCGCCCCGTACGGCGTGGCCCGTCTCGACCCGGCGCTGGAGCCGTCCATGACCTTCGGCTACTACGAGCAGCCCACCGCCGCACAGCCGGTCGGACGCTACCGCTACAACGGCTCGGACCTGGCGAACCGGTCACTGCTCGGTTCCGCCGCCCTCATCTACCACGAACTGGCACCCGGACATCACTTCCATCTCGCCCGCCAGGCCGAGAACTCCACCCTGCCCGACCTGCGGCGGGAACTGACCGTGTTCGGCGCGTTCGACGAGGGCTGGGCGGAGTACGCGGCCGGACTGGGCTGGGAGATGGGCCTCTACGACGACCCGTGGGACGCGTACGGACGCCTGGCCCACGAACGGTTCACCGCGCAGCGTCTCGTCGTCGACACCGGGCTCAACCTCGGCACGATGACCCTCGAAGAGGCGAGGGCCTTCATGCGTGCCCATTGCACCGAATCCGATGCGCAGATCGCCACCGAGCTGCTGCGCTATGGGACCGACCTCCCCGGCCAGGCGCTGACGTACCGCGCCGGCTACGCGGAGTTCACCGCCCTGCGGGCGCGGGCCGAAAGCCGCGCGGGCGCCGGGTTCGATGTCCGGGCCTTCCACGAGGCGGTCCTCGAAGGGGGCACGCTGCCGTTTCCCGCGCTGTCCCGCCGCGTGGCGCGCGAACTGTCCGCGCGCGACGATTTCCCTGCCGATGCATCGGCGGCGTACTGACCGCCGCTCCGGGACCGGCCGCCGCCCGAACCGTGGTGCGCGGAGGAGGGAGGGACGGATGCGTCCGGGCATGTGTGCCACCAACATGGTGCTGGCGCTGGTCAGCCGGGACTGGGCGGGGCTCCCCCTCGCCCTGTTGCCCGCCGCAGCCGGGGGCTGGTGCATCGCTCTCGGCTCGGCCTGGGCCGTTCCGGGCGGCCTCCTGCTGGGCATCGCCGCGCTGCTGGCCGCGGGCTCCCTGCGGCACCTCGTGCACGTGGCACGCGCCGGAGCGAGCAATCCGCCACCGGGCCGGATGGTCGACGTGGGGGGCCATCGCATCCACCTCCTTGCCGAGGGAGAGTCCGCCACCAGGCCCGCGGTGGTGTGGATGCCCGGCGGCCATGCCGGTGGCCACGCCATGCACCATCTGCACACCATGCTGCGGGAGCACACGCGCTCCATCCTGGTCGACCGGCCGGGCTCGGGTTGGAGCGACGCCGGGCCCTTCCCGCGCACGACGGCGGCCGAAACGGGCGAACTGCTCACGGCCCTGGAGCGGGCGGGCGAGAAAGGGCCCTTCGTGTTCGTGGGGCACTCCTTCGGCGGGTTGCTCGTCGCCAACGCCGCCCGACGCCGCCCGGACCTCGTCGCGGGCCTCGTCCTGCTCGATCCCACACCCCCGGACGTCGTCACCTACGGCCCGCCGAACCCGGTACTACGGCAGTCCGGTCCCCGTTTCTTTCTCCGGAGCGCCGTGCGCAAGCTGTTCGGCATCCACCCCGGCGCCGCCGCCGACTCCACACCCGCCGTCGGCTCCAGGACCCGCGCCGACTGCGCGGCGGCCTCGATCTTCCGTGAACTCACCCCGGCCGGTATGGCGGGCGTCGGCTGGCAGACCGTGGTCTACGACGGCGACCTCGGGGACCTCCCCCTGCTGCTCGTCGCACCGCGCGATCTGACCGGGGGCGGGCAGGTGCTCGAGGTGGGCCGCGACGCCGCGGAAGCCGCCCGGATACGCCGCTTCTACCTCACCACCCGGGAACGCTTCCTGGCGACCTCCACCGCCTCCAGGCGGATCCACACTCCGGAAGGAACCGGCCACGGTTTCCCCGACGAGGATCCCGGATTCGTCGCCGAAACCGTGCGAACGCTGCTGAGCGAACTGGAGTCGAACCGCCCGGCCGCCTCGTCATAGGCGCCGGAATTCTCGGCGGTCGACGGATTTCCGCCCCGGCACGCATACGGCGGGGTTGGCCTGAATTTGCGGGGCCGCGGCGGGCCGTGTACCCGAAAGGATGAAAGGCTCTGGCGCTATTTGGCTCTGCCCGTCAAGCCTCGGCTATGGTGTGTGAAGTGGGTGGTAAGTTCCGGGAAGCGGAAATTCCTACTATTCCGTAGCGTCGATTCAATCCGTACCAAGGTGAATTGTGGGAGGAAGGAATTCCTCCTCCGGCCGGAGTCGGCCGAACGTTTCCGTCCGCAGGGCTGTGCGCCGTTTCGGTGTGTGCCTGGGGCGGGGTATTCGTGCTGCGTACACATAAACGAGAGGGATGTAAGACCATGCCGCCTGTAGTGCCTCCCTTCCTGATCGGGCTCATTGCGGCTCCCCTCGCCAAGAGGCTGATCAAGCCGCTGGTGCGGGGGGTCGTCAAGACGTCCGTGGGACTGGCGATGGAAGTCAAGAAAGCCGCCCATGAGGCCGGTGAGGGGATCCAGGACCTCGCCGCCGAAGTGGCCGCCGAGATGGTCACCGCCCAGATGATCCCCGTAGCCGACGGCGGCAGCGCCGGCGGAACCGGCACCGATGGCAAGGGCACGGCCAAGCCCCGCGCCACCACGAGCAAGGCGAACTGAGCCACGGCGTCTTCCGTCGGCCAAGTGCCTGTGTGGGCGCGAATCCCGTCCCGCGATCGTTTCACGGGAAGCTGATTTCACGATCACCCGAGAGACGCGCCCACACCCGGGTGGCCATCCCCGTTCAGCGTTTTCAGATTTTTTCGCATTCCCCTCCTTTCTTTCCGGGCCCCGTCGCGCCCGAATTCACGAGGGTATGCCAATCCGAAAAACAGGAGATTTTGCAGATGCCATCCCTGGTGGGTACAGCATCCGTGTGCCGGCCCACGAACGCTGACGTACGGGCGCGGTCGGTAATCCCCGGCCGTCAGCGCTGGGATGTCGGGTTCGTGCTCGGCCGGCCGCGCATCGCAGAAATCCTCGCGGCCGCACTGCGGAAAATCCCCGGCATCAAGGAGGCGCGCGCCAATCCGGTCACCGGACGGCTCCTCGTCCTGCACGACCCGACGGTGAACGCGACGGACGTCGGGCGGCTCATCCGGAAAGCCGTCGCGCTGATCGCCGAAAGGACCGGCCTGCCCGGCCTGCCCGCGACCGACCCGTCCGGCGCGACCGCGGGCACCTCCGCGACGGCACCGAATCGCGACACCGTCCGCACCGTCACGCTCGCCGGCGGCGCGGCCGCGGTCCTTGCCCTGGGTGGACACAAACTGCTGCGCAAGCCCCTCGTGGCCTTCGGCGGCGTCGTGACGGCAACGGCCGTCGTCGTGCAGCGGGCCTGGCGCAGAGCCGCCGCCCAACGGGAATCCTCGTCCGCCACCGGGGCCTCACCACACCCCCTGCTGCGGATCGTCGGCCCGCACAAGCGCCGGTTCTGCTTCGCCTCCCTGCTGTCCGTCACCAGCCAGATCACCGAAATGGCCCTCAGCCTCTTCCTCGGCTGGATCGCCCTGGTGCTCATCAAGGGCGAGAGCGCGGCCCTCGTCGGTCTCGGACTCGCCGGTGCGTCGGCCCAGTTGTGGTTCCTGGCCGGTGCGGCCGCCCTGGTCTGTCTGGCCGCGGCGGGCCTCTCGTACGCCTCGGGCCTCGAATGGCGCAAGCTCGGCCAGACCGTCCAGCACGACTGGCGCAATGCGACATACGCACACGTACAGCACCTGGAACTGGGGCAGTTGGAGGGCGAGCGGACGACCCGGATCGCCGGCGCGCTGACCGAGGACATCACGCAGCTGGGCAACTTCCTCGCCACGTCGATGAACGAGGTCATCCAGATCGCCACCAGCTTCCTCGTCCTCGTCCCGGTCTTCCTCCTCCTGGCCCCCGAGATCGCCTGGATCGCCTTCCTGCCGGTGCCGATCGTCGCCTGGCTGTCGTTCCACTACCACGACCGGGTCGCCGCCGATTACGCCGTCTCCGGCGAGAACCGGGCGAAGCTCCACAGCCAGCTGGTCAACAACCTCGAAGCGAGCGCGACCGTCAAGAGCTTCTGTGCCGAGGACTACGAAGCGGACCGCATCGACCGTCTCAGCGAGATCTACCGGCAGAGCAACCACCGCACCGACCGGAGCACCATCCTGCACACCGAGACGATCCGGGTGTGCACCACCGCCTCCATGGCCGGAACCCTCCTGCTCGGCGGCCGCGCGGTGCTCAACGGCACCCTCCCCTTCGAGGTGTTCAGCCCCTTGATCGGCCTGCCGCAGCAGGTTCTGTGGCGACTCACGCGACTGGGCAGCACCGTCGACCAGTACCAGCGGACCCTCGAGGCCTATGGCCGGATCCAGCGCCTGCGCAGCCTCCCCGTCGAATCCCACGGCAACGGCCGACGGCTCGACGCGGACCGGGTCACCGGCGACATCGTCCTGGACAAGGTGACCTTCGCCTACCCCGGACGTCCCCCCGTCCTGGAAAACCTGTCCCTGCGCATGGCCCCCGGACGGGTCACCGGCATCGTGGGTGCCACCGGCTCCGGAAAGACGACAATCGCGAAGTTGCTGATGCGTTTTCAGGACGCCGAGTCGGGGCGCGTGTTGCTCGACGGAGAGGACCTTGTGCGTCTGCCGCGCAAAGAAGTGCGCAACGCCGTCGGTTTCGTCGCCCAGGAGCCCTTCCTCTTCGACGGGACGATCGCCGAGAACATCGCCTACGGCAGCTTCGACAGCCCGCCCGAGCACGTGGTGCGCGCCGCGCGCATGGCCGAGGCGCACGATTTCATCGAGGCGATGCCGGCGCAGTACGACACGATGATCGGAGAGCGCGGCGCCGCGCTCTCCGGCGGCCAGAAACAGCGCATCGCCTTGGCCCGGGCCATGCTCAAGAACTCACCGGTCGTCATCCTCGACGAAGCCACCTCGGCCGTCGACAACGAAACCGAGGCGGCCATCCAGCGGACTCTCAGGAGCTTCGCGGCGGACCGGACCATGGTCATCATCGCGCACCGCCTGTCGACGATCCGGCATGCCGACTGGATCTACGTCATGGACAAGGGCGGAGCCGTGGCGGAAGAAGGCACCCACTTCGACCTGCTCGCGCGCGAGGGGCTGTACGCATCCCTGTGGCACCTTCAGGCCGGCGAGAAGGTCGCATAAGTCGCCGCTGTCCGCAGGCCGGGGCGGGCAGCGGCGCAAACGTCGGTGGATACCCACGTCTTGAAATCCTCTGGAGGCACCTCCATGTCTCGTCGCGATGACACCGTTTTCCCGTTGACCGCCGCGCAGCGCGAAATCTGGCTGGCAGAACAACGGTCGGGCAGGGCGCTACCGACCTACCGGATCGGTGAGTACCTGGACATCCACGGTCCGATCGACCCGGTGAGGTTCGAGACTGCCCTGCGGCAGGTCGTCGCGGAGACCGATGCGTTGCACGTCCGCATTGCGGAGGGGGACGACGGCCCGCGGCAGGTGGTTCGTGAGGTGCCGGACTGGCGACTGCCGTGCGTCGACGTCAGTACGGAATCCGATCCGGCGGCCGCGGCCGTGCAGTGGATGACCGCCGACCTGGCCCGCCCGATGGACCTCGCGCGCGACAACCCCTTCAGGTACGCCCTCTTCACCCTGGGGCCCGGACACTTCCGCTGGTACCAGAGCTACCACCACATCATGATGGACGGGTTCGGCTACTCCCTCGTGGCGCGGCGGCTGGCGGAGACCTACACGGCGCTGGTGGACGGCCGACCGGTCCCACCCGCCGCTTTCGGTTCACTGCGGGACCTGGTGGACAGCGACCGCGCGTACCGGGCGTCCGAGCAGTTTGCGGCGGACCGCGGCTACTGGACGGAGCGGTTTGCCGACTGCCCCGAACCGACCAGGATCGCCGGGGTCTCCTCCGGCGACCACCCCGGGGGCACCGTCCACAAGACGACGCTCGCGACGCCGGCGCGTCCGGACGCTCTGCAGGCAGCCGCAGGCCGGACCGGGGTGCGCTGGTCGCGGATCCTGATCGCGGCGATGGTGCTGTACGCCCACCGGCTGACCGGCGCGCGTGACGTCGTGCTCGGTCTGATCGTGACGGGCCGCACGGGTACCGATACCCGTACCCACTCCGTTCCCGGAGCGGTGTCCAACGCGGTACCGCTGCGCCTCGCGGTGCGGCCCGACACCCGGTGGTCCGAGCTCGTGCATCAGGTGGCGGAGGAAGTCGACCGCGCCCTGCACCACCAGCGCTACCGCAGCGAGGACCTCCAACGCGACCTCGCCCTGCCCGGCGGCGTCGGCGCGGCGTTGCCCCTGGCAGTCAACATCATGTCGTTCGACTACGACATCAGCTTCGCCGGACACCCGGCCACGGCGCACAATCTCTCCCAGGCGACCAACGGCGCCCTCACCGCCTGGGTGCTCGACCGGCGGAACGGATCAGGACCGCGGCTCCAACTGCACGGTGCCGCGGAAACGTACGGTGAGACCGAACTCGCCGGCCATCAGGGGCGTTTGCTCAAGCTCCTCGACGACGTCGCGGACGCCGATCCGGAGCAGCAGGTCAGCGAGTTCGACGTGCTGTCGGCCGAGGAACGCCGGGAGCTGCTGGTCGCGCGTAACGACACGGCGGTCGACGTCTCCGCCACCAGCATCCCCGCGCTGTTCGAGGCGCAGGTGGCCGCGACGCCGGATGCGGTCGCCGTGGTGTCCGAAGCTGCCACGCTCACCTACGGCGAGCTCAACGCGCGGGCCAACCGGCTCGCGCATGTGCTGATGGCCCGCGGCGCCGGACCGGAGCTGCTCGTGGCCTTGGCGCTGCCGCGCTCGGCCGACCTGGTGGTGGCCATTCTCGCGGTGCTGAAGACCGGGGCGGCGTACGTTCCGGTGGATCCGGACTATCCGCCGGCCAGGATCGCGGCCACGCTGGACGACGCGCGCCCCGTACTGCTGCTCACCGACAGGGGTACCGCTGAGCGGCTGCCCGCCGTGCGGCCGGCGGAGTGTCTGCTGCTGGACGACGAAGAACTCGCCGCCGTGGTGAAGACGAGTCCGCGGACGGATCCGGCCGTGGACGTGGACCCGCGGAACCCCGCCTACGTCGTCTACACCTCCGGCTCCACCGGCACACCCAAGGGCGTCGTGGTCAGCCACGGAAGCGTGGCGAATCTGGAGGCCCACCACCGTGTCGCGGTGTTCGGCCCGGCGGGGGCCGAACTCGGGCGCCGTTTCCTGCGGGTGGCGTTGACGACTTCGGTGTCGTTCGACGCCTCCTGGGACCAACTGTCAAGCCTCCTCGCAGGTCATGAGCTGCATGTGGCCGACCGGGAGACATGGACCGACCCGGATGCCGCGGTCGCCTGGCTGACCCGTCGGCGGATCGACTTCGTCGAGGCGACGCCGTCGTACCTGCGGGAGTTGATCTCGAGCGGCCTGCTGAGTGATCCGCGGTGCCGTCCGGCGGTCGTCGTGGTCGGCGGCGAGGCCGTCCCGGAGCCACTCTGGCGGGAACTGGCGGCCGCGGAAGGGGTGCGCTGCCTCAACTTCTACGGCCCGTCCGAATGCACCGTCGACGCGGTCGTCGCGCCGGTGGACGCCGCGCCGCGTCCGGTGATCGGCCGCCCGGTCGCCAACACCCGGGTCTACGTGCTGGACGCCGCGCTGCGGCCGCTGCCCTCCGGCGTGGCGGGCGAGCTCTACCTCGCCGGCTCCGGCCTGGCCCGCGGCTATCTGCACCGGCCGGGGCGCACGGCGGAGCGGTTCGTGGCCGACCCGTTCGGGCCGGCCGGGGCCCGCATGTACCGCACCGGGGACGTGGTGCGGTGGGACGCGAACGGTGAGCTGGAATTCCTGGGGCGCGCCGACGACCAGGTCAAGATCCGCGGCTTCCGTATCGAGCCGGGCGAGATCGAGGCCGTACTCGCCGGACACTCGGGTGTCGGCCGGACTGCCGTCGTCGCCCGGCAGGAACACCCGGACGACGCCCGGCTGGTCGCCTACGTCGTGCCCGCGCCGGACCGCACGCTGCTGCCGGACGAACTGCGCGGACATCTGCGGGAGCGCCTGCCCGGCCACATGGTGCCGTCAGCGTTCGTGATGCTGGACGAGCTGCCGCTCACGCCGAACGGAAAGCTGGACCGGCGCGCCCTGCCGACACCCGATCGCGGATCCGAGACGCCGGGGCGAGCCCCGCGTACCCCGCAGGAACAGATCCTGGGCGAGCTGTTCGGCGAGATCCTCGGGATGCCGGCAGTCGGCGTGGACGATGACTTCTTCGACCTGGGCGGTCACTCCCTGCTGGCCATGCGGCTGGCCGCCCGGGTGCGTTCCGTCCTGGGCGTGGAGCTGAGCCTGGGCACCCTCTTCGACGCGCCGACCGTCGCGGAACTGGCCGCCGCACTGGACGGTGCCGGACGGGCGCGTCCCGCGCTGGCCGTGTACGAGCGGCCGGACGTGATGCCGCTCTCGCACGCCCAGCGTCGGTTGTGGTTCCTGCAGCGGATGGGGGGTGCGAGCGCGACGTACAACATCCCGGTGGCGCTGCGGTTGTCGGGTGAGTTGGACGAGGCGGCTCTGGAGGCCGCGCTGGCGGATGTGGTGGCGCGGCACGAGAGCCTGCGGACGGTGTTTCCCGAGGTCGATGGTGTGCCGTGCCAGCGGGTTCTTGACGTGGCGGAGGTGGGTCTGCGGCTGCCTGTGACGGCCGTGGAGGAGTCGAAGCTGCGGGACCGGCTGGCGGAGTCGGTGGGGCGCGGGTTCGATCTGGCGGTGGAGCTGCCGGTGCGGGCGGAGTTGTTCGCGCTGGGTCCGGATGAGCATGTGCTGCTGGTGGTGGTGCATCACATCGCGGGTGATGGTTGGTCGATGGGACCGTTGTCGCGGGATGTGGCGGCGGCGTATGCGGCGCGGTGTCGGGGTGCGGAGCCCGGGTGGGAGCCGTTGCCGGTGCAGTACGCGGACTACGCCCTGTGGCAGCGGGACCTGCTGGGTGAGGAGTCGGATCGGGAGAGTCTGTTCGCTCGGCAGAGCGCGTACTGGGCGGAGAACCTGGCCGGGCTGCCGGAACAGATCCAGCTGCCGACGGACCACCCACGCCCCGCGACGAGCTCCCACCGCGGTGACCGGGTAACGGTCCGGCTGGACGCGGAGTTGCACCGGGGCCTGCGCCGACTCGCCCGAGACACCGGGTCAAGCCTGTTCATGGTGGTGCAGGCGGGGCTGGCGGCGCTGCTCGGCAAGCTCGGTGCCGGCACCGACATCCCCGTAGGCACTCCCGTCGCGGGACGCACCGACGAAGCCATGGACGATCTGGTCGGCTTCTTCGTCAACACGCTGGTGCTGCGTACGGATCTCTCCGGTGACCCGACGTTCACCGAACTGCTGGGCCGGGTACGGGAGAACGCCCTCGCCGCCTACGCGCACCAGGACCTGCCGTTCGAGCATCTGGTGGAAGCCCTCAACCCGGTGCGGTCGCTGTCGCACCACCCGCTCTTCCAGACCATGCTGACGCTGCAGAACGCCCCGTTCGGCGAGTTCGACCTGCCCGGACTGCGCGTCTCCGCGGACCTGGTCCCCACACGGACCGCCAAGTGCGATCTGACCTTCAGCCTTGCCGAGGAACGCCTCGCGGACGGTGCTCCGGCCGGGCTCAGGGGCACCGTCGAATACAGCACCGACCTGTTCGACGCGGCCACCGTCGAAGGGATCGTCCAACGGTGGGCACGGCTGCTGGCAGCGGTGGTCGCCGATCCCGGACAGCGGATCGGGCGGGTCGACGTGCTGTCGGCGCAGGAGCGCCACGAGCTGCTGCCCGCCCGCGACGCTGCTGTTGCGGAGCCCCCCGCAACCACCGTCACCGCGCTGTTCGAGGAGCAGGTACGGGCGACGCCGGACGCCGTGGCCGTGGTGTCCGGGGCGACCTCTCTCACGTACGGCGAGCTGAACGCCCGGGCCAACCGGCTCGCCCATCTGCTGATCGGCCACGGCGTCGGGCCCGAGGGCCTGGTGGCACTGGCACTACCGCGCTCGGCGGAACTCGTGGTGGCGGTCCTCGCGGTGCTCAAGGCGGGGGCGGCGTACGTTCCGCTCGACCCCGCGTATCCTGCGGCGCGGATCGCCTTCATGCTGCAGGACGCGCGTCCTGCCCTCCTCCTGACCACCACGGGGACGGGCGGTGCCCTGCCCGAAGACGCCGCTCCGGTCGACCGGCTGTTGCTGGACGACCCGTCGACCGTGGCCCGCGTAGCGGCATGCCCGGACGAGGACCCGCGTGCCGCCGCGGCGCCGGGGCACCCTGCCTACGTCATCTACACCTCGGGTTCGACGGGGAAGCCCAAGGGCGTCGTCATTCCGCACCGGAACGTGGTGCGCCTGTTCGATGCGACGCGGCACTGGTTCCACTTCTCCGCCGACGACGTGTGGACGCTGTTCCACAGTTACGCCTTCGACTTCTCCGTGTGGGAGCTGTGGGGCCCGCTGCTGCACGGCGGCCGGCTGGTCGTCGTCTCCAACGAGCTCAGCCGCTCGCCGCAGCGATTCCTCGAACTGCTCGCCCGCGAGGGCGTCACGGTGCTGAACCAGACGCCGTCCGCCTTCTACCAGCTGATGCAGGCCGACGAGGACACCCCGGGGACTTCGCTCGCCCTGCGCACGGTGATCTTCGGCGGCGAGGCGCTGGAGCTCCCCCGTCTCGCGGACTGGTACCGGCGCCATCCGGACGACGCTCCCGCACTGGTGAACATGTACGGCATCACCGAGACCACGGTGCACGTCACATACGCCGCGCTGGACCGCGACCGCGCCGCGGCCGGCGCCGCCAGCGATGTCGGCACGGCGATCCCCGACCTCCGTACCTATGTCCTGGACGACCGTCTGCGGCCCGTGCCGCCAGGCGTGCCGGGTGAGCTGTATGTGGCGGGGGCCGGGCTGGCGCGCGGCTATCTGAACCGGCCGGGGCTGACCGCCGGGCGATTCGTGGCCGACCCCTACGGGCCGCCCGGGACGCGGATGTACCGCACCGGGGACGTGGTGCGCTGGAACGCCCGGCGGACCCTGGAGTTCGTCGGCCGGGCGGACGACCAGGTCAAGGTGCGCGGCTTCCGTATCGAACCGGGCGAGATCGAGGCCGTACTCGCCGGATGCCCCGGCATCGGCCAGGCCGCCGTCGTCGCCCGGCGGGATCGGACGGACGACACGCGGCTGGTCGCCTACGTCGTTCCCGTGCCGGGCAGCGCGCTGCTGCCGGACGAGCTGCGCGCGTACGTGCGTGACCGGCTGCCCGATTACATGGTGCCTGCCGCCTTCGTGGCTCTCGACGCGTTGCCGTTGACGTCCCATGGCAAGCTCGACCGGCGCGCCCTGCCCGCTCCCGATTTCGGGGTCGCCGGTCCCGGCCGGGCGCCGCGGACGCCGCAGGAACAGCTGCTGTGCGCGTTGTTCGCGGAGGTGCTGGGCGTCGACCGGGTCGGGATCGACGACAACTTCTTCGACCTGGGCGGCCACTCCCTGCTGGCCACACGGCTCGTCTCCCGTATCCGGGCGACCTGTGGCGCCGAGGTCGAGCTCCGCGCGCTGTTCGAGGCCCCGACGGTCTCCGGACTGGCATCGAAGCTCTCCGGGGCCGGCCGGGCCCGGCCTGTGCCGGCCGCGCAGCAGCGCCCGGAGAGGGTTCCGTTGTCTTATGCGCAGCGTCGGTTGTGGTTCCTGCAGCGGATGGAGGGCGCGAGCGCGACGTACAACATCCCGGTGGCGCTGCGGTTGTCGGGTGAGTTGGACGAGGCGGCTCTGGAGGCCGCGCTGGCGGATGTGGTGGCGCGGCACGAGAGCCTGCGGACGGTGTTTCCCGAGGTCGATGGTGTGCCGTGCCAGCGGGTTCTTGACGTGGCGGAGGTGGGTCTGCGGCTGCCCGTGACGGCCGTGGACGAGTCGGAGCTGCGGGACCGGTTGGCGGAGGCGGTGGGGCGCGGGTTCGATCTGGCGGTGGAGCTGCCGGTGCGGGCGGAGTTGTTCGCGCTGGGTCCGGATGAGCATGTGCTGCTGGTGGTGGTGCATCACATTGCGGGTGATGGTTGGTCGATGGGGCCGCTGTCGCGGGATCTCGCTACCGCCTATGCGGCGCGGTGCGGGGGTGTGGAGCCGGGGTGGGAGCCGTTGGCGGTGCAGTATGCGGATTACGCCCTGTGGCAGCGGGACCTGCTGGGTGAGGAGTCGGATCGGGAGAGTCTGTTCGCTCGGCAGAGCGCGTACTGGGCGGAGAATCTGGCCGGGCTGCCGGAGCAGATCCAGCTGCCGACGGACCGGCCGCGGCCGGCAGCCACGTCGCACCGGGGCGACCTTCTCTCCCTGAAGATGGACTCGGGGCTGCATGCGGGGCTGGCCGATCTGGCGCGGCGCAGTGGGACCAGTCTGTTCATGGTGTTGCAGGCGGGGTTGGCGGCGTTGTTCACCCGGCTCGGTGCAGGTACGGACATCCCGCTCGGCAGCCCGATCGCAGGGCGTACGGACGAGGGGTTGGACGACCTGGTCGGGTTGTTCGTCAACACTCTTGTGCTGCGTACCGATACCTCGGGCGATCCGACGTTTGCCGAACTGCTGGGCCGGGTGCGGGAGAACGCGCTGGCGGCCTATGCCCATCAGGACATTCCGTTCGAGCATCTGGTGGAGGTGCTGAACCCGGCGCGGTCGCTGTCGCACCACCCGCTGTTCCAGGTCATGCTGGCGTTGCAGAACGCCCCGGTGGGCGACTTCGACCTGCCCGGACTGCGGGTCTCCGGCATGGTCGTACCGACCGGCACCGCCAGGCTCGATCTGACGTTCAGCCTCACCGAGGAACGCCGGGCGGACGGTGTCCCGGCCGGGCTCAGGGGCTTCGTCGAATACAGCACCGACCTCTATGACCGGGCCACGGTCGAGACCCTCTTTACGCGGTGGACGCGGCTGCTGGAGGCCGTCGTCGCCGACCCGGAACGGCCGATCGGCCGGATCGATGTGCTCTCCGCCGAGGAGCGGCACCGGCTGCTCGCGGACCGGAACGACACGGGCCGAGCGGTGTCGCAGGCGACCCCTCCCGCGCTGTTCGAGGCGCAGGTGCGGGCGACGCCGGACGCGGTGGCTCTGGTTTCCGGGGACGTCTCGCTGAGCTATGCGGAGCTGAATGCGCGGGCGAACCGGTTCGCGCATGCGCTGATCGAGCGCGGAGTGGGTCCGGAGCAGGTGGTGGCGCTGGCGCTGCCGCGGTCGGTGGAGCTGATCGTGGGAATGCTGGGGACGATGAAGGCGGGTGCCGCCTACCTGCCGGTCGATCCGGCGTACCCGGCGGCGCGGATCGCGTTCATGCTCGATGATGCGCGGCCCGTGCTGGTGGTGGACGATCCTGCCACGGTCGCCGGAACCGCCGACTGTCCCGACGTCGATCCGGTCGTTGCGCTCGACGTGCGGCATCCGGCGTATGTGATCTACACGTCGGGTTCGACCGGTCGTCCCAAGGGTGTGGTGGTGAGCCACGCGGGCATCGCGGGCCTGGTGGCCGCGCAGGTCGAACGGCTCGGTATCGAGGCCGGAAGTCGTGTGCTGCAGTTCGCTTCGCCGAGCTTCGATGCCTCGTTCTGGGATCTGTGCGGCGCGCTGCTGACCGGTGCTGCTCTGGTCCTGGCTCCGTCCGATGCGCCGCTTGCGGCTCTGGCGGATGGTGCCTGGGGCGTGACGCATGTGACGTTGCCGCCGTCGGTGCTGGCGTCTGTGGCGGAGGGTGAGCTGGCGGCGTCGACGCTGGTGGTGGCGGGGGAGGCGTGTTCGGCGGAGTTGGTGGCGCGGTGGGCGCCGGGGCGTCGGATGATCAATGCGTACGGTCCGACGGAGACGACGGTGTGCGCGACGATGAGCGAGCCGCTCGCGCCGTTCGTCGGTGTGCCGCCGATCGGTCGTCCGATCACCAACACCCGGGCCTATGTCCTCGACGCCGGGCTTCAGCCGGTGCCGCCCGGTGTGGCGGGGGAGTTGTACGTCGCCGGTGCGGGTCTGGCCCGCGGCTATCTCAACCGGCCCGGTCTGACGGCGGAGCGGTTCGTGGCCGATCCGTACGGGCCGGTTGGTTCGCGGATGTACCGCACGGGCGACGTGGTGCGTTGGCGGGCGGACGGCGAGCTGGAATTCCTCGGCCGGGTGGACGAGCAGGTCAAGGTGCGGGGGTTCCGTGTCGAGCCCGGTGAGGTCGAGGCTGTGCTTGCCGGGCATCCCGGGGTCGCCCGGGCCGCTGTGATCGCCCGGGACGACCGGCTGGTCGGCTATGTCGTTCCCGACGCGGAGTGCACCCCCGAGCCCGTCGAACTGCGCGGTCATCTGCGGGAGCGGCTGCCCGATTACATGGTTCCGTCGTCGTTCGTTCTCCTCGAACGTCTTCCGCTGATGCTGAACGGGAAGCTGGACCGCGGGGCACTACCGGCTCCGGACTTCGGATCCGACGGGGGCCGCGGGCCGGCGCCGCGGACGCCGCAGGAACAGCTGCTGGCGGAGCTGTTCGCCGAGGTGCTGGGCGTGGGCGAGGTCGGGGTCGGGGTCGACGAGAGCTTCTTCGACCTCGGTGGGCATTCGCTGCTGGCGACGCGTCTGATGTCGCGAGTGCGCACGGTGCTCGGCGTCGAAGTCGAGCTGCGCGCTCTCTTCGAGGCCCCCACCGTGGCCGGACTGGCCGCGAAACTCGCGGAGATGGGGCAGGCCAGGACCGCGCTCACCAGGTACGAGCGTCCGGAGCGGGTACCGCTGTCGTTCGCGCAGCGCCGTCTGTGGTTCCTCCACCGCTTGGAAGGGCCGAGCGCCACGTACAACATCCCGCTGTCGCTGCGGTTGTCGGGCGAGCTGAACCGATCCGCGCTGGAGGCGGCGCTGGCAGACGTGGTGGCGCGGCACGAGACCCTGCGGACGGTCTTCGCGGAGATCGACGGGGCACCGTACCAGCGCGTTCTGGAGGCAGCGGAGGCCGAGCTGCCGCTGCCGCTCACCGGGACCACCGAGGGGGAGCTACGCACCCGGCTCGCCGAGGCGGCCCGATACGCCTTCGACCTGGAGGCGGAACCGCCGGTGCGGGCGGAGCTGTTCGCCCTGGCGCCGGACGAGCATGTGCTGCTGCTGGTCGTGCACCACATCGCCGGGGACGGTTGGTCGGCGGGACTGCTGGCGCGCGATGTCGCGGCGGCGTACGACGCACGGTGCCTTGGCGCGAAGCCGGAGTGGTCGCCGCTCCCGGTGCAGTACGCGGACTACACCCTGTGGCAGCGGGACCTGCTCGGTGACGTCGCCGACCCGGACAGCCGGCTCGCCGAGCAGCTCCTCTTCTGGACCGAGCACCTCACCGGGCTGCCGGAGCGGATCCAGCTGCCGACGGACCGCCCGCGGCCGGCCGTGGCCTCGTACGAGGGCGACCACCTCACCTTCGAGCTGAGTCCCACGCTTCATGCCGAGCTGACCGACCTGGCGCGTCGCTCCGGGGCCAGCCTCTTCATGGTGTTGCAGGCCGGGCTGGCGGCGCTGCTGGGCAAGCTCGGTGCCGGTACGGACATCCCGGTCGGCAGCCCCATCGCCGGCCGCACCGACCGGGAGCTGGACGATCTTGTCGGCTTCTTCGTCAACACGCTGGTGCTGCGCACCGACCTCTCCGGTGATCCGACCTTCGCCGAACTGCTGGGTCAGGTCCGGGAGAACGCGCTCGGAGCCTATGCCCACCAGGACATTCCGTTCGAGCAGTTGGTGGAGGCGCTGAACCCCGCCCGGTCGCTGTCGCACCACCCGCTGTTCCAGGTCATGCTGGCGCTCCACAACGCACCGGTCGAGGACTACGACCTGCCGGGGCTGCGGCTCTCCACCGTTCCGGTCGCCACCGGTACGGCGAAGTTCGACCTGTTCTTCGCCCTGTCCGAACGCCGCGGACCGGACGGCGGCCCGGGCGGCCTCGTCGGAGCGGTCGAGTACGCCACCGACCTGTACGACGCGGCCACGATCGAGACGCTCATCACCCGGTGGACGCGGCTGCTGGACGCCGTCGTCGCCGATCCGGAGCAGCGGATCGGGCGGGTCGACGTGCTGTCGGCCGAGGAGCGCCGGGAGCTGCTGGTCGCCCGTAACGACACGGCGGTCGACGTCTCCGCCACCAGCATCCCCGCGCTGTTCGAGGCCCAGGTGGCCGCGACGCCGGAGGCGATCGCCGTCGTCTGCGAAGACGCCACGCTCACCTACGACGAGCTCAACGCCCGGGCCAACCGGCTCGCGCAGGTGCTGATCGCGCGCGGCGTCGGACCCGAGGCGGTCGTCGCCCTCGCGCTGCCCCGCTCCGCCGAGTTCGTCGTCGCGATGCTGGCCGTGTTCAAAGCGGGGGCGGCCTATCTGCCGGTGGACCCGGAGTATCCGGCGGCCCGCATCGCGTTCATGCTCAGGGACGCGGCACCGGCGCTGCTGCTGACCACTGCCGAGACGGCCGATCTCGTCCCCGCGGACATCGGGGCGCCGTGCCTGGTGCTCGATGACACGATGGTCGCGGAAACGCTGAGCTCCGGCGCGGCGTCCGACCCCACCGACGCCGACCGGGTCGCCGCGCTGCTGCCGCAGCATCCGGCCTACGTCATCTACACCTCGGGCTCGACCGGCCGCCCCAAGGCCGTGATGATGCCGGCGCTCGCGTTGCTGAACCTGCTGCTCTGGCACCATCGGGCCGTCGGCGGGGGGACGGGAACCCGGACCGCTCAATTCACGGCCATCAGCTTCGACGTCTCCGTGCAGGAAATCCTGTCCGCGCTCGCCTTCGGCAAGACGCTGGTCGTGCCGTCCGAGGAGGAACGACGCAGCGCGGAACTCCTCGTCGCATGGCTGGACCGGCACCAGGTGGGGGAACTGTTCGCACCCAACCTGGTGATCGAGGCGGTCGCCGAGACCGCCAACGAGCTCGGACGGGATCTGCCGGCGCTGCGTACCCTCGCCCAGGCCGGTGAGGCGCTGCGCCTCGGGGGCCAGCTGCGGGAGTTCCAGGGGCGTGCCGCGGACCGAGTGCTGCACAACCACTACGGCCCGGCGGAGACTCATGTCGTCACCGCCGTCACATTGCCCTCGGAGCTCGATGACTGCGCCGCGCCGCCGCCGATCGGCCGGCCGATCGCCAACAGCAGCATGTACGTACTGGACACCGGGCTGCGGCCGGTGCCGACAGGGGTGCCGGGCGAGCTCTACATCGCGGGCGCGGGCCTGGCCCGCGGGTACGTGAACCGGCCGGGCCTCACCGCCGAACGGTTCGTGGCCGACCCCTACGGCCCGGCCGGGTCGCGGATGTACCGCACGGGCGACGTGGCGCGCTGGCGGGCGGACGGCGAGCTGGAGTTCCTCGGCAGAGCGGACCATCAGGTCAAGGTGCGCGGCTTCCGCGTCGAACTCGGCGAGATCGAGGCCGTACTCGCCGACTGCCCCGGCGTGGCCCGGAACGCCGTGGTCGCGCACGAGGCCCGCCCCGGCCGGCAGCAGCTCGTCGCCTACGTCGTTCCCGTGCCGGGCAGCGCGCTGCTGCCGGACGAGCTGCGCGCGTACGTGCGTGACCGGCTGCCCGATTACATGGTGCCTGCCGCCTTCGTGGTTCTCGACGCGTTGCCGTTGACGTCCCATGGCAAGCTCGATCGACGGGCCCTGCCCGCTCCCGATTTCGGGGTCGCCGGTCCCGGTCGGGCGCCGCGGACGCCGCAGGAACAGCTGCTGTGCGCGTTGTTCGCGGAGGTGCTGGGCGTCGACCGGGTCGGGATCGACGACAACTTCTTCGACCTGGGCGGGCACTCGCTGCTGGCGACGCGGCTGATGTCGCGGGTACGCGCGTCCCTCGGCATCGAGGTCGAACTGCGGACCCTCTTCGAGGCCCCCACCGCGGCCGGACTGGCCGCGGAGCTCGGCGACGCGGGACGGGCGCGCCTGGCACTGTCGGCGTACGAGCGTCCGGACCGGGTGCCGTTGTCGTATGCGCAGCGCAGGCTGTGGTTCCTGCACCGGATGGAGGGGCCGAGCGCCACCTACAACATGCCGCTGGCCTTGCGGCTGTCGGGAACCCTGGACCGGCAGGCGCTCGAGTCCGCACTGCACGACGTCGTGAGCCGGCACGAGAGCCTGCGGACTCTCTTCGCGGAGATCGATGGGGTGCCCTACCAGCGGATCGTCCCGGCGGCGGAGGCGCGGCTGCGGCTGCCCGTGACGGCCGTGGACGAGTCGGAGCTGCGGGGCCGGTTGGCGGAGGCGGCTCGGTACGGCTTCGATGTGGCGGTGGAGCTGCCGGTGCGGGCGGAGTTGTTCGCGCTCGGACGGGATGAGCATGTGCTGCTGGTGGTGATGCATCACATTGCGGGTGATGGTTGGTCGATGGGGCCGCTGTCGCGGGATCTCGCCGCCGCCTATGCGGTGCGGTGTCGGGGTGCGGAGCCGGGGTGGGCGCCGTTGCCGGTGCAGTATGCGGATTACGCCCTGTGGCAGCGGGACCTGCTGGGTGAGGAGTCGGATCGGGAGAGCCTGTTCGCTCGGCAGAGCGCGTACTGGGCCGAGAACCTGGCCGGGCTGCCGGAGCAGATCCAGCTGCCGACGGACCGGCCGCGGCCCGCGGCGACGTCCTACCGGGGCGACCTTCTCTCCCTGGGGCTGGACTCGCAGCTGCATGCGGGGCTGGCCGACCTGGCGCGGCGCAGCGGGACCAGTCTGTTCATGGTGTTGCAGGCGGGGCTGGCGGCGCTGTTCACCCGGCTCGGTGCCGGGACCGACATCCCGCTCGGCAGCCCGATCGCAGGGCGTACGGACGAGGGGTTGGACGACCTGGTCGGGTTGTTCGTCAACACCCTTGTGCTGCGCACCGACACCTCGGGCGATCCGACCTTTGCCGAACTGCTGAGCCGAGTGCGGGAGAACGCGCTGGCGGCGTACGCGCACCAGGACATTCCCTTCGAGCACTTGGTGGAGGCGCTGAACCCGACGCGGTCGCTGTCGCACCACCCGCTCTTCCAGACCATGCTGGCGTTGCAGAACGCCCCGATGGGCGACTTCGAGCTGCCCGGACTGCGGGTCTCGGGTCTGGCGGTACCGACCGGCTCGGCCAGGCTCGACCTGACCTTCAGCATCGCCGAGCGCCGTGCACCGGACGGCACCCCGGGCGGTCTCGACGGGGTGGTGGAGTACAGCACCGACCTGTTCGACCGGGCCACGGTCGAAACGCTCGTCGCGCGGTGGACGCGTGTGCTGGCCGCGGCGGTAGCCGACCCGGAACAGCCGCTCAGCACGATCGGCGTACTTGGTGCGGACGAACGGCACCGGCTGCTGCACGAGTGCAACGGCACCGCGAAACCGCTGCCCGCCACCACGCTTGCCGCGGCGTTCGAGGAACGCGTGCGCGCGCAGCCGGACGCGGACGCGGTCGTGTCCGGAGACACGAGCGTCACTTACGGCGAACTGAACGCGCGGGCCAACCGGTTCGCCCATGCGCTGATCGAGCGCGGAGTGCGCCCGGAGCAGGTCGTCGCCCTGGCCCTGCCGCGTTCCGTCGAACTCGTGGTGGCCGTTCTCGCGGTGGCGAAGGCGGGTGCCGCCTACCTGCCGGTCGATCCGGCGTACCCGGCGGCGCGGATTGCGTTCATGCTCGATGATGCGCGGCCGGTGCTGGTCGTCGATGACCCGGCTCTCGTCACCGGCACGGAGAGGTACCCGGACGTCGATCCGGTTGTCGCGCTCGACGTGCGGCATCCGGCGTATGTGATCTACACGTCGGGTTCGACCGGTCGTCCCAAGGGTGTGGTGGTGAGCCACGCGGGCATCGCGGGCCTGGTGGCCGCGCAGGTCGAACGGCTCGGTATCGAGGCCGGAAGTCGTGTGCTGCAGTTCGCTTCGCCGAGCTTCGATGCCTCGTTCTGGGATCTGTGCGGCGCGCTGCTGACCGGTGCTGCTCTGGTCCTGGCTCCGTCCGATGCGCCGCTTGCGGCTCTGGCGGATGGTGCCTGGGGCGTGACGCATGTGACGTTGCCGCCGTCGGTGCTGGCGTCTGTGGCGGAGGGTGAGCTGGCGGCGTCGACGCTGGTGGTGGCGGGGGAGGCGTGTTCGGCGGAGTTGGTGGCGCGGTGGGCGCCGGGGCGTCGGATGATCAATGCGTACGGTCCGACGGAGACGACGGTGTGCGCGACGATGAGCGAGCCGCTTGCGCCGTCCGTCGGTGTGCCGCCGATCGGTCGTCCGATCGTCAATGCCCGGGTGTATGTCCTTGACGGCGGGCTTCAGCCGGTGCCGTCGGGTGTGGCGGGGGAGTTGTACGTCGCCGGTGCGGGTCTGGCCCGCGGGTACCTGAACCGGCCGGGTCTGACGGCGGGGCGGTTCGTGGCCGATCCGTACGGGCCGGTTGGTTCGCGGATGTACCGCACGGGCGATGTGGTGCGTTGGCGGGCGGACGGCGATCTGGAATTCCTCGGCCGGGCGGATGAGCAGGTCAAGGTGCGGGGGTTCCGTATCGAGCCCGGTGAGGTCGAGGCCGTGCTTGCCGCGCATCCCGGGGTCGCCCGGGCCGCCGTGATCGCCCGGGACGACCGGCTGGTCGGCTATGCCGTGCCTGCCCCGGGCGCCGTTGTCCGATCGGTCGAGCTTCGCGAGTATCTGCGGCAGCGACTGCCGGACCACCTGGTGCCGTCGGCGTTCGTGCTGCTGGACGGCCTGCCGCTGGCGCCGAGCGGGAAGCTGGACCGTGCTGCCTTGCCGACTCCGGAGTTCGATCCGGTCGTCACGGGCGGGCGAGCGCCGCGGACGCCGCGGGAGCAGCTGCTGGCGGAGCTGTTCGCCGAGGTGCTGGGCGTGGGCGAGGTCGGGGTCGATGAGAGCTTCTTCGACCTCGGTGGGCATTCGCTGCTGGCGACGCGTCTGATGTCGCGGGTGCGCACGGTGCTCGGCGTCGAGGCGGAGCTGCGGACCCTGTTCGAGGCACCGACCGTGGCCGGTCTGGCGGCCCGCCTGGGTGGCGCGGATGCTGCGCGGCCGACGCCGACCGCGTGCGAGCATCCCGACGTGGTGCCGCTGTCGTTCGCCCAGCGCCGCCTGTGGTTCCTCCACCAGATGGAAGGGCCCGGCGCCACCTACAACATTCCGCTGGCGCTGCGGCTGTCGGGCGAGTTGAACGAATCGGCGCTGGAGGCGGCGCTGGCGGACGTGATGGCGCGGCACGAGAGCCTGCGGACGGTCTTCGCGGAGGTCGACGGGGTGCCCTGCCAGCGGGTGCTGGACACGGATGTGGTCCGGCCCCGGCTGCTGGTGACCGCCACCGGCCGGAAGGAACTGCCGGGGCGGCTGGCGGAGGCGGCGCGGTACGCGTTCGACCTGGCGGGGGAACTCCCGCTGCGGGCGGAGCTGTTCGCCGTCGCACCGGACGAGCACGTGCTGCTGATGACGGTGCACCACATCGCCGGCGACGGATGGTCGATGGGGCCGCTGTCCCGCGACTTCGCGGCGGCGTACGCGGCCCGTTGCGTCGGTGACAAGCCGGAGTGGTCGCCGTTGCCGGTGCAGTACGCGGACTACACCCTGTGGCAGCGGGATCTGCTCGGTGACGTCGCCGACCCGGACAGCCGGCTCGCCCGGCAGCTCGCCTACTGGACCGAGCACCTCACCGGGCTGCCGGAGTGCATCCAGCTGCCGACGGACCGCCCGCGCCCGCCCGTGGCCTCGTACGAGGGCGACCACCTCACCGTCGAGCTGAGCCCCGACGTGCATTGCGGACTGGCCGCGCTGGCCCGCCGTACCGGGGCCAGCATGTTCATGGTCCTGCACGCCGCATGCGCGGCGTTGTTCACCCGGCTGGGTGCCGGTACCGACATCCCGGTCGGCAGTCCCCTCGCGGGCCGTACGGACCAGGCGCTGGACGATCTCGTCGGGTTCTTCGTCAACACTCTTGTGCTGCGCACCGACACCTCGGGCGATCCGACCTTTGCCGAACTGCTGGGCCGGGTGCGGGAGAACGCGCTGGCGGCCTATGCCCATCAGGACATTCCGTTCGAGCATCTGGTGGAGGTGCTGAACCCGGCGCGGTCGCTGTCGCACCACCCGCTGTTCCAGGTCATGCTGGCGTTGCAGAACGCCCCGATGGGCGACTTCGAGCTGCCGGGGCTGCGGGTGTCCGGCGTGCCGGCACCGACGGGCACGGCCAAGTTCGACCTGGGCTTCAGCCTGTGCGAGCGATACGGCTCGGACGGCGCCCCCGGTGGCATCGCCGGCGCGGTGGAGTACGCCACCGACCTCTACGACCGGGCCACGGTCGAGACGCTCATCGCGCGGTGGACGCGGCTGCTGGAGGCCGTCGCCGCCGACCCGGAAGCGCCGATCGGCCGGATCGATCTGCTCTCCTCCGAGGAGCGGGGCCGCCTGCTGGGCGACTACAACGCCACCGAGGGCGCCGTCGATTCCGGCCCTCTGCCCGACTCCTTCCAGGAACGGGTGGCGGCGTCGCCGGACGCGGTGGCTCTGGTCTCCGGGGACGTCTCGCTGAGCTATGCGGAGCTGAATGCGCGGGCGAACCGCTTCGCGCATGCGCTGATCGAGCGGGGCGTGGGTCCGGAGCAGGTGGTGGCGCTGGTGCTGCCGCGGTCGGTGGAGCTGGTCGTCGGGCTGCTGGGGACGATGAAGGCGGGGGCGGCGTATCTGCCGGTCGATCCGGCGTACCCGGCGGCGCGGATTGCGTTCATGCTCGATGATGCGCGGCCGGTGCTGGTGGTGGACGACCCAGCTGTCGTCACCGGCACGGAGGGGTACCCGGACGTCGATCCGGTCGTCGCGCTCGACATGCGGCATCCGGCGTATGTGATCTACACGTCGGGTTCGACCGGTCGTCCCAAGGGTGTGGTGGTGAGCCACGCCGGTATCGCCGGGTTGGTGGCCGCGCAGGTCGACCGGTTCGCGATCGATGCCGACAGCCGGGTTCTGCAGTTCGCCTCGCCGAGCTTCGACGCCTCGGTGTCGGAGCTGTTCACGACGCTGCTGGTGGGCGCGACGCTGGTGCTGCCGCCGGCCGGATCCCCGCTCGCCGCCCTGACCGACGGCGCTTGCGGGATCACCCATGTGACGTTGCCGCCGTCGGTGCTGGCGTCTGTGGCGGAGGGCGAGCTGACGGCGTCGACGCTGGTGGTGGCGGGGGAGGCGTGTTCGGCCGAGCTGGTGGCGCGGTGGGCGCCGGGGCGTCGGATGATCAATGCGTACGGTCCGACGGAGACGACGGTGTGCGCGACGATGAGCGAGCCGCTCGCGCCGTCCGCGGGTGTGCCGCCGATCGGTCGTCCGATCACCAACACCCGGGTCTACGCCCTCGACGCCGGGCTTCAGCCGGTGCCGCCCGGTGTGGCGGGGGACTTGTACGTCGCCGGTGCGGGTCTGGCCCGCGGGTACCTGAACCGGCCCGGTCTGACGGCGGGGCGGTTCGTGGCCGATCCCTACGGGCCGGCCGGTTCGCGGATGTACCGCACGGGCGATGTGGTGCGCTGGCGGGCGGACGGCGAGCTGGAATTCCTCGGCCGGGCCGACCACCAGGTCAAGGTCCGCGGATTCCGTATCGAGCCCGGTGAGGTCGAGGCGGCGCTCGCCGCGCATCCTGGCGTCGCACGGGCGGCAGTGATCGCCCGGCAGGACCGGACGGACGCGCCGGACGACAAGAGGCTCGTCGCCTATGTCGTGGCCCGCAACGCCGCCGAGGACGGTCGCGACCGCGGGCTGGAGCAGGACCATGTGGCCGAGTGGCGGGAGATCTACGACGCGCTGCCCGTCGCCGCGGAGCAGACCGCGTTCGGGCAGAACTTCACCGGATGGAACAGCAGTTACGACGCCGCGCCCCTCCCCGTGGAGCAGATGCGGGAATGGCGCGACGAGACCGTGGCACGGATCCTGGCGCTGCAACCCCGGCGGGTGCTGGAGGTCGGCGTCGGCACCGGGCTGCTGCTCTCCCAGGTGGCGCCGCACTGCGAGACGTACTGGGCCACCGACTTCTCCGCCACGGCGATCGACGAGCTGACTGCCCGGGTCGGCCGTGAACCGGGACTGGCCGAACGGGTCACCCTGCAGACCCGTCCCGCCCACGACACCGACGGACTGCCGGCCGGCACCTTCGACACCGTCGTCATCAACTCGGTCGTCCAGTACTTCCCGACCGCCGACTACCTGGCGGAGGTGATCAACCGACTGATGCGGCTGCTCGCCCCCGGCGGAACCCTGTTCATCGGCGATGTGCGCAATCTGCGTCTGCTGCGCTCGCTGACCACCGCGGTGCAGCTGCACCGGGCCGGCCCCGAAACCGACCTGCCCGCGGTGCGGCGCGCCGTGGAACAGGCCGTACTGGTCGAGAAGGAACTCCTGGTCGACCCGGACTTCTTCACGGCCCTGCGGGAGCGCGGCGAGGACATCGGCGGCATCGCCGTCCAGGTCAAGCGCGGCCGGCACCACAACGAGCTGACGCGCTACCGCTACGACGTCACGCTGCACAAGCAGCCGGTCACCCCGCACCCGCCCGGCGAGCCGGCCGAGGTGGGCTGGGGCCGGCAGGTCGCCGGCCTGGACGAGCTGCGCGCGCTCCTGACGGGGCGCGGTGCGGCCGCGCTGTGGGTCACCGGCGTGCCGAACAGCCGCGTCGTGCGGGAGGCCGCCCTCGCGCGGGCGGTGCAGTCCGACGGCGCCTCGCTCCCGGACCTCCTGGCACAGCTGCATGCCACGGACGAGGGCGACCTCGTCGACCTGGAGGCGTTCCACGAGCTCGGACGGGAGTACGGCTGCTGGGTGGGCATCACCTGGTCGCCCACCGCGGCCGACGCCGTGGACGTCGTCTTCGCCGACCCGCCGGCGTCGCCGTCGGCCGCCCCCGTCGACCTGTGCCGGCCCGCCCGGTCCCCGGGTACCTCGCCGACCTCGTTGACGAACACCCCGACCGGCAGCCGCGGAACCAGCGCCCTCATCCATGAACTGCGCGACCATCTGGCCGAGCGGCTGCCCGACTACCTGGTGCCGTCCGCGTTCGTGATGCTGGACGAGCTGCCGCTGTCGGCCGGCGGAAAGCTGGACCGCGGCGCGCTGCCGGCTCCCGAGCTGGGTTCCGCCGGGGCCGGGCGGGCGCCGCGCACTCCGCAGGAGCAGCTCCTCGGCGAGCTGTTCGCCGAGGTGCTCGGGCTCGCGCAGGTCGGCGTCGACGACAACTTCTTCGATCTGGGCGGGCATTCGCTGCTGGCGACCCGCCTGGTGTCCCGTATCCGTGCGACCTTCGGCGCCGAACTGGACGTGCGGGTCCTGTTCGAGGCGCCGACGGTGGCGGGCCTCGCGGTCCGCCTGGACGACGCGGGGCGGGCGCGGCCCGCGCTGACGACCTGCGAACGCCCGGAGCGGGTACCGCTGTCGTTCGCCCAGCGCCGCCTGTGGTTCCTGCACCAGATGGAGGGCCCCGGCGCCACGTACAACATGCCGCTGGCGCTGCGGCTCTCCGGCGACCTCGACCGGCGGGCGCTGCACGACGCGCTGGCGGACGTGGTGGCTCGGCACGAGAGTCTGCGCACCGTCTTCCGCGCCTCCGGCGGCGTGCCCTACCAGCACGTCCTGTCCCCGGCGGAAGCCCGCCCGAGCATGCCCGTCGTCGAAACCGACACGGCCGGGCTCCCGGAACGGCTCGCGGAAGGGGCGCGACGCGGATTCGACCTGGCGACGGAACTGCCCGTACGGGCGGAGCTGTACGCGACGGCCGCCGACGCACACGTACTGCTGATCGTGGTGCACCACATCGCCGGCGACGGCTGGTCCATGGGACCGCTCTCCCGCGATCTCGCGCTGGCGTACGCGGCGCGGTGCCGGGGCGACGTGCCGGAGTGGACGCCACTGCCGGTGCAGTACGCGGACTACACCCTGTGGCAGCGGCACCTGCTCGGCGAGGCGTCCGACCCGGACAGTCGCTTCGCCGCCCAACTGCTCTACTGGAAGGAGACGTTGGCCGGACTGCCCGAGCAGCTGCAGCTGCCCACCGACCGGCCCCGGCCCGCGACGGCCTCCTACCGCGGCGGCCAGCTGCCGGTGCGGATGGACGCGGAACTGCACCGGGGCCTGCGCGACCTGGCCACGGCGCACGGCGCGAGCACGTTCATGGTGCTGCAGGCCGGGCTCGCCGCCCTGCTGAGCAGGCTCGGCGCCGGGACCGACATCCCCATCGGCAGCCCCATCGCCGGCCGCACCGACCAGGCGCTGGACGACCTCGTCGGCTTCTTCGTCAACACCCTCGTCCTGCGCACCGACACCTCCGGCGACCCCACCTTCGCCGAACTGCTCGGCCAGGTACGGGAGAAGGCGCTCGCCGCCTACGCCCATCAGGACGTGCCCTTCGAATACCTCGTCGAGGCACTCAACCCGGCCCGGTCGCTCTCCCACCACCCGCTGTTCCAGGTGATGCTCGGCCTGCAGAACGCGCCGACCGGCGAGTTCACCCTGCCGGGGCTGGACACCGGTTTCGCGTCGGCGCCGACCGGCACCGCCCGGGTGGACCTGACCTTCAGCCTCGCTGAACAGTACGGGCCGGACGGCGTCCCCGGCGGGGTCCTCGGGGCCGTGGAGTACGCCACCGACCTGTTCGACCGGTCGACCGTCGAGGCGCTCTTCGCGCGGTGGATCCGGCTGCTCCGGGCGGTGGTCGCCGACCCGGGGCGGCCGATCGGCCGGATCGACGTCGTCTCCGCCGAGGAACGCCACCGGCTGCTGGTCGAGAACAACGACACGGCCGCCGAGCTTCCCGGCGCGGCCCTGCCGGAGCTGTTCGCCGCGCAGGCACGGGCCACTCCCGCGGCGGTGGCGGTCGTCTCCGGCGACGCCACCCTCACGTACGCGCAACTCGACGCGCGGGCCAACCACCTCGCCCATGCGCTGCTCGCCCAGGGTGTCGGACCGGAGACCTCGGTGGCGGTCCTGCTGGAACGCTCGGCGGAGCTGGTCGTGGCGCTTCTGGCGATCGTCAAGGCGGGAGCGGCCTACGTCCCGCTCGACCCGCGCTTCCCGTCCTCCCGCGTCGACCTGATCGTCCGGGAGACCGGCGCGGCGATGGTGCTCACCCGCGACGTGCTCACCGCGCTGAGCCAGGGCAGGTCCCACGCCACGGCCCCCGCGGTCACCTGCCACCCCCGGCAGCTCGCCTACGTGATGTACACCTCCGGATCGACGGGAGAGCCGAAGGGCATCGGCGCCACGCACCACGACGTGGCGGCCCTCGCGCTGGCCCCGTGCTGGCGCGGCGGCGCCCACCAGCGGGTCCTGCTGCACTCCCCGACGGCCTTCGACGCCTCCACGTACGAGATGTGGGTGCCGCTGCTCAGCGGCGGCCGGGTCGTCGTTGCCCCCGCAGGGCAGCTGGACACCGACACGCTGCGCCGGGTGATCACGGAGCACGAGGTCACCGGGCTGTGGCTGACGTCGGGCCTGTTCCAGCTGGTGGCCGAGGAGAAGCCGGAGACCTTGACCGGGGTGCGCGAAGTGTGGGCGGGCGGCGATGTGGTGTCGGCGGCCGCGGTGGCCAAGGTGCTGGCCGCATGCCCGAAGACCGCCGTGGTCAACGGCTACGGTCCCACCGAGACCACCACCTTCGCCGCCCACCACCGGATGTGCACACCGCCGGACACCGAGCGCACCGTGCCGATCGGCCGGCCGATGGCGAACATGCGGCACTACGTGCTCGACGCCGGGCTGCGGCCGGTGCCGCCGGGCGTCGCGGGGGAGCTGTACCTTGCCGGGGCGGGCCTGGCCCGCGGCTACCTGGGCCGGCCGGCGCTGACCGCGGAGCGGTTCGTCGCCGACCCGTACGGGCCGACCGGCACCCGGATGTACCGCACCGGCGACCTGGTGCGCTCCCTGGACGACGGCAGCCTGGAATTCCTCGGCCGCGCCGACGACCAGATCAAACTGCGGGGCTTCCGCATCGAACCCGGTGAGATCGAAGCCGCGCTCGCCGCCTGCCCCGGGATCGCCCAGGCCGCGGTCATCGCCCGGGAGGACCGGCCGGGCGACAAGCGGCTCGTCGCCTACGTCGTGCCCGTACCCGACGGCCCCGACGGGGCGGCCGAGCCCGACGAGCTGTCCGGCCGGCTCCGCCGTCAACTGCCCGAGTACATGGTGCCGTCGGCGTTCGTCACCATGGACGCGCTGCCGCTGACTCCTTACGGCAAGCTGGACCGGGGCGCCCTCCCGGCCCCCGAGTACGGTGCGGCCGACGTCGGCCGCACGCCCAGGACGCCGCAGGAACAGCTGCTGTGCGACCTGTTCGCCGAAGTGCTCGGCCGGGACCGCGTCCGCATCGACGACGACTTCTTCGACCTGGGCGGGCATTCGCTGCTCGCCGCCCGCCTGGTCTCCCGCGTCCGCGCAACGCTCGGCATCGAGCTGGGGCTGCGTACGCTCTTCGAAGCGCCGACGGTGGCCGAACTGGCGGACCGCCTGGCCATGAACGACCCCGACGACGCCTTCGACATCCTCCTGCCGCTGCGGCCGACGGGACGTCACACCCCGCTGTTCTGCATCCACCCCGGCGGCGGCATCAGCTGGTCCTACTGCGGGTTGCTCAACCACGTCGGCCCGGAGCATCCGATGTACGCGATCCAGGCGCGCAGCCTGGGGCGGCCCGAACCCCGCCCGACCTCCTTCGAGGAAATGGCGGCCGACTACGCCGACCAGATCTGCAAGGCCCAGCCGAACGGCCCCTACATGCTGCTCGGCTGGTCCGCCGGCGGGCTGATCGCCCACGCCCTCGCCTGCGAGCTGCGGGCGCGCGGCGAACAGACCGTGCTGCTGGCCATCCTCGACGCCTACCCGGTGGGTGACGTCTCGTTCGACGAGCCGCCGGTGCCCACCGAGCGGGACGTCCTGGTCGGGATGCTCGACTGCGATCCGGACGAGCTGGGCGACGGGCCGCTGACCTACCCCGAGGTCGCGGAGATCCTGCGCGTCCGGGGCAGCGCGCTGGCGAACCTCGAGGAACGCCACATCGAGGCCGTCGTCGCGATCATGATCAACAACGCTCAGCTCGCGCTCGACTTCACGCCCGGCCTGTTCGACGGAGACCTGCTGCTGTTCAACTCCACCATCGACCGGGAGGAGGACTCCCCGGGCGCCGACATCTGGCGGCCGTACATCGGCGGCCGGATCGAGTCCCACGACATCACCACCCGGCACGACCGCATGACCCAGCCGGGTTCGCTGGCCCAGATCGGGCCGATCCTGGCGGCGAAGATCGCCGACATCACCCGCACCACCTCACCCACCCAGGAGAACTGACATGACCAACCCGTTCGAGGACGCGGACGGCACCTACCTCGTGCTCGTCAACGAGGAGGGCCAGCACTCCCTGTGGCCGTCCTTCGCCGAGGTGCCCGACGGCTGGACCGTGGCCCATCCGGCGGACACCCGCGACGCCTGTGTGGAGCACGTCGAGCGGAACTGGACCGACATGCGGCCGCAGAGCCTCATCGACGCCATGAACAGCCGGCGGTAGAACGGCAGCCCGTGCCCTCCACCACAGACGACACAGCCACCACCGACCACACCGCGACGGACCCCGCCGTCGCGGAACCGGCGGACCGCCCCGAAGACATCGCCGCGGCCATGCAGACGCCGGCCTTCCGCCGCGACCCGTACCCCCTCTACGCCCGGATGCGCCGCACCTGCCCGGTGTACCGCAGCCCGCAGGGCATCTGGTACCTCACCCGGTACGCGGACGTCGAGACCGCCCTGAGCGATCCCCGGCTGTCCAACGACCGGGACCGGATGACCCGCGCGCTGAGCGCCCGCGACGGCGGTATGCGGGGCCTCAGCAGGCTCATCGGCCGGCTCGGCCGCATCATGACCAACACCGACCCGCCGGAGCACGCCCGGCTGCGCAAGCTCGTGAACAAGGCGTTCACCGCGCGGCGCGTCGAGGGCCTGCGGGACCGGATCCAGATGGCCGTCGACGAGCTGGTGCGCTACGACCCCCCGACCCAGGTGATCATCCGGGTCGCCGCGGACGATCTCCCCGTCGGCGGCGAAATCCTGCGCACCGGCGACCTGGTGTACCTCGTACTCGCCGCCACCAACCGGGACCCCGACCGGTTCACCGACCCGGACCGGCTCGACCTCATGCGCCGGGGCAACCGGCACCTGAGCTTCGGCAACGGCCCGCACTTCTGCCTCGGCGCGCCCCCGGCCCGGCTCGAAGCCGAGCCGGCCATCGGCACGCTCGTCCGCAAGCTGCCGACGCTGCGCCTGGACGACACCCGGGCTCTCGAATGGCGGCCCAACCCCCTGCAACGCCGACTCCGAGCCCTGCCGCTCGCCTACTGACCCCACGCAACCGTCCCCACCCCACCTCACCCGTTACGGAGGCAGACATGGCCAAAGTTCTGGGAACTGGCCGATCCGGGTGGGCCACCACCTCTTCGCCGGCGACATCGACGAGGAGCAGGCCGCGGCGTCCTGGAGCGCCTGGCTGGACGACGTGTCGTCATAGGGCCTGCCCGCCACCCGCATTCCACGACATCACACAAGGACGAGGGGACATTCCCGCCATGGAAACGCTGTTGTACACCGCCGAGCTCATCGAGGAAGGCGGCACCTATACGCTCGTCATCAGCGATCGCCTGCGTAACACGGTGCAGACGACGCAGATCGCCAAGAAGGCCGTGGAGAAGCTCCCCATGTTCCTGTCCATGCTGAACTCGAAGCAGGTCAGCGGTTGCCGGTAATGCGTTTCCCTCGGGCGGCATCTCTCGTGCCGCCCGACCACACGAGAGCGTCCGAGGGCGAGCGGCCGATCGAGAGCCGCCGAAAGAGAGTGAGCGCACCATGACGTTGGCCCCCCGGAGTGCCGGGCAGACCCCAGCCGGCAGTGCCGCCGGCACATGGTTCCGCGTCCACCGGGCGGCGGACGAGGCGAGGCTGCGCCTGATCTGCTTCCCCCACGCCGGCGGCAACGCCCAGTTCTTCCACGGATGGCGCGCCCTGCTGCCCCAGGACGTCGAACTGCTCGCGGTCCGCTACCCCGGCCGCCAGGACCGCTTCACCGAACCCTGCTTCGAGCGCATGGACGCCCTCGCCGACGCCATCGTCGGGGCCCTGGAGCCCTATCTCGACCGGCCGTTGGCGTTCTTCGGCCACAGCATGGGTTCCTCCGTCGCCTACGAGGTCGCCCTGCGGCTCGAACAGCGCGGCATCGTCCCCCAGCGGCTGCTGGTCTCCGCACGCGCCGCCCCGCACCGGGCCAAGCACACGGCGCTGCACCAGAGCGACGACGAGACGCTGATCGCCGAAGTCCGGCGGCTCGGGAACCTCGACGCGGAGGCCTACGACATCCCCGAACTGCGCGAACTGCTGCTCCCGGTACTGCGAGCCGACTACCGGCTCCTCGAGAACCACCGTCCGCAGCACCCGCGCCGCGTACGGGCGCCGATCACGGCCTACACCGGCGACGACGACCCCCACTGCGGCGTCGAGGACGCACGTACCTGGTCGGAGCTGACCGCCCCCGGCGCCTTCGACGTTCGTTCGTTCCCGGGCGACCACTTCTATCTCGTGCCGCGCGAACGCGAACTGCTCGCCGACCTCAGCGACCGTCTGCGGTGACATGCCGGCCGTGCGGCGGGTCGCTGACCGGGAGTTCCGCTGCGTACGGCGGCTGTGCCCCTGGCCGCGCGCAGGTGATCGCGGCCGCTTGCGTCGCGTAGGTGAGGATGTCGCGCCATTGCTCCGCGTCGACGTCGGGTGCCGCGGTGAGTGCGCCGTGGGCGTCGAGCCGATGCAGTAGCGCCGCGTTCACGGTGTCGCCCGCGCCGATGGTGTCCACGACCTCCACGCGTTGGCCGGGGACGGACAGTTCCAGGCCGTCCCGGGTCAGCACGGTCAGTCCCGCGCCGCCCCGGGTGAGTACCACCGCGTAGGGGCCGGCCGCGAGCCACTCCCTGGCGGCGGCCAGGAGATCGTCCGACTGCGCGAGCCAGGCCGCGTCCTCCTCGGACAGTTTGAGCAGGGAGACGTACGGGAGCCAGGAGCGGAAGCGGGCCCGGTAGGCGTTCGGGGCGGTGATCAAATCTGCCCTGATGTTCGGGTCGAGGGCGGTGAAGACGCCGCGCGCGGACTCGCGGCGCATCAGCGTTTCGTAGGCGCCGGCTCCGGGTTCCAGTACGAGCGAGCAGGTGCCGAAGGAGACCGCCCGGGTCGGCTCGGGGAGGGCGTCCGGGAGCTGGAAGAGACGGTCCGCGGCGCCCTCGACGTGGAAGCTGTACGCCGCGGAGCCGTCGGCGCCGATGTGCGCGACGGCAAGTGAGGTCGGCTCCGCGCCCCGTTGGACCAGGGAGGTGTCCACGCCGTCCGCCGTCAGGCCGCGCAGCAGTGCCGCGCCGAAGTGGTCCGTGGACAGGCGGGAGCAGAAGGCGGCGGGGGAGCCGAGGCGGCCCAGCGCGATGGCTGTGTTGTAGGGGCCGCCGCCTCGTGTGGGCAGCAGCGCCGGCAGCTCGTCGCCGGCGGCGGGCCCCGCGGGGACGAGGTCGATCAGGGCTTCGCCGGCGACGACGATCATGAGTCCGGGCCTTTCGGGACGGGGCCATCACGGCACGGGTGCCCGTGCCTTTTCTGAGAGGGAAGGGTCAGGTGGTGCAGCCGCAGGAGCCGCGGTGCACGAAGGAACAGGGGAGGCGGAGGGTGCGTGGGGCACGGTCCGGGTCGGCGAGCCGGTCGAGCAGCAACCGCACGGCGGCCGCGCCGATGTCACGGCTCGGCTGGGCGATCGCAGTGAGCCTCGGCTCGAAGAGGTCCGCCCAGGAAAAGTCGTCGAAACAGGCGAGGGCCATGTCGTCCGGGACGGCGAGACGCGCGGTGCGCAGCGCCTGGAGGGCGCCGATGGTCATCGCGTTGTTCGCGGTGACCAGGGCGGTGGGCCGCCCGTCGAGGTCCAACAGGCGCCGGGTGGCCTGCTCGGCGCCCTCGGCGTGGGAGCTGCCGCCGACGACGAGCGCGGGAACGAAGGGCAGCCCCGCCTGTTCGAGGCCCCTGCGGTAGCCGGCGATCCGCTCGGTGGTGGTGCTGAGCCCGGACAGGCCCGCGATCAGGGCGATCCGGGTGTGGCCCAACTCTGCGAGATGGCCGACGAGTTGTGCCATGGATGTCTCGTTCTCCGCGCTGACCTGGTCGTACGGATGGTCGTACGCGTCGCTGACAAGGCGGTCCAGGAAGACGGCGGGTGCTCCGGTGCGCCGTAGGTGGTCGAGCATCGCGCCGGGCTCCGCGGAGGGAGCGATGATCATGCCGTCGACGCGCCGCTCGTGCAGCAGCTTCACCGCCCGGAGCTCATGCTCGGGCGTGTCGTGGGGATCGGCGATCAGCAGGCTGTAGCCGTTGTCGAGGGTGCCCGCCTCGACGCCCTGGAAGATCTCCGTGAAGTACGGATTGCTGATCGCGGAGACCGCCAGCCCGATCGACTTCGTGCGCGAGGTCACGAGGGAGCGGGCCAGGGTGTTGTGCGTGTAGTCCAGCTCCTCGATGGCGGCGCGGACGGCGTCGCGCGTGGCGGGCCGCACCGGGCGGGTGCCGTTGAGGACGTGCGAGACGGTGGCCACGGAGACGCCCGCGCGCCGGGCCACATCGGTCATCGTCGCCATCGTTGCCGCGCCTCCCGTGCCTGCTCCGACGTGTGTGCCGGCCGCTGCCGTGCATGTGCCGGGGGTGAACCTATCGCAATGTTCATACGACGTAAACGCTTGCGCAACCGTTTACGTCGTGGTTAGTGTCCCGGCAGTCCACGAGGGAGTGAGCCGATGCGTGCAGTCGTAATGAGCGGTCCCGGTCAGGTCACGGTGACCGACATGCCCGACCCCACACCGGGGCCGGGTGAGGTGATCGTCGAAGTGTCCTCGTGCGGCCTGTGCGGCACCGACATGCACCTCCTCGGCGGCGAACTCCCCTCGGCGAACTACCCGTTGGTGCCCGGGCACGAGCTGACCGGCCGGGTCGTCGCACTGGGCCCGGGAGTGACCGGACCGCGGGTCGGGACCCGCGTCGCCGTCGACCCCAACATGCCGTGCGGCGCCTGCCATTACTGCCGTATCGGGCGCGGCAACCTCTGCGACGACTACCGCGCGGTCGGCGTCACCCAGGCAGGTGGCTTCGCCGAACTGGTCGCGGTGCCCGCGCGCTGCGCCTACGTGCTGCCCGATGCGCTGTCCGACGCGGCCGCGGGCCTGGTGGAGCCGCTCTCCTGCGCGGTGCACGGTCTGAACCGGCTGCCGCGCCGGCCCGGCGAGCACTACCTGATCTACGGCGCGGGCACGATGGGCCTGATGATGTCAGCCCTCGTACGGACCGCGGGCGCGGCCTCCGTGTCCGTCGTCGACCTCAACGAGGACCGGCTCACCTTCGCCAAGTCCTTCGGGGCGGACGCGGTGGCGGCGGATGCCGACGCCTTCGACCGTCCGCAGGGCTTCGAGGTCGTCATCGACGCGACCGGTGTGATCGCCGCGATCGAGGACGGACTCGGCCGGACCCGCAAGGGCGGCACCTTCCTGCAGTTCGGCGTGAGCGACCCGGCCCGCAAGGCATCCTTCTCGCCGTTCGCCGTGTACAACAGCGAGATCGACATCATCGGCTCGATGGCCGTGCACAACAGCTTCCAGCCCGCCATCGACCTGCTCGCCTCGGGCCTCGACCTCGACCCGCTGGTCAGCGACGTCTTCCCGCTCGACGGCTTCGACAAGGCCGTGGCCGCCTTCAAGGCCGGCACCGGTCGCAAGATCCACGTCGCGCCGACGCAAGGGGCACGGGCATGAGCCGGTCCACGCAGGCATCACAGCCATCACAGGCACCTCAGGCCTCACCGGCACCCCAGGCGCCGCGGACTTCGCCGGACGGACCGAATCCACAGCCCCGTCGGCATCCGCTGGACCGGATCGGCATCCCCAAGCCGCTCTTCTGGGGCTATGTCGGCCTGCTGTTCTTCATGATCGGTGACGGCATCGAGACCAGCTATCTCTCGAAGTACTTCGCGAGCGGTCTGGGCTTCGACGAGACCGGCGCGGGCACGATCATCACCGTCTACGGAGTCACCGCCGCGATCGCCTCGTTCCTGGGCGCCGGCGTGCTGTCGGACCGGTGGGGCCCGCGCCGGGTGATGGCGATGGGCGCGGGGATATGGGTGGTCTTCCATCTCCTGATGCTCGCGGTGGCCATCCCGGCGCACAGCTATGCACTGGTCATGACCACGTACGGGATCCGCGGCTTCGGCTATCCGATGTTCGCGTACGGATTCCTGTCCTGGATCATGGCGGTGGCGCCCAAGGACCATCAGAGCAAGGCCGTCGGCTGGTTCTGGTTCTTCTACAGCTCGGGCTACCCCATCATCGGCTCGTTCCTGTTCGCCGCGGCCATGCCGGTGATCGGTTTCTACTCCACGCTGTGGCTCTCGCTGGCCGTGATCACGGCGGGCTCCGTCATCGTCCTGCTCCTGGTGCGCGAGCGAACGGGCTTCACGGGCCTGGCGCCCGGCCGCGACTCCCGCTCGGAACTCGCGGGCACCTTCAAGATCCTCTTCGAGAAGCCGAAGCTCGGCATCAGCCTGATCATCCGGCTGATCAACACCACGCCCTCGTTCGGCATGTGGGTCTTCATGCCGTTCTTCGTACGGGACCTCGGCTTCAGCGACGGCGAATGGAACACCCTGCTCGTGATCATGATGGTCACGAACCTGGGTGCCCTCCTCGTCTTCGGCGTGCTCGGCGACAACTGGAGCGGCCGCAAGACCTGCGCGCTCTTCGGCGGCGTGCTCGGCGCCGTCGGGTGCCTGGTCTGCTACTACCTGCCCGCGGCGGCCGGCTACAACTTCCTGGTCGCCGCCCTCGCGGTGGCCGTCTACGGAGCCGGCCTGGCGGGCTACGTGCCGCTCCCGGCGATGATGGTCGCCCAGGCCCCCGAACGCCGGGGGCAGGTGATGGGCGTGTACACCCTGGGCGCCGGCCTGAGCGTCGCCGTCGGCCCGCTGATCGGCACCCTCTCCTACGGCGCCTGGGGCTTCCAGGGGCTGATGTGGATCTATGCCGGGCTGCTCCTGCTCAACGGGGTGCTCTGCATGTTCGTCACCTCCCCCGGGGACGGGATACCGAAGGACGACGCAGCAGCCAAGGCGCGGCCCGCCGCCGGCCGGCCCGCCGCCGTGCAACCGTCCGCCTGAACCCGCCCCGCCGCCACCGCCCGAAAGGCCGAACCCCTCATGACCCGGATTCCCACCACCATGCGTGCCGCCGTCCTGCACGGCCCCGAGCGGCTTGTGATCGAGGAGCGTCCGGTGCCGGCCCCCGGCGGGCGCCAGGTCCTGGTCCGCATCGACGCGGTCGGCACATGCGGCTCCGACGTGCACTACTACCGGCACGGCCGCATCGGGGACTTCGTCGTCGACGAACCGATGATTCTCGGTCACGAGCCGTCCGGCACCGTGGTCGCCTGCGGGCCCGGCGCCACCCGCCACCGGGTCGGCCAGCGGGTCTCCATCGAGCCCGGCACCCCCTGCGGTACGTGCTCCGAGTGCCGCCTTGGCCGCTACAACCTCTGTCCCGACATGGTCTTCTACGCCACCCCGCCGGTGGACGGGGTCTTCTGCGAATACGCGGCGGTGCACGAGGAGTTCGCCCACGCGGTGCCCGACACGCTCAGCGACGAGGCCGCCGCGCTGCTCGAACCCCTCTCCGTAGGCGTGTGGTCCTGCCGCAAGGCCCGCGTCGTACCGGGCGACCGGGTCCTGATCACCGGCGCGGGCCCCATCGGCCTGGTCGCCGCCCAGACGGCCCTGGCCTTCGGCGCCTCCGAGGTGCTGGTCACCGACATCGTCCCGCACCGCCTGGAACTCGCACGGGAGCTCGGCGCCACGGCCGTCGACGTCTCCCGTACCCCACTGGCGGACCTCGGCCACGCCCCGAACGTCCTCCTCGAGTGCAGCGGCGTCCCGGCCGTTGTCAATGAGGCGATCCGGACCATGGCCCGGGCGGGCCGCGTCGTCCTGGTCGGCATGGGCGGGGACGAGGTACCGCTGCCGCTCGCCAAGGTCCAGAACTACGAGCTGGAGGTCACCGGCACCTTCCGCTACGCCAACACCTGGCCCACCGCCATCGCCCTGGCCGCCTCCGGCCGCGTCCGGCTCGACCCCCTGGTCACCCACGGCTACGGCCTCGCCGACGCCGAGCAGGCCCTCACCGCCGGTGCCCGCGACCGCACCGCGGTCAAGAGCGTCGTCTACCCCCAGAAGTAGCGGCAGGGGAGGGGCCGCCGGGGGTCGTGCGGGCCGGTGCTCGGTGGTTTCTCGGTGCTCGGTGGTGCTCGGTGGTCGGTGGTGCGCGCGGTCAGTCGTGACCGGTCGGGTTGTCGTCGGCCGGTTCGGTGCCGCGCAGGTCGGCGTCGGAGAGCGGTTCGAGTTCGCCGTGGGTGTCCAGCCAGTACAGGAACGCCACCGCCGGGCAGATGAGCACCACGGCCACGAGGGTGACCAGGCCGAGCCACCGCAGGCTGCCGGCGGATCCGGCGCCCTCGGCCACGGTCAGGGACGTCGGGATGAGATAGGGGCGTTGGGCGGCTCCCCAGGCGAGGACGGCCGCCGCGACCATGCCGACGGCGGTGATCCGGGGCCAGGCAGCGGACCGGCACAGCAGCAGCCACGCGGTGGCGACGGAACAGACCCCGGCCAGGATCACGAGGCCGAGTCCGGCGCCATGGGTGAGTCCGTGCCAGACGTGTGGCGCGTCGCTCCGGGTGACGGTCAGCATGACCGCCGCCAGCACGGCGAGGGCGACGACACCGGCCAGAGCTCGCCGCCGGAAGTAGCCGACCAGGTCGGGGGCGTCGAAGCGGACGGCGTCGGCGGCGAGGAACACGGCGCCGAGGAACGCCGTCATCACGATGGCGATCAGTCCGAAGAGGAGGGAGGTCGGGTTGGACCAGGCATGGGCCGAGGCCTCGGTACCCGGTACCGCCCGGCCCGAGGCGACCCCGCCGACGGCCGCCCCGAGGAAGAACGGGGTGAGCAGCGAGGAGAAGGCGAAGACGGCACCGTAGAGGCGTCGCCCGGCGATCCGGCGGAGGGGCTTGCGCAGGGCGAAGCCGGCGCCGCGCAGCACCAGACCGACGGCGGCCAGCGCCAGCGGCAGCCACATGGCGGTGAACACGGTCTGGAACAGGGTGGGAAAGCCCGTCCACATGATGACGAGGACGAAGACCAGCCAGACGTTGTTGACCTCCCATACGGGTGCCATGGCGTGGTCGATCAGCCATCGGGGACGCGCACCGCGCTCCGTGCCACCGGCCGTCAGGTCCCAGAACCCGGCTCCGTAGTCGGTGCCTCCGGCGCAGGCGTAGGCCGTCACGGCGAGCAGCAGGACCACGGCGATGACATCGGCGATCACGACCGGCTCTCCTCGCCCGTCCCGGTCCCGGTGGTACCGGACGGCGGCGGGTCGCCGGCCGGAACCCGGGCGCGGGGCCCGTAGGGGGTGCCGGTCTCCGGTCCCTCACGAGGTTCCCCCGCCGCCCGGCGTGCGTCGGCGAGCCGCCAGCCCGTACGCATCTTGAGCAGCACGGCGAGCAGCGATCCGAAGATGAACGCATAGACCACGATCACCAGGCCCAGCATGATCCAGAGGCTGGTGGAGCGGGTGGCCGTCACCGCTTCGGAGACCCGCATGTGCTGGTAGACGATCCAGGGCTGCCGCCCCACTTCGGCCGTGATCCACCCGCATTCGACGGCGACGACGGAGCCGACGCCCGCGCACGCCGCGGCGCGGAAGAACCACGGCGAGGCGGGCAGCCGGCGCCTCCGCAGCCGGCACCAGCCGTACCAGAGCGCGAGCAGCGCCAGCAGGGAGCCGATCACGACCATGAGGTCGAAGGCCCAGTGGGCGATCGTGGCCTGCGCGGCGGTCGGCCGGTCGTCCGCCGGGACGGAGGTCAGTCCGGTGACCTCGGTCCCCGGGGTGAACCCGGCGAGGACGGAGTCGAATTGGGGGATCCTGATGCCGCCGGTGACGCTGCCGTCCGGGTGCAGACGGCCGAAGATGTACTCGGGTACGTGGGTGTCGGTCCGCCAGACGAGTTCCGTCGCGGCGAACTTCACCGGCTGCTTGTGGAAGACCGACCGGGCGATCGAGTCCCCCAGCAGGAACTGCACCGGGGTGAACACCGCGGCGAGGGTGAAGGGGGTGGTGAAGCCGAGCCGGTGGTAGCGGTCGCGGCGGCCGCGCAGCCAGCCGACGGCGTAGACGCCGGCCACCGTGTAGCCCGCGGTGATCAGCATCGCCACGACGAAATGCCAGTACTGCGGCCCGAGCATCGGGGTGAAGATCGCCGACCGGATGTGGACGTCCGTGGGGCTGCCGCCCGCGTCGAGCCGGAACCCCTGGGGCGTGTTCATCCACGAGTTGGCCGCCAGGATCCCGAACGCGCCGAGCAGGGCGGCGGCCGGCAGCGGCAGGCCGAGCAGGAAGTGGGTGCGGGGTTTCAGCCGTCGCCAGCCGTAGAGGTAGATGGCGATGAGGACCGCTTCGAGGAAGAACGCCCATGCCTCGACGCCGAATCCGATGCCGAAGACCCCGCCCCACTTGCCCATCAGTCCCGGCCAGAGCAGTCCGAACTCGAAGGACAGCACGGTGCCGGTGACGACCCCGACCGCGAACTGGACCGCCATGACCGCCGACCAGCGTCTGGCGAGGAGCAGGGCCACGGCGTCGTTCCGTCGCAGGCCGCGGTGGTGCATCACCAGGGTGATCAGCGGCAGCGCCACCCCGAACGGCACCAGAACGATGTGGGTGGCAAGGGTGAATGCCATCAGCTCCCGGGCCGGGAGGAGTTGGGCCGGGGCGTCCGCCAGCAGGGGGACCATGGTGTGCGTGCCTCCATGCCTTTGCTGCTCGGGACGTTCAGATCGCGCCTCGTGCCGCGCCGGCGGTGGAGTTCACGACGGCCCGCCTCCTCGTGCCGGGCCCGGTGCTGCGGGCCTCGGCGTCGGCCGCGCCCGGCTCGTCAGAGAATCACCGGCGGACGCGGCGCAGCATGCACGCGGCCTCCCGTTGCGCCGTTGGGCCGATGTTCTTCGCCCGGTCGGCCCAGCCGGATGTCCGGCGGCGCGCCGTCGTCGGACGTCGGCGGCCGGGATGATCCCCGGCCGCCGGACGCCTTCCGCCGTGCACCGCGCGGATCAGCGACCGCCCGTGATCCTGCGGCTGCGCTGGTCCCGGCCGGGGCCGCCGTACGGGTAGTCCGCCGCACCGGGATCACTGACGTCGTCCAGCCGGGCCCGCTCCTCCTCGGACAGGTGCAGCCCGGCCGCGGCGAGATTGTCCGCCAGCTGCTCGGTCGTGCGCGCGCCAAGGATCACCGAGGTCACGCCGGGCCGGTCGGCCACCCAGGACAGGGCGATCCGGGCCATCGAGACGCCGCGCTCCTCGGCCAGCGTCCGCACCTCGTCGACCACGGCCCAGGTGCGCTCGATGCGCCCGCGCCGGTCGTACGCCTCGACGCCGCGCTCGGGGTCCTCGCCGAGCCGGGTCGCCCCGGTCGGCCGCTCGTCGCGCCGGTACTTGCCGGTCAGCCAGCCGCCGCCGAGCGGGCTCCACGGCAGCAGCCCGAGTCCCTCGGAGGCGCAGGCCGGGGTGATCTCCCACTCGATCTCGCGGGACAGCAGGCTGTACTGCGGCTGGAGCGTCACCGGCCGGGCCAGCCCGCGGAAGTCGGCGACGTCCACGGTCTTCTGGATCTGCCAGCCGGTGAAGTTGGACAGCCCGACGTAATGGATCTTGCCTCGGCGCACGGCGTCGTCGAGGAAGCCCAGGGTCTCCTCGATGGGCGTGAGCGGGTCCCAGGAGTGCACCTGGTAGAGGTCGATCGTCTCGACGCCGAGCCTGCGCAACGAGGCGTCCAGCGCACGGTCGAGGTGCCGGCGCGACAGGCCGACGTCGTTGGGGCCCCCGCCCATCGGGAAACGGCCCTTGGACGCGATGACGACCTGGTCGCGCACCTCGGCCGAGGCGTTCGCCAGCCACCGCCCGACGATCTCCTCGGACGCACCCGCGCTGTACACATCGGCGGTGTCGATGAAGGTGCCGCCCGCCTCGACGAACCGGTCGAGCTGTGCGTGCGCGCCCTCCTCATCGGTCTCGTTGCCGAAGGTCATGGTGCCGAGCGCGAGCGTCGAGACGCTGCATCCACTCCGGCCCAGCGTGCGGTACTCCACCGTCATCTCTCCTTGTCAGCACTGCGCAGCGGGATCCCGCAAGCCGACCGGCCCGCGGGGCTCTCAGGCTGTCGCGGACGACCGTCATCCGTCCAATAGAAGAAAGCGGACGGATTCAGCAGCTATGCTTCTTAATCATGGAACTGCGCCAGCTCGAATACTTCGTCGCCGTCGCGGAGGAGCGTCACTTCACCAGGGCGGCGCAGCGGATGCTGGTCTCCCAGTCGGGGCTCTCCGCGTCGGTGCGGGCCCTGGAACGGGAGTTGGGCGCCCCGCTCTTCGTCCGCACCACCCGGAGCGTCGAACTCACCAGCGCGGGGCGGGCGTTGCTCCAGGAGGCAACCCGTACGCTCGCGGGCGCACGGGCCGCCAAGGAAGCCGTGGCGGCCGTCCAAGGGCTGCTGCGCGGCAGCCTCTCGGTCGGTATCGAGCAGTGCGTGACCGTTGACGTCGCCGCGCTGCTCGCACGGTTCCGGGCGCAGCACCCGGACGTCGAGGTGCGCCTGCGTCAGGCCGGCTCGGTCGTGCTGGTGGACGATATCGCCCATGGGCGCCTGGACCTGGCCTTCGTGTCGCTGCCCGGCCCGGCGCCCGACGGGGTGCGTCTGCTGCCCGTCCGAAGCGAGCCCATGGTCCTGCTCTGCCACCCCGACCACCGCCTCGCGGGCGGCGAGCAGGCGGAGTGGGCGGAGCTGCCGGGCGAGACGTTCGTCGACTTCCACCCCGACTGGGGCGCCCGCCGTCTCACCGACCGGGCCTTCGCCGCCGGCGGCACGGACCGGCATGTCGCCCTGGAGGTCTACGACGTCCACACGCTGATCGACCTCGTACGCCACGGGCTGGGCATCGCCGTCGTCCCCCGGCCCCTCGCCCGCAAGCCCGAGGCGAGAACCCTGTGCGCGCTGCCGCTGACGGGCGCGGAGGAACCGACCTGGGAGGTGTCCGTGGCCCTGCCGGCGGGCGACCGGCCGGGCCCGGCCGCCCAGGAACTGCTCTCCTATCTGGACCGCTGACCCGCGTGCGGGGCCCGGAGACATCCGGGCCCCGACCGCGGTGCGCTAGCGCGAGAGCCACACCGCGTGGTCCTGGGGCAGCAGGCCGTCCTCGACCGGTCCGCTGGCCAGCAGCAGCGACGTGTGCTCCGGCAGTTGGTACGGCTCGGCCGAGAGGTTGACGACGCAGACGAAACCCGGCTCGCGGGTGAACGCCAGCACGCCGGCCGGCGCGTCCAGCCAGGTCATGTCGCCCTCACCGAGGGCGGGCAGACCGCGGCGCAGGTGCAGCGCCCGGCGGTAGAGCTCCAGCATGGAGGTGGCGTCGCCGGTCTGCGCCTCGACGCTGTGGTCCTTCCACAGTGCCGGCTGCGGCAGCCAGGGCTCGCCGGTCGCCCCCTCGGGACTGAAGCCGAACGGCGCCTCCTGCCCGGACCACGGGAGGGGCACCCGGCAGCCGTCACGGCCGCGGTCGGCGTGGCCCGAGCGCTCCCAGCAGGGGTCCTGCAACACCTCGTCGGGCAGGTCCTCGACCTCCGGCAGCCCCAGCTCCTCGCCCTGGTAGACGTAGGCGCCGCCGGGGAGGGAGAGCATCAGCAGGGCGGCCGCGCGGGCCCGTCGGGTGCCGAGTTCGAAGTCCAGCGGGCCTTCGGGGCGGTAGGTCTCGTTGGCCACCCACTTCTTGACCACCTTGCGGCCGAAACGGCTCGGGTGGCGGGTGACGTCGTGATTGGAGAGCACCCAGGTGGCCGGCGCGCCGACCGAGCCGAGCGTGGTGAGCGAGCCGTCGATCACCTCGCGCAGCTGCCGGGCGTCCCAACTGGCCATCAGGAAGTCGAAGTTGAACGCGGTGTGCAGCCGGTCCTGCCGGACGTAGTTGGCCAGCCGCGCGGGGCTGTCCGCCCAGGCCTCGGCGACGAACGAACGGTCGCCGGGGAACTCGTCGGCGACCCGGCGCCAGGCACGGTAGATCTCGTGCACCTCGTCGCGGTCCCAGTGCGGGTGCGGCACCCGCTCCGCGGGAGCGGGGGCGTCCGGATCCCTGCGCGGCGGCAGGTCGGGCAGCTCGGGGTGCTTGACCAGGCCGTGCGCCACATCGATCCGGAAACCGTCCACGCCGCGGCTGAACCAGAACCGCAGGATGTCCTCGAACTCCGCCCGTACGTCCGGGTGTTCCCAGTTGAGGTCCGGCTGCTCGGGCGCGAAGAGATGCAGGTACCACTGTCCGTCGGGCAGCCGGGTCCAGGCCGGACCGCCGAAGCAGGACATCCAGTCGTTCGGCGGCTCAGCGCCGTCCGGACCCCGGCCGGGCCGGAAGACGAAACGCTCCCGCTCCGCGCTGCCCGGCCCGGCGGCCAGCGCGGCCCGGAACCACGCGTGCTGGTCGGAGACGTGGTTGGGCACGATGTCGGGGATGACGCGGATGCCGTGCCGATGCGCTTCCTCGATGAGCGCCTCGGCCTCGGCCATCGTGCCGAACCGCGGGTCGATCGCACGGAAGTCCGCCACGTCGTAACCGTGGTCGGCCATCGGCGACTTGTACCAGGGGTTGATCCAAATGGCGTCGATACCGAGCGACTTCAGGTACGGCAGGCGGGAGTGGATGCCGGCGATGTCACCGATTCCGTCGCCGTTCCCGTCGGCGAAGCTGCGGATGTAGACCTGGTAGATGACGGCGCTGCGCCACCACGGGGCGGTGCTGGACATGAGCTGAGTACTCCTCGGAGCGTGATGAAGGGGCAAGGGATGCACGGGTACGCCGAGTGGGGTGGTTGTGGCGCTACTTGGCCGCGCCCGCGGTGAGTCCGGCGACGATCCGGCGCTGGAAGAGCAGCACGACGATCACGAGCGGGATGGTGACGAGAACGCCCGCCGCCATCTGACTGCCGAAGGGCGTCTCGAACTGCGAGGCGCCGGAGAACTTGGAGATCGCCACCGGCGCGGTCTGGATCTCCGGCTTGTTCGTCATCGTCAGGGCGATCAGGAACTCGTTCCAGGCGGTGATGAACGTGATGATCGCCGTGGTGAACATGCCCGGCGCGGCGAGCGGGATGATGATCTTGCGGAACGCCTGGCCGCGGGTGCAGCCGTCGATCATCGCGGCCTGCTCCAGTTCGTCCGGCATCTGCCGGAAGAACGCGGTGAGGTTCCAGACCGCCAGCGGCAGCGTGAAGGACATGCTCGGCACGATCATCGCCTGGTAGGTGTTGATCCAGCCGAAGCCGACGAACATCTTCAGCAGCGGCACCACGATCGACACCACGGGAAACATCGAGGTGGCGATGATCAGGGTGAGCACCAGCCGCTTGAGCCGGAACTCCAGCCGCGCCATCGCATAGGCGGTGAAGGTGGCCAGAACCAGCGCCACGGCGGTGGTGATGCCGGCCACGACGACGCTGTTGAACAGCGCCCGGCTGAACCCCTGGGACGGATCGAGGACCGCGAGGTAGTTCTCGAAGGAGATATGGGTGGGGAACGGCGAGTTCTCGAAGATGTCGGACGTCCGCCGAAGACTCGACACCAGCATCCAGTAGAACGGCGCGAGGCAGTAGGCCACGCACCCGGCGACCCCCGCGTACAGCAGCCACTTGCGCCAGTTCAGGGAGAGCGTCATGCCGCCACCTCCGTGCGACGGCGCGGCAGCAGCCGGCGGCGCTCGGCGGCGCGGTCGTCTCCGACGACATTGGCGCCGAGCAGCCGGACGAAGGCCAGCGCGATGAGGAAGACGTACACGAAGAGGATCAGCGCATACGCCGCGGCCGGCCCGAACCGCACATTCGACGCCTGGTCCTGAGCGAGCATGGACAGCGTCTCGACCGAGGTCTTCTGCGCGCCGATGAGGATGTACGGCAGGTCGAACATGCGCAGCGCGTCGAGTGTCCGGAAGAGTACGGCGACCAGCAGGGCGGGCTTCACCAGCGGCAGGGTGATGTTCCAGAACTGGCGCAGCGCACCCGCGCCGTCGATCCGGGCCGCCTCGTACACCTCCTTGGAGATCACCTGGAGGCCGGCCAGCACGAGCAGGCCGATGAACGGCGCCGTCTTCCACACGTCGGCGATGATGACCGCGACCTTGGCGTGGAACCCCTCGGTCGTCCACAGCACCTGCCGGCCGATCAGGGCATTGGCCACGCCGTCGGTGTTGAAGATCCACCGCCACAGCAGACCGGTGACGGCAGTGGGGATGGCCCACGGCACCAGGATGCTGGCCCGTACGAGGGCCCGGCCCTGGAACGCGCGGTGCATGATCAGCGCCATGGCCACGCCGATCGCCGTCTCCAGCGTGACCGTGGTGACGGTGAGGAACGTCGTGTTCCAGAACGCGTTCCAGAAGCGTTCGCCGGCCGCCCCGAAGATCGCGGTGAAGTTCTCCATGCCCACGAAGGGGTCGGTCTCCCGGACGAAGCCGGTCTTGGGGTCGAGGCCCGGCGTCCCGAACAGCGCATCCTTGAGCGCCACGACCGTCGGGTAGAGCACCACGATCGCCAGCACCAGCAGCGTCGGGGAGATCAGCAGGGCCGCGAGCCGTCCCGAGCCGGATGTCGCCCGGGGGCGTCGGCGCCGGCCTGTGCGCCGTACCGGCGGCCGAGTCGACGAACCGTCGCGGGCCCCGTCGCCCGGAACGCCGGGGGCATGCCCCGCTGCGTCGTCCTGGCCGCCCTCTTCGGCCTCGGGTGGGTTGTGCGTCTTCATCATGACGGTCTCCTCACTCCGCCGCCGGCTGCTGCCGGAGGGCCTTCTGGAGGTCCTCCAGGGCCTGTTCGCTGCTCTTGCTGCCGGTCATGGCGGCGTAGGACTCCCGTTGGATCGCCGTGGTCACATCGCCGTACTGGAAGACGCGGGGCCGTGGCACCGCGCGCAGGATCGACCGCTTGAGGGTGGGAAGGTACGGATATTTCTCGACCAGCTGCGGGTCCTTGTACAGGTCCGCGTACGTCGGCGCGGCCGGCGCATGGGACAGCGTGAGCCGCTGGACCTTCTGGCCGGCGAAGAAGTTCATGAAGTCGATCGCCGTGGCCTTGTTCTCGGCGGAGGCCGACAGGGCAAGGTTGTGGCCGCCCAGGCTGGAGGACCCGGGCCCGTTGAGGCCGGGCAGCGGTGCGACGCCGAACTTCCCCGCGATCTTGCTGGAGCCGTCCTTCTTCTCCGCCAGCGAGTACATGTAGGCCCACTGCCGTTCGAAGATCAGCTTCCCGGCCTGGAAGGCCCGGCGGCCGTCCTCCTCCTGGTAGGTGACGGCGTCCTTCGGGATCGTGCCGTCCTTGAGCGAGCCGACCAGGAAGTCCAACCCCCGCTTCGCGGCAGGGGAGTTCACGTGCGGCGTGCCCTTCGCGTCGGTGACGACACCGCCCGCGGAGTTCACGGCCTCGGCGAAGTTGACCGTCAGCCCCTCGTACTTCTGGAACTGCCCGGCGTAGCACGACATGCCGCGCGCCTCCGGCAGCTTCTTCACCTTGGCGCAGTCCGCCTTCATCTCGGCCCAGGTGGCCGGCGGCCCGGCGATGCCGGCCCTCTTCAGCAGATCGGTCCGGTAATAGAGCATGCCGCCGTCCGAACTCGCCGGGACCGCGTACACGCCGCCGCGGTACTTGCCGGTCTCCACGATCGGCTTCAGCATCCGCCGCAGCGGAAACCGGTCCTGAGGCAGCCGGTCGACCCACCTGTGCGCCGCGAATTCCGAGGTCCACACGGCGTCGAGCGACAGCACCGTATAGGCATCGGACTTCGTCTGCGCATTCTGGATCATCTGCTGACGCTGCGCGTCGGGGTCGGTGGGCAGCTGGACGAAGGTGACCTTCTCCTTCGGGTGCAGCGTGTTCCAGCGGTCGATCACCATCTGGACGCTGCCGGTGCTGTCCTTGCCCGCGACATAGGTGATGGGGCCACGCCCCTCGAAGGCGGTGGGTCCTGCCGTGCCCGCGGACGTGATGCGCCCGGAGGTGCCGCACGCGGCGACGGCGGCGAGCCCGGCGAGCACCGCGCCCGAGCACTGTGCTGCTCTTCTGGTTCTGCTCTTCACTGTCTCTCCTGCTGGTGCGGAGCGGAGGGGGCTCCGGGAATCACTCGGTGGGAAGCCGCCGGCCGGATCCGGTGGAGAAGAAGTACTCCCCGCCGGGACGGATGCGCAGGGTGACCCGCTCACCCTTGGCGGGCGGGGTGCGCGGATCGACGCGGGCGATGAGGGCGGCCGGGCTTCCCTCGTGGCCGTTGAGGTCGCCGTAGGCGTAGGCCTCGGAACCGAGTTCCTCCACCATGGTCACGGTCATGCTCAGGCCGGGTTCACCGGCGCCGACGGGCTCCAGCGCCTCGGGCCGGAAGCCCAGCACGAGCGTGTCGCTGCCCTCGTCCGCGGCCGCGGCCAGGACCCGACGGCTCAGGGGGATGGCCGCGCCACCGATCCGCGCGACGCCGCCCCCGATGGGTACTTCCTGGAGGTTCATCGTCGGCGAGCCGATGAAGGAGGCCACGAACACGTTCGCCGGCTCCGCGTAGAGGGTGCGCGGGGCGGCGCACTGCTGGAGCAGCCCGTCCTTGAGCACGGCGACCCGGTCGCCCATCGTCATGGCCTCGACCTGGTCATGGGTGACGTAGACGGTCGTGACCGCGAGCCGGCGCTGCAGCGCGGCGATCTGGGTACGGGTCTGGACGCGCAGCTTGGCGTCCAGGTTGGACAGCGGCTCGTCCATCAGGAAGACCTGCGGCTCGCGGACGATGGCGCGGCCCATGGCGACGCGCTGGCGCTGACCGCCGGAGAGCGCCTTGGGTTTTCGCTCCAGATACGGCTCCAGGTCGAGGATCTTGGCGGCTTCCTGCACGCGGCGGCGTACCTCGGCCTTGCCGGCGCCGGCGATCTTCAGGGCGAATCCCATGTTGTCGCCGACGCTCATATGTGGGTAGAGGGCGTAGTTCTGGAACACCATGGCGATGTCCCGGTCCTTCGGCGGCAGGTGTGTCACATCCCGCCCGCCGATGCGGATCACGCCGTCGTCCACGTCCTCCAGGCCCGCCAGCATCCGCAGGCTGGTGGACTTGCCGCACCCCGAGGGGCCGACCAGGACCAGGAATTCGCCGTCGGCGATGTCCAGATGGAGCGTGTCGACCGCGGGGCGATCGCCACCCGGATAGCGCCGGGTGACCTTTTCGAAAGCGACAGTTGTCATAGGGGCTGTGTCCCTTCACCGGCAGGGGAGTTGCCGGACGGTGCAAGCGGAGAAAGGGGGGCCGATGTCCGGCGCCGCGGTGCGGCCCGAGCGGGACCGTGCGCGGCTCGGCGGCCCGGAAGACACGCGCGGTGCCCAGGGAAACACGCGTGCGGCGGATGATGACTGCGCTGTCTCACCGCTGGTGGGGGGTACACCCAATGTCAGCGGCACGGAGTTGCAATCGCAGCGGGTAGCGCCCATCACTCCGTAACAACGCTTGCAAGCTAAGAGCGGGTGAAGGCGAAGTCAACGCGTTACGTCCCGGTAACCTCCCGCTATTTCGCCTGCATTGTGCACCCTTTAGGGCGTCTATCTGCATCGGATCCCCGGGATTACCGGGAGACAGCGTTGTCGGACGCCGCCCGTGACAGCGCTGTCTCGCACGGTTCCCGGTGAGACCGCTTGGTGCTACCGTCCCGTCATGCCACCAGCTCAGCGGCACCCGACCCTGGCCGACGTCGCCGAACGCGCCGGGGTCTCCGCCTCCACCGTCTCCCGCACGCTCCGCGGGCTCTCGACCGTCTCTCCCGACGTACGCGCCCGGGTCGAGCGGGCCGCCCGCGAGATGAACTTCGTGGTCTCGCGCCAGGCCTCCAGCCTGGTCACCGGCAAGACCGGCGTGGTCGCGGCCCTCGTGCCGACCCTGAACTCCTGGTTCATCGGCTCGGCACTGTCCAGCCTCGGCCCGGTGCTGCGCGAGTCCGGCCTGGAACTGTTGGTCTACGTCACCCCCGACATGGACGAGCGGTCCACTTTCTTCGAGCGCCTCCCGGCCCGGCGGAACGCCGACGCGCTGCTGGTCTTCTCCTTCGACCTCTCCGAGGAGGAGGGCGCACGTCTGGACGACCTCAACATGCCGGTGATCTACATCAGCCAGCACGCCGAAGGCCGGCCCAGCGTGTATGTCGACGACGTGAGCGGCGCGCACCGCGCCACCCGGCATCTGCTCAACCTCGGACACCGCCGGATCGCCTTCGTCAAGACGATCGGCGCCAGCGGCTTCACCTTCAGCTCCCACGAGCGGCTGATCGGCTATCAGCAGGCGCTGACCGAGGCGGGTATCGCCCCGGACGACGACCTGGTGGTCGACACCCTGGCCGGCGACAAGCGCGGCACGGTGGAGGCGATCGGCCGGTTGCTCGGCCTGCGCGAACCGCCTACCGCGATCTTCGCGGAACAGGACGAGGTCGCCGTCTCCGTCCTGTGGACGCTGCGCCGGAGCAATATCGACGTGCCCGAGCGGATGTCCGTAGTGGGCTTCGACGACCATCAGATGGCCGAGTGGTCGGACCTGACGACGATGGCCCAGTCCCCTTCGGACATCGGGCGCGCGGCAGCCGATCTGGCCCTCGCCCTCATCAACGAGCCGGACGCGGACCAGGAGCGGCACATCGTGCTCCCCACCCGCCTGATCCCGCGCGGCAGCACGGCACCGGCGCCTGCATCCGCCGCACCCGAGCAGGTGCCGCTGCCCCGGGCGAGGCACGCGAGCAGCCGTCGCGAACCGGGTGCCACAGGGGAGGTGGGCGAGCGGTCGTCGGGGCCGGATGTTTTCCCACCCGGCCTCCGGGCACCTGCACAGTGAACGGCCGTGCAGCGGCAGCCCCGTCCCACCCCGCACAGCGCCCTACGGCGAACGGCACCCTCCCGGAGGCCCCGGCCGGTTTCCCCCGTCCGGCCGGGGCCTCCTGCCGTGGGTAGGCCGGCCGGTGTGGACATGCTGCACCTGCGCTACTTCGTCGCCGTGGCCGAGGAACTCAACTTCTCGCAGGCGGCGCGCAGACTGCACATGGCGGCTTCTCCGCTCAGTCAGCGGACAAACGGAATGCGAAGCTGATGGCCCTGCTTGAGCAGGTCGCACAAGTGGAGCCGGAAGCCACGCCGGTGGACTTCGAGGAGGTCGTCTCCACGGTCACCCGACTCTGGGCGAACGCCCTGCGGTTCCCCGGTCACCGCTGATCCGGCAGCCCGACCGAGGTCTCCCAGGGTCACTGCGACGACCTCACGGCGAAGTGCTGTACCGCCGCACGGGGCGCAGCGGCACGCCGCCGGCGGCCGACGATGCGCCGCCGGGCACGCTCGCGAACCTCATGCGCCCCGTGCAAACCCTGGCCCTGTATGGCGAGTTGCTCACTGCGAACCGGTACGCGGAGCACTCCATCCCTTGGCAGGGCCGGCCCACGTCGCAGGTCGCCGAGACAGCGGGCAGCCAGGTCGGCAACGTCACCCTGGCAGTTCTCCCTGCCCGAGATCGCCGGCCGGCTGGTCACCCGGACGGGTTCCGGCCCGCTGGTTCGCGGCTGGCGTGCGAGCCAGGAACTGCGGAGCCGTGAACTTCGGAGGTGATGTCCCGAGCCGGAGCCTCAGCTGTTGCCCAGGGTGCGGTGGAGGAGGGGGAGCAAACGGTCCCAGTGGCGCTGCAGTCCGGAGGGGTTGAAGGCGTCGGTGTCGGACATGGTGAAGCCGTGGATGGTGCCGGGGTAGATCTCGGTAGTGTAGTCGACACCCGCGGCATCCAGGGCCTGGTTGAGCTCGCTGAGGGCCTCGGGCGACATGTCGCCCTCGGCGAGGCCGAGGTGGACCTGAGCGGTGAGCTTGGAGACGAGGCGGTGCGGGCTGTCGGGCGTGTCGGTGACCAGGAAGCCGGGGTGGAATCCGGCGACGGCGGCCACCTGGTCGGGGTGGGCCGTTGCGGTGCGCATCGCCAAGGGGGCACCCATGCAGTAGCCGATCGCGGCGACCGGTCCGGCGCTGACCTCGGGCTGGGCGGTGAGGAACTTGAGGTAGGCATCGGCGTCGCGCAGGGCACGTTCGGTGGTGTGTGCCTGGATCAACGGCATCACCTGGCCGATGATCGCGGTCCGGACCTCTTCCCCGATGTGCTCGGGAAGTTCGATCACCGGTGCCGGGCCGTGCCGGTAGTAGACGTTGGGGACGAGCACGTAGTACCCGTGCCCGGCCAGTTCGCGGGCCATCTCCTCCAGCACCGGCCGCAGGCCAAAGGCGTCCATGTACAGCAGCACGCCAGGGTGCCGCTCGCCGCCGTCGGGAAAGGCGGCGAATGCGTCGGCCTGGCCGTCCGGGGTGGGAATCTGCAGCGTCTTGGTGGGCAAGTTCTTCCTTTCTTGGGCTGATGCCAGTGCACAGCCTCTATCAGGTTGTGAGGTCGACCAGAGATCAACCCGGCGACGGCCCCCGCTCACCGGGCAGATCTGCGCGAACCGGAGTGGTGGCGATCAACTCGGCCGACATCGGGAGGCCGACCGGGTGGCTCCATCCAAAACAACGGCCTCTTCACGCCGGCTACAGCCGCAGAAGATCTCCAGGTTGATCCGCATCGTGATCATCCGCGGCGATGACGGCTGTCTGTTGGTCCCTCGACCTCGCTGTTCGCGTGGTTCCTCACGTAGGGTAAAGTACAACGTGTATGGCAGTGAATGCAATGTCCGTTGTACTTTTTCTTCGGGCGGATACCTTGACCAGGGCAGCAGTGGCAGAGAGGGAAGTCACTCATGAGGCAGGGCATGGCGGAGAAGCGGGCGGCCATCCTGCAGGGCGCGCGCAAGGTCTTCGGGCGTGACGGCTATACGCGCACGAGCATCGACGCGATAGCCAAGGAGGCCGTGGTCTCCACTCGCACGATCTACAACCATTTCCCCGGTGGCAAGGCCCAGCTCTTCCGGGCCGTGGTGGTCGAGGGCTCGGAGTCGGTCGTCGAGGCGCGTCTCGACGCGATCGACCGACGGCTGCACAAGGTGACCGCGGCCGACCTGGAGCAGGACCTCGTCGAGTTCGTACGGGCCTGGGTCGCCTCGTCGCGCCGATTCGCCGACCATTTCGCAGTCGTCCGCCAGATGCGGGTCGAAAGCGCCCATGTCCCGGAGGAGTTCCTCACGGCCTGGCGGCAGAGCGGACCGCAGCGGGCGTCCGACGCGGTGGCCGAGCGGTTCGCGCGGCTGGCCGCCGACGGGCTGCTCGCGACGGACGATCCGGCGCGGGCGGCCCGCCACTTGCTGCTGCTCACGGTGGCCGAGATCAACGAGGGGAGCTTCCACGGGGCGTTGCCGCTCTCGGAGGAGGCGGAGAGCGCGATCATCGAGTCGGGCGTACGGGCCTTTCTCCAGGGATACGCGCCGCGTTGATTCGTCCTTGCGTCCAGGGTGCGTGTCGGGCGGAGTGGTCCCCCTTCCGGGCGGCCGTGGCGCCTGGGGTGATCCGGCGTGAAACCGCATTCGGCGAGGAAAGCACGGTGATTCCGTCAGTGGACGGCTCTGAGCAGTTGTTGCCGGGTGGCCTGCGGCCACCCGGCATGGGCGTCAGAACACCACGTCGGCGAGCCGCTCGATCTGGTCGGGATCCGAGGACCAGCAGTAGAGCATTACTTCATCGGCACCGATGTCGGTAAACGCGCTGACGGCGTTGCGAATCTGCGCCGGTGTGGTGAGCAGCCCGTCGGCGACGTGGTCGGCGCGTCCGCTGAATTCGTAGTAGCTACGGATGTTCTCCCGTGCGTCAGCGGCTATTGCGTCGGTTCCCAGGGCGGCATTGGCCTGAGCAACGAGGCGAGGCCGGCCGGGCCGCGCGAGCTTCGTCCAGGCTTGCTCGACGTCGCGGAAGAGCCGGTCCATGAACTGCGGGGGCAGGGCGGCACCAAGGAAGCCGTCACCCCAGCGGGCCACCCGCTCGATCGCTGCCGGGGCAAAGCCGCCGAAGAGCACCTCGGGGCCGCCGGGGGTTGCGGGTGTGGGACCGATCGGCCCGACGCCCTCACCGTATGACTCACCGGCCCAGGTGCGGCGCAGGAGTGCCATCTGCTCGTCGAGCCGGCGTCCGCGGCGGCGGATGTCGATTCCCGCGGCGAGGCAGTCGTCTTCGCGCCCCCCGATGCCGATGCCCAGAGTGAAGCGGCCGCCCGAAATGCGGTCGAGTGTGGCGGTCTGCTTAGCCAGCACAGCGGTGTTGTAGACCGGGGCGATCAGGACTTCGGTCTGCACACGGATCCGGCTCGTGGCTCCGGCGATGGCCGCGAGGGTGACCAGGGGCTCGGGGTTGTCGTAGACCAGGCGGTCGAGCAGGCCGAGCGTGGTGAACGGGCTGACGTCGGCGCGCTGTGCCCAGGTCAGCAGTAGGGCAGGGTCGTTGATGGGAAGGCCGAGGCCGATTTTCATGGGGATGGGACTCCTTCGGAAGGGCATGCGGAACCAATGCCGCCCCTCCGTTGCTGCGCACAGGATGTGCGAGCGCGCTCCCCATTCTGCGGCGTTCTTCCAGAGAGCATGATCTGTAGAGTGCGGCCACTCTACTGCGGCGGACGTGGCCCTGCCGAGTCGATATATGTTCCGCTCAGAGGCTGCACGAGGGAGGGAACGATCCGGAACGGGCGCGTCGAGACCTGACGGACAAACAGCGGGCCCGGCCAGCTCACGTACGCAGGCCGCCATCCGTGGCGGCGGCGTGCGCTCCGCGCCGGACCGCGGCGAGACCGGTATCCCGCGGGCGGGCGTGGGCCAGACGGCAGAACCCGGGCAAGCAGAACGTCCAGCCCCGTGCGTGCAGCACATCCCCCGTGGCGCTGCCGGGCGATGACACGGGTACAGCCGTGACCTCCAGCGGCAGCACCAGGTATTCGGCCCTCGGCAAGCTGCTCCCGCCAAGCGGGAGCCACGTCCGCAGCCGCACCGCCCTAGCCAGGGACGGCGAGCTGTTGGCCGTCGATCGGGTAGCTGTGCACCGGTGGCAGTCCGGGCAGGACGCCGGGCCATACCGCTTCCAAGGCCTGGGCGGACGGTGCAAAGATCCGGCCGAGCGCGGACAGGCCGTTCAGGTCGTGCCACTCCCACCGCGTGAAGTGGTCGGGTTCGGTGACGGTGGGCTCACCGGACCAGGCGGTGGCGCGGACCACCGCGGACAGGCGCCGCAGAGCGCCGCGCTCATCGTGGAGGATCGCCACCAGGGCGGCACCGTCAACGTGGCAGCGCAGCCCGGTCTCCTCGGTCAGCTCCCGCACCGCAGCCGCCTGGAAGGACTCGCCTCGCTCGACGCGTCCGCCGGGCAGCTCCCACATGCCGCTGATGGACCGGCCCAGCAGTACCCGGCCGGAGGGGTCAGTGACCACGACGCATGCGCCGACCACCGCGTGCGCTGAGGGCTTCCCCTCCTTCTCCACTGCCCCGAAGCCGTGGGCCGGGCCACGGAGAACAAGGAGCGCCAGGCCGTCGGCGTCGAAACGGTCCACCGTCTCCCAACCTTCGGCAAGGAGGCCGATTTCGTCTTCGTCCAGCGCGATATCGCGCCGGTCTGATGGGGTGTTGGCGGCCAGGGGTGTGGTGACCACGAGGGCTCCATCGGGGCGTAGCCGCTGGCTGAGAGCGTGCAGGGTGCGTGTGCGGTCGTGCAGGAAGGGATATGCCAGGCGCAGGGTGATCAGGTCGTAGCCGTCGTCGCTCAGCGGGGCCAGGTCGTCGTGCTCGATATCCAGGCACAGCCAGCGCATACCGTCGGTGTCGGGGTGCTCGGCCCGGGCCCGTGCGAGGGCGCTCTCGGCGAAGTCCACAGAATCGACGCGATAGCCCAACTGGCGTAGGTAGGCCGCCTGTTCTCCGGTTCCGCAGCACAGATCCAGTGCCTGTCCACTGGTGCCGTCAGCGGCCGCATGCTCAGCGAGCAGGTCCTTTTCGGCGGTCCCGAGCGGCCGGAAGCCCCGTCCTTCCGCGTAGTGATGGTGCCATTCCTCGCGAAGGACATAACCCATGGTGCTGCTCCTCATGATGTGTGCGGCGGGACTGCGTCGGGAAGCGGGCCATCCGCATCAGCGCGGGATCGGCTGCGCTGGGAGTCCGAGGGACTTGTGCAACGGTGCGGACGTTTCACTGGCGTAGCGCACGTAGCGGGTGGCTTCGTCCTGTTCCGGGTGTTCGATCAGCGCAACATCGAGCACGTAGGTCCCCGGCGTCACTGTTGGGCGCGAGGCGCGAGGCACAGGGCCACCACGTCTCGACATCGGGCGCGCCAGGTCTCGTCGAGCTGTGAGGTCTTCTCTTTCACGGGCGCACCGTCCTGGGCGCGGAGTCGGACGTCGCGGACGCGGCCTGGTAGCCGGCCGCCTGGAGGGTGAACATCTGGGCGTAGTCGCCTTCGAGGGCCATGAGTTCTTGGTGGGATCCCGATTCGATGATGCGTCCGCCGTCGAAGACGTAGATGCGGTCGCAGTCGACGACGCTTGCCAGACGGTGGGAGATCAGCACGGTGATCTGGTCGTCGCGGAGTTTGCCGCGCAGCACTGCTCGGTAGACGTCGTGCTCGGCGCGCGGGTCCATGCTTGCGGTCGGTTCGTCGAGCAGCAGCACCGGCGCGTCCTTGTAGAGACCGCGGGCCACGGCGATTTTCGCCCACTGGCCGGCCGACAGCTCCTGGCCGTCGCGGAACCGCTTGGACAGCAGCGCCTGCCAGGTTCCCGGCAGGCCGGCGATGACCTGCTCGGCACCGGAGGCCCGCGCGGCGTCCAGCGCTCGCTGCGGGTCGGCCTCGGTGAGCGTGCCGCGGGAGACCGTGAGGTTGGCGAGCGCGCTGAAGGGGAAGTGCACCGGGTCCTGCAGCACAGTGGCCACACGTCGCTGGAGGGACTCGGTGTCCAGGTCCGCGGCATCCACCCCGTCCCACAGGACCGCCCCCTCCTGCGGATCGTAGAGACCGGCGATCAGCCGTGAACACGTGCTCTTTCCCGAGCCGTTGAGGCCGACGAAGGCGACCGTCTCCCCGGCGCGCAAGGTCATGGAGATGCCGTCGAGCGCCGGGATGTCTTTGCCGGGGTAGGTGTAACTGACGTTCCGTAGCGTGATCGCTTTGACGGTTCCGGGCGCGGCCTGCCTGCCGCGACGGGGCTGGAGCGTGCGGCACCGCTCCTGGAAGGCCAGGAGGTCGGTCACCCACATCGCCTGCTCATAGACGAGGTGGGCGACGTCGACGAAGAGGGTCAGGGAGGTCCGGGCGGCCTGGATGGCGATGACGGCACCGGCACCGGCCGCCAGCGGCAGCCATCCGGCGATCAGCATGGCCCCCAGCGCGACGTATGTGACCCCGGCCCCGACCCCGCCCAGGCCACGCCCGGCCAGCGTCAGCAGAGCGGCACTCACCCCCAGGCGGGTGTCCTCCTCGGCGATGCGCGTCGTGAGGCGATGGTGTTCGTCGAGCAGGGCGCTTTGGGCGGTGTCTGCGCGCAGCTCGGCGGCCGAGTCACGGTCCAGCAGCAGCCAGGAAAAGACCCGCACCCGGCGCTGCAGGGCATTCCACCGCCGGAAACTGTGGAAGCGCGCCCGGGCGGTGCGCACCGCTGCGGCGCCCACGGGCAGGACGGACAGCGGGAGCAGAGGGAGCAGGAGGGGGTGCAGGACGGTCAGGACGCCGGCTGTGCCGATCAGCCCCAGGAAGGCGGAGGCCAGGGAGACGACCTGGCCGACGATCTGGCGCGCGTAGAACAGGCCGCGGTCATTGGCACGGTAGGCGTCGTCGTGCCAGTCGGAGTCGTCGACCACCTCGAGGCGGACGTGTGCGGTCAGCCGGAGGAAGTCGCTCTCCAGCGCGGTGCGGATCTTCGGCGTCACGCGGGCCTGCGCGACGGAGACCCCGGCTTCGAGCAGGGCCCGGGCGGAGAGGAAGGCCACCACGAGCAGGATCTGCGGGACGGCGGAACGGACCTTGTCCGCGGTCGGACCCTGAGCGAACAGCTGGTGGAGTACGGCCACGGACGCTGCCAGGCCGAAGGCCGACATCGCCGCGGACACCAGCTGGAGCACCACTACGGCCACGGTCGCCGGGCGGTCGGCCTGCCATGCCAACTGGCCGATCTGGCGCACGATGCGGGGAAGTCGAGCGAGGATCTGTCCAACCGTCGCCTTCGCCGCGGCACCGTCGTAGAGCGCCCAGGACGCCTCCTTGAACCCGTCGGTGATGTCGTCGCTCACCGGGCCGGCCGGCACCGCCGCCGGCGGCAGGGCCAGCACCTCACCGCGGGGCGTGGGCACCTTCCTCCGCGGACCGGAGGAGGGCGTCGGCTCGCCGGTGTCGCTCATGCCCCCCACCCCGTATCCGGTCGTGACGAACGCCGAGCGCCACGCACGACGGCGTCAACCACGCGCCCCGAGGCGCGCTCGGGCAGGCACGGGGCCGATGGTCGATGTTCGAAGACGGCGGGACCTTTCGCAGGCACGGCTGCGGGATTCACGGCTCCTCCATGGACGGGCGATAAGTACAGGTGCTCTAAGAACGGTCCGGATCGCACCCCGTAACGGGCGTATCGGGGGCAGATCGTGGATGTATGTTCCAGTTCTGGGTGGTGGGCGTGTGGCAGTTGACCCGTGGGCTTCCGGGGGAACTCGAACATCGCGCGTCACTCTTTCGGGGAATTGCGGCGGACCGCCCTTGGGGCGGCATGCTCCGCGCCGCCGGAATAAGCCCTGACGGTTGAGCTACGGCATTCGGTCAGCGGCAGTCCTCAAAGAACCTGGGGAAAGCTGCCCGGATGTTGTCATCCTGATCAGCTGTGCCCAGGTGGACGACGCGGAGGCCCGTACGCTGCGCCCCAAGGTCGTGCATGTCGACGCCGACAACTGGATCGTCGCGCTGGGCGCCGACGCCTCCGCACCGGTGCCCGGCAGTGATACCTCATGCAGCCCGAGGGTCGCGGCGGTCTGAGGTCCTGCGGCCGGGCCCAGGTCCTGAGGCCGATTCCCGGGCCTGGGCCCGGGCCCGGGGCGGCCGAGTGCGGCGTGGCCCGGCGGGGCGGTGTCCAGGCCGTTGCGAGGCCGGCGGGGGGTGTCTGACGAAGTGTCAGTCGCCTTGGCGTTGCAGGGTCATCGGGCCATGTCCACCAGGGTGAGCGATGACGCCACCCTGGTCCGGGTCGCCCGCGAACCAAGCGCCGTTCTCCAGCTCGTGCGACCAGGACTTGCGCCGACGCCACGTACGGGCGGCCATCACCGGCGTCCAGTCCGGTTCGCCGTTGCCGTTGCCGTTGCCGCTGTCACCGAGTCCGAGCTGTACGCCGATTCCCGCACCGACCTTCGCGTCCTGCCTGCGGACCACGGCACACCACTGCCACGGGAAGGACTTCAGAACACCCTGGACGAGAACCATCCACCGCAGCGCCTTTGCCGGACCGACCAGCAAGAAGGCAGTGGGCACGAACAGGAACGCGGCGGTTCCTTCCATGAGCTGCGAGTCGGTGTCGACCACCTTCGCCACGACAAGGAGAGCCAGCCACACACCGACCCTGACCAGGAGACTGATGAGAGCACCCCGGCGAGCCCGCTCAAACGCATGCCGGGTTGCGGGATCGTCAAAGGCGCACTTGGTCAAGGGGACCGGTACTTCTACCTTCACGCGTTTCTGCTCCTGGTCGTCGGGGCGGCCCGGCGATTATGGGGCATGGCGGCGCGTGGTGGGCGCCCGGGTGGTGTCCTGTAGTCGTTTGAACGCGCCGCTCCGGGCCGCCGTCCAGGGGCGTGACGGATGCGACGGATATGACAGTGCGTCAACAAGTGTGATGGGCGACCGGTTGGCCAACGCGCGGTACCAGTCGGGGTGGTCCCCAACGCCGACACCTCCAGCTGGGCGGCGAGTTCCGTCGCAGGATGGCCACCGCGGACCTGCGGCAGCATCAGGGTGGGCAGCAGCCCGTCGGTCTCTTGCAGCGCGGTCCAAAACTTGACGGTAGATGACAGGTATCACCCGGCAGAGTAGTCCCCTCGGCCCGCACACCGTCCGGGCCCGTACGAGAGGTGCACCATGAACGCGTTCGACCCCCGCCCCCAGTTCCTCAAGGCTTTGGATCAGTTGGAGAACCTGCTGAGCGACCTCGACCCCGCCCTTCTCGGCCGTTCGACCCCCTGTGACGCGTACGACCTGCGGGGACTGCTGAGCCACGTCGTCGGCGCGGTCCACCGGGTCGCCTACATCGGCGAGGGCGGCCGCGGCATGGATGTCCCCGCGGCGGCCGGTGTGATCGCCGACACCGACTGGGCCGGCGCGCTCGGTCGGGCCCGCGTCCGCGCGGCCGCGGCCTGGGCGGACGACGACAAGCTCGACCGGGAGTTCGAGGTTCCGTGGGGTGTGTGTGCGGGCCGGATCGCCCTCGGCGGCTATGTGATGGAGTCCGTCACCCACACCTGGGACATCGCCCAGGTGATCGCCCCGGAGGCGGAGCTGGACGAGGAATTGGCCCATATGGCCTTCACCATCGCCCAGAAGGTCCTGCCGGCCGAGCCGCGCGGCGGCCGGATTCCCTTCGCCGCGGTCCGCCCCGTCCCGGACGACGCCGACATCTACCTTCGCCTGGCCGGCTGGCTCGGCCGCGCCGTCTGACCCTCCCGGGTAGCCGGCGAACGAGGCGAGAGCGCGACGACCGACACCAGTTCCCCCGGGGCGGGGGCGTCCGCCGGTCGGGCCGAGGCCGCCACGGGGGCCCGGCCGGCGGACGTGCGGCCCTCCTCGGTGCCCAACGGCCGGTGCCGGATAGCCGTAGGGCCTGCGCTCACGCGGGCGAGGGGCGGCACCCCGGCCGGGCAGCCTCGAGGTGCCCTCGGGCATGCGGCGACACGGACACATACGGCGTCGTCTGCGGTGCGTCGGTGGTGAGGGGTCAGCCGCCGACCGTCTTGGCCCAGTTCTCGCGGACGGTGCGGAGCGCCTTGTTCAGCTGGTCCTCGGTCGGGAACCGTGGAGTGCCCTCGACCGTCGGCAGCCGTGCGGCCAGGGTCTTGTCGAGGGTGCCGTTCTTCGCCATGACGTCCATCAGTACCGGGCGGGCGTAGTCCACGAGGCGGAGGTTCTGGCCTTCCGGACTGAAGAGGTACTCCTCCCACAGTCGCGCCGCGGCCGGGTGGGGGGCGTTCTTGTTGATCGCCTGCGCGTAGTACTGCGAGAAGCTGCCGTCGAAGGGGATGGAGACCTTCCAGTTCACGCCCGTCCCGCGGAGTTGGTCGACGTGCGCCAGGTTGAGGTAGTCCCATTCGATGCTGATGGGTGTCTTGCCCTTGGCGATCGCGGACGGGTTGGGGTCGGTCCGGTTGTAGTTGCCGACGTTGTCGAGCCGGGCGAAGAAGTCGATGCCCGGCTCGATGTCGTCGAACGAGCCCCCGTTGGCGAGCGCCGCCGCGTACACGGCGGCGAAGGCCGATCCTGCGATCGTGGGTACGCCGTGCATCGCGACCAGGCCCTTGTACTCCGGCTGGAGCAGATCCGCGAAGGACTCGGGGCAGCTCCGGACGCGGGTGGCGTCGCAGCCGATGGAGACGTAGCCACCGTAGTTGTTGTACCAGCGGGCCTTGGCGTCCTTCTGCTCCGGTGGGATCTGGTCGAACTGCGCGACCCGGTAGGGGGCCAGCAGGTTCTGCCGCGCCGCGGACTGGGCGAAGGAATCTCCGAGGTCGAGCACGTCGGGGGCGCGCTTCTGGCCACGGTGGCGCTTGAGGGCATCGATCTCCTGCTGGCTGTGGCCGTACGGATTGTCGACGGTGACCTTGATGCCGTACTTCTTCTGGAAGCCGTCGATGAGCCCGCCGTAGTTGGCCCACTCGCGCGGCAGTGTGATGGCGTTGAGCCGGCCCTCCTTCTTCGCCGCCTTGATCAGTGCCGCCATCCCGCCCACCTCCGCGGCGGAGCCGGCCCGGGAGGGCGCGACCGGCCGGGTGGATCTCGCTTCCTGGCAGGCGCCGAGCCCGAGCATCACAAGGCCGAGACAGCAGAGGAGAGCGCCTGCGCGGACCCGGTGATGTGTAGCCACGACGCCTCCAGCAGGGTCAGGTGGGGAGTGATCCGATGAGCGGTCGCGGACGCGGACCGGGGCAAGCCGTACGGCGGTGCGGTCGCATGGCCCGTGCAGCGGCCCCACCGCCGAGGACGGCGCACGCCCGGAGGTGGGGCGAACGCCGACGAGGCCCCGCGGGCTCGCCGAGCGGGCGTCCTCGGCACTCCCGCGGGCCGCCGACGCCTTGGCACGCGGGCGGACCTGGCGCCACCCCGCCGCGACGTTCAACCGCTGGAAGCGTCTCTGTGCGGAAATGGTGCGAATCAGCCTACTCTGCCCCCTCGTGGTCCTCCGCGAGGACGGTGACCGGGCCAGGTCATGGCGGCCGGCGGGTGCCACGTCCGGATAGGGGCACACGTCCGGATGGAAGCACACGTCCGTACGGAGGCACGCGTCCGTAGGGAGGCGCCTGGCTCGTATGGAGGCACCACGCGCGTCCCCGGGCGCCGCAGTTCATCGCCTCACCACTCCCCGCGGTGCTCCCAACGGTCGAGGAGTTGGTCCGCCGACTCCTCTTCCGAGGTCGGGGCGTCGGGGTCGATCGACTGAGCGGCCCAGATCGTCTTGCCCCTGGGGGAGTAGCGGGTGCCCCACTGTTCGGCGAACTGCGCGACGAGGAAGAGGCCGCGGCCGTCTTCGTCGGTGTCCTTCGCCTGGCGGATGTGCGGGGAGGTGCTGCTGCCGTCGGAGACCTCGCAGATCAGCGTGCGGGTGTGCAGGAGCCGCACGTGGATGGGCTCGGCGCCGTGGCGCACGGCGTTGGTGATCAGTTCGCTGAGGACGAGCTCGGCGCCGAAGGCGATGTGCTGCAGACCCCAGGCCGCCAACTGGCGGACGCAGGCGTTACGGACCGGACCCACCGCCGCCGGGTCGCGGGGCACGTCCCACTCGGCGACGTCCGCCGGGTCCAGCCGCCGGGTCCGGGCCACCAGCAGCGCGACGTCGTCGGTCGACCCGGCGGGCAGCAGGGATTGCATGACGGCGGTGCAGGTGTCCTCCGGCGTACGGTCCGGTCCGGCGAGGGCCGCACGCAGGGCTTCCAGCCCGGCGTCCAGGTCGCGGCTGCGGTTCTCGACCAGCCCGTCCGTGTAGAGCACCAGCCGGGAGCCCTCCGGCATCGACAGCTCGGCGGTCTCGAAGGGCAGGCCGGTGCCCAGCCCCAGCGGCGGGGAGACCGGCGTCTGCAGGAACTCCACGCTGCCGTCGGGGTGGGCCACGGCCGGCGGCAGATGGCCGGCCGTGGCCGCGGTGACCTGCCCGGAGACCGAGTCGTAGACGACGTACAGGCAGGTGGCGCCGGTGATCGCCGGTCCTTCCTCGGTGTCCTCGTCCTGGACGTCGATGTGGGTCACCAGCTCATCCAGGTGGCGCAGCAGTTCGTCGGGGGAGAGGTCCAGGGCCGAGAAGTTGTGTACGGCGATGCGCAGCCGGCCCATGGTGGCCGCCGCGTGCAGGCCGTGTCCGACCACATCGCCGATGACCAGCGCCACCCGGGCGCCGGGCAGCGGGATGACGTCGAACCAGTCCCCGCCCACTCCGGCCTGGGCGGGCAGATAGCGGTGTGCCACCTCCAGGGCGTCCTGGTCGGGCAGGCCGCGGGGCATCAGGCTGCGCTGGAGCGTCATCGCCATCGTGCGCTCGCGGGTGTAGCGCCGAGCATTGTCGATCCCCACCGCCGCCCGCCCCGCCAGCTCCTCGGCGAAGGACAGGTCCTCGTCGTCGAACGGAGGGGAGCTCCCCGAGCGCCAGAAGCTCACCAGTCCCAGCACCACTCCCCGGGCGCGCAGCGGTACGACCACCAGGGAATGCACACCGTGGTCCAGGATGCGTCGGGCGCGTTCCGGGTCCATGGACCGCCAGGCGGAAGAGCCGGCCAGGTCCGGCTCCACCACGGAGCGGCCTTGCTCCACACTCGCCGCCACCGGGGAGCCCGGGGCGAACCGCATCAACTCGCCGACGGGGCGGAGCGGATGGTCCGCGGCCAGGCCGGCGATGGCCGTCCGGTGCAGCTCGGTACCCGCCACGGCCGGCTCCTCGCCCTTCAGGACCGCTTCCTGCAGCTCGACGGTGACGATGTCGGCGAACCGGGGGACCGCCACCTGCGCCAGTTCCTCGGCGGTGCGCGCGACATTCAGCGTGGAGCCGATCCGTGCCCCGGCGTCGTAGAGGAGTCTCAACCGCTCCCGCGCCACCTCGGCGCGCCCTGACAGCCACCTCAGTTCGGTGGTGTCGCGCAGAGTCACCACGCTTCCCTGGTGGGCTCCATAGGGGGTGGTCGACCGCTTGTTGACGGCCAGCAGTCTGTCCTGGGCCAGGTGCACCTCGTCGGTGGCGATCCGGTCCGATGCCAGGAGTTCGGCGGTGCGGTGGTCCAGCCCCAGGTCGCCGACGTGGTGTCCCTCCGCGTCCGGCGGCAGGTCCAGCAGCCGCCGCGCCTCGTCGTTGGCCAGCAGCAGCCGCCCGTCGCGGCCGATGATGAGGACGCCCTCCCGCACCGCGTGCAGGACCGCATCGTGATGCTCGTACATCCGGGTCATCTCGGCCGGCCCCAGACCGTGGGTCTGCCGGCGCAGCCGACGGCTCACCAGCCCCGCACCGCCTCCGGCGAGTGCCAGCGCCCCGACCGCGCTGCCCAGGAAGAGGGGCAGCTGCTCGTTGACCGATTTCTGCACCTTCTCCACCGTGACCGGTGCGGCGACGATGGCGATGACCCTGCCCGAGGAGTCCTTGACGGGGGCTGCGGAGACCACGGAGAGGCCCAGGGCGCCCTCGAAGGTCCTGGTGAAGGGCTTGCCCCGGGCGGCATCGGCATACGGGCCGATCACGTGCTTGCCGATCTGTCGCGGGTCGCTGTGGGTGAGGGTGATCCCGTCGAGCTTGTACACGATGAGGGCGTCGACGCCGGAGGCCTTCCGGGCCGCCTCGGCGAGCGGCTGGAGCTTCGCGGTCGGATCGGCGCTGTTCAGAGCCGCCTGGAGCCCCCAGGAGTGGGCGAAGGACTCGGCGGCGGCGAGCGTCCGGTGCCGGGCGTCGGTCATGGTGTCCCGCCGGGTCTGGATGACGAAGGCCACCACTGCCGCCGCGACGAGCAGCACCACGAGTGCGAGCTGGAGGAGGAAGACTTCCCGGGCCACGCTGCGTGTGGTCGAGGGCCGTATGTGCTGCGGTTCTCCGGCCCCCGTAGGGCGTTCGTCGTGGCGGTCGCCGGTGCCGCTCCCGGCAGGGGCTGCGCCCGGAAAAGCGGAACGGCCGGGCGCGCGACTCAGCCAACGCCGGAAACGACCCGAATGTCCGCTCATGCTCCATATTTATCCCGCTTCGCCTGGGCGGTGGCAAGGCGCGCTACGGCAGCTGCCCCACGGGCCGGTGAGCCGATCGGCGACGGCACGGCGCCCGCCTTCCGCGTGACCGGGCGCTTGTGCGGCCTCGATGTGACGCTCCGTCTCCGTGGGCGCCCCGACGTGATATCTACGCTCCGTAATCGGATGTCGGGGGCAATTCCCCGCTCGCCGCGGGCGGCGGAGTGAATCGCGTACCCATTGTGACGCTTCGTGCTGGCAGTACGCGTTGAGATGATCATACGGTTGGGCTTCTTGGGGGGATATGTGCATCTATCCCATGGAAGGCATCCGTATGGACGAGGAGATCGTACAAGTAAAGGTTCATCCCGCGATCGGCATCGCCCGGGTCGGCAACAGTGACAAGGCACCCTTCGTGGGCCCGGAGTCGCCGGATCAGCCGGCGCTGCCGGCCGGCTCGTACAAAGACAAGCCGGGAAAGATCATCCGGCAGGCCGCCCGGTTCCGCGTCTATGGCTACAACAAGGCCGGAGAGGTCGTCCGGGAGCTCAAGCTGAACGAAGAAGGCGTGTCCGAGATCAAGTGGTCGGTGCATCTGGCCAACAAGAAGGCCGCCTGGTACCAGTTCCACATCCCGCTCGACATCCCCGAAGCCGCCAATCTGACGGGCAAGCAGCGGAGCCGGCGGAATGCCAAGGTCACGGACCGCACGAAGCTGGTCATCGACCCCGGCCGCAAGTCCATCCGCGCCTCCGCGCACGACACCGCCGCCTTCGACGGCGAGATCATGGCCAAGAAGGTCTCCCTGGGGTCGATCTCCACCCAGAAAGACGGCCGCCTGCTGGTCACCGGCGGCGTCGGCAAGTCGGCCTCCTGGCAGAACCCCGAGAAGCCGATCTTCGGCGTCGCCAACAATGACACCTGGTACGACGACGTCTCCGACGGCCCGGTCACCGCCGAAGTCACCCTCAACGGCGTCACCAAGACCGCGACCCCGGGCTGGGTCGTGGTCGCCCCGCCGCACTACGCGCCCGGTGTGAAGACTGTCCGCACCCTCTACGACCTGCTCTACGACGTCTTCGTTGCCGAGCAGACGCTGGACATCCTTCAGGTGGTCTCGTACCCGGACGACATCGAACCCATCCTGCGGCGGTTCTGCGAACTGCAGTGGGTCAACCATGGCTTCGCCACGCAGTTCGGATGGCAGGGCCCGCACGACTTCCTCGACCCGGCCATGCGCAAGCGGCTCGCCGACCCGGGCGAGGCCAGTCAGGAGCTGCGCCGGCAGATCTACGTCCATATGCGCGACTACGACCGGGACGGAACCTCCCCCGTTCCCTGGCCCTGGCTCTACGGCGACGCCATGTCCGGCGGCAAGGCCACCTCCGTCCGGCAGCACCTCATGCTCTCCGCCGAACAGGACCGGATGCTGGCCCTGTGGTCCGAGGGCCACTTCGTCTCCGGCCCGCCGCGCACCGGCTACCCCGACGTCGACAAGGCACCCCTCGCCGAACAGCCCGGCCTGCTGGACCGTGCCGCGCTGGACAACTGCGCCGCGGACGCGTTCCACCCCGGCTGCGAGGTGACCTGGCCGATGCGCCACAAGACCATGTACTCCGAGCCGTTCCGCATCCTGCACCGCACGCCGGACAACCCGGAACCCAATTACGGGGATGAGCTCAAGCTTCCGGATGTCTTCAGCAAGAACGGTCCGCTGTATGCGCAGGGGCCGGGCGACCTCACCCGCTGGATGGCGGCCCCCTGGCAGTGCGACACGGCGAGCTGCCGCTCCGGCTACCAGGTGCGGTCCGGCCTCGGGCCCCGCTACAGCCCTTACCTGCCCACGTTCTGGCCCGCCCAGATGCCCAACCACGTGCTCAAGGAATCGGACTTCTTGATCGTCAACACCAAGCCGACCGGCGGCGACGACAGTGCCAGGGAGAAGGCCTTCGAGAACCGGGCGGTGTGGCTGCGAGGGCTGAGGGACCCCGACTTCGACAAGCAGCGTCGGCACATGATCGACCACTGGCACGAGTTCGGCATCGTCGAAACGCGCGAATACACCGTGGACGACAAGAAGTTCCCCAAGTACCTCCAGGTCGAGTCCAAGCCCGGATACCCGGCCGCCCCCGACCACGCCAATCTCGTCAACATCCAGGTGCCCGAAGCGGGCGTGGCCGTGCTGGCGGGTGCGGCCGACACCTGGACCGGGGACGTCGCCGCCGCAGACGTCGCGTCCATGCTCGTGCAGCAGGCGATCGAGGAGGTCAAGGAGGCGACCGGCCGGGACGGGACGGAGATCGCCGCCGGGTACCTGGAGAAGCTCGACCCCTTCCACGGCAACCAGTGAGCTTCCTCTCGGAACCCCCTGCCTACGACGTCGTGGTCGCGGGCGGCGGCCCGGCCGGCTGCGCCGCCGCGCTCTGTCTCGTACGAGCCGGGCGCACGGTGCTGCTGGCCGACGCCGGGACCGGACCGCCCAAGGCCGGGGAGGCGCTGGTGTCCGTGGGGCGGCTGCTGCTCGCCGACCTCGGCGTCGAGGGGCCGGTCCTTGGCACCGGCCATCTGCCCTGCCACGGCAACCTCTCCGCGTGGGGCTCGGCCGAACTGCACGCCGTGGACTCCCTCCACGACCCGTACGGCCACGGCTGGCACCTCGACCGGCCGCTCTTCGACCGGCGGCTGCGCGCGGCCGCCGGTGCGGCGGGCGCCGAGGTCGCCGAGCGCACCGCGGTACGGAGGTGCGCCCGGCAGCCCGACGGCGCCTGGCGGCTCGCCCTCCGCGACCGCTCCGGCGGCGACCGGGAACGTACGGTCCGCTGCCGCTGGGTGGTGGACGCCACCGGGCGGGGCGCCGCGATCGCCGTCCGCTGCGGCGCCCGGCGACGGACGGCGGACCGGCTGACCGCCCTGCACCTCACCCTCGGCCCGCCGCCGGACGCGCAGGACACCACCGACGGCCGCTCGCTGGTCGAATCCGACCAGGACGGCTGGTGGTACACCGCCCTCCTGCCCTCCCGACGCCGCCTGGTCGCCTATTTCACCGACCTCGACCTGCCCGTCGCCGGCGGGCGCAGCGCCGAACGGTTCCGCGACCGGCTGCTGGCCACCCGGCACGTCTCCGTGCGGGCCCGCCCGCACGGACTCACCGACCTCCCGCCGCCCCGCCGCGCCCCCGCGCACAGCGCGCATCTGGACCGGGTGCACGGCGACGGCTGGATCGCCGCCGGAGACGCGGCGGCCGCCTTCGACCCGCTCAGCTCGCAGGGCATCCTCACCGCCCTCTACACCGGGCTCAGCGCGGGCGAGGCGGTCGACGCCCGGCTGCACGGCGACCGGGCGGCCCTGGCCGCCTACGGGACGAAGGTCGCCACGGCCCGGGCGGCGTACCAGCACGACCACCGCGTCGTGCACGCCCGGGAAACCCGCTGGCCCGACCGCCCCTTCTGGGCCCGGCGGCAGCTCCACCCCCACCCGCACACCCCCCTCACGGAAGGCAACACCTCACCATGACCACGACCCCCGAAGCCGACCACACCGACGGACACGAGCACATCCACCGCTTCCTGCTGCTCGGCAAGAAGAAGCTCTTCTTCTACCACCTGGCGCTGTACAACCCGCAGTCCGGCCACGACTACCAGGCGGTGTTCACCTTCACCATCAAGGACAACGGTGAACTGCGCGACATGTACCTCAAGGACCTGGCCCAGCACGAGAACGAGCGGGTCTACTACTCCCTTCGCTGCCCGCACCACTTCGAGCTGCCCGAGCTCCGGAAGGGCAAGACCTTCAAGGTCCATCTGGAGCGGGTCGTCGTGGACAAGGCGGGGAAGCGCACGTTCCAGCAGATGACGACGGGCGAGACCACGGTGGAATGCAAGAAGGAGGACGTCCTCTCCTTCCGCAAGCTCGGAGACCTCCCCTACCCCGAGTACCTCACCTACCTGATCTTCGGCGAGGGCGACGAGATCCACCTCGCGCACCAGCTCGCCGCCCGCCCGAACTGGGACGAGGCCGTCACCATCACCCCCTCGAAGGCCATCCCCCCGGAGACCTTGAAGAAGGTGCCGACCCTCGTCATCGATGCGATCCAGGACGCCCACGGCAAGCTGGAGGAAAGCCCGCTGAAGAAGGGCCAGCAGTACCAGGGCAAGATCAAGGGCAACGGCGATACGGCCGACTTCACCGTCGGCCGCCAGGGCTGGTGGAACCACACCAGCCTCAACAATTGACCGATCCGGTCACGCGCCGGCCCGGGTCCGCGACGACATCGCAGACCCGGGCCGACCGCTGCGGGGAGCTGGGGGCCGTTCGGCGAGGGCTATGCCGTGGCGGCCCCCTTGAGGACGGTGCGCACGGCCCGCGCGACGAAGTCCTCTTCCACGGGAAGCCCTCGCAACACGATGCGCAGCCAGGCGGCTCCCGCCAGCAGGTCCACCAGGAGCATCGGGTCCGCGTCGGCCGGCAGTTCGCCCCGGGCGACGGCGCGGTCGAAGACGATCCGTTCGCGGGCCAGCCGCTCGGCGAAGAAATCCCTTACGTGGAGAGCCAGTTCGGGACTCTGTGTGGTGGCGCCGAGGGCCGGGACGGCGATGTCTGCGGCGGGCGGCACGGTCAGCAGCGTCACCACGGCGCGCAGCAGGGCTTCCAGGTCGCCCTGGAGGCTCCCGGTGTCCTCGAGTACGAGGTCGAGCCGGCGCGCACCGGTGAGTGCGGCCCCCACCAGGGCGCCCTTGGACGGCCACCAGCGGTAGATCGTGGTCTTGTTGACCCCCGATTTCTCCGCGACTCCCTCGATGGTCAGCCCTTCGTAGCCCCTCGCTGCGAGCAGGGTCAGCGTGGCATCGAAAATCTCCTGCGCCTTCCGCGGGCCGTCCCGAGGTGTGCGGTGCTGTGCGTCGCTCATGTAGGAAAGCTACCTCAAAAACAACGCAACGGTGCGTTGCATTTAATGTTAGCGTCCGGCACATGAAACCCAACGAACACGGGCTCCCCGTCGTCTTTGTGCACGGCATCCGCGTGAGCGGGACGATGTGGCGGCCGGTCATGGAACTGGTGGGCGCGGACCACCCGGTGGCGGCGCCCGATCTACCGGGCCACGGGACCCGCCGCGGCGAGCCCTTCACCCTGCCCGGGGCCGCGCGCGCCGTTGCCGACGCCATCGACGAACTCGGCGGCCGGGCGCTGGTGGTGGGGCTGTCCCTGGGCGGCTACGTCGGAATCGTCGCCGCCGAGCGGTACCCCGGACGCGTCGCCGGTCTGATGGCGATGGGCTGCACGACCCGTCCGCGTGGCCTTTTCGGCGCCGTATACCGCGCGGCGGCACGCTCGGCGGCGACGCATCCCGCGGTCGGCGACCGCCTCAGCACCTGGGGATTCCGCCGTACGCTACCGGGTCCGGTGGCCGAGGCGATGGTGGCGGGCGGCCTCTCCTGTGAGGTGATGCCGCGCGTGGTGGAGGCCGTCGCCCGGATGGATCCGACGGCTTCCCTCTCCGCCTACCCGGGGCCGGTGTGGCTGGTCAACGGTGCGCGAGACCCCTTCCGCCGAGATGAACGCGCGTTCCTGGGAGCCTGCCGCGACGGTCGGCTCGTGGTGCGTCCCCGACAGGGACACGTCACGGCCCTTTCCGATACGGCGGCGCTCGCCCGTACGGTCCTCGACGCCGCCGCCGTCACGGCGGACCGCGCGAGCTACCACGCCGTCGGGGAGTCCCGATGAGCGAAAGGGTCCGGGAGGTCGAGGAATCCCTCGCGGTGCCCTCCGCGCCCGCAGCCGTTCATGCGGCCCTCGCCGATGTCCGGCGCATGAAGGAGCGGAGCCCGGAAGTCATCTGGACGTGGCGTCGCGGGAACAGCTTCGTCGGAGTCAACCGCAGAGCGTGCTGGGTCTGGTTCACCACCTGCCGGATCGTCATCGACGATCCTGGACGGGAGTTCGCGTTCGACGTCACCACATTCGGGCTGCCGGTGGCACGTTGGGGCTACCGCCTGACACCGGCGGGGGAGGGGACTCTGGTCACGGAATACTGGCGCGACCACCGCCGCCGGGGATGGCGCGGCCGGACTGCGGAGATGCTTGGGCTGGTCTTCACCGGAACACCGGCCGGCCGACGCGCCGCACGCAACCGGGACGGTATGCGGACCACCCTGCTCCGGCTGCGCGCCGAATGCCGCGAAGCCGACGCCGGACCGCCCGGCGCCGTGGATACCGACACCTCCTGACTCCCGGGCGAGCGGCAGCCCGTTCTGCCGGGGCGGCGGCAGGCTGCGCTACCCGAGCGCCGTTTCGGCGCGGGCGGCGAAGTCCAGCACGGTGCGGGCGCTGAGGGACCAGGCGCGGGCGGTGGGACGGTGCAGGGTCTGGACGAGCAGGACCGAACCCTGGGGGAGCGGTTCGATGGCCAGCCGTTGTGCCACCTGCCAGGTGTGGTTCCGGTCGGTACCGGCCGTGGCGGGAGTCAGCGCACGGGCCCTCTCGACCAGCCGGGCGTCTCCGTTCAGACGGTGTGCGGTGGGGAGGTCTCCTTCGAAGCGCATGGGGGCGGAGCCACCGGCCGCCTTCAGTTCTACGGGTGAGGGAACCGGCGGCGCCAGGGGCACCGCGTAGAGGAGGTGGCCCAGTCCGAGGCTTCGACGGATGCCCGAGCGCCCGCCCAGGACCGCAGCACGTAGTTCGAAGGGCCGGGGCGCTCGGGCATCGATGTAGAGGAAGCAGTGCGTCGACGCGGGCATTCCGCTGAACCGCTCGCGGGGCGGGAGCAGACTTCCGGCCGGTACGCCGGTGCTTTCGGCCGGCAATGTGACGGCCAACGGTGGTTCTGCAAGACCGAGTTCGTCTTTCACTGCCATGGCGATATCGGCGGCAACCTTCTCCGGATTCGCGTTTCGGCCGGTCCAGATCGCGGCGGGCATTGCGGTTCTCCTCGCTTCGTCAGGAAAGTCCGGCGGCTTCCTGGCGGACCTGCGCCGCCTGGTGTTCTTCTCCCGTGGCCGCCAGCAGTTCGCTCAGTTTCCCCAGTGCTGCCCTTCGTTCCGCTTGGAATCGCCCCGGCCGGATCCGGGTGAGCTCACGCCAGAGATCGGCGGCCTCCCGGGCCTGGGCCAGCGCTTCCACCTGCTGGCCCTGAGCGGCCAGCTGGTCACGGCTGCTGTCCAGCTGCTGGGCCCGACGCAGCAAGGTCTGCGTACGGTCTTCGACCGGAGCCGGCGCGGCGGCCTCCTCCCGGGCGACCCTCCGCCTGCGTGAGGCCACGCTGAGATATCCCACCAGGGCGATCAGCGCGCCGGTGATGACGGCAGAAACCAGTTTGTGCAAGAGATCGTCCACAGGGACACCCGTTCGTTGAAGGAGAATGCGCACCCACGAATACGCGTGAAGGACGCAGAGGCAGGACCGGTTGTTCGGCACCTTGTCTGCCAACTGTCGTGGGAGACGCTGAAATGACGATGAAATAGCGAACATGCCCAGGACCGGATGTTTCGGGGTGAACGGAACTCGTCGTCATGGCTTCGGACGGCAGTTCTCGGTCGGCGCGTGCCCGGCTCACATGACGGGGCCACGCCCTTGCACGCATGTCCCGGAGCCGATGAACCTTCCATCGGCTCCGGGACATGCACGATTGACGGGACGATCAGGCGTCGTACCAGGTGACGCCGTCACCGCCGTCGTGGCCGATGGTCTGCGCCATGATGTTGCCGTCCTGCCAGTACTTGGGGTGCTGCTGCAGGAAACCGGGGACGGACTGGACCGAAGTCGCGTCGCACGCCAGGTCGGTGCGGATGCAGAAGCGCTGCACCGGGATGCCGTCGAACTTCGCCGGGCCGGCGCCCGTAGAAGTGAATCCCAAGGCGCTCCAACCCTTCGGAACCCGGGCCCAGATGCCGGTGTCGGGCTGCAGCGGGTCGGCGTACAGCATGCCGTTCACCTGCGAGCGGGGTATGTCGGTCTCGCCCTTGGCAATGGTCTGGAGGACCAGGTCGGCCACTTGGGCGCCTTGGGAGTAGCCGACGATCGTGAAGCGGGCGCCCGGGTCACGACGGTAGGTGTCCTTGGCGGTGGCCAGCAGGTTGCGGTACCCCTCGTTCACGCTCGCGTCGTAGCTCGGTGCGCTGATGTCCGGAGCGTTGTGGCCGTTGAGCCAGGGTCCGGCGCTCGCCGGATAGCAGACCGGCACCGGGATACCACCGTTGAGGTGCTTGTTGGCGAATGCATAGGTGGAGGTGCAGTCGGGCGCAGCCGCCGCCGAGCCGGTGCCGCCGACCTCCAGGTAGTAGTGATGCACCGCATCGGCATGGGCGACGGTGGGTGCGGCGGCGGTGACGGCCACCATGGCCGCCGCCGCGCCGGCCGCGCCGATCGCCTTCTTCCATCTGCTGGACAAGGTCATTGCTCTGCTTCTCCTCGGCTGAGGTAAGGCACAACTGCTGTGCTCGAACCTGACGTTATCCAGGTCGTTGGAATGGCGATGAAACGCATGCATGCGCCGGGCGTCCGCGGCCCCTCTCGGGACCGGCTCGTCGTCATGAGCGCATGCCATCCGCCCGAAGGCGCTCCACGAGCGTGCGGAAGACGAAGGGGTTCGGGAGGGTGGCGCCCGTTGGCCCCAGCCGGTGCCAACTGCCGTCGATGTTGAGCCTGATGGTCCCGTTCTCGCTCTCGATCTGCTGCACCTGCGGCCACCGCGCGGACACCGCTGCGGATCCGACCTGCTCCAGGGTCAGCCAGACGTCCCCGAAGGCGAGTCGCTCGCCCCTCTCGAGCGCGGCCCACGCCAGGGGCACCTGGGCATGGGTGACGGCCCGTCGGATCTCGGACCCCCATTCCTCCGCATCGCTGTCCTCCGGCCTGCCCTGCAGCACGATCCGCTTCCCTTCGACGTCGGTGAGCGCGTAGGCGCGAGTGGTTGCGGCGCGGGCCGAGCCGTGCGGGTGCCGGGCGGTCTCCTGGAACACGGAGGTGGTGTCGTAGCGGACGACATGGATCCGCCCCTTGACGGCAATGGTCATGCCGTGGTCGTACAGGTCCAGTCGCGCGTCCACGCGCGGCCTCCTCGCGGAAGACCGGTCGTACCGGGCGGAAGCCAGCAGGCCCCGGAGCACCCGGATCGGGCCGGCTTGCGCGTGACTCCGGTGCGCGGCTGCCGCGTAGGTGGCACGTCGCTTGCCGATGCCCGCGCGGCCGGCCGCTGCGGAGATCCTCGCCAGCAGCAACTCGTCACCGCGCGTACGCGGCATCGGCCGGGTCATGGCGTGGCGGGCGCGAGGGCGAGGTCGGCGTCGGATCCGCGCAGGATCATCTGGTGCGTCCGCGTCAGCAGCCGGCCCGGCAGCACCCCCAGGTCGTCGTCCAGACGGCGGCGGGTGCGGTCGAACACGGTCAACGCGTCGGCCTGCCGGCCGCTACGGCACAGCGCACGCATCAGCATCGCGGCGACCGGTTCGTTCAGAGGCTGCGCCACGGCCAGGGCGCGCAGCTCGGCGATCGCCTCGGAATGCCGGCCCAGCCGCAGCTGCCAGTCCAGCTTCCGCTGTACGAGGGCGATCCGGCGCTCGGTGAGCCGCAGCCGCTCCAGCTCGGCGAACGGCCCGGGCAGGCCCGCCAGCAGCTCCCCGCGGAACAGGTCCAGCGCCTGGGTACAGACCCGGACCGCCTCAGCCAGTTCGCCGGCTCGCTCGGCCGTCCCCGCGGCGGTGACCAACTCCTCCATGCGCGCCACGTCCACCTCGACCGCGCCGGGAACCAGCCGGTAGCCGCACCGATCGCGCATGATCACCGAATCCGTGCCGTTCTCCAGGCGCAGGACCTTCCGCAGTCGATAGATGTACACCGGCACCACTTTCGTGAGCGGCGGCTCCATCCCCCACACTCCGTCGAGCAGTTCCTGCTGGCTGACCGTCCGGTCCGGGCACAGCGCCAGCGCCGCCAGCACCGCTTGCTGGCGGAGATGCCCCAGGTCCACGGGCTGTCCATCGCGCCATGCCTGCAGCGGCCCGAGTACGGAGATCCGCACCTGCGGTTCGCGTGCCCGGCGGATGACGGTCCGCGGTACCGGGTTCGCCGCCTCGCGGGGGCCCTGGCCGGGAACGACCAGGCCGCAGTCGAAGGCGTGGACGATGGCGGCGGCTCGGTCGCGCAGTTCAAGTTTGGCGAGGACCCGGGCGAGATGTCCGTTCACCGCGTCCTCGGGGAGCGCGAGGGCGGAGGCGATCTCGGCGTCTGTCAGACCACAGCCGACCGCGTAAAGCACCCTGTGCTCTTGGCGCGTGAGCGGGGTGAGGGTCGGTTGACCGAGGGTCGCGGTCGTCGGCATCGCGGGCTCTCCTGACGTGGGGTGGCCGGTCGGGTGGATGCCGTCGACGCTGGCCCCGGCGCCGTGCAACGGACAGGCCAGGGGACCGGCCGTATCCGGCCGGTGGCCGCGCTAGAGTCCCTCACCTGGGGAAATCGACGTGCCGGGGGAAGGCCGTGACCTGTGACGAGTGAGTTCAGCGCGCTGTTGAAACAGCGGCGGCGCGAGGCGCAAATGACTCAGGAGGCCTTGGCGGAGCGCGCCGGAGTGGGCGTCCGCACCATCCGCGGGCTGGAGACCGGCGAGCGCGCCGACCCCAGAGTGACCACGGTGCGGCTGCTGGCCGACGCGCTCGGGCTGAGCCCCGAGGAGCGCGAGGGGCTGCTGGCGGCCGCCGTCCGCCGGACCGGGGACGACGGGCCGCCGGAAAGCTCAACCGTCCCGACCACCCCCGCCGAGCCGGTCGCGGGCGGCCCGCCGGGGTCCTTGCACGAAACCCTGGCCGATGTCTCCGAGCAGCTCGCGCAGACGGTGGCCGCCCGCTGGCGGCGCGAGGAGGAGCAGCGGCAGGTCCATGACCCCTACCCGCTGCCGGTGCGCTGGCAGCCGGTCGCCGAGGAGCTGACCGATCACTGGGCCAACATCCGCCGTCTGCCCGCCGGGGGAACCCACGGCCCGCTGGACCTGAGCGGGCAACTGGACGAGATCGTGGGCGTGTACCGGCGGATCCCGTCCGGGCGGCTGGTGGTGCTGGGCCGCTCGGGCTCCGGGAAGACGATCCTCGCCGTGCGGTTCGTCCTGGACCACCTGAAGTCGAGGGGCCGCGCCGATGCCGTACCGGTGATCTTCAGCATCGGCTCGTGGGATCCGACCGCCATGACGTTCCGGGACTGGCTGGCCGCGCAACTGACACGCGATCACCCCGGTCTCGCCGCCTCGGGACCCGGCGGGCCGAGCCTGGCCGCCGCACTGGTCGAGACCGGCCGGGTGCTCCCCGTACTGGACGGCTTCGACGAAATCGCCGACGGCCTGCGACGTCCCGCGCTGGAAGCGCTCAATGCCACCACCCTGCCCCTGCTGCTGACGAGCCGTCCGTCGGAGTACGCCGCCGCGGTGGCGGAGACCGACGTGCTCACCTCCGCCGCCGCGGTGGAACTGACCGATCTCACCCTGAGCGATCTCGCCGACTACCTGCCGCGCACCACGCGCAAGTCCCGCGGAGGAGACCTCTCGGCGACCGCCTGGGATCCCGTGCTGAGCGAGCTGCACGAGCGGCCGGACAGCCGGGCCGGTGCCAACCTCGCCGCGGTGCTGACCACTCCGCTGATGGTCACGCTCGCCCGCGCGCTTTACAGCAACACCCCCGACAACGACCCGGCCTCGCTCCTGGACACCGGGCGGTTCGCCCGCCCCCAGGAGCTGGAGGACCACCTTCTCGACAACTTCACCGCCACCGTCTACCGCCCGCTGCCCGGGCACCGCCCCGGCAGCGGGCCGCGCCGCGCCGTCGACCCGGAACGCGCCCAGTACTGGCTCGGCTACCTGGCCCATCACCTGACCCGGCTCGACACTCCCGACCTGGAGTGGTGGCGGCTCGGCCACAGGATGCGCCGCACCACGCGCACACTGGTGACCGCGCTGATGGTCTGCCTGGCCATCGGGCTCGTCGACGGCATCGTCGGCACCCTCTTCGACTCCTTCGCATTCCAGCTCGCGGACGGGCTGGTGGCGGGGCCGCTCTCCGGGCTGCTGTTCGGGATCGCGTACTGGTTCCTGGTCGCGGGCAAAAACGCGGCCGTGGAGCCGTCCGCCGTGCGGATGAAGATATTCAGCAGGGAGGGCAAGACCAGGCGAAGTTCCCTCCGCCGACTGGTGATCGGGTTGCTCTGCGGGTTCCTGTTCGGCCTCGGCTACGGCTTCGTCCGCGCAGCGCTCAACGGCGTCCGGTTCCACCTCGGCATTCCGACCGTCCTGGCCATCGGCCTCGCCGACGGCATCATCTACGGCCTGATGTTCGCGCTCGGAGCCGGGCCCGCCCTCGGCCTCCTCACCCTCTTCGAAACCCCTCTCGACATCCGGTCCGCCGTCAATCCGGTCAGCCTCCTGCGCACGAACTTCCGGACGGTCGCCACCCAACTCCTTGTCTGGGCCCCCACCTTCGGCCTCATGGTCGGCCTCGGTTCCATGGTGGTGATCCGGCCCATGTCGGCAATCCTGGGCCCGGTCGTGTGGAGTCTCACGGCCGCACTCAAACTCGGTGTCATCAGCGGGCTCGGCGGCGCCCTCGGTTACGTGTTCAGTCTGACCGCCTGGGGCCAGTGGACGGTCTTCTCCCGCATCTGGCTGCCGCTGACCGGCCGACTGCCCTGGTCCCTCGTCACCTTCCTCGAAGACGCCTACCGGCGGGGCGTGCTCCGCCAAGCCGGCGCGGTCTACCAGTTCCGCCACGCCCGCCTGCAACAGCACCTCGCCCGCGCCTATCAGGCGAAGCGGAGTCGATCCGGGTCGCGCGGAACGGGCGCTTCCTAGGTCAAGCGGAGTTCGGGTGGGACGACGTACTACGTCCGGCGGCGCAGCCTCCACCGGGTCACAAGAAACGTGACAACCACGGCGCCCAGCAACGCCCAGCGGAACGGCACCGAATCCACGAATTCCGTCCACGAGAAACTCCCGTCCGCGGCATTCCGCGCCTCGGCCGGCGACGGGCCGCCGCTCAGCAGCAAGGTCCGCTCGCTTCCGTCGGCGCCCCGGACGGGCCTGTCCCAGGACCGGTCGACGTTCGTGGACGCGTTCGGCCACTCCGCCGTGAACCGGCCGTCGTCCACCTTGCGGAAGGGGACGTGCGTCAGGTCGACCCCACCGAACGCATAGGTCTGCAGGTAGACGACGTTGCCCTCCGTTGTGCGACGAGTGACCTTGAACTCGCCCTTCTTGTAGGAGTCGACGTAGTCGTCAAACGTGTCGCGCGGCTTCCAGTCGCTGGTGGTGGCCCACTGGCCGACGTCGCCCCGGTCGATGAGCTTCGCGTAGGTCGCGTTCTTGCGCCGGCTGACGTCGCGGTACCACTCGGCGGCGACCCGGCTCAGATACACGCGCCGCAACTCGGCGTACTCAGGAGCGGTATTCACCGCCTCTTCCACCTTCGGCAGGATCATGTCGCGGAAGAGGGACTCGTTGTGCTCCTCGACGGATCTCTCCTGCTGTGCGCACGCCTTCGTGCCTGCGGCGCCACGCCCTTGCAGGTACTGGGTCTCCATCTTCACCTTCAGCGGCGCGTCCATGATGTACAGCTCGTCCGGCGTCGCATGGACCTTGGCCTCGCCCGGCACGATCCAGGTGCGCATGGACATGCACGTGCCCTGGATCCGGTCCCAGTACGCGGCGCCGAGTTCGGTGTCCGGGTGGATCAGTTGCGCAATCGTCTTCTTCATGCGCAGGTCGGCCTGGAGCAGAATGCGTCCGGCGTCGGTGCGGCCGAATGCCCGGTCGACGATGCGCTCGGGCTCGTTGGGATTGAGATTCACCCAGAACGCGGAGGGACGCAGCGACAGCCAGACGAAGAACGCGTCCGACGCCTCTCGTACGGCCTTCACTCCGTCCGACCGCAGGTTCTCGCCACCGGGCGCGACCGGAGCGGCCCCCATGGAGTAGCGCAAGCCGGTCTTCGCCGAGCCGGAGTCGGCCAGATAGCGCAGATTCAGCGAGGAGAAGTCGATACCGCCGGGGTCGGATTGGGGCATCGCCAACATCTTCGCGAGCACGGACGGCTGCCTGCCCTGGGAACCGCTCTCGGTGTCGTCCTCGCCGCAGGGGCGGGCGGCGCTGCGGAGGGAACCGCCGTACGGCGAAGGAGCCGCCATCAGGGCGAGTGATCGACCGGCTCTCGGCGCCCCCAGACCAGAGGTCTGGCACTCGCTGACGGTGCCGGGCGTGAAGGCCGAGTCCACTGTGGACCGTATTTTCGGGTCCTGGACGGACCTTTTCTCCTTCTTGCGCCGGAGTTCGGTCTCAAGTCCTCTGTTGATGGCCTCGCGGATCGTTTTGGAGTCCCCGTTGGCCCAGGTCTGGTGCACTTCGGAGAGGAAGATCCTTATATGCGGCGCAAGCTTCCGGAGTTGCGGAAAGCAGGAATCCGGCTTCCCTGTGCACGGTGAGCGCTCGGTCCACAACGCCAACAGCCGGTCCCAGGCGATGCCCTTGCGCCTCAGTGTCCAAAGGAGCTCCATCTCGGAGTGGCGTGTGCTCTGGTTGTTGAGCTTGGGAACCACCAGCAAGGCCGTGACACCAGGATCCAGGCCCAAGGACGCGAACAGATCCGGGTCGTCCGCAGCCTGCCTGATCTTGTACCCGCCGTACTTCTCGCTGAGCGCCTCGAGTTCCTTCTCGGGATCTTCGGCGCGCAGGGCCTCAGCGACCTCCGACGACATGTCCACGAAGCCGACCGCGGCGTTGCGGTTCAAGGCCCTGTCGTCTCCCGGAGTCGCCATCCCGGCCTCGACCCGACGCTCGTAGCCGATCTGGCTGATCGGATGGTCGTAGAGCGGTATCTGCCCCCACTCATCCGGCACCGGAGGCTTCGGCTCGGCGGCGGGCAGGGCATACGCGGGCGGCTGCGTCTCCGCGGGCAGCGGGGCGATCGCAGCCGCCATCACGACGATGACTGTCGCGAGCCGACGCGCCCACAAGCCTCCGAAGCGGCGGTTGCCCGTCCTTCTCCAGCCGGCCCGCCGTTGGTCGTCCGTGAAGGGGGAAACGAGTGAGGTGCTGAGCGGAGGCATAACAACTCCGGTTGCCTGTCTCGGTGCTGACGCGTCAACTCTCACCGCAGGCACTGAAATGCCGATGAAACCCCGATGATGCGGTCGCGGCGGCGCCGCCGGAGCCTGGCGTCAGGCGCCCCAGGGCGGGCCGCTTGCGTCGCGGTGGTCTTACCAGCGGTCGCTGCGTCTCGGGCATTCCCCTGTGGCCGAATCCGGGAAACCACACCTGCACGCCGCGCCACCCGTGCACGGCAAGCGCGGCCTGCCCCGGCAGCGCCCGGCCGTGGTGCTGGGCGACCGCTTTGTCGGCTTGAGCTGTTCCCGCAGTGCCCGGCCAATTTCTCATAAGGGAATTTCTGGGAAATTTGGGCATTCCGTGCGCCCGCTCATGGATGCATCGGCGTCTAGGGACTCGCCCGTCGCCAGTGGGGAGCGGTTGTGGGGGTGGGGCGGGGCGTCGCCGCGCCAGGCGGCGCGAGGGCCGGAAACGGCGACGGCGATCCTTGCCGGCTTGCGCCGACATTTCGGACAGCTTGTCGGGGTGGGGCGGCCAACGGTTACCTTCGTTGTGCAGAGGAAAATCCGGGGGAGACCTGCGCAGTGATGCGGAACACTTGGGCAGACCGATGAGTCCTGCCAGGCGTGCCGGTCTTTACCGGTGTCATTCACCCACGTCCGTGCCGGCGGCCCTTGGCTGCGAGGCGACTGTGACCAGGAACCCCAGCGAGGTGCTGTCATGTCAGCTGCGATACCAGAACGACCGGCCATGAAGGCGGGCCGCACACCGACGGTGGTGCGGCTGTTGGTACTGGCCACGTTTGTGGTGATCCTCAACGAGACCATCATGATCAACGCCATCCCGCGGTTGATGGACGCGTTGCGCATCACCGAACAGGCGGCGCAGTGGGTGTCCACCGCGTTCATGCTCACCATGGCCGTCGTGATTCCGATAACGGGTTGGTTTTTGCAACGGGTCACCACCCGCCAGGCCTACGCGATAGCCATGGGCGTCTTCCTCGCGGGTACCGCCCTGTCGGCCGCCGCTCCGTCCTTCGAGGTGTTGCTGCTGGGTCGGATCGTGCAGGCCTCAGGCACAGCCGTGATGATGCCCCTGCTGATGACCACGCTGATGATCGTGGTGCCCGAGCATGACCGCGGCCGGGTGATGGGCAACGTCACCCTGGCGATCTCGGTGGCGCCCGCGCTCGGACCTGCCGTGTCCGGGCTGATCCTGCAGGTCGGCTCCTGGCGCATGCTGTTCGTGGTCGTCCTGCCGATCGCGGCTCTGGTGACCCTGTTCGGGCTGCGCAGCATGGAGAACATCGGCGAGCCGCAGGTGAGCTCCATCGACTGGCTCAGCGTCGGCATGGCGGCGTTCGGATTCGGCGGCCTGGTGTACGGCCTGAGCCTCTTCGGCGACAGCGGCAGCGACGGCAATGTCGGACTCGGCATCGACATCGGCATCGTCCTCGCCGGGGTCGCGGCAATCACGCTGTTCGTGATCCGCCAGCGCAAGCTGCAACGCACCGGTGCGCCTCTGATGGACCTGCGCACCCTCGGGCATCGCACCTACAGCCTGTCCTTGATCCTGATGTCCGTCGGCTTCATGGCGATGCTCGGGGCGATGATCCTGCTGCCGCTGTACCTGCAGAACCTGCGCGGGCTCAGCCCGCTGGAGACCGGCCTGCTGGTCATGCCGGGCGGTCTGGGCATGGGCCTGCTGGGACCGATCGTCGGAAAGGCGTTCGACCGTTACGGCAGTCGTCCGCTGGTGCTGCCCGGCTCGATCGGCATGGTGCTCGCCCTCGGCGGGTTCACCCAGGTCTCCATGACGATGCCGTACTGGCAGGTGCTGGGACTGCACGCGCTGCTGATGGTGAGCCTGGCGGCGACGTTCACCCCGGTCTTCACGCTCGGCATGGGCGGGCTTCCCCCGCACCTGTACTCGCACGGCAGCTCGATGCTCGGGACGATGCAGCAGGTCGCCGCGGCGTTCGGCACCGCGCTCGTGGTGACCGTGATGTCCGCGCGCACCAGCCACCTGGTCGCCGACGGCGTCGCCGCGGGGCTCGCGCGGGTGAGCGGGATGAAGCTGGCCTTCGGCGTCACGGCCGCCCTCGCCCTCGTGACGATCGTCGTCGCGGCGAAGCTGCCGCACCGGACCACGGACGCCGGCACCCACGACCCCGGCAGCGCCGACGCGGACCCGCCCGTCGGCGAACACCCCGGCCAAGGCGAGCCCATCACCGCCAACGAGACCTGACCGGCACGCACGAGCCGGAGACCGACGTCCCCACAGGACGCCGGCCGCCGGCATCGGGCGGCTCGGGCTATTCCGCCCCGGTCAGGTCGGCGAACACCACCACGTTGTCCGGGTAGTAGTGCTGCGAGGGGTCGTACTCGCCTCCACAGGTGATCAAGCGCAGCCCCGCGTGGTCGATGTTCTTGTAGACCTCGATGGTGGGGAACTTGTTCTTCGGGTACTGCGCGACGCGACGGACGGTGAATGCCGAGGTCTTCCCGTCCGTCCGCGCGACCTCGATCGAGTCGCCGGCCTTCAGCGAGGACAGCCGGTGGAACACCGACGGCCTGCCGTTCCAGCTGACATGGCCCGCGATGACCGCCGGCCCCTTGTCGCCCGGTGCCGGGCCGGGCGCGTACCAGCCCGCCTTGTCGGGGTCGACGGGGGTTTCCATCGTGCCGTCCTTCTTCCGCCCCAGCGACTCCAGGGTGGAGGAGACGTCGAGCGAGGGGATGGAGATCCGCTGCGGAGCCGCCTTCTGCGCATCCCCCGTCTTCCGCTCACCCCCTTGACCGTGCCCGGTTCCCGTTCCGCTGGCAGCCTGGCCTCCCTGCGCGGGCTGCCGTTCGGCGGGAGCCGACCGCGACGCCGGACTCGCGCCCCCGCATCCGCCGAGCAGCACCATCGCCCCCACCGCGGCGCAGTATGCGGCCACGCGCTTCCTGCGGGCCTTCACGCGGCTCCCCGTCCGGTCGGCTCGGCGGCGGCTGCCGCCGCCCGTATCCTGCGGCGCAGGACCAGCGTTCCGGCGGCCGCCACGACGGCGAGGCCGCAGGCGCCCGCCAGCGCGGTGGGAATCTCGTTGCTGTCGGCCGTTCCGCCGCCCGTCTCCACCCCACCCACCGGAAGGGAGCCGACGGCCGCGCCCTCGACGATCCCGCAGTCGGCCGGAGCCGTGGCCTCCTGGGGGAGCTTGGGGTCGAGTTCGCTCTTGCCCGCGCCCTCGAAGTCGTACTTCTTGTTGCCGTTCGGGTCGATGCCGTGCTGCACGATGTGCAGATCCTTGATGTGGTCGACCACGTCCTGGGAGACGGGGAGGGTGCGCTCGTAGGAGAGCTTGCCCGCCGCGTCGGCCATGGGCATGCGGTCGACGGCGAGGCCGCTGTCAGGAGTCGTGCCGCCCTGGGTGGTGAGCGAGATGTTGATGTCGCCGTACCTGTGCGTGGCTTCGGTGTTGTTGAGGATCCCGTCGCCGTCCATGTCGTCGCTCGCGTCCGGGCAGTGGAAGTCATGGCCGTCGGTGGAGCCGTGGAGGTGCTGCGCATGCGGCTGGCCTGGGACGAGTCCCTCCGACTCGATTTTCACGGTCAGTTGGTTCCCGTTGAGACTGAGCATCGCTGTGCCCTTGCCGCCCGAATCGTTCAGCTGGTTCAGGTTGATCTGGAACGTTCTCTCCGCGGCGACGGCCGGAGCGGTGGCGGCACCCGAGAGGGCCAGGGTGACGGGCAGAGCGAGGAGGGCGGCGAGGCGAGTGGTGCGCGGGGCTGTCACGGTCCTTCGTTCCCTTCCGGCGGTCCCGCAAGGGATCGCCGTGGTCTCGTTCGGAGGGCCCGGGCATCGACGCTGCAGGCGGTCTGCGCGACCGCCGGTCGTCGCCCGGGCACAAGTAGCCCGTAATACGCCGTGCACTGATGCGATGTTCAGCCCACCGGTCGACGAGACGCCAGGTGTATCCATCTGGAGCATTTGTGGCCCGTCCCTTGACACGAGGAGTGGGACATGGCCGCGACGTGAGGGGGAGGGGTGAGTTCGGCGCGCAGGCCGCGCCGCTCGGGCCGGCCGATGCCGCACTCGCCGGAGACGGTGCGGCCGAGGGGTGACCGCGTCGTTTTTGGACCTTGAGGCTTGTTACGCGGGGATGCTCAGCGTGTTCTCGCCGCGGTGCAGTCTGCGGTGCGCGACCATACGGACGCCGACCCAGGCTCGATCATCGGCGTCGTGCATGAGGGAAGGTTCTCGCTGGCCGCCAGCCCGCGTTGACTGGCGCGGGTCTGGTCGGAGGTTTCCAGCCGGCGGGCGCCATGGCGCGCTACGAGCGCGGGTCGCAGTGCTCGACACCGGCAAGGCACACCAACGCCGAGCGCAAGCAGCCAGCAGACGGAAACACCGAGACAGGAAGAAGGACGGACGTGTCCGGCAGCGAAAGCGAGAACCCAGTGATCTCCTCCCCGGCCCCGACGCCGACTCAGCCCAGGTCGAACCGGGACTGGTGGCCGAATCAGCTGGACCTTCAAATTCTTCACCAGCACTCGTCACGGTCCAATCCGATGGACGCGGACTTCAATTACGCGGAAGAGTTCGCGACCCTCGACCTCGACGCGCTGAAGCGGGACGTCTTCGCGATGATGACGGCGTCGCAGGACTGGTGGCCTGCCGACTACGGTCACTACGGGCCGCTCTTCATCCGGATGAGTTGGCATGCCGCGGGAACGTACCGCATTGCCGATGGCCGGGGCGGTGGCGGCGCCGGCGCCCAGCGCTTCGCCCCCCTCAACAGTTGGCCGGACAATGCGAGCCTCGACAAGGCGCGCCGTTTGCTCTGGCCGGTAAAGCAGAAGTACGGACGGAAGCTCTCCTGGGCCGACCTTCTGATTTTCACCGGCAACTGTGCCATGGAATCGATGGGCTTCAAGACGTTCGGATTCGGGTTCGGACGAGAGGACATCTGGGAACCCGAGGAAATCTTCTGGGGGCCCGAGGACACCTGGCTCGGAGATGAGCGCTACACCGGCGACAGGGAACTCACCGGGCCTTTCGGCGCCGTGCAAATGGGACTGATCTACGTCAATCCGGAGGGGCCCAACAGCAATCCGGATCCGATCGCCGCCGCCAGGGACATTCGCGAGACGTTCGGGCGTATGGCCATGAATGACGAGGAGACGGCCGCGCTCATCATCGGCGGCCATACCTTCGGCAAGTGTCATGGTGCGGTCGACCCCTCGTACATCGGCCCGGAACCGGAAGCCGGCCCGATCGAGCAGCAAGGCCTCGGCTGGCGGAACACGTGCGGCACCGGCAAGGGCGCCGACGCGCTGACCAGCGGGCTCGAGGGCGCGTGGACCGCCGAGCCGACGAAGTGGGACAGCGGGTACCTGGACAACCTGTTCACGTACGACTGGGAGCTGACGACGAGCCCCGCCGGTGCGCACCAGTGGACCCCCACGGATCCCTCGGCCAAGGACACCGTGCCTGATGCCCATGATCCGTCGAAGCGGCACGCTCCCATGATGCTGACGACGGACCTCGCGCTGAAGGTGGATCCGATCTATGCGCCGATCGTGAAGAGCTTCCACGAGAACCCGGACAAGCTCGCGGTCGCGTTCGCCAAGGCCTGGTACAAGCTGCTGCACCGCGACATGGGGCCACTCTCGCGTTACCTCGGCCCGTGGATTGCCGAGCCGCAGCTGTGGCAGGACCCCGTCCCTGAGGTCGATCACGCCCTGGTCACGGACGCGGACATCGCTGCCCTCAAGGGCAGGATCCTCGCCTCGGGACTGTCCGTCTCCCAGCTGGTCACCACCGCTTGGGCGTCGGCGGCAAGCTTCCGCGGCACCGACAAGCGCGGCGGAGCCAACGGGGCACGGATTCGACTCGCGCCGCAAAAGGACTGGGCGGTCAACGACCTGCCGGAGGTGACCGAGGTGTTGGGGGCCCTCGAGCAGATCCGGCACGACTTCAACGGCTCGGGGACCGGCGGAACGAAGGTTTCGCTCGCCGACCTGATCGTCCTGGGCGGGTGCGCGGCCGTCGAGCGAGCCGCGAAGAACGCCGGGCACGACATCACGGTCCCGTTCGCACCGGGGCGCACGGACGCCTCGCAGGAGCAGACCGACGTGGAGTCGTTCTCCGTGCTCGAACCCAAGGCAGATGCGTTCCGCAACTACCTCCGGGCGGGCGAGAAGTTGTCGCCGGAGACTCTCCTGCTGGACCGCGCCAACCTGCTGACGCTGACCGCTCCCGAGATGACGGTTCTGATCGGCGGCATGCGGGCCCTGAACACCGGCTTCGAGCAATCCCCGCACGGCGTCTTCACCGACCGGCCGGAGACCTTGACCAACGACTTCTTCATCAACCTGCTCGACATGGGCACGGAGTGGAAGGCGTCGGCCTCGGCCGAGAACGTATTCGAAGGCCGGGATCGCGCCACGGGCGAGGCCAAGTGGACCGCCACCGCCGTCGACCTCATCTTCGGTTCGCACTCCCAGCTCCGGGCCGTCTCGGAGGTCTACGCGTCCGAGGACGCGGGCGAGAAGTTCGTGCGTGACTTCGTGGCGGCGTGGGACAAGGTGATGAACCTCGATCGGTTCGACCTGGCCTGAGCCGGCAGTCCCGGTCGGCCACTCACCGGCCGACCGGGACATCCTGGAACGCGTGGCCGGCCGCGCGGTGTGTTCCTCGCCCCTCGTCCACGGCCCGAACCGTTCAGGCCGAAGGAGTTCCGGACCCTGAAGTCGGAGAAGGACCGGTGGCTCAAGGCCCTAGGGGGTGTCCGCAAAGTCCTGTCGTCCGCCCGGAGGGCGGGGCTGGCGGCGTCTGGTGCGTGCGATCGCAAGGCGGAGGGTCGTCCTCGTAGCGGGCTACGTGGACGATCCCGACAACGCAGCGAGCGTGCGTGCCAGGCGCCGCCAGCCAGGCGGGACTTTGCGGACACCGCCTAGGCTCAAGGCCGTCCGCCGGGTCCTCGAACGCCGATGAGCCGGAGGATCGTCCGATAGTTCACAGGTGAGTGAACGGAAGCCGTCGGCGAACCGTACCGATAGGCGCGGCTCCGGCCTCCCGAGTCCGGTGTGCCGTGCCACCACCGGGCCTCGCACGGAAGGACCTTCGAGTTGTTGCCCTTGACGCGCTCTCGTCAGCTGCCGAAAAAGGACGAGGCATCCACGGACGAGGGCCGCTCGCGCTCCGCCGCTGGATCCTCGGCCGATTCTCCGGAGCGGATACCGGACGACACCGCCGACCAGGACGCCGAGACAGGTGACGAGGCGAGCGCCGGCGAGGACGACCCGGGCGAGGCTGCGGCAGCCATCCGTTGGCGGGACCGCCACCCGAGCGTGGCACGGACCGCGGCCCGGCTGACCACCACGCTCGCCGCCGCCCTCGTCCTCTTCACCCTCCTCCTCCCCAACCAACTCACCCTCCTCACGCCCGGTGAGTTCCTGCGCATCCCGGTGGAGGCGATCTTCGGTGCCGCCCTCCTGCTCCTCCTCCCGTCAAGGGTGAGGCGGGTGGCGGCGGTGCTGGCCGGGGTGGGGCTCGGCTTGCTCACCGTGCTGAACCTCCTCGACATCGGCTTCAACGAAACCCTCGGCCGAGGCTTCAACCCGGTGCTCGACTGGGTCCTGCTCGGCGACGGCGAATCGTTCCTCGAGGATTCGATCGGCCCGGCGCACGCGATAGGTGTGGCGATCGCGGCCGGCGCCCTCGTCCTCGTCCTTCTCGTCCTCACCACGCTGGCGGTCGTCAGGCTCGCCCACCGCATGGCCCGGCACAGCGCCGGCGCGACCCGTACCACTCTGGTATGCGGGACCGTTTGGGTCGCCTGCACGGCGCTCGGCGTGCAGGTGGCCGGTGTGCCGCTCGCCGCCACGAGCACCGCCGGGCGCGTCCAGGACCGCGCGGAGCAGATACGGGCGAGCCTGGCGGACGAGCAGGCGTTCGCCAAGGAGGCCGCCGTCGATGCCTTCGGCACCACTCCGGGCGATCGACTGCTGACGGGACTGCGCGGCAAGGACGTCATCTTCACGTTCATAGAGAGCTATGGACGCAGCGCCGTCGAGGACCCGTTGATGGCGCCGGGCGTCGATGCGGCCCTCGCGGACGGGACCGAACGGCTGCGCGCCGCCGGCTATTCCTCCCGGAGCGGCTGGCTCACCTCGTCGACGTACGGCGGGAGCAGCTGGCTGGGCCACTCCACCTTCATGTCGGGCCTGTGGATCGACAACCAGCAGCGCTACCGCACCGTCACCGCGGGCGACCGCCTGACCCTCACCGGCGCCTTCGAACGCACCGGTGCCTGGCGCACCGTCGGCATCATGCCCGGCGTCACCAAGGATTGGCCGGAGTCCTCGTTCTACGGCCTCGACCGCGTCTACGACTCCCGGGACCTCGGTTACAAGGGCCCGAAGTTCAGCTGGTCGACCATGCCGGACCAGTACGCCCTGTCCGCCTTCGAGCGCCTGGAACACGGCAAGCAGCACAGCCGGACAGGCAACACGCAACACGGCAAGACGCTCGATACGCGGCACCCCAAGGGTGAGGACAAGCCCCTGATGTCGTTCGTCATCCTCACCTCCAGCCACAACCCCTGGGCCCCCCTCCCCGCAACGGTCGCCTGGGACAAGGTCGGCAACGGCTCCGTCTACCACGCCATCGAGAAGGCGGGCAAAGACCCGGTGGACGTCTGGAAACGCACCGACCAGGTCCGCACCGAGTACGGCAAGTCCATCCAGTACTCGCTGCACAGCCTTGTCTCCTACGTGGCGAAATACGGAACCAAGAACACCGTGCTCGTCTTCCTCGGCGACCACCAGCCCCTCGCCAAGGTCTCCGGCGACCACGCGAGCCGCGACGTCCCCGTCGCCATCGTCGCCCACGACCCGGCCGTACTGGACCGCATATCCAACTGGGGCTGGACCGACGGCCTCAAGCCCAGCCACACGGCCCCGGTCTGGCGCATGGACACCTTCCGCGACCGCTTCCTGACGGCTTACGGCCCACAGCCCCGTTCCACCCCGCCCCGGCCCACCCGGTGACCGGAAGACCGCCCTTGTCGACCTCGCGAGCCGACCTGTCCGGACGGCCTCGGTCGGCCCCGCCCTGCGGGCGAGTGGGTGGGCCGCACGGTCGGCGGCGGTGGTCAGGCGCCATATAACAGCGCGGCGGCCCCGGTCGGCTGAGGACCGGAGGGCCGACGCTGTCGACGACATCCACTGCCGTCGCGCCGGGTGTTACGCCTTGTTCCACAGTGCGGCGATCGCCCGCTCGGCCGCTCGGCCCTGGGCGAAACCGGCGTGGCCGGCAGGGGTCCTGCTGGCGGGAGACAGCGGGTCGGTGCCGAAGGCGGCGAGAGCGGCCTCGTCGGGGGTGATGACCTCGATGAGGCCGCCGCGGGCGGCGATCGAAGCCGCGTCGGTGTCGAGCACCGGGTCGGGCATCGGAGCGATGGCGAGGGTCCGGGCGTAGCCTGCGGCGAGATCGAGGTTGGTGAGGGAACGGATGCCGCCGTCGATGTAGCGGTCGTCGCCGATCGTCACGGCAGGCCAGACACCGGGGATGGCGCAACTCGCGGTCACGGCGTCCACCAGGCCGACGCCGGAGGCCCGGTCGAAGATCCGGGTCTCGCCGGTGACGGCGTTCACGGCGACCACGGACAGCTTGCGCTCCGACCAACTGTGGGACGGCAGCCGGGCCTCGATGACGGCCCGCCGCTCGGCCTCGGCCACGGTCCCGGCAGCCAGCGCCATCTCGCCCATTCGACGCCGGCGTTCCACCGGGTCGGTGACCTCGGCGTCCAACTTTTCACCGAACGCGAAGACCTCGGCGAGCGCGCCTTCCCGTGGCTGCAGTTCCGCCAGCTGGTACGCGGGGTCCACCTGGGTTCGGAACAGTGCCGGCAGCTCTACGCCGCTGGAGATCTGTGCGGTCACCGCCGACCCGGCGGAGGTGCCGAACAGGAGGTCCGCGTCGGTGACATCGACCCCGGCGTCGGCGAGACCGGCCAGCACTCCTGTCGCCCAGGCGATACCGGCCACTCCGCCACCGCCGATGACCAGCGCGCGTTCGTTCTGCATTCCTACCCCCATGACTACTGGACTTCGCTTCAACGTCACTGCAAAGTCCCAGGTGGGCAGGGATATTCCCAACGGCTGGGTTCGCCGATGGACGGGCATCCACTGGACACCCGCTGGTCGGTCCCCCGCATGCGATACCCCTCAGCGCCTGCCGGCGGACGCGCCAAGGGAACGGAACGAACCCTCACCTGAGCACGTATCGGACATGTCAGCCGACAGCGCGGCGGTCCCCCTTGACGTCAAGCGCGCTTGAGCCACAACTCTGGCCGGGTGACTCCTTCACTGACAACTCGCCTGCTGCCGCCGACGTATCGGCCGCTGTTCGCTCATCTCGAGTTCCGACGGCTCTTGCCGGCCTTGGCGGCCTCCGACCTCGGTGACGGGATGAGTGTGGTCGCCGTGGCGTGGCTGGCCGTTCTGATCGCGCCTCCCGGACAGTCCGGGCTGGTCGTCGGTGCTGCGGTTGCCGCCTATGCCCTCCCCGGGGCCGCCGGAGCGCTGATATTCGGCCGCCGGCTGCGTCGCCTGCCTCCCCGGCGGTTGCTGGCCGCGGACAGTTGGCTCCGCGCGCTGCTTCTCGGCTGTGTGCCCTTGGCCTGGGCAGCGGGGATATTGCACCCGGTTCTGTATGTCGTCCTGCTCGCCGGATCGTCGGTGCTGCATGCCTGGGGGAGCGCCGGAAAGTACTCCCTGCTTTCCCAGATGCTTCCTCCGGATCGGCGTCTGGCTGCGAACGCGCTGGTCAGCGCGAGTACTTCGGCGTCCGTCATCATCGGTCCCGCCCTCGCCGGATTCCTGGCGGCAGTCGTCGGCCCAGCCTGGATCATCGGCGTCGACGCGGTTTCGTTCGCCCTCCTTGCCGTCCAGGTCGGTCGGCTGGGCGACGCGGCCGGGGCGGAAGCGACGGCTGCGCCGATCGACACCGGCCGATCGGCGGCCGGCCTGCACTTGTTGCGCAGGCAGCCCGAACTTCTCGGGGTTCTCGCTCTGACGTGGTTCTTCAACTTCCTCTACGGACCGGTGGAGGTCGCGCTCCCGTTGCATGTCACTGATGATCTTCACTCGGGCGCCGGCCTTCTCGGGCTGTACTGGACGACATTCGGTGTGGGTGCTGTTCTGGGCGCCCTGTGTGCCGGCGCCCTGCGCAAGCTCCCGCTCTGGCCGGTCACCCTGGGCATCGTCGTGGGTTGGGGCCTGACGCTGGTGCCCTTCGGCCTCGGGGTGTCTGCGGGTGTCTCTCTCGTCTGCTTCGCTCTGGGCGGCGTGATCTACGGGCCCTTCACCGCGCTGTCCTTCACCCTGTTCCAGGACCGCACCCCGGCAGCTTGGCTGACCACGGTCCTGGCGGCCCGGGGCGCCGCCCTTCTCACCGCCGCCCCGGTGGGCACCGCGCTGGGCGGCCCCCTCAGCGCCGCCATGGAACCCAGGCAGGTGTTGGCGGCTTCGGGGATCGCGACCATCACGCTCGCCGTCGTTGCCGCCGTGATGCGGGCCTGGGGGAAGCATCGGGCGCATACGAAGCATGTGGGAGAGGAGGCTTGATCGGCATCACGCCTCTCGGCTCCATGACTCGTGAGGTCGGCCGCGTCCGCGAGCTGGACGAGACTGGCCCGGGTTCCGCTGAGTGCGGCCAGTAGTGCCCGCGTCCGCCGACGAACTGCCGGCGGCCGAGCCAGCCCGTGGAGATCACGTCTCGGGTGACGCCCCCGCCCGCTTGATTTCGTGGCCGAGCGCCTTCAGCGCGGCGGCGTAGATCTCCGAGAAGCTGGGGAACGGCTGGATCGTGTCGCGCAGTACGCCGAGGGGGACGCGGGCGCGGATCGCCAGCGTGGCCTGCTGCATCCACTCGCCGGCCTCGGGGCCGAGTGCGTAGGCGCCGGTCAACACCTCACCGTCGCTGAGCAGCGTCAGAAATCCGTTGGATTCGGCGTAGGCGTGCGTGTAGGTAGCCGTCTTGGCGATCTCCGTCAGGAGGGCGGTCGCGCCGAACCGAGCCTCGGTGGTGCCCACCGCCGCCGCCTGCGGATCGGTGTACGTGGCGCGCGGGACCGCCTCGTAGTGGGCCTCACGGGGCTCGCCGAGGATGTTCGATGCGACGACCTCGCCCTGGTACTCGCCGACGTGTGTCAGGGGCCAGATGCCTGTGACGTCGCCGACCGCCCACAGTCGCTCGCCCGCCCGCATGCGCGCATCGACCGGGATTCCTCTGCCGTCCGCGGTGACGCCGACGGTCTCCAGCCCGATCCCCTCGACGCGCGGGCGGCGGCCGGTCGCGACGAGCAGATGATCGCCGCGCAGCTCCCGTCCGTCCTCCAACTCCAGGACGAAGTCCTCGCCGTCGCGGTACGCCTTGGTCGCGGGCGTGCCGAGGACGATCTCGATGCCGTCGCGGCGCAGAGCCGTGCCGAGCGCCGCGCCCAGCGGTTCGGGTTCGCGGGCGAGAACGTGTTCGGCGGCCTCCACGAGGACCACCTCGCCGCCGAAGCGACGTACCACCTGCGCCAGCTCCAGCCCGGCCGGCCCACCGCCGAGCACGATCAGCCGCTCGGGCACCGCCTTCATGCCGGTCGCCTCGCGCGTGCTCCAGACGCCGTCGAGCTCCCGCAGGCCGGGTACCGGCGGGACGACGGGGTCGGCGCCGTTCGCCAGCACGATGTGCTCGGCGGTGTACCGCACCCCGTCGACCTCGACCGCCCCGGTGGCTGCCAGGCGCCCGCGACCGCGCAGCACCGCGATCCCCTTGTCCGCCAGCCACCGCTCGGCTCCGGCGTCGGAGTAGTCGGAGACCATGTAGTCACGCCAGGCCAGGGCCGCCTGGACGTCGACCTCAGCGGTGCCCGCCGCCTCACGCGCGCCCTGCACCGCCTCGCCGGGGCGCAACAGCGATTTCGATGGAATGCACGCCCAGTAGGAGCACTCGCCGCCGACCAGGTCACGCTCCACGACCGCGACGCGCAGGCCCCCCTCGGCGAGCGCACCAGCAGTGTGCTCGCCCGGAGCGCCGCCGCCGAGGACGATCACGTCATAGTCGTTGATCGTGCCGATGCCGCTCATCGCGCCCTCCGCTCGAAGTCGCGTGCTGACACCACGGTCGCTCTTTTTGTGCAGCGCCGCACCTGTGCAGCACGCGGTTCGGCGGCCTGGCCTGCGATGCGTCGACCACTCGATGATCTCGGCGAGGAGACCACCGCCGCCCCACCCGGTCGATCCTGGACCGGGATCTGGATCTGCACCCCGTTCCCGCACCTCACCCCCGCGCCGTCGACACCGCTGAACCGGCCGACAGGTGATCAGTGGCATGAAGCGCGACAATCGGGAGCAGAGAACCGGTCTCCGGAGGTACGGATGACAGGCAGGTCGGGCAGGTCGGGCAAGGCAGGCAGGTCAGACGGGTCAGGCAGCGAACTCGGCGCTGACCGTGTCACGGCCCTGAGCGGCGGCGCAGCGTCTTGACTGCCGCACCCAGCGATCCCGGCACCACCCGTCGGTCCGACCTCACCGACCAGACCGTCGTGGTGCTCGGCGCCAGCGCGGGCATCGGACTCGAAACCGCCCGCCAGGTACGGGCAGACGGCGGCAGGCTGGTCCTGGTCGGCCGCAACCCCGAACGGCTGCGCCAAGCCGCACACGAGCTTCACCCGCTCAGCACGGCCGCGTTCGATGCGACCGACACCGACCGCCTCCGGCAGTTCTTCCAGGATCTGCCCGGGCCGGTCGACCACGTGATGGTGACGGCCGGCAGCCCTTCCTACCGGCCCTTGTCCGGCATGGATTTCGAGGCGGCCCGCCGTGAGTTCGGACAGCGGCTCGCCCTGACACTCGGTGTCGCCCTCTGCAGCCGCGACAAGGTCCGAGCCAGAGGCACGCTGCTGTTCATGAGCGGCACCGGCGGTCGGCGCCCCGGCGTCGGCCTGACCCTCGTGTCCGCCCTCACGGCCGCGCTGCCCGCCCTCACTGCCAACCTGGCGCTCGAACTGGCCCCGATCCGGGTGAACTCCATCGCTGCCGGGTTCGTCGACACCCCCCTGTCGGCCGCGCTCCTGGGTGATCAACTCGACGCCAGGCGCGAGGAGTTGCGCGCCACGCTTCCCATCCGGCGGGTCGTCGGCCCGGAGGACGTCGCCGCGCTGGCCGTCCACCTCATGTGCAACGAGGCGCTCACCGGCGGCACGTACGACATCGACGGCGGCCAGCAGCTCCTCTCCCACTGATCTCCCGAGTGCGTCGGCCTCGGGCTGCGGGGTCAGGCCGTCACGGCCGGCTTGAGGACCTCCTCGCACCACTGCCGGAACGTCGTCGGGGTCGTCGACTCCGCAGTGCGCGGTTCGGCGTTGTCGAGACCGTTGTTCTTGGCGTCGAACATGTCGGCCATCCCCTGCGCCATCCCCTCGCTCATCCCGAAGCCGGTCATGCGCGCCTTGAACGCCGAGTCCGGAATCTGCTGATAGGCCACCTCGGTGCCGAGGACGTCGGAGATGATCCGCGCCATGTCGTTGGGCGACAGGTCCTCGGGCCCGAGGCAGGCGACCTGGTCGGACCCCTCCCACGAGGCGTCGAGCAGCAGCCGTGCGGCGGTGGCGGCGATGTCACGGGCGGCGACGGTGGGGGCCTTGAGGTCCGGGTCGATCCTCATGAAGAACGTGCCCTGCTCCTTGATCGCACGGGCGTGGCGGAGCAGGTTGTGCATGAAGGACGGGCACGCCACCGCCCGGAAGGCCACGCCCGAGGCGGCGATCAGGTCGCACATCGCCAGGGACGAGGTCACCACGCCGGCGTGCTCGGCCAGGGGCGTTCCGCGGCCGAGTGCCGTGATGGCCACGACGCGTCGGACGCCGTGCCGGGCGAACGCCTCGGCCGCGGGACGCGCGAAGTCGACGTATGCGGCCTGGGCGCTCGGTGCGTCGCCGACGTCCGGCGCGAGCCAGAAGACGGCCTCGGCACCGGCACACACCCGGTCGATGACGGCGGCGTCGCCGTGCGAGCCGTGGACCACCTCGGCCCGTTCGCGGACCTCGGGCGCGAGACGCGACGGGTCGCGGGTGACGAGGCGTAGCGACGCCCCGCGGCCGAGCAGGTCGTCGACGAGCAGACGGCCGATGGTGCTGGTGGGCGCGGTGATGACGATCATGGTTGTGCCTTTCTTCTCTGGTTCCCGGGTGGTGGCGGGCGACGAACGCGGGCGCGCGGCGGCCCGGCAGCAAGATCACCCGCCGATGGCATGGAGATCAGGCCGGACGAGGGAGGTAGGCCAGGCCGTGGGCGCCGGACTCGCCGAACCCGGCGTGGTCGAGGCGGGTCAGGCTCTGCAGCGTCTCCAGGTCGACGACCTCGACGGTGGACGAGGCGTAGCAGGCCACGTAGGCGATCCGGCCGTCGGGAGACGACGTGATGGTCAGCGGGCAGAGCCCCACCTCGACCTGGCCCACCTGCTTGCGGGTGTCGGCGGAGAACACCGTGAGGCGACCGGCCGCCATACGGCTGGTTCGAGACACCGGGTCGTACTCCGCGCGCACCTCTCCCGCGAGCAGCTTTCCCGTTGAGGTCAGGTGCATCGGCATGGCGGCGTTCTCCAGGGGCAGGGTGTCGACGACGGACGCCGTCCGGGTGTCGATGACCTTGATTCCGGGCGCCGGTCCCTCCGCGGCGGAGAAGGAACCCCGGTACGGCGAGGCGACGAAGGCCTGGCTGCCGTCGGCGGCGACGGCGAGTCCCTCACTGCCCGGCACCTCGACCTTCGCGGTGAGACTTCCCCGTTCGAGATCGAGGACGGACACGAACGGCGCCTCCTTGTTGGCGACGTACCCCGTCCGTCCGGCCGTATCGAGGGCGACCCAATGCGAGCCGGGCGCGTCGGTGTCGATCCTGCCCAGGGGGCGACGGGTCCGCGTGTCGATCACGACGACGCCGCCGGGCCGGTCCGCCGAGCCTTCCACGGTGACGTACAGACGACCGCGCGCCGCATCCAGCGCGAGCCCGTGCGGCGCGTGTTCCGGGGCGAGGTCGACGACCTCGACGATGCGGCGGGTGTCGGGATCGATGACGGTGAGTTCGGTGCGCCGGCCGCCGTTCGCGTGGTAGAAGCCCGAGCGGTACGTCGTCGTGCACCACAGCAGCCGCTGTGTCGGGTCGAAGCACAACTCGTGCGGCTCGGCGAGGGTTTCCAGCGAGCCGAGGTGCTGGTCGGAGACGGCGTCGAAGAACGAGACCGAGGGCCCGCTCTGGCTGACGACGGCCAGCACATCGCCCTCCCGACCGGCGCGCGGGCACTGCTGCATGACGCATTCCTTCCACACGGTGAATGGGTGGTCCGGAGTTCTCGCGGACGTCTCCACTCTGAGCACGCGAGGGTCCGGCGACAATGCAAGAATCGGCACCCAATCATTGACTCAGATGCAAAAGTGCAGCTCAGGAGCCACTGTGGACCTCAACCTGTTACGTGTCCTGGACGCCCTGCTCCAGGAGAACAGCGTGACCCGCGCCGCCGAGCGCCTCGGCACGTCACCCGCGGCGGTCAGCCGCACCCTGGCCCGGCTCCGTCGTGCCGTGGGCGACCCCCTCCTGGTCCGCGCGGGCCAGGGCATGGTCCCCACCCCCAGAGCCCTCGAACTCAGGGAGGAGGTGGGCGCGTTGCTGCGCGGCTGCGACAACGTCCTGCGGCCGGGCGCCGGCTTCGACGCCGTATATCTCCAGCGCACCTTCGCCGTGCAGGCCACCGACCTGCTCCTGGCCGGCCTTGCCGGGACCCTGACCGACCGGATCCGGGCGGAGGCCCCGCACGTGGACGTGGTCTTCCTGCCGGAGGCCCTGGAGGGCGGTCCGGCGCTGCGGCAGGGCTCGGTCGACGTCGAACTGGGCGTCCTCGGAAACCTGGACCCGGAGATCCGAACCCAACACCTCACCCGGAGGAAGCTGATCGGCATCGCCCGCAGCGGTCACCCGCTGTTCAGCGGGCGGATCGACGCCCGCCGATTCGCCGCCGCCGACCACATCGGCATCTCCCGGCACGGCAAACGCCTCGGCCCCATCGACCACGCCCTCGCGAAGCGCGGGCTGCAACGCCGCGTCTCGGTGGTCGTACCCAGCCACACGAGCGCGATGATCCTCGCCCGGGACTCCGACCTCGTCGCCCTCACCCTGGCCGACTGGCTTCCCGACACCGCCGCCGCACTGGGACTGCGTACCTTCCCCATCCCCCTCGACCTGGCACCCCTCGACCTCGGGATGGCCTGGCACCCCCGCAACTCGGCCGATCCCGGGCACCGTTGGTTCCGCGACCACTTGGCGGCCGCCGTCCTGGCCCCGTCCGTGCCGGGGTCAGGACCTGGGCCGGGTCCTGGCGCTGAGCGTTGCGGCTGAGGCTTCGGGACGTTGCGCCGACCCCGTCCGGATCCGCTCCGGCGAGGAAGCGCTGCACGGGAACCGTTCCCCGAGGCTCTGAGATCCCCTTGCCGCGGCCCCTATGCGTGCGGGCTGGGAGCGGGCAGGCTGAGACCATGAATCTGGCCGAACAGGCGAACGCACGGCTGGCCGATTGGACGGCGCTCTCGCGGGGGAGCGCGGGCTGCGGAGCACGGCATTGCCTCTGTGCCGGCGCCCGGGAAATCGTCCATTTCCATGGGGAAAACCAGGTCGACGTTCACCTGACGCACGACATGATCGACAGGCTGCGTCCGGCGCTGCGGAATTCCAGTGCCCTTGAACTGCCCGCGGCATCCGCGTGGGTCACGGTCCGGCTCGAAATGGGCTCCGACATCGACTTGCTCGTCACGCTCGTGAGCGCCGCACTGCTCGCCTCCGGAAGCCCACCGTGGCCGGCCGAATCGGCTCGGATGGATCCCTGCCCCCATGAATCCTCGCAGGCGTCCCGTTGGCGTCCCGGTCGGCGGTCACGACGGCCCTTCGCGCGACGCCGGAGGGAGGAAGACAGAAGTCTCGGTTGAGGGGGGCGGGCTGCCGGCATGGCGTCGGGAAGGGCGGGCCCCGCCTGCTGGACTCACGACGGTATCCGGGCGCCCGCGGCTGCGGATGCCCGGATACGGCAGCCGGTCACCGGCCGCCCTAGCCGTAGCCGTAGCCGTAGCCGTAGCCGTAGCCGTAGCCATAGCCGTCGTCGCCCCAGCCGCTCGAGCCGCTCGAGCCGCCATGGCCGTGGCGCTCGTGGCGCTCGTGGTGGTCGTGGTGGTCGTGGTGACCGTGGTGGCCACCACCGCGGTCGCCGACTGCATGGGCCACGGCCGTCATGGTCGCGGCGTTGGCCGATGCCGTGTGGGGGGCTGCGAGGGGTGTGGCCGCTTCGGCGGCGCCGGCTCCGGCCACCGCAAGCAGGAAGGCCGTGAACGCAGCGACGGCGAGCCGACGTCCTCTGAGTCCGTTGGCGAACATGGTTGTCGTCCTTTCAGGACCTTGAATATGGGTGATGTGGGTGACGTGGGTGATGTGGGTGAAAGAACCCGGGGAACCAATGGCACCCAAAGGCTTTGCGCATCACGCGTATGTCATAACGAATCAGCCTTCATGAGAATTTCCAGTCGCCGTGCCTTGCCCGACCGGTCCGGGCCAGGCAGCGCGTTCGGCCACCAGCCGGCGGAGCATCCGGGTCTCGCGCGGGGCGTTCCAGCCGACCACCCCGACCACCGTTGCCCGACGGCCGTATGCGGCGACGAAGCGGCGGTCGGCCGGGTCGCCGTGCAGGATGCGGACCTCGGCGTCGGCGGGGAAGATGCCGTACGCCTGGATCCTCGTGTCGTACTGGTCGCTCCAGAAGTAAGGGACGGGTGCGAACGGGGCGTTGTCGCCGAGCAGGTTGCCGGCCGCGGCCATGGCCTGTTCGGTGGCGTTCGTCCGGTGCTCCACTCGCATCCGGGTGCCGAAGTGCGGGTTGGGCCAGGAGGCGACGTCTCCGGCGGCGTAGACGCCCGGGGCGGCGCGGCACCGTTCGTCGCACGAGATCCCGCCGTTCAGGGGCAGACCCGACTCCTCCAGCCAGCCGGTCGCGGGAGTGGAGCCGACGGCAAGGACGACCACGTCGGCCGGCAGGACCGTCCCGTCCGCCAGTTCCACGCCGGTGACCCGCCCGCCGGCGCCGATCGGCCCGCGAACCGGCATTCCGCAGCGCAGACGGGTGCCGTGGTCCAGGTGCAGGCGTGCGACCAGGGCACCGATGCGTTCGCCGAAGGGGCGATACACCGGCACCGGCTGCGGCTCGGCCACGGTCACGTCCAGGCCCAGGGTGCGGGCGGTCGCCGCGACTTCGACCCCCAGGAAACCGGCTCCCACGACGACGACCCGTGGGCCGCCGAGCAGCGCCTGCCGCAGGGCGAGAGCGTCGTCCACGGTGCGCAGGACGTGCACCCCGGCCAGGTCCGCGCCGGGCAGTCGGCGGGGAGCGACCCCGGTGGCGACGATCAGGCCGTCGAAGGCGAGCCGCTCGCCCCCGTCCAGGACCACCTGTCGGGCCGAGAGTTCCAGCCCGGCTGCCGCCCGGCCCAACCGCCACTCCGCGTCCAGCAGGGTCAGCTCCTCGGGCGCGCGCAGGGCGATGCGGTCCGGTTCCCAGGCGCCCGCAAGCACGTGTTTGGACAGCGGGGGCCGGTCGTAGGGCGGGTGGGGCTCGGCGCCGAGCAGCGTGAGCCGTCCGCCGTAGCCGCGGCGCCGCAGGGTCTCGGCAGCGGTCAGACCCGCCGCCGATGCCCCCACGATGACGACATCGGCCGGCACACTCATGGCTCTTCCACCCAGATCGCCCGCGCCGGACAGACCGCAGCCGCCTTGCGGACGGCGTCGGCCAGCTCGGTGGGCGGGTTGGCATTCAGCAGGACGACCACGCCGTCCTCGTCGCGCTGGTCGAAGACCTCGGCGGTGGCGAGCACGCACTGTCCGGAGGCGACGCACTTGTTCTGATCGACGGTGACGCGCATGACATTCTCCTCGTCAAGATCAACGGCCGTGACAGCCGCGGTTGTTGTCGGGCCGCCCGGGCGGCCCTCCGCTTCGGGAGTGCCGTCCGCGTTGTGCTGTTGTGGTGCCTGGGGCGTTCACCAGGTGACGGGCAGCCGGTAGACGCCGTAGACGAAGCCGTCGTGCTTGAACGGGATCTGTTCCCGGTCCACGGCCAGGCGCAGGGTGGGGATGCGCCGGTAGAGGGTGCCGTAGACGACCTGGAGCTCGACGCGGGCCAGCGGCTGGCCCAGGCACTGGTGGACCCCGAAGCCGAAGGCCACGTGGTGGCGGGCGTCGCGGTGGATGTCCAGCCGGTCGGGCTCGGCGAATGCGGCGGCGTCCCAGTCGCCAGCGTCGTTGGCCATGATCACCGGCTCGCCGGCGCGGATGACCTGGCCGCCGATCTCGATGTCCGCCGCCGCTACCCGGCGCCGCCCGCTGTGAACGATCGTCAGGTAGCGCAGGAGCTCCTCGACCGCCCCCGCGATCAGCTTGGGGTCGTCGGTGTCGCGCAGCTCGGCCAGCTGGTCGGGGTGCTCGAGCAGGGCCAGCGTGCCGAGCGCGATCATGTTCGCGGTTGTCTCGTGCCCGGCCGTCAGGAGCACGCGGCCCATGGCGGCGAGCTCGCGCTGGGTGAGCGCACCGGCGGCGACCTGCTCGACGGCCAGCTTCGACAGCAGATCGTCGCCGGGGGCGGCGAGCTTGTCGGTGATGAGCCGGTCCAGGTAGTCGATCAGCTCCTGATTGGCCGCCCACGCGGCCTGCGGTGACACCCCGCGCTTGATCAGCAGCCTGCTGCGGGCCTGGAAGAAGCCGTGGTCGGCATAGGGCACGCCGAGCAGCTCACAGATGACCATGGACGGCACGGGCAGGGCGAACGCTTCGACCAGGTCGACCGGCTTCTCGCCCGCCAGCATCGTGTCGATCAGACCGTCCACGATCTTCTGGATGGCCGGACGCCACGCCTCGACCCGCTTGACGGCGAACGATGCGGTCGCCATCCGGCGCTGACGGGCATGCTCCGGATCGTCCATGTTGATGAAGGTCGGATCGCTCCTCAAGCGTTCGCGGTGCCCGGGGCCCTGGAAGGGGAAGCGCGGAGAGGTGACGTCCGAGCTGATCCGGGGGTCGGTCAGCAGCGTGCGCATCTCGTCGTAACCGGTGACCAGCCACGGGGTACTGCCGTCCCATAGCCGCACCCGGGTGATCGGCGCGCTGTCCTGGAGGGCACGCAACGCCGGGGGCGGGGCGAAGGGGCATTCGGCCGCTCGGGCCATCGGGTACTCCGGAAGAATCGGGTACTCCGGAAGATCGGCCGGATGTGTCCGAGCGGTCGCGACCGGGGTGTCTGTCATGGCCCTTCGCCTCCTCGAGCCGCTGTTCGTGCTTCGCTCACGCCGGGAAGCTCACGCCGGGAAGCACCGGCCACGCCCCCCGGCGGCCGGTCAGGGCGAGGCCGGCGCACCGCTGGGGCGGGACCGCTGCGTGGCGTTGTGGATCAACCGCCGGACGACGGGCAGGGCCGCCCCCATGGCCGAGGCCAGCACCTCTTCGTCCTCTGCGGGCAGGGTCGCCACCAGCTCGGCCAGGCGGTCGTGGTACGCACGCCGCCGCTCCGCCCGCAGCTCCCGCCCGGCATCCGTGAGGGTCACCAGGGCAACCCGTCCGTCCTCGGGATCGCTCACGCGCCGCACCAGCCCCTGCTGCTCCAGCCGCTTGACCAGCTGGGTCATCGACGGCTGAGCAATGCCCTCGGCCGCGGCCAGCGCCGTCAGCCGGACGGGCTCACCACGCCCGAGCCTGCCGAGAGTCGAGGCGGCGGTGAGGCTGAGGTCCCGGTCGACCAGATGCCGCACCATGAGGATCGCCACCTCCAGCAGTGCATCGGCAATGGCTTCGGGGTGCTGACCGGCACGCGTTCGTTCCATGGATGCGTCACTCACGAGATCACCGGCCGAGCCGGGCGGCGTTGGTGACAAGCTCGGAGACCGTCAGCCGCGCCGACTCCACCACCTCGTCGGGGATCCTCCACCGGATCAGGGCATCCGCGGTGATCCTGCGGGCTGCAGGGGGTTTGCGACTGGTGCGCCAGCGGCCAGATACGTCCGTCCGTCGGCGCGCACGCTGTGACCTGCCACCCGGAAGGTCTTCCGGTGTACGCGTACATCGCAGCCACCACTCCCTCCAGTGCCCCGGAGACGCCTTCGGGCCCTAGTCAGAGACATAACGGTCTATATGGACATATATATCACTTACCTATATAGGGCGTCTATGGTTTTCGGAGGCGAACCTTCGAGGTCCGGGGCGCGGCGGACGCGAACGGGCTGCCGGTGCCGTGTGTGGCGGCGGCGGTGGTGACGTACGGCGAGCGCGGGGCGAAGAGGGGTGGAGGTCGCCGTGGACCGCTCGGGCGGCGGCCACGCCTCTCGGTTCGTCCTACTTCGCCCTTGATGCACGTAGGCTGCCCGCGCTGACTATTCGTCACGAAAGGAGCGACTTATGGCCTCTCGCCTCAATCCGTACATCAGCTTCGCTGGTGAAGCGAAGCAAGCCATGGAGTTCTACAAGCAGGTCCTCGGCGGCAACCTGGCCGTCAACACCTACGGCAGCTTCGGCGCCGAGACGCCGCCCGGATACGCCGACAAGATCATGCACGGCATGCTGGAGACCGCCAGCGGATTCACGCTGATGGGCGCCGACACTCCGCCCGGGATGGAACACAAGCCCGGGAACAACTTCGCGGTGAGCCTGAGCGGCGACGACTCGGAAGAACTGCACGGCTACTGGGACGAGCTGTCCGGTGGTGGCAGTGTGTCCGTCCCGCTGGAAAGGCAGATGTGGGGCGACGTGTTCGGTATGTGCACGGACAAGTTCGGTATCACTTGGATGATCAACATCACCGAGTAGCAGACCTGAAATCCGGACGTCGGAGCGTCGGCGGCCCCACAGGGTCGCCGCCGCGTTGTCCGTGCACGATCCCTGAGGGGGACGTCAATCCGAGGAGACCAGGCCGCCGCGTGCTCGTGGGACGTCTCCGAGCCGGCTTTCCCTCGTCAGATGGACGGCCGTGGCGAGCAGACCCCGGGCCTGGTGCCAGCGGCCCGGGAAGACCGGCACACGACGGCCGTCGATGAGCGGGCCCGGCACGAGCAGCCGGGCCGAGAACGTTGCGCCGTGCGGATCCATGGTGATCTCCGCCTCGGAGAAGTCGAGTTCGAGGGCCGTCAGCGGGTACCAGGCCTTGAAGACGCTCTCCTTCGCGCTGAAGAACAACCGGTCCCAGTGCACGTCCGGCCGATGCTCCGTCAGGGACACGATCGCCGCCCGCTCCGAAGGCAGCGTCACCACCTCCAGAACACCCTCCGGGAGCGGCCCGTTCGGCTCGGCGTCGATGCTCACGGAAGCCGTGAGCTCGGCGGGGGAGACCGCGGCGGCCCGGTAGCCCGCGCAGTGCGTCATGCTGCCGACGATGCCGTCCGGCCACTGAGGCGCGCCGCGTCGGTTCGGCAGGATGGGCATCGCGGGACGGCCGAGCCGGCCCAGCGCACGGCGGGCCAGATACCGCACCGTGGTGAACTCCCGCTGCCGCGACTCCACCGCCTGCGCGACCGACTCCCGCTCCTCGTCGAAAAGATGGTCGCCGGGGCGCGCCTCGTCGTCGTACGCCGCCTCGGTGACGACCGTGCCGGGAAGGATCGCCTCGATCACCGCACGCCTCCGGCAACCGGTGTCGGCAGGACCCGGCGCAGGGGTATTCGCGGTGGTCGCACCCGCCACTCGCGCGGGTAGCCGACCGAGACCTCTTCGAAGCGCACCCCGTCGTAGTGGGTCACGCGCGGGATGTGCAGATGGCCGTAGATCACGGCCGCGGCGCGGAAGCAGAGGTGCCAGTCCGCGGTCAGTTCGGTCCCGCACCACTGGGCGAACTCCGGATAGCGCAGCACCTGTGTCGGCCGGCGGACCAGCGGCCAGTGGTTGACCAGGACGGTCCGCAGCGCGGGATCGAGCGCCGTCAGGCGCCGCTCGCTCTCCGCGACGCGCTGCCGGCACCATGCCGCGCGGCTGGGGTACGGGTCGGGGTGCAGGAAGTACTCGTCGGAGCAGACGATGCCGGCGTCGTGCGCGATGCGCAGTGACTCGGCCGTCGTGGTGGCACCGGGCGCGCGGAACGAGTAGTCGTAGAGGGTGAAGAGCGGGGCCACGGCCACCGGTCCTTCGGCGCTCTGCCAGATCGGGTAGGGGTCCTCCGGAGTGGCGATGCCCAGATCGCGGCAGAGCGCGACGAGGTGCCGGTAGCGGGCCTCGCCGCGCAGCGTGCAGGGGTCCTGGGGATGGGTCCACAGCTCGTGGTTGCCCGGCGTCCAGATCACTTTGGCGAACCGGCCCGCCAGCAGGCGCAGGGCCCAGGCGATGTCGTCGAACTTCTCGCCGACGTCGCCCGCGACGATCAGCCAGTCGCCGTCCGATGCGGGCCGAAGGGATTCGACCAGCGTGCGGTTCTCGGCGTGGACGACATGCAGATCGCTGACGGCCAGGAGGTTTCCATCGGGCACGGTGCTCTCTCTCGTTGATCAGCCCGCCGTCGTTTCGACGGCGGCGGTGGTGGGGGAGGTGAGGGCGCGGGAGGCGTGGAGCCGGGCGTAGAAGCCCTGTGCACGCAGGAGTTCGTGGTGGGTGCCCTTCTCGACGATCCGTCCGGAGTCCATCACCACGATGACATCCGCGTCGCGGATCGTCGACAGCCGGTGCGCGATCACGAAACTCGTCCGGCCGGCGCGCAGGGTCTGCATGGCGCGCTGGATCAGGACCTCGGTACGGGTGTCGACGGAACTGGTCGCTTCGTCGAGGACGAGGACCGCGGGCCGGGGCAAGAAGGCCCGCGCGACGGTGATCAGTTGCTTCTCGCCGGCGCTCAGGGTGGACGCCTCGTCGTCCAGGACCGTGTCGTAGCCCTGGGGGAGCGTGCGGATGAAGCGGTCGGCGTGGGTGGCGCGGGCCGCCTCGACGATGTCCTCGCGGCTCGCCCCGGGCGCGCCGTAGGCGATGTTGTCGGCGATCGTGCCGTCGAACAGCCAGGTGTCCTGGAGGACCAGGCCGAAGCGGGAGCGCAGGTCGTCGCGGGTCATCGTCGCGGTGTCCGTGCCGTCGAGGAGGATGCGCCCCGCGTCGACCTCGTAGAAGCGCAGCAGGAGGTTGCCGAGCGTCGTCTTGCCGGCCCCGGTCGGGCCGACGATCGCGACCGTGCTGCCCGGCTCCACGGTCAGCGACAGGTCCTCGATCAGGGGCGTCCGTGGCGTGTAGCGGAACGAGACGTGTCGGAACTCCACGCGGCCCATGGCGCGGTCCGGTGTGCCCGGCAACTCCGGGTCGGGGGCCTGATCGGGCGCGTCCAGGAGCGTGAAGACGCGCTGCGCGGACGCCACGCCGGACTGGAGCCGGCCCGCCACGGACGCGATCTCCACGATGGGCTGGCTGAACTGGCGGGCGTACAGGATGAAGGCCTGCACGTCGCCGATGCTGAGTGAACCGGCGACGACCTTCCAGGCCCCGACGACGGCGACCACCACATAGCCGAGATTCGCCACGCACATCATGACGGGCTCGATCGTCCCGGACGCGAACTGCGCCTTGGCGCCCGCCCGGAACACCGCGTCGTTGCAGGCGTCGAAGCGCGCTTCGGCCTCCTTGCGGCGGTCGAAGCCCTTCACCAGGGAGTGGCCGGTGCAGATCTCCTCGACGTGCGCGTTCAGCGCGCCGTTCGCCGACCACTGCGCGGCGTGCTGCGGCTGCGCGCGCTTGCCGATCCAGGCGGCGAGGAGCCCGGAGACCGGCACGCTCAGCAGCATCACTGCCGCGAGCGACGGTGAGATCACCAGCATCAGCACCAGCATGGCGAGGAGCGAGAAGACCGCGGTGATCAGCTCGGCGAGGGTTTGTTGGAGCGTCTGTTGAAGGTTGTCGATGTCGTTCGTGGTGCGGCTGAGCACCTCGCCGGCGGGCTGCCGGTCGAAGTGCCGCAGCGGCAGCCGGGACAGCTTGTCCTGCGCCCGCTCGCGCAGGTCGTGAAGGGTGAGCCACACCGCGGACGCCACGAGGCGGCCCTGCGCCAGCAGGAACAGGGAGGCCGTCCCGTAGAGGACGAGGAGGATCGACAGGAGCTTGCCGACCGCCCCGAAGTCGATGCCGGGGGCGGGGCCGTGGCCGCTGCCGAGGACACCGCCGGCGATCAGATCGGTGACCCGGCCCAGCAGAAGCGGCCCGAACGCGTTGAGGACGACGCCGCCGACGCCCATCAGGAGCGCGAGCGCCACGGAGCGTCGGTGCGGACGCAGGAGTCCGGCCAGTCGGCGGGCCGACCCGGTCGCCTCCTCCTGCTCAGGCATGTCCGGTTGCTCAGGCACGTCCGGCGAGACCATCGGCCGCATCCTCCTCGGTCAGCTGCGAATGGGCGATCTCGCGGTAGGTGGCGCTGTCGCGCAGCAATGCCCCGTGCGTACCGCTGGCGACGATGTGCCCCTGGTCCAGGACGAGGATGTGGTCGGCGTGGCGGACGGTCGCGACCCGCTGCGCGACGGTGACGACCGTCGCCCCCGCGGTGTGCGGCACCAACGCGCTGCGCAGGGCGGCGTCCGTGGCGTAGTCGAGCGCGGAGAAGCAGTCGTCGAAGAGATAGATGTCGGGGCGGCGCAGCAGCGTCCGCGCGAGGGACAGGCGCTGTCGCTGCCCCCCGGAGACGTTCGTACCGCCCTGCGCGATCTCGGCATCCAGGGTGCCCGGCATGCGCGCGACGAAGTCGGCGGCCTGCGCGATCCGCAGCGCCTCCCACAGCTCCTCGTCGGTGGCGTCCGGCCGGCCGAAACGCAGATTGCTCGCGACGCTGCCGGCGAACAAGTAGGGCCGCTGCGGCACGAATCCGACCGCGGCGCCGAGGACGGCCGGGGCCAGGTCCCGTACGTCGGTGCCGCCGACCCGCACCTCCCCGGACGTGGCGTCGCACAGCCGCAGCATCAGGTTCACGAGCGTGGTCTTGCCGCTGCCGGTGCTGCCGAGGACCGCGACCCGCTCGCCCGGCTCGATCGCGAGGTCGATGTCGTGCAGAACGGCTCGCTCGGCGCCCGGAAAGCGGAATGCGGCGCCGCGCAGCTCGATCCGGCCCGCGGCCTCCCGGAAGGGCCGCGGCGCGGCCGGCGGTGTGACGCTCGTCGGGGTGTCCAGGACCTCCAGGATGCGGCCGGCGCAGACCCTGGCGCGCGGCACCGACAGGAACACGAAGGCGACCATCACGACGGACATCAGGATGAGTGACAGGTAGCTGAGGAACGCGCTGAGCGCGCCGATCCCCACGCCGCCCGCGCCGATCCGCCGCGCTCCGAACCACAGCAGGGCGAGCGTGAAGGCGTTCATCAGGAGCAGGACGACCGGCAGCATCGTGGCGATGAGCCGCCCGATCCGCTGGGACACGTCCAGGAAGTCGTCGTTGGCGCGCGTGAAGCGTTCCCGTTCGTAGGCATCGCGGACGAACGAGCGCACCACACGCACACCGGTGATCCGCTCCCGCAGCAGCCGCCCCAGCCGGTCGAGGATCACCTGCATCCGCGCGTACAGGGCGCCCATGCGGGCCAGCAGCAGGCCGAAGCAGACGGCGACGACGAGGACCAGGGCCACCAGGAGCAGCGCCAACGCCACGTCCTGGCGCAGGGCGAGCACCACACTGCCCAGACACATCAGGGGCGCGGCGACGACGATGCCGAACCCGGACTGGGCGAGGTTCTGCACCTGTTGGACGTCGTTCACGCACCGGGCCAGCAGCGACGGCGTGCCGAAGCGGCCCACCTCGCGGGCCGAGAAGTCCAGGATGCGGCGGAACACCGCGGAGCGGATGTCGCGGCCCATCGCCGTGGACGTCCGCGCAGCCAGTGCCGCCGCGCCGAGCGCCGCGGCGATCTGCACCAGCGCCACGGCGATCATCACCGCGCCGAGCGCGGTGATCCGGTCGCGGTCGGCGCGGACCACGCCCTCGTCGATGAGGGCGGCGCCGAGCGTCGGCAACGCCAACGTCCCCAGAATCTGCAGCAGTTGGAGGAACGCGAGGGCGCCGGTCGCCCTGCCATAGGGGCGCAGCTGTGCGCGCAAGAGCCTCAACAGCACGAAAGGACACCCCTGTTGGCGGCGGCACGCGGGCCGCCAGGTGGACGGAGCCGGCCAGCACGCCGACCCGGTCCATTGGAGCGCACGCGGCGCCCGAATTTCCCTAGTGTCCGCGCCGCCGCCGAGTAAAAACCGCGGAACTCGTGAATTCCCTAGTAAGTCCCGGATTCGTTGACAGCGTCTTCCGCGGCTTGCGAGCGTTCCGTTGTCTATCGTCCGGACAGCGTATTCGATGCCAGCCGTTGGCCGAGCTCGACGCTTGGACGGTCTCTCTGCGTAGAGAAGAGGTTGCGATGTCCAAGCGCGCGCTCATCACCGGAATCACAGGCCAGGACGGCTCCTATCTGGCGGAGCACCTGCTGTCACAGGGCTACCAGGTCTGGGGTCTGATCCGAGGCCAGGCCAATCCCCGCAAGTCCCGCGTCAGCCGTCTCGCCGCCGAGCTGTCGTTCGTCGACGGCGACCTCATGGACCAGGGCAGCCTGGTCTCGGCCGTCGACACCGTCCAGCCCGACGAGGTCTACAACCTCGGCGCGATCAGCTTCGTGCCGATGTCCTGGCAGCAGGCCGAACTGGTCACCGAGGTCAACGGCATGGGCGTGCTGCGCACGCTGGAGGCCATCCGCATGGTCAGCGGCCTCACCACCTCCCGCACCGCGGGCCCCGGCGGGCAGATCCGCTTCTACCAGGCGTCCTCGTCGGAGATGTTCGGGAAAGCCGCCGAGACCCCGCAGCGCGAGACGACGCTCTTCCACCCGCGCAGCCCCTACGGCGCCGCCAAGGCGTACGGCCACTTCATCACCCGCAACTACCGCGAGTCCTTCGGCATGTACGCCGTCTCCGGCATGCTCTTCAACCACGAATCGCCGCGCCGTGGCCAGGAATTCGTGACCCGCAAGATCTCCCTCGCCGCCGCCCGCATCAAGCTCGGCCTCCAGGACAAGCTGTCGCTCGGCAATCTCGACGCCGTCCGCGACTGGGGTTACGCAGGCGACTACGTCCGCGCCATGCACCTGATGCTCCAGCAGGAAGCCGGCGACGACTATGTCATCGGCACCGGGCAGATGCACTCCGTACGCGACGCGGTCCGCCTCGCCTTCGAACACGTCGGCCTCGACTGGCAGGACCACGTCGTCATCGACCCCGACCTCGTGCGCCCCGCCGAGGTGGAAATCCTGTGCGCCGACAGTTCCAAGGCCGAGCAGCGCCTCGGCTGGAAGCCCGCCGTCGACTTTCCCGAACTCATGCGCATGATGGTCGAATCCGACCTCGCGCAGGTTTCCCGGGAAAACGAATACGGCGACCTTCTGCTGGCCGCCAACTGGTAGCCGCGAAATCCCAAAGAACACTAGGGAATTCATAACGGGATGACGACGACACTCGCCATATGGCTTCTCCCGATGCGCGGCGAATCCATGTGGCGAAACCAGCTGGCGATTCGATGGGCCGCCAGACGGGTGCGGGATGTCGCACGTGATGCATGTGCAGCCGCCGGCTGTCGAGATGGGTTGAGTTGAGATGGACAACGAACAGAAGCTCCGGGACTACCTCAAACTGGCGACGGCCGACCTTCGACGTACCCGGCGGCGCGTGAGCGAGCTGGAGTCGGCGGCCCAGGAACCGGTCGCCATCATCGGCATGGCGTGCCGCTACCCCGGCGACGTACGCAGTCCCGAAGACCTGTGGCGCATGGTCGAGGCCGGCGAGAACGGCATCACGCTGTTCCCCGCCGACCGCGGCTGGGACAGGGAAGCGCTCGCCTCCTCGCCGACGTCCACCGGTGGATTCCTGCACGACGCACCGGACTTCGACGCGGAATTCTTCGGCATCTCGCCCCGCGAGGCCGTCGCCATGGACCCGCAGCAGCGCGTCGTCCTGGAATCCGCCTGGGAGGCCATCGAGCGTGCGGGCATCGACCCGACGTCCGTCAAGGGCAGCCGGACCGGTGTGTTCGTGGGCGCCATGGCCCAGGACTACCGGGTCGGCCCGGCCGACGGCGCCGAGGGCTTCCAGCTCACCGGCAACACCGGGAGCGTGCTCTCCGGCCGTATCTCCTACACCTTCGGCACGGTCGGCCCCGCCGTCACCGTCGACACGGCCTGTTCGTCCTCCCTCGTCGCCGTGCACCTCGCCACCCAGGCCCTGCGCGCCGGCGAGTGCTCGCTGGCCCTGGCCGGCGGTGTCACCGTCATGTCGGGGCCCGGCACCTTCATCGAGATGGGGCGTCAGGGCGGGCTGTCCGCCGACGGCCGCTGCCGCTCCTTCGGCGACTCCGCCGACGGCACCGGCTGGGCCGAAGGCGTCGGCATCCTCGTGCTGGAGCGCCTGTCCGACGCGGTCCGCAACGGCCACGAGATCCTGGCCGTGGTCCGTGGCACCGCCGTCAACCAGGACGGCGCCTCCAACGGCCTCACCGCCCCCAACGGCCCCTCCCAGCAAGAGGTCATCCAGCAGGCCCTGGTCAACGCGCGGCTGTCGGCCCAGGACATCGACGTCGTCGAGGCCCATGGCACCGGCACCACCCTCGGTGACCCCGTCGAGGCACAGGCACTGCTGGCCACCTACGGGCAGGACCGCGACGAGGACCGGCCGCTGCTGCTCGGCTCGGTGAAGTCGAACATCAGCCACACCCAGGCCGCCGCCGGCGTCGCCGGCGTCATCAAGATGGTCATGGCGATGCGCCACGGTGCCCTGCCGCGCACCCTCCTCGCCGACGAGCCCACCCGGCATGTCGACTGGTCGCGCGGCGCCGTGCGGATCCTCGCCGAGAACACCGACTGGCCGGACACCGGTCGGCCGCGACGCGCCGCCGTCTCCTCATTCGGCATCAGCGGCACCAATGCCCACACCATCATCGAGCAGGCGCCCGGGCCGGTGCCCGACGAGACCGCGGAGCAGACGCCGCGGCCCACCACCGCCGAGCCCGGCGCCGTGCCCGTCCTGCTCTCCGGCCGTACCGCCGACGCCCTGCGCGCCCAGGCCGCCGCGCTCCTCGACTCCCTCGCCACCCACCCCTCGGACCGCGTCCTCGACACCGCGTACGCGCTCGCCACCACGCGCGCGGCGTTCGAGCACCGCGCCGTCCTCCTCGCCGCCGACCACGGCGCCCTCACCGCCGGCCTCACCGCGCTCGCCGATGCCGCGGAGCCCACCACCGCCCCCGCCGTCCTCCCCGACGGCATCACCGGAACCGCACCGGCCGAGCACCGCCTCGCCGTGCTGTTCACCGGACAGGGCGCCCAGCGGCTGGGCGCCGGACGCGAACTCGCCGCCCGCTTCCCGGCGTTCGCCACCGCTCTCGACGCCGCGCTCGACGCGCTCGACGCCCACCTCGACCGCCCGCTGCGCGACGTGCTGTGGGGCGAGGACCCCGAGCCGCTCGACCGCACCGAGTACGCGCAGCCCGCGCTCTTCGCCGTCGAGACGGCCCTCTACCGGCTCGTCGAATCCCTCGGTGTGCAGCCCGACCACCTCACCGGCCACTCCGTCGGCGAGATCACCGCCGCGCACATCGCCGGCGTCCTCTCGCTCGACGACGCGGCCGCCCTCGTCGCCGCCCGCGGCCGCCTCATGCAGGCACTGCCCGAGGGCGGCGCCATGATCGCCGTCGAGGCCACCGAGCACGAGATCGCCCCCCTGCTCGCCGGCCACGAGGACCGGGTCCGCCTCGCCGCCGTCAACGGCCCCTCAGCCGTCGTCCTCTCCGGCGACGAGACCACCGTCACCGAGCTGGCCGCCCAGCTCGCGGCCGACGGCCGCAAGACCCGCAGGCTGCGCGTCTCGCACGCCTTCCATTCGCCGCTCATGGAGCCGATGCTCGACGCGTTCCGCGCCGTCGTCGCGGGCCTCACCCTCCAGGCACCGCTTCTGCCGGTGATCTCGAACGTGACCGGCGAACCCGCCACCGTCGCCCAGCTCACCTCCCCGGACTACTGGGTCGACCACGTCCGCCGCACCGTCCGCTTCGCCGACGGCATCGACTGGCTCGCCCGGCACGACGTCTCCACCTTCCTCGAACTCGGCCCCGACAGCGTCCTGTCCGCCATGGCCCAGGACTCCCTCTACGCCGCCGGCTCCGACGCCGCCACCCTGCCCGCGCTGCGCGCCGGCCGCCCGGAGGCCCACACCTTCACCACCGCCCTCGCCGGTCTGCACGTCCGCGGCACCGGCATCCGCTGGGACGCCTACTTCACCGGAACCGGCGCCCGCCGCACGGACCTGCCGACCTATGCCTTCCAGCGCCGCCGCTACTGGCCGCGCGCCCTCCAGGGCGGCGCCGCCGATCTGCGCTCCGTCGGACTCGGCGCCGCCCACCACCCCCTGCTGTCGGCCGCCGTCTCCCTCGCCGACTCCCAGGGCGCGCTCCTCACCGGCCGTCTCTCCCTGCAGACCCACCCGTGGCTCGCCGACCACACCGTGCGCGGCACCACCCTGCTGCCCGGCACCGCCTTCCTCGAACTGGCCGTCCGCGCGGGCGACGAGGTCGGCTGCGACCGCGTCGAGGAACTGACGCTCGCCGCCCCGCTGATCCTGCCCGAGCAGGGCGGCGTCCAGGTCCAGCTGGGGATCGGCAACCCGGACGTCTCCGGTCGCCGTAGCGTCACCGTCTACGCGCGCCCCGAGACCGACGACGACGCACCCTGGACCGCGCACGCCACCGGTGTGCTCTCCACCGCCGAGACGGACACCGGCTTCGACGCCACCGTGTGGCCCCCGGCCGGCGCGGAACCACTGCCTGTGGACGGCCTCTACGAACGCCTCGCCGACGGCGGTTTCGGCTACGGTCCGGTCTTCCGGGGCCTGCGCGCCGCCTGGCGCCATGACGGCGCGGTCTACGCCGAGGTCGTCCTGCCGGAGCACGGCCGGACGGACGCCGAGTCCTTCGGCCTGCACCCCGCCCTGCTCGACGCCGCCCTGCACGCCGCCTCGTTCGTCGACCTCGGCGAGGAGTCCCGCGGCGGACTGCCCTTCTCCTGGGAAGGCGTCTCGCTCCACGCCGCCGGTGCCACCGACCTGCGCGTACGCCTGACTCCGGCCGCCGACGACGCCCTCGCCCTCGCGGTCGCCGACGGTGCGGGCGCGCCCGTGGCCACCGTCGACTCCCTCGTCCTGCGCGCGGCCGCCGACCGCGGCCCAGACGCCGCCGCACTCACCCGCGACGCGCTGTTCCGCCTCGACTGGACGACCGTACGACCCGCCACCGCCGCACTGGGCCCGGTGGCCCTCGTCGGTCCCGACGCCTTCGGCCTGGCCCGGCACCCCGGCCTTGCCGACGCCGTCGCCCTGCTGGACCTCACCGCGCTCGCCGCCACCGACGGCCCGGTCCCGGCCACCGTGCTGCTGTCCGTCACCGGGACCGGGGGCGCGACCGACGACCACGGGGACCGGACCGACGTCACCGGGGGCGAGACCGACGTCAGCGGCGCCGGGCACCGCTGCGCCGCCGAGGCGCTCGCCGCCGTGCGCACCTGGCTCGACCAGGGCGAACGATGCGCCGACTCCCGCCTCGTGTTCGTGACGCGTGGTGCCACGACGGGTGCGGATGTGGCCGGGGCGGCGGTGTGGGGGCTGGTGCGCTCGGCCCAGTCCGAGAATCCGGGCCGGTTCGGTCTGCTGGACCTCGACCCGGATCGGGATCCGGTGAGCCTGCCGTTGTCCGCCGTCATGTCGGATGAGCCGCAGCTCGCGGTGCGTGGGGGCGAGGTTCGTGCCGCGCGTCTCGTGCGTCGGCCTGCTCCCGAACCCGCTGCTGTTCCGGTGTTCCGTGTAGGTGGTGAGGGCGCGGTCTTGGTGACCGGTGGTACGGGTGGTCTGGGTGCTGTGGTGGTTCGGCATCTGGTGGTGGCGCATGGTGTGCGGGATCTGTTGTTGGTCAGTCGGCGTGGTGGGGCGGCCGAGGGGGCGCCGGAACTGGTTGCGGAATTGGGCGAGTTGGGTGCGCGGGTCGTGGTGGTGGCCTGTGATGTGAGTGACCGTGCTGCGGTGCGGGAGTTGCTGGATCAGCATGTGGTGTCGGCTGTGGTGCATGCCGCGGGTGTGGTGGATGACGGCATGGTGGGGTCGTTGACGCTGGAGCGGTTGGCTGCGGTGCTGCGGCCGAAGGTGGACGCGGCGTGGCATCTGCACGACCTCACACGCGAGCTCGACCTGGACGCATTCATCGTCTTCTCCTCCCTCGCCGGTGTCTTCGGCAGCCCCGGGCAGGCCAACTACGCGTCGGGCAATGCCTTCCTCGACGCTCTGATGGAGCGTCGCCGCACCGAGGGCCTGCCCGCTCTCTCGCTGGCCTGGGGCCCCTGGGAGCAGACCGGCGGGATGACCGGCGGTGTTTCCGACGATGACATGCGACGCATGGCCCGTGCCGGGATACCCGCGCTCGCCGTGGAGCAGGGCCTCGCCCTGTTCGATGCCGCCCTTGCCACCGGCGATGCGACCCTGGCGCCCGTCCGTCTCGATCTGCCGGCCCTGCGTGCGCAGGGTGAGGTACCGCCGCTGCTGCGGTCCCTGATCCGCACCCGCTCGCGCCGCGCCGCCGTCGCCGCGTCCGCAGCGGCCGACGGCCTCGCCCAGCGTCTCGCCCGCCTCGACGAGGAGGGCCGTGACGACCTCGTCCTCGATCTCGTCCGCGGCCAGGTCGCCCTGGTCCTCGGCCACGCCACCGGCAGTGACATCGACGCCGGACGTGCCTTCCGCGAGCTGGGCTTCGACTCCCTGACGGCCGTGGAACTGCGCAACCGCCTCAACACCGTCACCGGCCTGCGGCTGCCCGCGACGCTCGTCTTCGACTACCCGACCGTGCGGCACCTCGCCACCTACATCCTCGGTGAGCTACTCGGCACCGACGCCGATGTCCCCGCAGTGCGCCGTACGGCTGCGGTCGCCGACGATCCGATCGTGATCGTGGGCATGGCGTGCCGGTATCCGGGTGGTGTCGCGTCGCCGGACGATTTGTGGCGGCTGGTCACGGAGGGCAGCGACGCGGTCTCGGGGTTCCCGACCAATCGCGGCTGGGATGTCGAGTCGTTGTACCACCCGGACCCGGACCATCCAGGAACCGCCTATACGCGGTCGGGTGGGTTCCTGCATGAGGCGGGGGAGTTCGATCCGGGGTTCTTCGGGATGAGTCCGCGGGAGGCGTTGGCGACGGATGCGCAGCAGCGGTTGTTGCTGGAGGCGTCGTGGGAGGCGGTGGAGCGGGCCGGTATTGACCCTGTGGGGTTGCGGGGTAGTGCGACGGGTGTGTTTGCGGGGGTGATGTACAGCGATTACTCGGCTGTGCTTGCGCGTCCGGAGTTCGAGGGTTTTCAGGGGAGTGGGAGTTCGCCGAGTCTGGCGTCGGGTCGGGTGTCGTATGCGTTGGGGCTTGAGGGTCCTGCAGTGACGGTGGATACGGCGTGTTCGTCGTCGTTGGTGGCGATGCATTGGGCGTTGCAGGCGTTGCGTTCGGGGGAGTGTTCGCTGGCGTTGGCCGGTGGTGCGACGGTGATGTCGACGCCGTCGGTGTTTGTGGATTTTGCGCGGCAGCGGGGTCTGTCGCCCGATGGTCGGTGCAAGGCGTTCTCGGATGCGGCTGATGGGGTGGGCTGGTCGGAGGGTGTCGGGGTGCTGGTGCTGGAGCGGCAGTCCGATGCGGTCCGTAACGGTCACGAGATCCTGGCCGTCGTGCGTGGTTCGGCCGTCAATCAGGACGGTGCGTCCAACGGGCTCACCGCCCCCAACGGCCCCTCCCAGCAGCGGGTCATCCGTCAGGCTCTGGCGAGTGGTGGTCTGTCGACCGGTGATGTCGATGTGGTGGAGGCGCACGGTACGGGGACGACGCTGGGCGACCCCATCGAGGCGCAGGCCCTCATCGCCACCTACGGGCAGGACCGCGACGGGGACCGGCCGTTGCTGCTCGGCTCGGTGAAGTCCAATATCGGCCACACGCAGGCCGCCGCGGGTGTGGCGGGTGTCATCAAGATGGTGATGGCGATGCGGCACGGGGTGTTGCCGCGGACGCTGCATGTCACCGAGCCCTCCTCGCATGTGGACTGGTCTGCGGGGGCCGTCGAACTTCTCACCGAGCAGACGGCCTGGCCCGACACCGGCCGGCCGCGCCGCGCCGCCGTCTCCTCCTTCGGCATCAGCGGCACCAACGTGCACGCCGTCATCGAGCAGGCACCGCGCGCCGGGACCCCGGCGCCCACCGCGCCGCGGCGCACCCCCGGAGTCGTGCCGGTGCTGCTTTCCGGACGCAGCCGTGACGCCGTACGCGGTCAGGCGGCGCGCCTGCTCGGCCACCTCCAGGCACGTCCCGAGGCCGAACTCGTCGACGTCGCCCACTCCCTGGTCACCACCCGCTCGCGGTTCGACCGGCGCGCTGCGGTGGTGGCGCAGGACCGTGACGGCCTGCTCGCCTCCCTCGGGGCGCTCGCCGCCGGGCGGTCGGACGCCGCCGTCGTCGAGGGGGAGGCCGCGGGACGCGCCCGGATCGCCGTCCTCTTCAGCGGCCAGGGCAGCCAGCGCGCCGCCATGGGGCGTGAACTGTACGAGACGCAACCGCAGTTCGCCGCGGCGCTCGACGCCGTCTGTGCCGTCCTGGACCCGCTGCTCGACCGGCCGCTGCGCGAGGTGATGTTCGCTCCCGAGGGCACCGACGACGCGGCCCGGCTCGACGAGACCGGCTGGACCCAGCCCGCGCTGTTCGCCATCGAAGTCGCCCTCTACCGGCTCGTCGAGAGCTGGGGCGTACGCGCCGACTTCGTCGCCGGGCACTCGATCGGTGAGATCGCGGCCGCGCATGTCGCGGGCGTGTTCTCCTTGGAGGACGCCTGCCGGCTCGTCGTCGCCCGCGCCACCCTCATGCAGGAACTCCCGGCCGACGGCGCCATGATCGCCGTACAGGCCACCGAGGACGAGGTGACGCCGCTGCTCGGCGAGCGCGTTTCGCTCGCCGCGGTCAATGGGCCCGACTCCGTCGTCGTCTCCGGTGACGAGAACGCCGCCCAGGAGATCGCCGACGCGTTCGCCGAGCGCGGGCGCAAGACCAAGCGCCTGCGGGTGAGCCATGCCTTCCACTCGCCCCACATGGACGGCATGCTCGACGCGTTCCGGACCGTCGCCGAAGGAATCGGCTACGCGGCTCCGCGCATCCAGCTCGTCTCCGACCTGACCGGCGAGCGCGCCGCCGACGAGCAGGTGTGCACCGCCGACTACTGGGTCCGCCACGTCCGCGAGGCCGTCCGCTTCGCCGACTGCGTCCGTACCCTGCGCGACGCCGGCGCCACCACCTTCCTCGAACTCGGCCCCGACGGCCCGCTCACCGCCATGGCGCAGGACACGCTCGGCGACGACGACGCCGCCGAACTCGTGCCGCTGCTGCGCGCCGGCCGCTCCGAGGACGTCGCCGCCACCACCGCCCTCGCCCGCCTCCTCGTGAACGGCGTGGACGCCGACTGGCAGGGCTACTTCGCCGGCACCGGCGCCCGCCGCGTCGACCTGCCGACCTACGCCTTCCAGCACGCGTTCTACTGGCCGCAGCTGCCGCCCCTGACCGGCGGCGCGACCGCCGTCGACCCGGCAGACCAGGAGCTGTGGGCCGCCGTGGAGCGCGGCGACGCGGGCGAGATCGCCACCCTCCTCGGCCTCGGGGAATCGGACCTCACACCGCTCGACTCCCTGCTGCCCGCCCTCACCTCGTGGCGGCGCGGCAAGCAGGAGAAGACCCTGCTCGACACACTCCGCTACCGCATCGAGTGGGCGCGGCTGCGCAAGCCCGCCGCGCCCGTCCTCGGCGGCACCTGGCTGCTGGTCTCCTCCGACGCCACCGCCGCCGACGAGACCACCCTCCTCGACGGTCTCGCCGGCGCCCTCGGCTCGCACGGCGCCCGGGTGCGCCGCCTCGTCCTCGACGCCGACTGCACCGACCGCGCCGTTCTCGCCGAGCGCCTGGCGGGGGCCGACGACGCCGACACCGCTCCGCACATCCTGTCGGTCCTGCCGCTCGACGAGCGGCCCGCGGACGGCTGCGCGCCCCTCACCCAGGGCCTCGCACTGACCCTCGCCCTCGTCCAGGCGCTCGCCGACACCGGGGCCCGCGGCCGCCTGTGGACCGCGACCCGCGGCGCCGTCTCCACCGGCCCCGACGACCCGGTCACCCACCCCGTCCAGGCCACCGCCTGGGGCCTCGGACGCGGTGTCGCCCTGGAGTTCCCGCGGATGTGGGGCGGTCTGGTCGACCTGCCGGACCACGTCGACCAGCAGACGGGACAGCGCCTCGCCGAGGTCCTCGCGGTCAAGGACGTGCCCGACGGCGAGGATCAGGTGGCGCTGCGGGCCACAGGTGTCTTCGGACGCAGGCTCGCTCGCCGGACCGTCGACGCGCTGCCCGCAACCGACGAGTTCACCCTCAGCGGCACCGTCCTCATCACCGGCGGCACCGGCGGCCTGGGCGCCGAAGTGGCCCGCTGGCTCGCCCGCTCCGGCGCCCAGCATCTCGTCCTCACCAGCCGCCGCGGGCCCGACGCACCCGGCGCCGACGCCCTCCGCGCCGAGCTGGCCGAGGCCGGGCCGACCGTCTCCGTCGTGGCCTGCGACGTCGCCGACCGCGACGCACTGGCCGCGGTCCTCGCGGACCTGCCGGCCGACCTCCCGCTGACCGGCGTCGTCCACACCGCGGGCGTCGGCCACTACGGACCGCTCGACGGCCTGAGCGCCGCCGACTTTGCGGCCGTCACCTCCGCGAAGCTCGCCGGTGCCGCCCACCTCGACGAACTGCTCGGCGACCGCGAACTGGACCTGTTCGTCCTGTTCGGCTCCCTCGCCGGCGTCTGGGGCAGCGGCAACCAGAGCGCCTACGGCGCCGCCAACGCCTACCTCGATGCGCTCGCCCTGGCCCGCCGCGCCCGCGGCCTCACCGCGACCTCCGTCGCCTGGGGCCCGTGGGCCGAGGCCGGCATGGCCGCCGACGCGAGCGTCTCGGACACCCTGCGCCGCCAGGGCCTCGGCCTGCTCGACCCGGGCCCCGCCATGACCGAACTGCGCCGTGCCGTCGTCCACCAAGACGTCACGGTCACCGTCGCCGACGTCGACTGGGCGCGCTACGCGCCGCTGTTCACCTCGGCGCGGCCCAGCGCCCTCCTCTCCGGCCTGCCCGAGGTCCGCGCGCTCGCCGCCGCCGAAGCCCGCGACCGGGACGGTGCCGACGCCTCCGAGACCGTCACCCGCGTCCGGTCCCTGCCCGAACCCGAGCAGCTCCGCCTGCTCACCGACCTCGTCCGCACCGAGGCCGCCACGGTCCTCGGCCACAGCTCCGCCGACGCGGTCCCCGAGAACCGCGCCTTCCGCGACCTCGGCTTCGACTCGCTGACCGCCGTCGAGCTGCGCAAACGCCTCGGCTCCAGCACCGGACTGGGCCTGCCGAGCACCATGGTGTTCGACTATCCGACCCCGCTGGAACTCGCCCACTACCTGCGGGCCGAGATCCTCGGAGCCGTCCTGGAGGTCGCGGGCCCCGTCGCGACCGGCGCCGCCGACGACGAGCCCCTCGCCATCATCGGCATGAGCTGCCGCTTCCCCGGCGGCGTCGGCTCCCCCGAGCAGCTGTGGGACCTGGTCGCCGCCGGCACCGACGCGATCAGCGAATTCCCCGTCAATCGCGGATGGAACACCGCCGGCCTCTACGACCCCGACCCCGACCGGCCCGGCACCACGTACTCCACGCAGGGCGGATTCCTGCACGAGGCGGACGAGTTCGACCCGACGTTCTTCGGCATCTCGCCCCGCGAGGCGCTGGTCATGGATCCGCAGCAGCGACTCCTCCTGGAGACCACCTGGGAGTCCTTCGAGCGGGCCGGGATCCGCCCGGACACCGTCCGAGGCAGCCTGACCGGCACCTTCATCGGCTCCAGCTACCAGGAGTACGGCCTCGGCGCGGGCGACGGCGCCGAGGGCCACATGGTCACCGGCAGCAGCCCCAGCGTCCTGTCCGGCCGCCTCTCCTACACCCTCGGCCTCGAAGGACCCGCCGTCACCGTCGACACCGCCTGCTCGTCCTCGCTGGTGGCGCTGCACCTGGCCTGCCAGTCCCTGCGCAACGGCGAGAGCACCCTCGCCGTCGCGGGCGGCGCCACGATCATGACGACGCCCAACCCGTTCGTCGCGTTCAGCCGGCAGCGCGCCCTCGCCCAGGACGGCCGCTGCAAGGCGTTCTCCGACGACGCCGACGGCATGACCCTCGCCGAGGGCGTCGGCATCGTCCTCGTCGAGCGCCTTTCCGACGCCCGGCGCAACGGGCACCCCGTCCTCGCGGTCCTGCGCGGCTCCGCCATCAACCAGGACGGCGCCTCCAACGGCCTGACGGCCCCCAACGGCCCGTCCCAGCAGCGCGTCATCCGCCAGGCCCTCGCCAACGCCCGCCTCGAACCCGGCGACATCGACGCCTTGGAGGCGCACGGCACCGGCACGCCGCTCGGCGACCCGATCGAGGCCCAGGCCCTGATGGCCACGTACGGCCGCGGCCGCGACCCCGAGCAGGCGCTGCTGCTCGGCTCGGTGAAGTCCAACATCGGCCACACCCAGTCCGCCGCGGGCGTCGCGAGCGTCATCAAGATGGTCATGGCGCTCCAGCACGGCCTGCTGCCCCGCACCCTGCACGCCGAGGAACCCTCCTCGCACGTCGACTGGTCGTCCGGAACCGTCCGCCTCCTCACCGACCCGACCCCCTGGCCGGAGACCGGCCGGCCGCGCCGGGCCGCCGTCTCCTCCTTCGGCATCAGCGGCACCAACGCCCATGTCCTCCTGGAGCAGGCGCCGCCCGCCGACCCCTCCGCCGATGGCCGGCCGGCCGCCGCGCCGGTGCCCGTCGAGGGCGGCATCGTGCCCCTGGTCGTCACCGCCCGGAACGCCGCCGCACTGCGTGGCCAGGCCGAGCGTCTGATCACCCACACCGAGACCGTCGGCGCCGCCACCCGGCCGCTCGACCTCGGCTTCTCCCTCGTCTCCTCGCGCGCCCTCTTCGAGCACCGCGCCGTGATCGTCCCCCCGGCCGACGCCGACCCACTGGAGGCGCTGCGCGCCCTCGCGACCGACGGACCGTCGCCCGTGGTCGCGCGCGGTGTTGCCGATGTCGGTGGGAAGACGGTGTTCGTGTTTCCGGGGCAGGGGTCGCAGTGGGTGGGTATGGGTGCGCAGTTGTTGGATGAGTCTGCGGTGTT